>NZ_JAIUIF010000036.1:0-1069 GCF_020165475.1 Mesorhizobium sp. BR1-1-15 | reverse complement strand
GCGGCGCTGGCCAAGGCCGGGGTGACGGCCTTTGCGATGGAATTCATGCCGCGCATCACGCGCGCCCAGTCGATGGACGTCTTGTCCTCGCAGGCTAACCTTGCCGGCTACCAGGCGGTGATCGACGGCGCAGCCGAATACGATCGCGCGCTGCCGATGATGATGACGGCGGCCGGCACTGTTCCTGCCGCCAAGGTGTTCATCATGGGCGTCGGCGTTGCCGGCCTGCAGGCGATCGCCACAGCGCGCCGGCTCGGCGCGGTCGTCACCGCGACCGATGTGCGCCCCGCCGCCAAGGAACAGGTCGCCTCGCTTGGCGCAAAGTTCCTCGCCGTCGAGGACGAAGAGTTCAAGGCGGCCGAGACCGCCGGCGGCTACGCCAAGGAGATGTCCAAGGATTACCAGGCCAAGCAGGCGGCGCTGACCGCCGAGCACATCGCCAAGCAGGACATCGTCATCACCACGGCGCTGATCCCCGGCCGCCCGGCGCCGAGGCTGGTGTCGGCTGACATGGTCGCCTCGATGAAGCCTGGTTCGGTGATCGTCGATCTTGCGGTGGAGCGCGGCGGCAATGTCGAGGGCGCTGTGCCTGGCAAGGTCGTGACGACGGCCAACGGCGTCAAGATCGTCGGCCATCTCAACGTGCCGGGCCGCGTCGCGGCCTCCGCCTCGCTGCTCTACGCCAGGAACCTTTTTGCTTTCCTCGAGACCCTGGTCGACAAGGCGACGAAGACGCTTGCCATCAATCGCGATGACGACCTGGTCAAGGCGACCATGCTGACCGACGGCGGCAAGATCGTCCATCCGGCCTTCGCCAAGGCCGACCAGCAGCCGCCAAAGGGCCAATATATCGAACCGCCGGCGATCCCGGCCAGCACAATGGTCGCTGATGCTTCGGCGCCCAAGAAAGCCGCGCCCAGGAAAGCTGCCGCATCCAAGCCCTCGCCGCCCAAGTCGCCCCCGCCGCCCAAGTCGCCCTCGCCAAAGTCGCCCTCGCCCAAGCCGAAAGGGACCGCGTGATGGACCAGACCTTGCAGAAAGCCCTCGACCAGCTCGACCAGGCAAGTGC
>NZ_JAIUIF010000035.1:0-1258 GCF_020165475.1 Mesorhizobium sp. BR1-1-15 | reverse complement strand
CGGCGCACCGCCCTCGTTCGTGAGGCGTATATAGTCGCCACCCCGACAAACTGTCAACACCGATCCAAGAAGTTTTTTCGATTTCTGGTGGAGATATCCGCAGGGTCGAAATTCGTGAGTTGGCTAGGCTGAGTTTCCACATCGCTTTTTGCGCTTGGTCGCGCCTGGGATGCTCGCTTCGGACCGTATGCCTCGCTTTGAAAATCGCTGTCCGCCCGACGGCCGCGGATCTTGCCAGAGCGGCTTTCAGCGGCGATCCTCCAGCAATTCCGGTGTGATGTTCCGGCCTGCGTAGAAGATGCCCAGGATCAGCACCTGCTCGCCCTCGACCGCAAAGGCAATGCTGACCGCCCGTCGGTAGCCGATGATCCGCAGTCCGGGCATGATCTCGCGCCGCTCGGTGCCACGCTGTGGAAAAGTCGATAGACCGAGACAATGGTCTTGAATACCCGCGACGAAATTCCAGGCGATCGCCGGCGATGCGCGCTCGGCTATGTCGTCATAGAGCCGTTCGAGTTCGGCTTGTGCGGCGGGATGAAAGACGATCCGATAGACCATCCCCTACTTGGCTTTCGCCTGTTTCGCGCGATGGCGCGCCTCCAGCCGAGAAAAAACCACATCGGCCGGAATTCCTTTAGCTGGATCCTGCTGGAGCTCGGCCAAGCGGCCCGGAATTTCCTCGCGCAGCCATCTTTCCCGCTCCGCCTCGAAATCCTCGAGCATGCGCAGGCCGGCGCGAACAACCTCGCTGGCATTGTTGTAGCGACCTGATTCGAGCTGTTTCCTGATGAAGCGCTCATAGTGGTCGTTCAGAGCGTAGTTGGGCATGACAACCTCCCGGAAAGAGACATGGGATCACGGCACGGATTTAGCAATAGATGTCAGATATTAGCAATTTCGACCGACGTCGACCAACCTGCATTTTGGTCCGATTGTCTCGCAGACAGGTTCGGATCGCTTGATTCGGCATAACCGAGATATCGCCTCAGTCGGGCCGTCGCGATCGGGGATCGCGCCTGCAGCCGATAGGTGGGATCTGCTCCTCGCGATCCCGCCGGGACAGCTGGCGCTGAAGCCGGCTGAGATGGAATCCTGCCGGCTGAATCCATTTTGCATTTTCGAGGCTGGCCTCGGCTCTGGGAAGCCCAATTTTCCGCCGCGCGAGCTGAGAGCTCGTCTTGGCCCCGAGGCATGGAACGACCGAGGCTTGGCCCTGAACGCTTTGGCTTGGCTTGGCTTGGCTTGGCTTGGCTTGGCT
>NZ_JAIUIF010000034.1:0-4665 GCF_020165475.1 Mesorhizobium sp. BR1-1-15 | reverse complement strand
AACCCGCTCCGCTTCGCGGATCGACCCTCCCCACAAGGGGGAGGGTAACTACTCCGCCGTGCCTTCCTCGTATTCGGCCGACATGGTCAGCCACTTTTCCTCGTGGCCGGCGAGCGTCTGGGCGAGTTGCGATCGCTCCTTCGCCAGCCTTGTCGCCGTCGAGGGATCCTTTTCGTAGATTGCTGGGTTGGCCAGTTCGTCCTCGATGCCGTCGATGCGCTTGCGGATGCGGTCCATCAGCGCTTCGGTGGCGCGAATTTCCTTGGCCAGCGGCTCAAAGGCGGCGCGGCGCTGGGCCGCCTCGCGGCGGCGGTCGGCCTTCGAGGCTTTTTCCGCCTCGCGCCGCTCGCGCCGGTCGCCGGACACGCCTGTGACCAGCGTCTTGTAGTCTTCGAGGTCGCCGTCATAGGGGTTGACGGCGCCATGCTTGACCAACCACAGCCGGTCCGCCGTCGCTTCCAGGAGATGGCGGTCGTGCGAGATCAGGATGACGGCGCCGGGGAACTCATTCAGCGCATGGATCAAGGATTCGCGGCTGTCGATGTCGAGATGATTGGTCGGCTCGTCAAGGATGAACAGGTTCGGCCCCTCGAAGGCCGACAGACCCATCAACAGCCGCGCCTTCTCGCCGCCGGACAGGTCTTTCGCCGCCGTGTTCATCTTTTCGGTGGTGAGCCCAAACTGGGCGACACGGCCGCGCACTTTCGATTCCGGCGCTTCCGGCATCAGCCTGCGAACATGCTCGTAGGCGTTTTCCTCAGGCCTGAGATCGTCGAGCTGGTGCTGTGCGAAGATCGCCACCTTCAGCCCGGGCGCCACGGTCATGGTGCCGGTCTCCTGCTTCAGGCGGCCGGACAGAAGCTTGGCGAAGGTCGACTTACCGTTGCCATTCGCGCCCAGCAGCGCGATGCGGTCGTCGGCATCGATGCGCAAGGTCATCTTCTTCAGGATCGGCTCACCGGGTGTATAGCCGACATTGACATTGTTCAGCGCGACGATCGGCGAGGCCACCGTCTTCACCGGCTCCGGGAAAGAGAATGGCCGCACCGTGTCGTTCACGATGGCCGTGATCGGCTTCATCTTTTCAAGCGCCTTGATGCGGGACTGAGCCTGTCTTGCCTTGGATGCCTTTGCGCGAAAACGCTCGACGAAGGATTCCATATGCTTGCGGGCGGCTTCCTGCTTGATGCGGCCCTTTTCCTGCTGTTCTTTCTGCTCGGTGTACTGGCGTTCGAACTGATCGTAGCCGCCGCGCCAGAAGGTCAGCTTCTTCTGGTCGAGATGGACGATCGAGTTGACGGCGCGGTTAAGCAGGTCGCGATCGTGCGAGATCAGCAGCACCGTGTGCGGATATTTGGAAACATAGTTCTCGAGCCACAGCGTGCCTTCGAGATCGAGATAGTTGGTGGGCTCGTCGAGCAGCAGAAGATCGGGTTCGGAAAACAGCACGGCAGCGAGCGCCACGCGCATGCGCCAACCGCCGGAAAACGAGGAGGCCGGGCGGCGCTGCGCGGCGTCGTCGAAGCCGAGACCGGCCAGGATGGTGGCGGCGCGCGACTCGGCCGAATGCGCGTCGATATCGGCCAGCCGCATATGGATGTCGGCAATACGGTGCGGATCGGTCGCCGTCTTTTCCTCCTCGAGCAGCGCCGTGCGCTCGAGGTCGGCCTTGAGCACGATCTCGATCAGCGGCTCCTCGGTTCCGGGCGCTTCTTGCGCCACCTGGCCGATCCGCGTGTTCTTCGGCAGGCTGATCGAGCCCGTCTCGGAAGGGAAATCGCCTGTTATGGCCTTGAACAGCGTGGTCTTGCCGGTACCGTTGCGGCCGACAAGTCCGGCCTTGGTGCCGGCCGGCAAGGTCAGCGAGGCATGGTCGAGAAGCAAGCGCCCCGCCATGCGCAGCGAGAGGTCGTTGATGATAAGCATGGCCGCGCTTTTGCACGGGAGACCGGCGCTTCGCAAGACCTTGCGGGCCGGTTGGCCACGCAAGGCATGAAAACGGCGCGCGCAATGGCGCCGTCAACATCGCAGCTCAGAGGCTTCCGGCTGCGGTCGGCCGCGCTCAGGCGCTGGCTTTGCCGCGCTTTGTCGCCTTGGCCACGGGGGCCGGCGCTGCCGGCTTGCGGCCAAGTCCCGTCGACTTCGCCAGCGCTGACCGTGTCGCTGAGTAGTTCGGAGCGACCATCGGATAGTCGGGCGGCAGGCCCCATTTGGTGCGATACTCATCCGGGCTCAGCCCATAGTCCGTCCTGAGGTGCCGCTTGAGCGACTTGAATTTCTTGCCGTCTTCCAGGCAGACGATGTAGTCGGGAAAAACCGACTTCTTCGGGTTCACCGCAGGAACCAGGCTTGGGCTTTCCGCGACAACGGCACCTCCGAGCTTTCGCACCGAGGCACTGACGCTGGCAATCAGGTCAGGCAGGCCGGAAACCGGCAGCGGGTTGTTGCCGACATAGGCCGAGACAATGTCAGCGGTCAGCTCGATAACGGTCTTATCCTCGATATTTGACAAATCTTTCACCCTATTTGCGACAAAATCATCTACCCCAGAGAAGAATTTCGTCGATGCATTTATTTAACCGCGTCCCCCAAACGGACCAGCAAATCTCAAAACGAATCAAGACTTGCAGTCAAATATTTTTTAGGGAAATCGGCTCCGTGCAAACTAGAAAAGCTAATTTTTCGGGTCGGCAGACTTAGGCGGCCCGGTTGGAAGGCCAATATCTGTAAAACACGCGCCGTCGGTCATAACGCGCTCCAACGTCTTTCGGCCCTCAGTTCGCAGTTTCCGTGAAACGGTGAAAACTGCTCTATCGCAGCCGGCGGCCGAAATCAGGCGTATGCGCGCCCTTCCTCGGTGCGCTGGAAATGCGCCAGATCGAGCTGCACTGAAGGGCGGCCCAGAACCGTCAGGATCATATGGGCCTGGCCGCGGTGGTGGGTCTGGTGGTTGAAGACGTGGTCGAGCGCCGGAGCCAGCCGTTGCGAGACGGTGCGCATGTCCGATACCGTCATGTATATAAAGCGGCCCGACAGCGCCTTGTCGCTCAAACCGCCAACCCAGTCGACGATCCGCCGGTCCTCCGCCTCGCGCGCCATGCGCAGGCCCGGCAACGCCTGGTACAGTATGGCGTCCAGCGCCGTCGGCGCATCGCCCTCGCCGGTAAAGCGCTTCATCCAGATGCGATCGGCGGCCAGGAGATGGTTGAGCGTGCCCTTCATCGAGCCGAAGAAAGCGCCGACGTCGCGATTGAATTCCTCTTCGTCGAGATCGGCGGCGGCATCGTAGATGCGGCCATTGGCCCATTGATTATAGGCCGCAAACATCATGAAGTGCCGTTTCATCTTTTCTCCCGCCGGCCTGTGTCGAGGCGTTGCGGGATACCTAAACCGCAAGGAAGCCGCCGCCAATGACCATTCTGCTTTATGATCTCGTCGGACGCGACGCCACCCGCCCGTTCAGCCCGCATTGCTGGAAGGCGACGATGGCGCTGGCGCATAAGGGGCTGGAGATCAGCGCGGTGCCGACGCGTTTTCTCGAAGTGCCCCGCGTCGAGGGCGGCGCATCGAAACTCGTGCCGGTGATCCGCGACGGCGAGACGGTCGTCGCGGATTCCTTCGCCATCGCGCTTTATCTCGACGAAACCTATCCGGACCGGCCGTCGCTGTTTGGCGGCGAAGGCGGCAAGGCCATGGCGCGCTTCATCGAGCGCTGGTCGCAACTGACCATCCATCCCTATGTGACCACCGCCGCGATCATGGACCTTTATGCCATGCAGGATACGGAGAACGCCGCCTATTTCCGCCAGAGCCGGGAGCAGCGCCTGGGCAAGAGCCTGGAAGAGGTGATGGCCGCGCGGGACGCCGGGCTTGGCAATTTCAGGGCTTCGCTGGAGCCGCTGCGCTCGATGCTCGCCTATCAGCCATTCATAGGCGGAGATTCGCCCCTGTTTGCCGACTATATCGTGTTCGGCGCGCTGCAATGGGCACGCATCGCCTCGCCCTACCCATTGCTCGACGACCACGATGTCGTGGCGCAGTGGTTCGCCCGCTGCCTCGACCTGCATGGCGGGCTGGGTCGGACGGTTGCGGCGGCCGCGTGAAACCTTAGCGCCTGACCTTGCGGCAGGGCCAACGACGAGCCATCGGCTCCGCTATGGCCAGGTCTTATTTGGCCGCCTTTTTTGGCTTGCCGGGCTTGGCGGCGGTCTTGGCCTCTTTGGGCGCGGTTTTTGCCTTGCTGGCGACGGCCGCCTTTCTTGCTGGCTTCTTCACCGCGGATGACCCTGCGTCCTCCTGGTCGATGTCGGCCGTCGCCTGTTGCCAATGGCGCTCATGCTGTCCGGCCGGTTGCCCTTCTTCCTGCCAGATATGATGTGCGCGGCTGCGAATGCGCTCCTGGCGATCGTCTGTCATGGTCATGGTCTCCATCCGGGCCGACCTCAGCGCGGCGCCGACATGTGACTATAGCAAGCAAAGCCTAATATTGCAGCCGTCCGATCTCGGGCTGGCGGCATCGCCGATATCGGCCCGGCACGCAAACGCGCATGGCGTCGACTTCCCCTGTCGACACCTCTGTCGACTTCCTCTGTCGGTAGCTAATCAAGTTGTCCGGTTTGGTAGCACATGATCTGTCCGCTTCTGTTTTGGCGTCGAAGCGGTTCA
>NZ_JAIUIF010000033.1:0-7497 GCF_020165475.1 Mesorhizobium sp. BR1-1-15 | reverse complement strand
AATATCGGCTTCGGCCTCAAGGTCCGGCAGGGCTCGACGCGGCCGCCGGCGCAGGAGATCCGCCGCCGCGCCTCCGAGCTGCTCGACCTGGTCCAGCTCTCGGGCCTGGAAAAGCGCTATCCGGCGCAGCTATCCGGCGGCCAGCGCCAGCGCGTCGCGCTGGCGCGCGCCATGGCGATCGAACCCAAAGTGCTTCTGCTCGACGAGCCGTTCGGCGCGCTCGATGCGCAGGTGCGCCGGGAACTGCGCCGCTGGCTGCGCGACATCCATGACGCCACCGGCCACACCACCGTCTTCGTCACCCACGACCAGGAAGAGGCGCTGGAGCTTGCCGACCGCGTCGTGGTGATGAGCCAGGGCCGCATCGAGCAGGTCGGCACCGCCGACGACATCTATGACAGGCCGAACTCGCCTTTCGTCTATGGCTTCATCGGCGAATCGAGCTCGCTTCCCGTCAAGGTCGAGAATGGCGAGGTCTGGCTCGCCGATCGCCCGATCGGGCTGTCGGCGCCGGAGGCCGCCAGCGGCAACGCCAGGCTGTACTTCCGCCCGCACGACGTCGAATTGCTGAGCGGCTGCTCTGGCTGCATCGCCGGCACGGTGGTCGCCAGCCGCCGCGTCGCCGGCACCCGCCGGGTGGAACTCGAGATCGGCGGCGAACGCCAGCGCGTCGAGATCGAGCTGCCCGTCGACCATCCCGCGGCGCAGAAGAGCCGGGTAGCATTCCGCCCGGGCCGCTGGAAGCTGTTTCCGGCTGCTTGATATTAGACCGAGCACTACTCCAGCCAGTTCTCGATCTTGAGGTTGCGGATTCGGATGAACTCGCCCGTATTGGCCGTTACCAAAGTGATGCCCACAGCGCAGGCGTGCGCAGCAATAAAAAGGTCGTATAGTCAATGGGTTGGCCGGCGGCCTCCAGTTCTGCACGAAGGGCGCCATACTCTGCATCCGCCGGCACATCGAGCGGCAAGACCGGAATCTCAGCCAGCAATTGCTCGACTTTTTTGAGCAGCTTGGTTGATCCCTTCCTGGCACAGCCATATCGCAATTCCGAGGCAACCACGATACTTGTGCAAATGGCGTCGTCTCCCTCGCGCTCCACTGCATTGGCGGCTTTGCCAGCCGGATTTCGGATCATGTCACTGATGATGTTGGTGTCCAGCATGAACCGCATCAAAAAATGTCCTCGGATTCGACTGGCGCATCATTGATTTCGGGAAGATCGTCCTCGGGGCCGAGCGGCGGCTCGTTTGCCCATTGGGCGAGCAACGCGCCGAGCCCAGCTTTGCGGATCGGCTCAATGACAAGGCGGTCGCCTTCACGGCTGATCAGGACCTTCTCGCCGGGGAGCTCGAACTCGACAGGAATGCGCACCGCCTGGCTGCGGTTATTGCGAAACAGCTTCGCCTCCTTCGACGGCCGCGTTGTTGAATGGCGGTGTTGGGGCATGGTTGCCTCCTTTGTATATGCATATTGGGCGGAACAAAATTCTAATGACAGCGTTCATGACGACATTTTTTCTTACGGTGGCACCGCGAAACTATTGCACGTGCCTCGTCGGGCAAGTGGCGCAGGACTATGGTCAGGTGATTAAGCACTACACGGAGTCTTATTTCATGAAGCGATTTCTCCTCGGCGTCGCCACCGTCGCCGGCCTGTTCCTCGCATCTTCCCAAGCCTGGTCTGCCGACAAGCTGCTCAACGCCTCCTATGACGTCGGCCGCGAACTGTTCGTCCAGGTCAACAAGGCATTCATCGAGAAGCACCCGGGCGTGAGCATCGACCAGTCGCATGCCGGCACCTCGGCTCAGGCACGCGCCATCGCCGAAGGGCTCGGCGCTGATGTCGTCACCTTCAACCAGGTCACCGACATCGACTTCCTGGTCAAGAAGGGCCTCGTCTCGGCCGACTGGCAGAAGGATTTTCCCGACAACGCCTCGCCCTTCTATTCGCTGCCGTCCTTCCTGGTGCGGGCGGGCAACCCCAAGCACATCAAGGATTGGAACGACCTGGTGCGCGACGACGTGCAGGTGATCTTCCCCAACCCGAAAACCTCGGGCAATGCGCGCTACACCTATCTGGCGGCGACCGCCTACGCCAAGGAGGCCTTCAAGGGCGACGACGCCAAGGTGAAGGAATTCATCACCAAGTTGTTCAACAACGTGCCGATCTTCGACACCGGCGGGCGCGCAGCCACCACCACTTTCGTGCAGCGCGAGATCGGTGACGTGCTGATCACGTTCGAATCCGAAACCCGCGGCATCCGCAAGGAGTATGGCGACGACAAATTCGAGCAGGTCACGCCTTCCGTCAGCCTGCTGGCAGAATTCCCGGTGGCGATCGTCGACAAGGTCGCCGACGAACATGGCACGCGTGATCTGGCCAAAAGCTATCTCGATTTCCTCTATACGCCCGAGGGGCAGGACATCGCCGCTGACAATGGCCTGCGCGCCCGCGACACGGCCGTCGCCGCCAAACACAAGGCCGACTTCCCGGACGTGCGCCTGCTGACGGTGGAAAACGTCTTCGGCGGCTGGGACAACATCCAGAAAGAGCATTTCGCCGCCGGCGGCCTGCTCGACCAGGCCTATGGCAGCCGATAAGGTTTTCGCGGCGCGATAGCACGTTACGGTAAGCAAATCAGGAAAGCCGGCGCTTTGCCGGCTTTCGCCGTTTGCGGCAAAATATGGCAAATACGACGCCAGCCGCGCAAAAGGTTACGAAGAATCAACGCGTTTGCGCCTAACGTGCCGACAAATCGGCTTGTTCGCGAAACGGCAGCGCTCCACAAGCCCCGTCATCATTTGCACACAAACAGCCGCCAGATGCGGATTGTTGGGGCTTCATGGGTTGACTCGGGCATGCTGACTAAAAAAGGCAAATACGGCCTCAAGGCCCTCGTGCATCTGTCCGGCTTGCCGGCTGGCCAATTGGCCTTCGTCAACGACATCGCGGTCGCCAACAACATCCCGAAAAAATTCCTCGATGCCATTCTGGGCGAGCTGCGCAATGCCGGCTTCGTCCAGAGCCGCAAAGGCAAGGAAGGCGGCTATCGCCTCGCCCGCCCGGCCTCGGAGATCAAGATCGGCCATGTGGTGCGTGTGCTGGACGGGCCGCTGGCGCCGATCCCATGCGCCAGCCGCACGCAGTATCAGCGCTGCGAGGATTGCGACGAAGCGACGTGCCAGGTCCGGCACATGATGCTCGAGGTGCGCCAGGCAATCGCTGAGGTGCTGGACAACCGCAGCCTTGCCGCCATGCGCGATGCCGACAATGATGATTTTCCGGTCGAGTTGACGTCGCAGATCTAGATCCTGCGCATGAGCCGCACTTGCCGGCGTAAGTCGCATGCCGGTATGGCGCCGATCAAGGTTCAGAACCGCCGCGTCATGCGCACCGCCTCGGCGACGAGATCGGCGATCGGGTGCGTCGCATCGAGCGTCAGCGCCCGCTCATCCGCCGCCGGTGGCTCGAGAATGGCGAACTGGCTGTCGACCAGGCTTGCCGGCATGAAATGGCCCTTGCGGCTGGCGACCCGCAGCTTCGCCATGGCCGGATCGATCTCCAGGTAAAGGAAGACGATGTCACGGCGGAAACCGCGCAGTCGTTCACGATAGCTTCGCTTCAGCGCCGAGCAGGCGGCGACAACGCCCTGCCCTTTGCCGGCCGAGGCCGCGATGCGCTCGCCGATCGCATCGAGCCATCCCTCGCGCAAAGTGTCCGTGAGCGGCTCGCCTCTGGCCATGCGTGCGACGTTTTCCGGTGGATGCAGCCGGTCGCCTTCGATGAAGACGGCGCCCAGTCTCTCCGCGAGCGCCATGCCGACGGCCGACTTGCCGCAGCCGGCGACGCCCATTGCCACGATGACCGGCGCCGGCCCCGCGGTGCCTGTCGGCGATTGAACTGTCCTTTCCGCCACGATGGTCTAGCGGCTTGCCGGCGCGCGGCCGTAGAGCAGCAGCATGGCGACGATGACGACGCCGTAGATGATCTGCCTACCCGCCTCCGGCATCTGCATGACCGACAGTATGGATTGCAGGAGCGTGATCAGGATGACGCCGGCGACAGTGCCGAGATAGGAGCCGCGCCCGCCAAGGATCGAGGTGCCGCCCAGCACGACGGCCGCGATCGACGGCAGGAGATAGGCGTCGCCCATCGACTGCGCCGCCTTGGAGGCGTAGCCGGCAAGCAGCACCCCGCCGAAGGCGGAGAGCCCGCCGGAGACGGCAAAGGCGATCATCACCACGCGCCTTGTGTCGATGCCGGAGAGGTAGGCGGCACGCTCGCGGTTGCCGATGCCGTAGACGGTGCGGCCAAAGCCGGTGCGGGTCAGAACGAACACCATCGCGGCGCCGATCAGCGCCCAGATGATGACCGCGTTGGGAACTCCCGGAATGGCAAAGCCGGTAGCCAGGTAGCGCATGGCGCCGGTGGCCGAATCCTGGGGCGAGAAGCCGCCGGTGTAGACCACCATCAGCCCTTGCGCGACGGCGTTGGTGGCGAGCGTGATGATCATGGAGGGAATGCGCAAATAGGCGACGCCGATGCCGTTGACGATGCCGATCAGCACCCCGCACAAGATGCCGAATGGAATGGCCAACGCAACGCCGGCCGGGCCATAGGCGGCCGCAGCGCAAGCCATCATCGCGCCCGCCGCCACCGACCACGGCACCGACAGGTCGATCTGGCCGAGCAGGATGACCAGCATCATGCCGGTGGCGATGACGCCGAGAAACGAGGCCACCTTGAGCTGCTGCAAGAGATATTCAGGCGACAGGAAGCTGCGCGAATAAAGACTGCCCAGCAGGAGCAGGACCACGATGCAGGCAAAGGCCGTCAACACCGCGGGATCGGCGCGGCGAATGAATTTCGGCATGCGGCCGGCGAGGCCACCCAATGTCGTCTCGCTCACAGGAACCACTCCAGCCGGTTGCGGACCCGAAACAGGGCGAAGGCGCCGAGGCTGACGGCGATCAGCAGGATAACGCCCTGGAACAGCGGCTGCCACAGCGGATCGAAATCGAAGACGAACAACAGATCGCCGATGGTGCGGAAGGCGAGCGCGCCGAAGATCGCGCCAATGGCACTCCCCTTGCCGCCGAACAGCGAGACGCCGCCCAGCACCACGGCGGCAATGGAAAACAGCGTGTAGGAGTTGCCGCTGGCATAGGCCGCTTCGCCCGTATAGGTGAAGAACGTCAGGAACAGGCCGCCGATCGAGGCCAGCAGCCCCGCCAGCGTATAGGCTGCGAACTTGCCGCGCCGGATGGGCACGCCTGACATGTAGGCCGCCATTTCCGACGACCCTGCCGCATAGGCCGCGCGGCCAAGCACCGAACGGCTGAACGGCACCCAGATCACCAACACGACGGCCAGGAGCACAACCATGCTGGCCGGCACCACGTCAAACACACGGCCCGTCAGCGCGTCAGCCAGATCCTCGTTGACCGATCCGCCCGGGAACGGCCGCAGTAGAAGCCCGATGCCATAATAGACCGCGCCGGTGGCGATCGTGGCGACGATCGGCTGCAGCCGCCCGTAGATGACGATGGCGCCGTTGATCGCCCCGCACAGCAGTCCGACGGCCAGTACCGCCAACACGCCAAGCGCCGTCTGCACCGGCGTGCCCACCACCAGCCACGAGGCCAGGCAGTTGGTCAACAGGAAGATCATGCCGACGGAAAGGTCGATGCCCGCGGTGATCACCACCAGCGTCTGCGCCATGGCGACGAAGGCCAGCAGCACGCCCTTGTTGGCCGCCGTCTGCACGACATTGGCGGTGAAGCCGGCCGGATGGTTCGCGGTGTAGATGACGAACATGACGATGAAGATGCCAAGCGCCAGCAGCGTTCCGCGCTGCTCCGCCAACCAGTAGCGCCAATCCTTCACGCCAAAATCCCTTTCACGCGTTCGCTCCCCGGTTCACCGGGCTATCCCCGCCAGGCATGTTGAGCGCGCTTGATATCAGAGCCCGTTCGGTGATTTCGGCGCCCACCAATTCGCGCTTGACCGCCCCGTCATAGAGCACCAGCACACGGTCGCAGCAGCCGATCAGCTCGTCATAGTCGGTCGAATAGAACAGGATTGCCGCCCCCGCGTCCGCCAGCTTGCGCATCAGCTGATACAGCTCCTGCTTGGTGCCGACATCGATGCCGCGCGTCGGATCGTTGAGCAGGATGATGCGCGGCTGGCGCATCAGCCATTTGGCGATGACGACCTTCTGCTGGTTGCCGCCCGACAACGCGCCGACCGGAATGTCGAGGCCGGCCGTCTTGATCGCCAGCAGGCCGACCATGTCGTCGATAAGCCGCTGCTCGGCGGCGCGGTCTATTATGCCGCCTTTCGACAGCCGGTCGAGCGCGGCGAAAGACAGGTTCTCGCGCACCGTCATCGGCAGCATCAGGCCTTCGGTCTTGCGATCCTCGGGAATGAGCGCCATGCCGATGCCGTTCTCGCGTGCGGCGGCGGGGCTGGCGATGCCCACTGGCTTACCGTCGACCAGGATCTGGCCGGAAAGGCCACGCAGGACGCCGAAGAAAGCGAGCAGCAATTCGCGTTGGCCCTGCCCGTCGAGGCCGCCGAGGCCGACCACCTCGCCTGCCCTGACCGACAGCGAGATGTTGTGCAGGCGATCCGTCCAGGAGAGCTTGCGGGCTTCGAGCACCGGCGCGGTGGTGGCCGGCGCGAATGTCGGCTTGGGCGGGAAGATATGGCTGTATTCGCGCCCGATCATCAGTTCGACGACTTCACTGTCGCTCTTCGAGCCGGCGGGATAGCTGGCGACATTGCGGCCGTTGCGGAACACCGTGCACTGGTCCGCCAATTCGGCGATCTCGTTCATGCGGTGCGAGATGTAGAGCAGCGCCAGCCCTTCCGAACGCAGCCGCTTCAGCACGGCGAAGATCTTCGACACATCCGCCGCCGTCAGTGCCGAGGTCGCCTCGTCGAGGATCAGGATGCGTGGCTTCCTGGCCAATGCCTTGGCGATCTCGACCATCTGCCGGCGTGACAGCGGCAGGTCCTTGACCAGCGCCAGCGGATGAATGTCGGATGCTCCCGCACGCGCCAGCGCGTCCTCGGCGATGCGCCGCTGCGCCTTGCGGTCGATCATGCCGAAGCGTTTCGGCGGATCGGATATGACGATGTTGTCGGCGACGCTGAGTTCGGGAATCAGCGACAACTCCTGGAAGATGCAAACTATGCCGGCCTTGTTCGCGGCGCCCGGCGAGGCGAAGGTCGCCTCTCGCCCGTCCAGCACCATGCGGCCCTCGTCGGGCGCAACGACGCCCGCCATGATCTTGATCAGCGTCGACTTGCCGGCGCCGTTTTCGCCGAGGATGGCGTGGATGCTGCCGGCCTCGACCGACAGGTCGGCCTTCTCCAGCGCCCGCACGCCGCCATAGCGCTTCGATATGCCTTCCATGCGCAAGAGCGGAGCCGCACCGTCCATCAACCCTCCCAGGGCGCTCGAACATTCAAGAACCGGGGCCGGCAAGT
>NZ_JAIUIF010000032.1:0-11164 GCF_020165475.1 Mesorhizobium sp. BR1-1-15 | reverse complement strand
TCCGTCGAAGTGGCCGCGGGCTGGTTGGCGCCATTGGAGCCATAGTTGTCGCTGCCGGCGAAAGCGCTGCCCGACACGGCCAGGACGGCGGCGGCAGCAAGAGCGATCTTCTTCATTTCAAGTCTCCTGAATTCTCAAATTTCGCCAGGACGGCGGAAGGCCCGCCGTCAACTGGAGATCGGCTGTTAGTTGTTGCCGAAGAGGTTGCGATCGGCACCCTGGACAGGCGTCTGGGCAGCCGGTTCCGACTTCTTGGTCGAAGCGGTGTACGAGCTGTCGACGGCGGTGGCCGCAGGGGCATTCGAACCATAATGGTCGCTACTAGCGAAGGCGCTGCCGGAAACAGCCAGAAGGGCGGCGGCAGTGAGAATGATCTTTTTCATTTTTTGATACTCCAGTATTTTTCCGTCCGTCTAGCGGCGTGTCTTGGGAGGAAATCGCGTCGTTCGGACAGCCCCGATGTGGGAAAGCCATACCGCCATTTCCAATCACGAAGTTTTTCCGTGTGGACCAAGTTTCCACCACTTGAAATTGTGCCAGAGCCTTCAACATTCGTTTTTTTCTGTTTACTATCAGTTGGTTATGCAAACGCGTCGCGCGATCACCAACTGTGTCGAAGGCCCAGTGTTCACACCGTCCTGCACGCATCGTCAACAGAAACGAACCGTTCGGTTCGATTTTAGAGGGCGCTAACAGTCACTTTTCGAAACCGTTAACCTTTTTTGCCTCCGCCACGAGACGGAATCCGAGGCGGCGACCTGAGGCTTTCTGCCCTGCAACGGCGGCCGCGCCGTTTCCAATGCGTGTCGCGCGGCATGGATGCGATGTCGTTTTCATGCCGACGACAAGTCGGCGATCATGGTTAGATCCTGCCATCTCAGGTGCCGCCGCGTGACGACGAGGCGGAGAATTGGGAAGCCGGTCAGAATCCGGCGCTGCCCCCGCAACGGTGGTGGAGTTCAGGTCGCAACGGGAGACCACTGGGCAAAGGCCTGGGAAGGTGTCGCGACAGTCCGCAAGGACAGCTCCAGAGCCCGGAAACCAGCCCGAGATGTTGGACTCGACTGATCGCGGCGGGCGGTCAAGAGGCGGATGGTGCATGTCCGGCGCAAGCCGGCGCGCGGCTTGATCCTTCCTCTCTCCCCTCCGTTCAGTCCTTCGATGCGAGGACAGGACTTCAATGCGAGGACAGGACATGGATGCGCGCAACGACATGCTGAAACGGCTGCAAGGCCGCAGGGACGGCTTCTCGCTCGAGCAGCCCTTCTATACCGATCCCGACTACTTCAAGCTCGACATGGAGCTGATCTGGTACCGCGACTGGCTGTTCATCGGCCATGATTGCGAACTGCCCCGGCCCGGCAGCTTCATCACCGTGCAGATCGGCGACTATCCTGTGGTGCTGGTGCGCGACCAGAAGGGCAACATCAACGCCTTCCACAATTCTTGCCGCCATCGCGGCAGCCGCGTCTGCAACACAGACAAGGGCACGGCGGCGAAGCTCGTCTGCCCCTACCATCAGTGGACCTATGAACTGGACGGCAGGCTGCTGTTCGCCAGGCAGATGGCCGAGGGTTTCGACAAGAGCCAGTTCGGCCTGAAGCCGGTCGCCTGCGAAAGCGTCGGCGGCTACATCTTCATTTGCCTCGCCGACGAGCCGGCGGATTTCGCGCCGATGCGGACGATGATCGAACCCTATTTGCTGCCGCATCGGCTGCGCGAAGCAAAGGTCGCCTTCGAGAGCACCATCGTCGAGAAGGGCAATTGGAAGCTGGTCTGGGAAAACAACCGCGAATGCTATCATTGCGCCGGCAACCATCCGGAGCTCTGCAAGACCTTCCCGGAGGCGCCGACCGTGACTGGCGTGCAAGACGCCGACAGCGACCCGGAGATGCTGTCGCACTGGGCCAAGTGCGAGGCGGCCGGCCTGCCGAGCAGGTTCCGCATCGACCCGGCCGGACAGTACCGTGCCACCCGCGCGCCGCTGCTGCGCGATGCCGTCAGTTATACGATGACGGGAAAACGCGCGGTCAAGAAGAACCTGTCCGACGGCGTTGCCACCGACCGCATCGGCTCCTTGCTGCTCTATCACTATCCGACGACCTGGAACCACATCCTTGGCGACCACGCCGTCACGTTCCGCGTGCTGCCGATCAGCGCCACCGAGACCGCGGTGACGACCAAATGGCTGGTTCACAGGGACGCGGTCGAGGGCGTCGACTACGACCTTGCCGAACTCACCCATGTCTGGACCGAGACCAACGGCCAGGATCGTCGCATCGTCGAGGAAAACGCCTTCGGCATCCTGTCGCCGGCCTATGAACCCGGCCCCTATTCCGAACTGCACGAAGGCGGCGTCATCCAGTTCGTCGACTGGTACGCGCGTTTCATCGGTCCGCGCCTCGCCGAAGACGGCCGGCCGGCCCTGCGCAGCGTTGCTTGAGAGGTAAGGGATGAATGCGATGACGGATCTCGGCCTCTATCGCCATCTCGATCAGATGGCGCCCTGGAACGACAGGCTCCAGGTGCTGGAAGTGATCGGCGTGAGCGACGAGGCGCCTGATGTAAAGACCTTCACCTTCCGCTCCGACAACCAGACCTGGTTCCGCTACAAGCCGGGCCAGTTCGTGACGCTGGAACTGCCGACAGCGGATGGGTTGCTGATGCGCACCTACACGCTGTCGTCTTCGCCTTCACGGCCATTCTCGATCGCGGTGACGGTGAAGGCGCAGGCCGGCAGCACCGGCACACGCTGGATGTTCGACCATTTGAGGCCTGGTTCGCACGTCAAGGCGTATGGGCCGGCCGGAGACTTTTCGCTGCACAGCCACCCGGCGGCCAAATATCTGTTCATCTCGGCCGGCTCCGGCGTGACGCCGATGATGTCGATGCTGCGCTGGCTGAATGACTGCGCGCCATGGACCGATGTCGGCTTCGTCAACTGCGCCCGCCGCCCCGAAGAGATCATCTTCCGCAAGGAGCTGGAATTGCTCGGCAGCCGCATGCCCGGCCTGTCGCTCGGTTTCATGATCGAGGAGCGGTCGAGCCGGGAAGGCTGGTTCGGCCATATGGGCCGCATCGACGCCATCCGGCTGCCGCTTTTGGCGCCCGATTTCCGAGAGCGCGAAATCTTCTGCTGCGGCCCCGACCCCTTCATGCGTGCCGTGCGCGGCATGCTCGAAGCCGCCGGCTTCGACATGGCGAGATACCATCAGGAGAGCTTTGCAGCGCCGCTGGTGGAGGAAATCCCGGCGCCGTTCGCCTCGCCGACCGGAGACGGCGCAGCCATTCCTGTCGAAGCCGCGACGCCGATCCGGTTCTCGATTTCGGACGTCGATGCCGCATGCGTCGCCGGCCAGACGGTGCTGCAGACGGCGCGCGCCTCGGGAGTCAGAATCCCCGCCGCGTGCGAATTCGGCCTGTGCGGAACCTGCAAGGTCAAGAAGCTCTCGGGCGAGGTCGAGATGAGCCACAATGGCGGCATCCTCGATCACGAGATCGAGGACGGCTTCATTCTCGCCTGCTGCTCCAAGCCGCTTTCGGCGCTTGATATCGAGGCGTGACCGACGGCGCTCGGCGGTCTGCAACGCCGCTTAAAGCGCGTCGCATGAGCCCATTTCGATGCGACACGCTTTGGAGCGAAATCCGACGGCCATTCAGGGAGTGATCAGCGTCACAGAAGGGAAATAAGTCCGGTAGCGGCCGACATCACGCGTCAGCAGCGGAAGGCGTCCGACGGCTGCGTGGGCGCCGATGAAAAAGTCAGGCAACACGCCGGTCTTGGATCCTCCCGATCTGCGATATTGTGTAAATGCTTTTCCGGCAAGGAAGAGGGCTGCTCTTGGCATCGGAACCATTTCTAGACCGGCCGCCTCGACAAACGCCTCCAGATCCTCGATGCGTGCGTAGCGGACGGCAAGCTCGGCATAGACCGCATCATTGATCAACAACGGCCCATCGAGGCTCGCTGCCTCGAGATGGGCGACCGACCAATCCGCCCAGCTCGGATCGTCCGTAACAACGTCGAGCAGAACGTTGGTGTCGACGAGCGTCACCGTTCGGAACGCGTCAGCGCCATGATCGCGTCCGTCGTGAGCCCCTCGCCGGCATGACCTCGCAACTTGGCGAAGCGGCTCGCCGGCTGCTTTTTGTCAGCACGGGTCAGCACCACGCTGCCATCGGCAGCGCGCCGGAAATCGACCTTGCTTCCCGGGACGATCTCCAGGAGATCGCGAACCGGTTTGGGGATGGTCACTTGTCCCTTCGCTGTAACGGTCGTCGCCATCTTCGTTCCTCGGTAATACCATGTCTCCCGAAGGTATTACCTTGCGGTTCGAATTTCAAGGCCTGAAGCGTCAATCCCCGGCCGGGAGGCGGGCTCGTCGACCGACAAGCCCGCCATCCCTGCATTCATGTCAACGCGATGTCTCAGCCATTGGCGAAGGGCACGGCGACATAGATCTGGGCATCGCCTCGTTCCACCAGCAGCAGCACCGATTTGCGGCCTGACTTGCCGGCCTGCGCGATCGCCTGCGTGGCCTGCCTGGCGCTCTTCACCGGCATCTGGTTGACGGCGATAATGATGTCGCCGGGCTGGACGCCGGAAGCCGCCGCCGCCTTGTTGGGATTGACCGCGGCGACCACCGCGCCACGCTGGTTGTCGGGGAGGTTCATCTGCTGGCGAATATCGGGCGTGATGTCCATCAGGCCGAGCCCGATCGCCGGCAGGCGGGCGCCCTGCCCGTTTCCCGGCGCGCCGGAATCACCAGATACCGACGCGGTCTGCGCATCGTCGCCATTGCGGCCGACGTCGACGGAAAGCTGCATGGTTTTGCCATTGCGCCAGACGTCGAGCGTTTCCTTCTTGCCGGGCGAGACATCGGCGACGGCACGCGACAGGTCCTTGGGGTCCTTTATCTCCTGGCCGGCGAAGCCGGTGATGAGGTCCCCCGTCTGGATGCCGGCCGCGGCCGCCGGCGAGCCCTCGGTGACCGAGGAGACCAATGCGCCGCCGGGGTGATCGAGACCTATGGCACTGGCAACGTCCGGGGTCACCGGCTGGATCTGGACGCCAAGATAGCCGTATTCGATTTCGCCGCCCTTCATCAGCTTGGCGACCACCTTTTGCGCCTGGTCGGACGGAATGGCGAAGCCAACGCCGACGCTGCCGCCATTCGGCGAATAGATCGCGGTGTTGATGCCCACGACGTTGCCGCTCACATCGACCAGCGGACCGCCAGAGTTGCCGTGGTTGATCGGCGCATCGATCTGGATGAAATCGTCGAACGGCCCGCTGTGGAGATCGCGGCCGCGCGCCGAGACGATACCTGAGGTGACCGTGGTGCCGATGCCGAACGGATTGCCGAAGGCCAGCACTTGATCGCCCGGCATCAACTTATCAGAATCTCCCCATTTTACCGTCGGCAGGGGCTTGTCGGCCTTGATCTTGATCACCGCAAGGTCGTTCTTGGCGTCGCGGCCGACCAGCTTGGCGGGAAGCTCTGAACCGTCGTCAAGCGTCACCTTGATCGAGCTCGCGCCGTCGATGACATGGTTGTTGGTGACGATGGTGCCGTCGGCGCCGACGATAAAGCCGGATCCGAGCGCTTCGGCGCGCTGCGACTGCTGCGGCGGCGCTTTCGGCCCGGGCATGCCCTGGTCGCCGAAGAACTGGCGGAAATAATCGTCGAAAGGCGAGCCGCCGCCGTCCAGGGGCGAGGCATCGCTCATGGCGTCCGGTTGCCCCTTCATGACGGTCGTAACCGTCACCACGGCCGGCTTGTCGGCTGCCACGATGGGGGCAAAGGAGCCGTTCGGGGCCGCTACGCCGGCTACGGGGGTCTGTGTCGTACCGACGGCGTTGTGGACCTCGTTCGGGCTTTCGGCGAAGGAGGCCACGATGGGAGAGATGATCAGCGCAGCGCCCAGCAGGGCCGCGACGCGATGTCTACGAAGAATGCTTATGGGTGACATGGTCGTTCTGTCCGGGCGAGAGTTGAACCTGGGCCGCGGATGGTTCGGGGGAAAACACCCGTCGGCTGTCGACAGCCGGATTGCCTGTCTCGCCGCGCATGGCAGCCGGCCGGATCGACAAACCAGCATCTAGGGCGCGGATTGGCCCGATTTAGGGTTTTCGGGCGACCTTACGAAGATTTAATTTTAGAGCCGGCTTATGGACCAGCCGCTCGGCTGAGATAGGCCGAGGCGATCTCGCGCATGCGCTCGCCGTCGAAGCTCGGGCCGTGACCGCCATGGCCGATGCGGATCGGCAGGTCGAGCAGACGCCGCATGGTGAGGCAATAGGCCGACTTGTCGGAGTCTGGCAGGTCGTCGATCAGCCGGTCGTCATAGATGGCGTCGCCGCTGAAGAACAGGCCGTCTGCTTCGTCGAACAGCGCGATCGAATCCGGCGAATGCCCGGGCAGATGCAGCACGCGGAAGCGGCGGTCGCCGAGATCGACGACATCACCCTCGTCGAGGGTGCGCGTCAGCGGCGCTGGCGGGATCTTGTAATCCGCAGCCTTCCAGCCCGGTGCCGGCAGTCGCGAGACGGCGCCGTCGAGGTCGTGGAACATGTAGGCGTAGGTCGCCGCCTCATCCATGTTCTCGAACTGCGCGGCACTCACCCTGGGTCCCGCGCGCAGCGCGAATTCATGCAGCGAGCCGACATGATCGAGATGGATGTGGGTGGCGACGACGATGAGCGGTTTGCCGGCCCGGGTTTCGATCTCCGGCGCCAGCGGGCAGATGCCCATGCCGGTATCGACCAAAAGGTCGGCGTCGCGGCCGGTGAGATGCCAGATGTTGGCGCGCACATAGTCATGCACGAACGGCTCGGTCAGCATCGTCGTCTTCTCGTCGACGATGCTCCTGCTGAACCAGTTCTCCATCAGAAGCGGCCCGGCATCAAGCGTGAGCCCGGCATCAGGTGTGAGCCTCGCATCAGGTGTGATCCTGGAATCAAGTATGGTCCCGACATCAGACGAAGGGCTTTCCGACCTTGTATTTTTCCGGCACCAGCCGCTTCAGGTAAGCCATGCCGGCGTCGGACAGATGGTTGGCGTCCGGCTTCATGAAGTTCTCGGGCATGTGACGGGTCTTGCCGGCCACGTTCTTCAGCGGCACCTTCTTCAGCACGGTTTTGGTGCCGTCATATTGCAGCGCCACGGAGCCGCCGCCCTGTTCGGCCACGGTGACCGCGAACGCTCCCGCGTCGAACGCCTCCTGCGCGTCGACGGCGCTGATGGCGCCGACATAGCCGCGCGGCATGTAGCCCAGCGCATCGACGCGGGCGCGCTTGCCCGGCAGCCCTTCGGCGAGCGCCCGCTCGAGTGCCGCCGGCAGGTCGCTGCCCGATAGCTTGACATTGCCATGCTGGTCGCGCTCCAGCTTCTCGGGCGGGACCAGGCTTTCAACCAGCGCCTTGCCGTCGGCGGTGCTCACCCCTTCCGAAACGGCGACGATGCAGCGCTTGTGGCGGTCGAGCGTGGCGCGCACGTCCTCGATGAAGGCTGTGGCCGAGAACGGCCGCTCCGGCACGTAGACGAGATGCGGACCACTGTCGGGATCGAGCTGCCAAGCCGCGGCCGCGGCCGTGAGGAAGCCGGCGTGCCGGCCCATGACGATGCCGACATAGATGCCGGGCAGAGCGCGGAAATCGAGATCGACGGACAGGAAAGCGCCGGCGACGAACTCGGCCGCCGAGATGAAACCCGGCGTGTGGTCGTTCTCCTCGAGATCATTGTCGATGGTTTTGGGCGCATGCACGAACGCGATCTTGCCCCCGGCGGCATCGGTCAGGATCTGCTGCGTGCCCGACGTGTCATTGCCGCCGATGTAGATGAAGGCATCCGCGCCGGCCTTCTTCAGGCCGTCGAGGACGACCTCGCAATAGGCTGCATCCGGTTTGTCGCGCGTCGAGCCAAGGGCCGCGCTCGGCGTTCCGGCGATCAGCCGCAGGCGGTCTTCCGGGACGGCGGAGAGGTCGATATAATTGCCGTCGCGGATACCGCGCACGCCGTGGATGGAGCCCAGGACCTTGGCGCCGGGATGCCGCTTGCGGATCTCCAGCGTCGCCCCGACCACGGTCTGGTTGATGACGGCCGTCGGGCCGCCGCCCTGCGCGATGACGAAAGTTCCGGCCATTGGTGAAATTCTCCCGGGCGATTGGATTTCAGGCACCTTCGCTTGTCTTTGGCCATCGCGCAACGGCAGAAACGACCGGCCGCGCCAGCGGCCGCGAGGTGAGGCTTGAGCTAGACGACGACGACCGGGTTCTTCTTGGAAACGCGGCTGTAGAGGTCGATGATGTCCTGGTTGATCAGGCGCACACAGCCCGACGACATGGCCTGGCCGATGCTCCACCATTCGGGCGAGCCATGGATGCGGTAGCCGGTGTCCTTGCCGTCCTGATAGATGTAGAGAGCGCGCGCCCCGAGCGGGTTGGTGAGGCCGCCGGGCTGGCCGCCCTGCCATTTTACCAATTCCGGCTTGCGGGCGATCATTTCCGGCGGCGGGGTCCAGGTCGGCCATTCCCGTCCGTACTGGATGTTGGCGCGGCCGGACCAGCGGAAGCCGTCCTTGCCGATGCCGACCCCGTAGCGGATGGCGTCGCCCCCCGGCTGGACGAGGTAGAGCATGCGCTCATTGAGATGAACGACGATGGTGCCGGGCGCTTCGCCCGTCTGGTCGACGACGATCTGGCGGCGGAATTCTGGCTTGATTTTGAGGTAGGGCACCTCGGGCACGTTGAAGCCGCCGTCGCTCAGGGATGCGTACATCAGGTCGGGGCTGGTGATGTTCTTGTCGACGCTGATGCTCGGCCGGATCGGCCGCACAGAGCCGGTGACCGTGTCGTCGAGCTCAAGCGCCGGCAGGCCGCCGCCCGAAGTCGAGCAGCCGGCGGCGCCAAGTAAGGCCAACGCCCCTGCCCCGGATAAAACGGCGCGGCGGGAGACAAGACTATCGGTTTCGATTGCGTCGCCGTTTCGCGGCGGCGTCAGACCTTGCGGCAACTCACGCATGTACCCAAACCCTACGCTGTCGGCGGGAAGCACGGTCCGGCCGGATGACGAGCATTTTCATCATTCATGGTTGATAAAGCATGAAGGCCTTGCGCTGCCTGCATTTGCGAACAGGCTGGGCGCCATTGCGCCCTCTCCGGTATCGCCAACCAGCGTGCCCTGCACGAAATCACCTCGGGCGGGTCATGATCCCGGCGCCAGCGTGTCAAAAGCGGGGGACCTCCATGTGCAAGACCTGAAAGATCAATTTCAAGCTTCTCGCCGAGATCGTGAACCTGTCGGGCGGCTCGACTGACGCCGAACTGCCGTTGGCGGGGGTAGAAACAAACCGCTTTACATTCTCCTGGACCGAAGGATTTATCCTCTTCTTTGAGCTCAAAGGAGACGAGCATGTCCTTCGAAAACTGGGCCGCCTTCGCTGCCGCGTCGACCATCCTCCTAGTCATTCCGGGACCGACCATCCTTCTGGTCGTGTCCTATGCCCTCGGCCAGGGATGGCGCACCGCACTGCCGATGGCCGTCGGCGTGGCGCTGGGCGACTTCACGGCGATGACCTTGTCCATGCTGGGCATCGGCGCCCTGCTGGCAGCTTCGGCCACCGTCTTCACGATCCTGAAGCTGATCGGCGCTGCCTATCTGGTCTATCTCGGCGTAAAACTGTTCCGGGCCGGCGGCGCGCTCAAGGCCGAGCCGCGCACCGATGCCGTGTCCTCCGCCAGGATGATGGGGCATGCCTGGCTGGTCACCGCGCTCAACCCGAAAAGCATCACCTTCTTCGTCGCCTTCCTGCCGCAGTTCCTCGACCGGCACGCCGATTTCTGGACGCAGATGCTGATCTTCGAGACGACCTTCCTGGCGCTCGCCTTCGCCAATGCCTTCGGCTACGCGCTGATCGCGTCGCGAGCGCGCAACCTTGTGCGCAACCCTAGGGCGATCCGCGTCTTCAACCGCACCGGCGGCACGCTGCTGGTTGGCGCCGGCATCGCCACAGTGGCGATGCGTTCAGGGAATTGAACAAGGGGGATTCGCTCAACGCACAGCGTTAGCGCTGCCCCTCACCTGCCTGCCGGCGGATGAGGGGCGGCGTCGACTTTACGCACGAAAACAGCGCCAGCTTCGCCGTCTCACCACTTGATGCTGACGCCGAGATTGCCCTCAAGGATGCGCCGCTTGTCACCGCCGAGATTGGTGGTGTAGTCGCCGGTGGCGAAGAGGCTGACCTTGTCCGTCACCTTGGCGGTCACGCCGCCGCCGAATTCGAACGAGGTCGAGCGGCTTTCGGTCGAGATGTCGGTGGTGTCGAAGTTGACGTGATCCGTGCCACCGGAACCGTGCCAGAGATTGGCCTTGAGGTAAGGTTGCAGCACGGTGCCGTTCAATGTCGTCTCGCCCTGCAGGCGCAGGCCGAGGCGTCCGGTGACGTTGTCGTCGAGATCGAAGGAAACCGACGCGAAGCGATCCTCGGCATCGTCGAGCGATAGATGCTGCCAAATCAGTTGCGCTTGCGGTTCGAGCGTCCAGCCTTGCGCCAGCGCGATCGGGTAGCCCCCTTCCAGCGAAGCGGTGACGCCGGTTCCCTTGACATCGGTGCCGATGTCGCGGGTCGAGGTCGCATCGCCGCTGAAAAAAGTGGCCATGACGACCCCGTCCAGGTACCAGCCCCCGGGACCGATACGGGTCCAGTAGCCGCCGACGCTGGTGCCGCCGAGATCGATGTCGCCGACGCCCAGATCGTTCTGCCCCAGCGCCTGGCCGCGCACATCGCCGTTCATGCTGGCATAGGCGATGAACAGGCCGGCACGATCGACGCCACCTGAAGCGGTTTCCTGGCCAAACACGTCGAAGCCGCCCTGGAACCCGAACAAGGTGCCGTCGAACGACGGCGAAACCGTTCCCGACCAGCCCATCTTCGCGTCCTGGCCGAAGATACGGCCCCAGACCGGAGAGAGTTCGGTGTTTGACAACAGGCTCTGTTCGCCTCGCCGTTCATGGAAAGTGCCAAGTGTCGTCATGGCCAGATGCTCGGCCACCGGCGGAACCGCCGAATAGACCGGGACCTCGACACGGTAGAGCAGGATCTCCTCCCCTGCCGCGGGCGTCGGAAGATCGGGCACCGCAGTCGGGACGGGCGGGGGCGGCGG
>NZ_JAIUIF010000031.1:0-16200 GCF_020165475.1 Mesorhizobium sp. BR1-1-15 | reverse complement strand
ACAAGGACGGCACCATGATGCTGCTCGGCGACGCCAAGAAGATGACCGAGGAAATCGTCAAGGCCATGGATCACTGAGATTGATACGCCCGGCAAGGCGATGAAGCGGGAAGGGCTCCAGCCACTCCAAGCCTGCTCATTCCAACGCGGCGCAGTCTGCGGCCCTCGGCTACGATCGTCACGGTCGCATGGGTCATGACGATTTCCCACCAGCTGCTGGCGGGCGTGACGCTTGCCTTGGTCGAGTGGGGTTCCGCAATATTGGCGGCGATATGTGGGTGTAGCGAAAGATTCTCAATCGCTACCTCGTGTGGCACCCGGTTCACCGTCTGGTGGGAGTAGAAGGGCACGGGCTCTTGACACCCATACCGCACAGCCTTCTGGTCTGGCGCAGCTTTCCGGGGAACCGCCGGGTCCGGAATCGTACGTCAGGCAGACCGCTCTGCGGACTAAACCGACAGACGGATTCGGCATGCGCAAGCCGGCGTCCATTGTGCTCAAGGGTCAAGTGCGACAGGTACGTTCAATGAACCCACAGCTTACAGACTTACACTCGCTCCTGTCGTCCATGGCCGATGCCGGACTGGCGAGCCGCGAGGCTACGCGGGGTCTTTTCGGTGAGAGCACGGCCTCGCGAGCCTCCGACCTGCACCGCCTGATCGAAGCGCAGATCGTCGACGCCGATGCCCTCGCAGGCTTCCTGTCGTCCTATTATGGCGTGCGGCTTCTCGACCGGCACCAACTCGCCGACTACAGGCCCGTCGCGCAGAATCTCTCAAACCGATTTCTTGTGGAGAACTGGATCGCGCCGCTCACGGCGCCTGACGGGAGCGCCGTCATAGGGGTTCTCCACCCCGGAGACGCAGACCCGATAGAGGCGCTGCGATCCGTTCTCGACGGTGACGTCGAGGTCTGCGTGGTTCCCGCACCCGACCTGGAATCCTGCTTGGAACGTCTTTCCGGCACCCAGGACGTTGCCCAGGCCACCGGCGAAGGAGCAACCTCCGAAGCGGCTATCGCAAGCCTGCGGGATCTCGCGAGCGGCGCGCCGGTTGTGGTTGTCGTCGACGACATCTTCCGGCGCGCGCTCGACCTGAGGGCAACCGACATCCACCTCGAACCGATGCGCGGACGGCTCGTGATGCGTTTCCGTATCGACGGCGTCTTGCGGATCATGCCTCCGCCGCCGCACGAAATGGGCGATGCGATCGTGTCGCGAATCAAGGTTCTCGCCGGCCTCGACATCACCGAGCGCCGCAAGCCTCAGGATGGTGCGATGCGCCTTCCCATCGGCGACCGCGAAGTCGAACTGCGCGTTGCCACCCTCTCCTCCATCCATGGCGAGACCGTCGTCATGCGCATCCTGCACCGCGACAGCGTCCTGCTCGATTTCGCGGGCGTGGGCCTGGATGACCAGGAACGGCAGACGCTGAACCGGCTCCTTGAGCACACCCACGGAATGATCGCCGTCGCCGGCCCGACCGGCAGCGGCAAGACGACGACGCTCGCCGCCGCGCTCTCGAAGCTAAACGATCCGGGCCGCAAGATCGTGACCATCGAGGATCCCGTCGAGTACCAGATCCCCGGCATCGTGCAGTCGCAGATCAACTCGGCGATCGGCATCACCTTCTCATCCGCGATCCGGACGTTCGTGCGACAGGACCCCGACGTGATCCTGGTCGGCGAGATACGCGACGGCGAAACGGCACGGGCCGCCGTCCAGGCAGCGCTCACCGGACACCTCGTTCTCACCACCGTCCACGCGAACACCGCTGCGGCGGCCTTCACACGTATGCGCGACCTGGGTGTCGAGACCTATCTGCTGGTCGGCGCCGTGCGCGGCATCATCTCCCAGCGCCTGTTGCGGCGGCTCTGCGATCACTGCAAGCAGGAAGGAATTCTTTCGACCGAGACTTTCTCCTTCGACTCGCGCTACCAGGCCGTCGGGTTCTCTCCGGGCCAAAAAATATTCAACGCAGTGGGCTGCGGCCGTTGCAACGGCACGGGGTATCGAGGCCGCATCGCCGTGTTCGAGATCCTGGTTCTCGATGAGGCTATCATCGAGCTCGCTTCACAAGGGGCAGACCACTCCAGGATCGAAGCGCTCGCGCTGGAGCGGGGCATGAGCACGATGGCGCATGACGGTGCCAGGAAGGCAGGGCAAGGTCTCACCTCGCCGGCGGAGGTGCTCAGGGTCACCGGGTTTCGCTGAGCGCATCCATCCACGGACGCACCTGCCTCCGACCAGCGGACTGGCGGTTGGCATTGCCTCCGCGGGACTATTGCCCGCCACCCTCGCCTTGATAGGGCTCGATGCTGTCGCCCTCCAGGACGTAGCCCGAAGCAACTTCGCTTGAACCGTCCACAAAGGAGAGGTCTTTCCTTTCGGACTGCACGCGCATCGTGCCGGTTATCATCACGCCCTCGAACAGGGCCGCAGGCGCGTACGGAGCAGTGGATTTCAAGTAGATCACCTGGTTCGGCGGCGGTGGCGGCTCATGGATGCACGCACCGAAATAGGGGACAAGCAGGAACTCCGTCGTACCGTTCGGATCAAAATCCAGGGGCAGCAGATAGCCGGCGATGGCTACCCGCTCGCCGTCATATTTCTTCTCGGTAAGCGTTCCACGCCTCCCGATCTCCGTAGCCCAGGTTACGTATCGTTCGTAAAGCTTATCAAGATCGACGCCTTGCGTTGCGAGTTTTTCCCTGTCGACGTCGACCCTTTTCTTGGCTTCGTCGCGCTGAAGGGCAAACTCTTCGCTCAACTCGCCCGACGGGTGACCTTTCCAGTATAGGACATTTCTCAGGGCCTCCTGCTGCTCAAAAGGAAGTGCGTCCGGGAAATTTGCCAGCGGTTCTGTCGGCGGGATCAGCATCTCCCATTTCAGCTGGGTTGCGGCCTCGCTGAATGCCGCGCCGCAGCCCGCGCCCAAAACGGCCAGGATGAGAGCGATGCAGCGCAACATCGACCTCGCGTTGCCGAGGAATCCGGAAGTCTTCATGTTCTCACCATCATGCCATCTGCGAGTGACATCCTGTAGGCGCGACAGGCCGGCAGGAACCCGGCGGCCATCCCGCCGATCAATATTGCCAACAACAACAGGGCATCGGTCGTGGACGGAGGCTGAATGCCGATGTCGACGCCGAACTGTCTGTCAACAAGCGGGCGGGCCACCATCAGGACCGCATAAAGTGCCGCCGTACCGATTGCGATTCCCGCCACCGTCAGCAAGGTAGCCTCTCCGACAAGAAGGCCTGCAACCGTGCCGGGTCTTGCCCCCAGCGAGCGCAATATCGCGATCTCACGCCGTCGTTCGTTGAGCGTCGACAGGATCATTGCCGACAAGCCGAGCATCGAGGTCACCACGACCATCGCTGAGACGCCAAGCAATGCGGTCTCGGCGGTGGCGACCAGTCCCCACATCTCCTGCAAGGCGACCCCCGGCAGCACAGCCGAAAGAGGCTCGGCCCTGTACTCGTTCACGCCGCGCTGGAACCCGATGAC
Organism: Mesorhizobium sp. BR1-1-15; assembly: GCF_020165475.1. Taxonomy (NCBI): domain Bacteria; kingdom Pseudomonadati; phylum Pseudomonadota; class Alphaproteobacteria; order Hyphomicrobiales; family Phyllobacteriaceae; genus Mesorhizobium; species Mesorhizobium sp. BR1-1-15. Next base: position 12,693 of record NZ_JAIUIF010000031.1, on the reverse strand, counting down.
TTGCAGGCGCGACTTCAAGCCGATGATCGCGGCGGTTATCGCCCTCGTAGGAAGCGACATCTGCCGCAGACGGTCGGCCGGTGTAACTTGTCCCGGGATCCGTGAACCGGACCGCCAGTCGACATGAATGGCCTCGATAGCCTTGAGACTGACATGGAGGGATTTGTCCACCGGCGTGCCGGTACGTGCCAGTATGCCGGACACGCGAAACGGGAGGTCGTCATGCTGCGGCCCAAGCGAGCCCGCACCGTGCGCGACAGTGATCTTGTCGCCGATGGAATAGCCAAGCCGGCTCGCAACATCCGAGCCGAGGACGACATCGAACAGGTCGTCAAAGGGTGCGCCTGCAGCAAACGTCAAGGCCTGGCCGCCGCGATATTGGAAGTGCTCGAAGTAATCCGGAGTCGTCCCGATGACGCGAAAGCCGCGATGGCTGTCGCCAAGTGAAAGCGGAATTGCCCAGGCTACCTGCGGGCGCGAAACGATGTCCTGGTAGCTGCGCCAGGTGACATTGTTGGTCGCGTTGCCAATGCGGAACACCGAGTAGAGAAGGAGCTGCATGGCACCCGATCGGGCGCCAATGACCAGATCCGCACCAGACACGGTCCCGGCAAAGCTGTCTCGCGCGCCACTGCGGACTTTCTCGACACCGAGCAGAAGCATGACGCTGACGGAGATCGAAAGGATCGTCAGCAACACCGTGATCCAGCGGTTGCGCAGCGATTGCAGAGCGAGACGTGCGACAATCATGCCCGGGCTCGGCTTTTCGACGTTGTAAGGATGTCGTTGAGATGGATCGCCCGCGTGAAATGCTGCGCCAAGCGGCGGTCGTGACTGACCATGATCAGAGTTGCCTTTGTGGCCTCGATCTGGCCGAACAGCAGGTCGAGAAAATCCTGCTGCCGATCGTCGTCGAGAGCCGATGTAGGCTCGTCGGCGACAACAATATCGGGGGAGCCGATGAGCGCCCGCGCCGTCGCGACGCGTTGCTGCTGACCGACGCTCAGGGTGGCCGCCGTCTGCTGCCCGATATCCGCCGGAAGTCCCAGGGCCGACAAGAGGCGCCGGGCTTCGCTCTCCGCGCCTCCCGCGGCATTTGCGCGGGCGCGACGTTCCGGTGCGAAGCTGAGCGGTAACAGCACATTGTCGATGACGGCGCCGTAGGGAAGAAGATTGAACATCTGAAAGATGATGCCAAAATGTTCCGCCCGAAACCGATCGCGCCCGCTGCCGCTCAATTCGTCAAGCCGTTGCCCGAGGACTTCCAAGCGCCCAGCTTGCGCCAACGCGATGCCTGTCAGCAAGCTGAGGAGCGTCGATTTTCCGCTACCGGATGCGCCAAGCAGCAGAAGACGTTCGCCGCGGGAAACTTCGAACTCGCCGATTGAGAGGCAAAACGGGTCTCGCGCGTTCCACCTGTATTCGACGCCGTGCAAGCGCACGGCGTCCGTCGCGGCGTCCGCGTTCATCTCATCTCTCCAGATAGCGCGCCTCGCGGGACACCTCGAAAGCGGTCTGTCCATTGGCATCGACGACCGTCACGCCGAGTTTCCAGGATCCGGCGAAGCGATCGAAGAAGGGGAAGTCGAGCCACGCGGCCTGGGCAGTATCCGCGCAGGCGAGAGCATAAGTTGCTCGGAACTCGGTGTGATGGGCCCCGTGCTCTTCAGAACCCGCGGCCTCACCAGCCTCCGCGGTAGCAGGGTGGTCCTCATGTTCTTCCGCGACGACTTTGACGTCGGCGGAGGTGACGGTGCACCCTGCGGAGTCGGGCATCGCGAAGAGCTTCAAGGGTTCCTTAAGGTCGGCGAGCGCGGTCTCGACGGTGCTCTTCTGCTCCGCGGTTTCAGCTTCGTGCTCAAACCCGACAATATCCATGCCAGGGGCAGCGAGCTCCATCTGAACATTGTTGGCCTCGAAAGCGATCGCCAATGTCCCGTGTCCATGAACATGTGGTCCAAGCTCTCGACGATCTTCTTCTGCGTGCGCCGTCGAAATAACAATAAACATGCCAGCGGCAAACAACGTCCCGGTGTGGTGATGCAATCCCATCTCTGTCTCTCCAGATCGATATGGTCATTAGCCGCCATCACAAGTTTCGGCGCGTGGCGCGACCGCGAGAAGCGGCAGTTCAGCCATCCATTCAAGCTCGCGGAGGGCCGCGGATATCGTAGTGTGAAGAGAGTTCTATGGTGTCCGGGCGCGCCGCAGTCGCGACCCAGTCGATCGTGTAGAAGGTTAGCTCGGAAAGGACATGAACTGCCGGAGGCGCCGGCAGTGCGGCTCCCATGGAGCCGATGATGCATATGTCACAACGGCCCTGGGACTTGTCGTCGTGGTGCCCCGACGCGGGCCCTTCTCCGGATCCTGCGAGCGACCGCTCGAAGCTGGATAAGAGCAAGCCGTTTCTATGCGTCGGGCCATCGATGTGTCCGAAAGCAAATGCGATATGGAAGAGCATGCCAAGCAATGTCACCCAGGCCATCGCCTGAGATCGTCGCAGCCATTCCGGCACAGTGAGTTCGCCTGGTGTCATCCTGCAGGATGTCCTGGTTCAAGACATGTGAGGAGGCCTTCGGGGCGCGCCGCTGAAGGTCTTGAGATACTCGGCTTAGTTGATTCGTCGAGAGCGTCGTGTGCCCTGTGACGGTTGTAGCGATGGGCGAAGGCATTGACGAAGGGCTGCCGCTTGTCGATCTGGTGCGGCAAGTTTCGCGGCAGGATCGAAGCGACGATTTCGAGGCGTGCGTCTGGCTTTTTCTCTCGCTTCTTGCCAATGGCTGCTGGCACGTTGGCCTCCCAATCCGCGAGCATGTCTTCGAGGCATGCTTCAACGAGCTTGTTGTGGGCCCCTTCGGGCCTGCCTGCCGGGTTTCCGGACTGGCCTGGCTTGAACGGCCCCCAAGGCTGTTTCGGTGCTGTTGGATCAGCCATCTTCCTCAGCGTCGAATGATAGCGATGCCGTTAAAGCGGCACGTCGATGGTGGCGATGGACGCGGTGGCGCGCCCGGCGCTACACCATCCTGGACAATTCGCCACTGATCTGTTTCGCCGTTTGACGCACCAGCCTTGCGCAGAGCTCGTGGCGCCGAGCGTCGTGCCGGTACACCGGCATGCTGATGCTGACCGCTCCGATCGGTTCCCCCGAACGATTGAAGATCGGGCTGCCGAGACAGCGGATATCCGGTTCGTTCTCCTCGTCATCGAACGCGAACCCTTGCTCGCGCGTCCGCTTCAACTCATCGAACAGCGCTTCGGGTGTCGTGAACGTCTTGGCGGTATGGCGTCTCAGATCCAGGCTCTTGATGACTTCCAACAGCCGCTGGTCTGGCAGACCAGACAGCCACGCCTTACCCACGGATGTCGAGTGAAGTTCAACCTGGCCGCCAATGCTGGTTTTCATCTGAACCCTGCTGGAGCCCACCAACTTGTCTATGTAGACCATCCGGTTATTGCTAGGCACCGCAAGGTGAACCGCCTCATCGGTTGCGTCGCGGAGCGAAACCAGAAAATCCCTAGCGATCGTCCGCAAGTCGGAGTCCTCCCAGGTCTTGGCAGCAAGCTGGAGGAGGCGCGGCCCCAAGCGGAACGTTCCACCCTCTCCCGATTGTGTGATGAGTCCCTCCGCCGTGAGCGCCGAAACGAGACGGTAGACCGTCCCCCGGGGAAATGGCGCGCACTTTGTCAGTTGGGCAATGTCCAAGGTTCCAGGGGCATCCGCGATGATCTGCAGCACCGTGATGAACTTCGAGAACGAGGCCGCTCCCTGCACGTGAGTAGAAGCTCTCTCATCGGCTTCGTCCTGGAGCTCACTTAGGCCCATGGCGCATCTCCTTGCAAGCTTGACAACGAAACATGGTGGTACTACACGCTTTTGGACAAGCTGTCCATATTGTAGTCAGCGTCGTAGTTTCGGTTCTAGCCGTGTGATCGAGGAGGATCAACGGCAAACGCACTTGTGGCGAATTTGAATGCATCGGGACGTCCGTATCTTCCGCGAGAGGGTATGGGAATTTCTGTGGGAGAGGAAGCAGATGACCAAAAAAGGATACTGGGTTGCAATGGTCGATATCGCGGACCATGAGGGCTATAAAGAATACATTGCCTTGAACAAGGCAGCGTTCGACAAATACGGGGCGTCCTTCGTCGTTCGCGCGGGAACGAGCCAGGTCATGGAGGGCCCTCACGCGAACCGCCTGGCGGTCATCGAGTTCAAGGACTACGAGACCGCTCTCGCCTGCTACAACTCTCCAGAGTATCAGACGGCGATCAAGGCCCGCGAGAAGCATGCCAAGGCACATCTGGCCGTGGTGGAAGGTGTCTGACACCGGAAGCTCGCCCGGGACCTCCTACTGGTTGGAGGGATCGTTGGCTTTACCCCTGCGCTGTTCGACCGGATGAGCAGGACAGGCCTTCATCACGCGATTGGGTGTTTCTACCCCATCAGCATGCTGGAGGCTCCCTGCTCACGGTCTGCGGATTCTCGTCAGAGTGCCGCAAGGATCGATGCATGCGCGCACAACCTTTTGGGAGCAGTTATGACCACGCCGTTACAGTGGCTTTTCAAGGCTTTTGACGTCTTCGTCGTCGTCGGCATGGCCGTCATCAGCATCCTAATCTTTACAAATGTCGTGCTACGCTACGGCTTCAGCTCAGGCATTCCGTTTGCCGTTGAAGTCTCCCGTGTGGTTCTCGTCTGGATCATCTTTATGGGATCCGTGGTGGCCCTAGCCAAGGGCGCGCATCTCGGCGTCGACTCATTGGTGGTCCGGTTGCCTCGCAGGGCGCGCTTCGTCTGCTTTCTTGTTTCATACGGCCTGATGCTCTGGTGCTGCTGGCTCCTGGCACAAGGCAGCTGGTCACTCACCGTGATCGAATGGGGCAACGTCCAAGCACTGTCGGGAATTCCCGTCGGGGCCATCTACGCCGCGGGTATCACCGCTGCCATCATGATGGCTCTGATCCTCCTTCTTGATCTGTGGCGCTCGCTGCGCGGCATCCTGCCCGCCCCATGGTCGGGAGCAGAGATCGATGTGCCGCCACCGGCCGTGTCCCCCGCGCTAGTTTCGGAGAAAACACCGTGAGCGGCTTGGTCTTCATAGGTTCACTCCTCGGTGCAATGGGCATCGGGATTCCCATTGCCTTCGCTCTGATGCTGTCGGGGGTTGCGATGATGCTGCTGATGGGAAATCTGGATGCTCAGATCCTCGCGCAACGGCTGGTCAATGGCGCGGACAGTTATCCGCTGATGGCGATCCCGTTCTTTCTCATTGCTGGCGAGCTCATGAACGCCGGCGGCCTCTCCCGCCGCATCGTGAACGTGGCCCTGGCGCTCTTCGGTCACATACGTGGCGGCCTCGGTTACGTGGTCATCGGCACGGGCTTGCTGATGGCCAGCCTCTCCGGATCGGCAATCGCGGATACGGCGACGCTTGCCGTCATGCTGATCCCTCTTATGCGCGATGCGGGCTACAGCATGAGTCGCGCCTCGGGCTTGATGGCGGCGACGGGCATCATTGCCCCCGTGATCCCGCCCTCTGTCGGATTCATCATCCTGGGCGTCACCGCAAACATTTCCATCGTCGGCTTATTCCTCGCCGGAATCGTGCCAGGGATCCTGATGGGGCTGAGCCTAGTGGTGACTTGGTGGATCGTCTCCAGAAAGGAAACGTCGGCGGTCCAGCCCAAACTCCCGCGCAGGGACATCCCGAAAGCCATTCTGACCGCCGGTTGGGCGTTGATGCTGCCGGTGATTATCCTGGTCGGACTGCGGTTCGGCATCTTCACCCCCACGGAGGCCGGCGTCGTTGCAGCCTTCTATGCACTGTTCGTGGGGCTGGTTGTTTATCGGGAGCTGACGCCGCGGCTGCTCTTTGACGCGCTGCTCGACGCCGGTCGAATGACGGCAGTAATCATGCTGCTGGTGGCAGCCTCCGTGGTCACCGGCTTCATGATGACGATCGCCAGTCTGCCCGCCCAGCTCGTTACTCTCCTCAGTCCTTTCATCGATATGCCGATCCTGCTGATGGCCATGATCGTTCTGGCGATCTTTGTCATCGGCATGGTGCTCGATTTCGCACCTTCGATCACCATACTGGTACCCATCCTCATGCCGCTCGTAACGGCGGCCGGGATCGACCCGATCTATTTTGGGGTCATGTTCATCATGACCGCCGCGGTCGGCATGATTACGCCCCCTGTCGGAACTGTCCTCAACACGGTGTGCGGAATCAGCAAAGTTTCAATGGGGTCGGCCCTGAGAGGTGTGTGGCCTTTCCTTCTGGCCGAGATGGTCCTCATCGTGCTGCTGGTTCTGTTCCCGGCATTGGTGACCGTGCCAGCGGGCTGGTTCCATTGAGAATCCCAACCGTGGAGGAGTTAGGCTGAACATTCGACGATGGCTTTGCCGCCCATGCGAGCAGGGCCTCAACGACGACGTCGGCGGGGCCCTGACGCGGGAGGAGTTGCAGCCGCTGGCGCAGGCCAATGTCGAATCGCGGCATAAGTTCGAGTTCTTCACCTACCTCGGGCTGACCGAGGTCGACGAGGTGTACGGTGTCCAAGCGGGAAGCAGAAAGCGTGCCCTGTGGTTTTCAAGCGTCATAGAACGGTACTTTCCCGAGGCGGCGGGCGTAGGCTTGGGTTGGGTGTGTAGGTGAGGGTAGGTCGGCAAGGCAGCGCTCCAAATGCCTGTTCCGTGTGGGTTCGCAGAGGCGCGGCGGCCTGCGTCCTGGCGGTAGTGGCCGCGTGTACCTCCACTGGTGATTATCTTGGAGACGTTGCCGCGCGGCCGGATGCCCTGGACAAGGTCGCGAACGCAGATTTGAGTGCGCGCAAGCCTTCCGGCGGCGGTTTTCTGTCGAGGCTCGGCTTCGGCCGCACGCAGAACAACCGGCAGGGTGAAGTATACTACGGATACCAACAGCAGCTGACTGCCGGCGAGCGCAAGTCGCTCGAGCGGCTGAGCGGCGAAAAGTTCGAGGTCAACCTCGAGGGGGCCGAGATCAAGGTCGCGGCCCGCACGGTGCTGGGCGAGGTGCTGGGGATCAGCTACTCGCTCGACCCCAGAATCGCGGGCAAGGTATCGATCACGACGTCGAAGCCTACGCCGGCCGCGGAAATCCTCACCATGTTCGAGTCCGCGCTGCACAGCAGCGGCGTGGCCATGATGCGCGAAAGCGACCGTCTGCGGCTGATACCTGCGAACGAAGCGTTCGGAGCCGCCCAACTCGATCCGGGCACCACCATCCAGCCTGGCTACGCCGTCACGGTGTTTCCCCTGAAAAACGTTTCCGCCAGCACGATCCTGCCGCTGCTCGAAAACTTCGTCGCCCGTCCCGGCATGGTGCGCGAGGATCCCAGCCGCAACGCGTTGATCTTCCAGGGGACGGCGGCGGAGCGGACTGCGGCGATCGAAGCAGCGCGCTCTTTCGACCAGGACTGGCTGGCCGACCAGTCAGTTGGCATTTTCCCTGTCAACAATTCCAGCGCCGCCACCATGATGCCCGAGCTGACCCGCGTGCTCGACATCGGGGAGGGCGGTCGCGGACGCAACACGATCAGGGTCGAGCCGATCGAGCGCAGCAATGCGATTCTGGTGGTGGCGAAGACGCGCAACCAGTTGCAGCGCGCGGCGAGCTGGATCGAGCGGCTCGACCGGATCGACGCGTCTGCCTCCAATTTGCGGGTGTACAAGGTCCAGCACCTGGAGCCACGGCGCCTTGCATCGATGGTCAACGAAATATTCAACGGCGCCCCGGCATCGTCGGCTTCGGAAGACCCGGCCTCGCAGTTTCCGCCCGGCTCGCAGGCCGACGGCCAGAATCAGGGCGCAAACGGTTCGCAGGCGGCCACTGCGACGCCGGATCAGCGCATGGCGGATAGCCTGCCGGCCCCCGCTGGCGAAACCGACCAGCCTATCCCGGGCGGTGGTGGGTCGCAAAGCGGCGTGCGCATCGCCGCGAACCCGGAAAACAACACCATTCTCATCTACGGGCGGCCCGACCAGCAACGGCTGATCGAACAGGCGATCACCGCACTCGACAGGCCGCAAGAGCAGGTCGCTATCGAAGCGACGATAGCCGAGGTCACCCTGACCAACGAGCTGCGCTATGGCGTGCAGTTCTTCCTGAAATCCAATGATATCGGCGTGGGCGGCAACCACGGATCGGTCGGTCTGTTCCAGGAAGCCAGCAAGGCCGTGCTGTCGCGAACGCTTCCGGGCTTCAACCTGCTGCTTGGCCCCGACACCGAGCCGCGCGTTGTCATCGATGCGCTGCGCGGCGTTACCGAGGTCAAGGTGCTTTCCTCGCCCTCGGTGGTGGTGCTCGACAACAAACCCGCCTTGCTGCAGGTCGGTGATGAAATACCGATCGTCACCCGCACCGCGCAGTCCGTCACCGATCCCGAAGCGCCGGTCGTCAACAACGTCGAGTTCCGCGATACCGGCGTGATCCTGAAGGTTCTGCCCCGGATCACCGGGAACGGCACGATCAGCCTCGTCATCGAACAGGAGATCAGCTCGGTCCAGCGCAGCCAGGCCCAGTCCCTGACGCCGACCATATCGCAACGAAAGGTCAGCTCGACCGTATCGGTCACCAGCGGCCAGACCGTGATGCTCGGCGGACTGATCAGCGAACGCCAGCAGCGCGGCCGCGACGGTGTGCCGGTGCTTGGCGATCTGCCCGTCATCGGCGACGCCTTCCGGAGCAACCAGAACTCCGCGACGCGGACGGAGCTGATCATCCTGATCCGGCCTCAGGTCATGAAGGACGGCATGGATGCGCAACATGTGGCGGAGGAGATGCGGTCGCAATTGCGGCTGATGAACGAGCCATCCAGAAACGTGCCGCTTCGGCGGCCGGCCAAGACGATGATCGAATGAAGATTCTGAGGGCGCGGCGTCGGTCTACCGCCGCCGTCGCAGTCGCGCTCGCCGCCGCTACCGTGCCGGCTGTCATGGGAAGCCCCGCATTCGTCGTCGCTTCGGCGCTTGCGCTATGCCTTCTGGCCGCGGCAATCGCGGTCCATGATCTTGCGTCTTTGCTCATTCCTGACCGCTACACGGCCGGCATCTTGGTCGTCGCGCTCGCCGACTGGTGGTTCGAGGCGAGCGATTTCGCCGCGCTGGCCTGGCGCATCGGGCCGGGGGGCGTCCTGATGCTCCTGCTGTGTCTGTTCGACGTCACGTATGGGAGGCTGCGCGGCCGCGACGGCATAGGCTTCGGCGACATCAAGCTGATCGGTGTATCCACCGTCTTGGCCGGGCTGGCCGGCGTCGGCGCCCAGATCCTGCTTGCTTCGGTCGCGGCTTTCATCTTCAGCATCATCCGCGCGGTTCGCTTGCGCCGCCCGCTCCGTGCCGCGGCGCGCGTTCCGTTCGGAACGTTCCTCGCGCCGGCACTGGTCATCATCTGGGCGTGGCTGCCGCCGCATGGTGATCACATTGCTTGAGCCGGGGAGCGAAGTCTTGATTTCGACGCGATCGTGGCGTCACCTTTCGTGGCGAAGCATGGGGCCGAAATGGGTCTTGCGGCAGTGGGCATGAACTCGGCAACGACCCGGCGAGGTGCAATCCTCGTCAGCGTCCTGTGGATCATGATTTTTCTGGGATTCCTTGCCGTCATACTTCGCGTGCAGATGACCGGGGTCGTGGCCAGTGTGCGCGTCACGGAAGACAAGGCGTCGGCGCGCATTCTGGCGGAAGCCGGGCTGTCGCAGGCCGCGGCCGAGATCCGCGCTGGCCCGCCCGACAGTGTGGGCAAGCTGAGCGATCAGATTTCGTCCACGATCACCCTGCCGGCCGGGGTCGCTTCCATCTCTGCGAGAAATGAAGCATTGCGGATCGATCTCAACACCGCCGAGCGGCCGCTGATCGTTGGCGCGTTGCGAGCCGCCGGCGCCGCTCCCGGAACCGCGGAGGATCTGGCGACAAAGATCATCGGCCACCGCGCCCGGCCGACTCCGGCGAACGGACAGCCGGCCGGTTCCGCTCCGCAGCAGGCTGGAAACGACACAAAGCTGTTTCAGACGGTCTCCGAATTGGCCGCCTTCCCGGGAATAACGCCCGACATGGCCATCGCCATCGAACCCTATGTCACCGTCTCCTCCGGATTGGCCGGCGTTCGCCTGGAAGCGCTCGATGATGGACTGCTGGGCGACATTCCTGGCCTGCCGCCGTCGGTGCGAAAGGCGATCAAGGATTTCCACGCCGGCCGTCTGTCGCGCGAGCAACTCGATCAGTCGCTGGCGGGGGTGACCTTCAACACACTGAAGCCGGCACCGAGCTGGCGCGTCGATCTCAGGACGACCCTGCGGTCCGGCTACAGCGAATCTTTCGAGGCATTGATACTTGTATCGAACGCGGACGAGGCACCTTACAGAGTGCTTGACTGGCGTCGCGCGGCAATTGAGCTGGAATGAATGCCCGTGGATGGGGCGCGACTGGTCTCAGCAGGAGTGCCAGGCCAGCCTGGCACTCCCAGCGGAATATCCCGACCGCGGAGCATCAGAGCCCCCCGGACACCGTGATCAGGGTGCCTGTCATGAACCCCGCGCCAGGAGACGCAAGCATCAGGGCCGCGCGCGCGATGTCTTCAGGCTCCGCGATGCGCCCCATGGGGGTTGCCGCCGCAATCCTGGCTGGTCGCTCGGGGTTTCCGCCTTGTGTGTGTATCCGCGTGTTGGTGGTCCCGACACGTATGGCATTCACACGGATGCCCTCCGGCGCCAGTTCTTTCCCCGCGCCGATGGAGATGGATTCCACTGCACCCTTGCTTGCGGCATAATGCACATATTCGTTCGGGCTGCCGAGGAAGGCGGCGAGCGAAGACATGTTGATAATCGTCCCGCCTCTGCCGCCCTTGCGGTTGGACATGCGTTTCGCGGCTTCCTGTATACAGTACATGACGGCGAAGACGTTGGTCCTGAAGGTGTTTTCCAGCACCGCGGGCTGCAACTCATCGATTCTGCAGGCTTTCCCAATGATCCCGGCATTATTGACCAGGCAGGTCACTCGCCCCAGTGCATCGTCGCAGGCACTGAACAGGGCCTCGATGTCCTCCCTCTTGCCCACGTCTCCCTGTACCGCGATGGCGCGGGCGCCTGCGGCGTTGCAGTGCTCAACGACTTCGGATGCAGCGGCAGCATCCGAAAGATAGTTTATGCAAACATCGTAGCCTTCAACGGCGAACAGCCGCGCCGTTGCGGCACCGATGCCGTGGCTTGCGCCCGTTACGATCACGATCGGTCTCACGGAATTACCTCCTCGCTCCTCCTTTGAGGGCATTCGCAGCCTAGAAAACGGTCTCAAGGATCGCGGCGTAGTCTTCCTTGGTCAGCGAACGTGGATTTGTGGGATGGCTGTGGTCTGCAATGGCTCGCTCACACACCCAATCGATGACGTGCCGGGGCACCCCCAGTTCGGACAATCTGGGCGTAATGCCAAGACTACGGTTCAACCCGTCCAGTGCATCTGCGAGCGTTGTATGTTCAAGTCCCGCCAGGCGCTCGAGGTAGTCGACCTTCTGAGCCACGGCTTCAACTTCCACGTTCCACCGAAGGACGGTCGGCATCAGGATGGCGTTGAGCGTCCCATGATGGAGCTTAGCCTCCTTGAGACCGCCCAATGCATGGCTAAGCGCATGGACGGCGCCAAGCCCCTTCTGAAACGTCATGCCCCCTTCGAGGGCACCCATCATGAGTTCGGTCCGCGCCTCCGCGTTCGCGCCGTCTGCGTAGGCGACAGGCAAAGCCTTCCAGATCCGTTGGAAGCCGTCGGTGGCAATTGCCTCGGCAGGCGGATTATAGCGGGGGGAAAGGTACGTCTCGATACAATGCGACAGTGCGTCGAGCCCTGTCGAGGCCGTCAGAGCCGGGGGGAGCCCCATCGTCAACCCCGGGTCACAGATCGCCCTGCGCGGGATGAGGTGCGGGCTGATAAATCCGAGCTTCCGGCCGTCATCCAGTGTGATCAGTGCCGCGCGTCCAACTTCGGACCCCGTACCCGCCGTTGTCGGGATGGCCACAAGCGGCGCTACCGCGCCGGTGATGCGTGCGAGCCCGCCCAGGATCGCTGCATAACGCTCAAGTTCACCATCGTGCGTGGCAAGCAGCGCCACGCCCTTGGCCAGGTCGATCGGAGAGCCTCCGCCAATCGCCACTACCCCATCGCAGCCGCCTTGCCTGTATAGCGCGAGACCGGCAGCAACTGCGCTCTCAGTCGGGTTGGAGGGAACGTCCAGGAAGATCGGCGCTGTTCTCAGGAACTCGAATACCGGACGCTCAAGCAAACCAGCGGATTTGATGCCGTGATCGCTGATCATCAAAGGGCGGGACACGCCGAGTTCGTCCAAAATTTCTGCCAGTGACTCGGCTGCTCCAAGCCCGAAATTGATATTTGTAAGGTAGTTTATATTGTTCACGCTGCCACTCTCCTTGACATTCCGCACATGCATCGCTGCAGCCACCGCCTGGCATTCGGCACATTCGTGCAGCCGGTGAATACGAACGCGCGACCTTTTGGAATCGCTCAGTCCATAATATGGACAACCTGCCCAAGCATTAGGTGGAACTGCACACTTGTCAAGCTCCCCCTTTTTGTTGCGGCGTTCCCGCCGCCTGTCGGTAGCTAATCAAGTTGTCCGGTTTGGTAGCACATGATCTGTCCGCTTCTGTTTTGGCGTCGAAGCGGTT
>NZ_JAIUIF010000030.1:0-28220 GCF_020165475.1 Mesorhizobium sp. BR1-1-15 | reverse complement strand
CACGCGCCAACGGCGCCGGCGCCGCGCGCCGGCGCCTCTGATGATACGCCGAGTCCGTTCTGGTTACGGACAGGTCTTCTTGCCGCAGACCGCGATGCAGATCGCCGGGTTCGAACAGGTGTAGGTTTTTCTCGAGCTGGTCCCGGACGAAGACCCGCTGCTGGAAGCGGCGATCTGCCCGGACGCGCCTTTGGACAGGTCCAGCGCCTTCATGTCGGGATCGCGCGCGGCGATCTTGCCGCATGTTTCGCTGCCGCAGACCGCCCTGCAGATTGCCGGATTCATGCATTTGTAGGCCGCGAAGACCTCGGTCGGAAGAATTGCGCAGAAAACCGTAATGCCCAGTATCAAGCTTCTCGCCGCACGCATTTTTATCTCCAGGGCCAGCTTTCCGATGTCACGGAGGCCTGGCCGCTCGCCCCCGCTCCCGCGCATGCCGTTGCACCCGCGTCCGCCGGCGCGACCATGCCCGCACCGTGGATAAAGGCGTATCGCACTGGCGGCACAGGCAAGTGGCACTGACGGAACAGGTGACCGGGTTTGCCATGCGTGAGCGGCCGCATGCGTCTCACGGCGCGCGGCCGGCGCGCACCTCCGATGGGGTCATGCCATAGCGGGACCGGAACTGCCGGTAGAAGGTCGAGGGTTCGACCAGCCCCGCCTCGAAAGCGAGGTCGGCGATCGGCCTTGCTGAAAAAAGCGGGCTGGCGAGCTGCCGGTGGACCCGCTCCAGCCGTCTTTGCATGACATAGTCGGAAAACCCCTGCCCCTCTTCGGCGAAAAGGCGCCTGATGTAGCGCGGGCTGAGCCCCAGCCCCCGGCCCGCCGTCTCTGCCGAGAGGCGCGCTCGGTGCAGGTTCTCCTCGATATAACGCTTGATGGCATGCATGCGGGCGGTACGAACGCCGCGGCCGGCGACCACCTGCTCAACCTCGCGGTTGGCGCCGACCGCCGCGGCGAACAGATCGGCAATGTGCTGGGCGGCCAGCGGCGCCAGACCGGGGCCGATCGCCCCACCCGCCACCGCCTCGACATAGGCCAGCAGAAGCCGCGCTTCAGGCGTGCCGGGATTGATGGCATCCGGCCTGAGATCGCCGACATGGCGAAGGAGAGGAGTGAGCGTCGATCGGGCAAATCGCGCGCAGATCGTCCAATCGCCGTTCTGCGCCCTCGCTCGCCAGCTCCGGTCCATCGGCATGATGCAGGGCGCACCGGGCGAGGTCTCAACCGCCTCGTGCCGTGCCGTATCGAAACGCCACCCGCCCGCGATCCAGGACACCACCAGGTCGTCATTGGCGTCCTGCTGGAGCGCGGGCGTGCGTTCCCAAGCCATGGGCGCGACCTGCCCGTGGGCCACGCTCACCCCTGGCAGGATGGTGGTGGAGGCGCTTAGCCGCAACTCGCCGCGTTCAAGCGGCGCAAGGTCCAGCCGCATGCAGATGCGGCCATAGAACTCGCGCACGGCAGCTTCGCGCTCTCGGGCCGCGATCGCGTCCGTGGACAGAACTATGATGGTGTCCTGGTCGGCCACCTGCGTTCGATCCCCGCTCAGAACCTCACGGGGTGCCGCCGATGGCGGGCGCCGTTTGCTGCCTCTCCGCTCTAGACAGTGCCATGAACCCCTCCAGTGCCCTCGACGTGGTGTGAGCCTTCGGCCGCTTTTCGCGCGGGCTGCGGCAGAATTTCAAGACCTATGTGAGGGCTCCGCGCAAATGTGGCATGAGGCGCAGGGAATGTGGCCGCTGGTGCAACCGATCGGGGAAATCGCCTCGGAAAGCACGGGAAGGCTCTTCACATGCCTGCTGATCGGACACCGCTTGTCCATTGATTCATTTGCCTTTCGGCTGGCACGCCGCCTCTATCGCAGTTCGCGGATCCAGTGCCACATGGTGCGGTTCTCGCCATGGCCGAGGGACTGGCTGCGCCCATGGGCGGCATGTGCCCGCATCTCCCGCGGGGTCATGTCGAAAGAGCGGCGGAAGGCGCGCACGAAGCTCTTGCGGTGACCGAAACCATAGCGATCGGCGATCTCGGCAATGCTTTCGTGCCGGCGGCCGGGATCGGCGAGTTCGGCGCGGCAGCGGCGCAGCCTCTCCTCCTGGATATATCTGGAAAGACCGCCATGAGGTTCGAAGAGGTAATAGAGCTTGCGCATGGAAATGCCGAACATGGCGGCGATGGCCTCGGCGGTGAGGTGCCGGCTGCGGATATGCGCGTCGATGTGGCGACGGATCTCGCTGGTCAGCGCCAGGTGGACCGAGGCGGCGTTTTCCTCCGCCACGGCCGAATTCACGGCTGCGGCGGCGAGTTCCAGCGTCGGCCCGATCACCGCCTCGGCGTCCTGACGGCTCATTGCGGGCGCGGCCCCGTAGAGGCCCACAAGATGCCCACGCAACAGCGCCGCCAACGGCGCGTTGCCGGAAATGACGCGCATATTGTGCTCGTCCGGCGCCTTTAGGAATGGCGCCAGCAGGCGGCGCGGCATGGTCAGGTTGAGGCTGTCGAAATCGGACGTACCCGTCGACTGGGCCTGTGCCAGGTCGGCCACGATCAGGTCCCCCGACGAGGCCTTTTCATCCGATGCGCCATCGCGCCGTCCATGGCTTCCGCGCAGGCAGACCTGCACAGTGATGTGATCGAGGCCGTCGCGGCTGATCCGGGCGCGCGAGCGGTCGAAGCTTTGCGCGATGCACCCATACGAGGTGAGAACGATCTCGCCGAAGTGAAAGGCATCGGCGTGGAAATGAAACCGGTCATCGCCGGCGTTGCGCAGGCGAACGTCGTAGAGCAGGCCGATATTCTCCTGCCACAACGCAAGGGCTTGCCGAGGCGCCAGGCCTGCCGTGTCCAGCACGCAGTGCTGAACCCCGGTGTCGACGAATTGCCGTTGGGACACAACGCCTTGACTGCTGCCTGCCGCTGCCACCGCCCATGCTCCGCAACCGCGAACCGCTCACAATATGCATTTATGCCGGGGCGCGACAACGCCTGATCGCACGGACGCCGCCGGGAATGTGGACTCAGAGCTGGCTCACCACTTCTGTATATTCCCTCACCTTTCCATCCTGCCCACGAATGCGCCAGTTGCCGCCGTCGCGGTCTTCCACGTAACCCGGCCCGATCGGCACCTTGCCGCCACCGTCGGGCAGGTCGAGCACGTAGATGGGATTGCAGATGCCGGACAGGCGCGCGCGCAGCGCGGCCACCAGCGCCTGGCCTTCGGCGATCGTGGTGCGGCGGTGCGCCATGCCGCGCGCGAGGTCGCCGTGGTGAAGGTAATAGGGCTTTACCCCCAGGCGGTACATCAGCTCGCGGCAGAGTTCCTCCTGCACCTCGACAGTGTCGTTGACGCCCTTGAGCAGGACGCTCTGGTTGAGCAGCACGAATCCCGCCTGCCGCAAGCCGCGGCAGGCCGCCTCGGTCGCATCGGTGATCTCGCGCGGATGGTTGAAATGGGTGACGACCGTGATCATCAGCCGGCCTTGCAAGGCAGCGATCAGCCCTGGCGTGATGCGTGAAGGCAGCGCGACCGGCACGCGGGTGTGGATGCGCATCAGCCGCACATGCGCGATCGCCTCGATGCGGGCGCGGATTTCGTTGAGCGCCTTGTCGGGCAGCGAGAGCGGGTCGCCGCCGGTCAGGATCACCTCGCGGATCTCGGGGTGGGAAGCGATATAGGCGAGCGCCGGCTCCAGGGCTTCGCGCGTATAGCCGCGTCCGATCGAGGTCAGGGACTCCTTGCGGAAGCAGAAGCGGCAATAGACCGCGCATTGATAGGTGGGAAACAGCAGCACCCGGTCGGCATGGCGATGCGTCAGCCTGGGCACCGGACTGAAGGCGTGGTCGCCGATCGGGTCGTCGAGCTCGCCTTCGCCGGTCACCAGCTCGTCGGGAGACGGGATGACTTGCGCCCGGATAGGATCGGCGGGGTCTTCCCAGTCGATCAGGTCGAGATAGGATTTGGGGATACGCACCTTGTGGCGGGAGGCTGCTTCCTGGGCCGTCGCGCGTTCGCCTGGCGACAGCGGCTGCACGGCCAGATCGCGCACATGGCGCACGCCGGCGCGGATGTCGTCCTGCCAGGCGGCGTCGGCATCGGAAACGGGCTCAGCTGCGGCCGTCGTCGCATCGTGGAGCTGTGTGGTCATGGGGTTCTCGAGGTTTTTAGCGGACCTATCGGCCGGATGGCCTGCCGGGTCAACCGCCTTGCGCCGGCCTTCCCCGTGTAGCAAGGAGGGTCTGTGCTCTCGAAAATGCCGCGGAGAAGACCCGGGATGAGACTTGTGGTGTTGGTGGTGCTAGCCACGGTGGCAACTGGATGTGTGAGCTCTCCGGTGGATTATGGGGCCTCGCTTTCGACGCAAGACCCGAAATGGATATCGCCGGAATGCCAACAGGCCCGGGTCGAGGCCTCGAACTATGATGCGCGTGAAAAAGAGCATCCCGGTTGGGGGACCGGTGTCTTCCTTGGCCCTTACGGATTGGGTCTCGCGGCAGCCATCAAGGAGCACGAGCAAAAGGAGCGCAAGATGTTCGCCCGCAGGATACATTTGCAGTGCTCGAGTTTGCCGCTGCCGAACGAACTCGCGGGCGAGCCGAGCCCCCCGGCCACGACAAAATATCCATAGATGATATGCTTTGATGCTTCTGAAGGCAGGCCAGCGTTTGATGGGATCGCAGAAGCGGAAGCAGGCCTGAACTTGGGAACGCCGGCGATGACGACCATTTACGAATTCGCGGTTGTCGAGGGCCAGGAATGGGTGCTTCCGGTCGACGAGGCCTACTACGAGGTCTTCTCCTCCCTTGACGGAACACCCCTCGAGAACTGGGATCCACCGGTCATGCGCCGCGTGTCGGAGGGCGACCCCCTCTATTCGGACTTCCCTTGGCTTGGCGAGCATGCGCCGCTTTTGCGCAAGCCTGCCGTCGACGCGCTGAAGGCATATCTGCTGCCCTATGGCCAGCTGATCCCGTTGCGCGGGGAAGAGGTCTGGCTTTTCAACGTGACCACCGTGATCGATGCGCTGGACGAGGAGCGGTCTGGAATCGTCTATTTCGATGACGGCGCCATTCTCGCGATCGAGCGATACGAATTCGATGCGGACAAGATCGGCACCGCCGAAATGTTCAAGCTGCCGATGCGCGCGTCCCCGGTGTTCGTCAACGACGCATTCGTCAATCGCGTGCGCGACGCCGGACTGCGGACGGTATCGTTCAAACCCAGGTGGCGTCGCATCGAAGCGTGACGTTTGACGACCCTGCGATGCCAACTAGATCAGGTTCTGTCCGCCATCGATGCGGATCGTCTCGCCGGTCGTGAATTCGCTTTCCATGAGGTAGAGATAGGCAGGGGCGACGTCGGCGGGCGTAGCGACCTTTCTCGCGGGCAGGCGGGCGGCTATGCCGGCGAAAAAACCGGATTTGGCCTCACCGACGAGTTCGTCCCACATCGGCGTGTCGACCCATCCCGGCGACACGATATTGACGCGCGTCGGGGCCAGCTCCAGCGCCAGCGCCCGGGCGAAATAGCTGAATGAACCGGCGATCGCGGAAACAACCGAGCCTCCGGGAACCGGCGGGCGGTCCTTGTTGATGCCTGATGTAAAGGTCATCGACCCTCCGGCTTTCAGCGTGCGCACGCCATGTTTGGCGAGCATCACGGCGCCGATCAGCTTGTTGTCGACGAAGCGCCGCACGTAGTCCATGTCGGTCTGGCCGATCGGGTCGTTGGGCGGCGGCGTGCCGGCCGTCGAGACGAGGTGGTCGAAGGCACCGGTTTCGTCGAACATCCGGGCAATGTCCGCTTCCTTCGTCATATCAGCCGAAAGGCTTCGCACGCGACCGCCTGGGCCGAGCGTCCGTTCCGCGGCCTTGAGCTTTTCGCCCGAGCGGCCGACGATCACCAGCTCCGCGCCGCGCTCCAGCGCGGCTGCCGCTACGCCGAGCCCTATGCCGGAACTGCCTCCGACGACAATAATTCTCTTGCCTTTGAGCGATGCCATGGGAACCTCCGTCTTCAGGATGGACTGCTGGATTACGCCTTGCCGGCGTGGGCCGCCTCAATGTCGGCGACAATGATCTTGCTCATCTTGTACATCGCCTGCCGCGCCCGCCCCGCCTTGTCGCGGTCCGGGTCGTTCATCAGGCGCAGCGCCGCTTCGGGGATCACCTGCCAGTAGACGCCGAATTTGTCCCTCAGCCAGCCGCAAGGCTTTTCAGCGCCGCCGCCCGCCGTCAGCGCGTTCCAGTAATAATCTGTCTCGGCCTGGTCCTTGGTCTCGATGTAGAGCGAGATCCGCTCATTGAACGGCGGCATCGAGCCGGCATTGAGCGCGGTGAAGCGCTGGCCCTCGAGCTCGAAGTCGAAGATCGCGTGCGGCACCGTTTTATTCGTGCCGCCGACGAAATCGGTGAATTCGATCGCCTCAAGCGCCCGGCCATTCTTGAACACAGACAGATAGAAGTCGCGCGCCTCTTCGGCGTTGAGATTGAACCAGAGGAAGGGGTGAACGGTAGCCATGCTGCTCTCGTGACGTTTGATCACAAATCCTGCGAGCATTCTGTCCAGCATGCGCTGGACAGACAATCCAAACTTTGGCAAGGATTTGTGATCAAATCTCACAGATTGGCCATGATCCGCAGACTTCCCCCACTCAACGCGCTGCCGGCCTTCGAGGCCGCCGCGCGGCATTTGAATTTCTCCAGGGCAGCCGACGAGCTCAACGTCACGCACGGCGCCGTCAGCCGGGCGATCAAGCACCTTGAGGAACAGCTCGGCGTGCTTTTGTTCGAGCGCGCGACGCGCTCGGTGCGCCTCACCGCCGTGGGCGAGCCCTATGCGAGGGCGGTCCACGAGATGCTCGACCAGCTCGCGGCCGCCACCCAATCGGCGACGGCCGCCCATTCGGGCTCGACATTGAACGTCTCCACCTCCGACGGCTTCGCGGGAAAATGGCTGGTGCCGCGGCTCTATCGCTTTCATCGCGCGCATGGCGACATCGACGTCAGGATTTCGACGACGGGCAGGTTGACCAATTTCCTTGGCGACGGCATCGACGTCGCCATCCGCTATGGCGCCGGAAACTATCCGGGTCTCACATCGGAATTCCTCACTGGCGAGGAGGTGTTTCCAGTGTGTAGCCCGAGGCTCATGCAGGGCGCCTGGCCGCTGGAGAAGCCCGACGATCTCAGGCACCACACGCTGATCCATGATGGTTTCCCGATCGGCTGGGCGGCCTGGCTGTCCAGCGCGGGAGTGGAAGGCGTGGATCCGCGGAGCGGGATTACCTTCGATTCCGCCACTTTCGCCGTCGAATCGGCCGTGCAAGGTGAAGGCGTGGTACTTGGCCGGACCATGCTCGTGGCGGCCGACCTCGCCACCGGAAGGCTTGTCCGCCCTTTCGGCCACGCGCTGAAATCGGTTTCCAGCTTCTACCTGGTCTACCCGCCGGACGCGGTCCGCCGGCGCAAGGTGAAGGCTTTTCGCGATTGGCTCTTTTCGGAAATGACGGCGTAGCGTGCCACGGCCGCTTCCGGAGAATAGCCTCTGTGCTTATCCCCTCAGCCCCGGTGCCTCCTGCCCGGTGCGCTCGACATATTCGGTGTAGCCGCCGCCATAGGTGTGGATGCCATCCGGCGTCAATTCCAGCACGCGATTGGACAGCGCCGCCAGGAAATGGCGGTCGTGCGAGACGAACAGCATGGTGCCCTCATATTGCGACAGCGCCTCGATCAGCATCTGCTTGGTGACGATGTCGAGATGGTTGGTCGGCTCGTCCAGCACCAGGAGGTTGGGCGGGTCGAACAGCATCAGCGCCATCACCAGCCGCGCCTTTTCGCCGCCCGAAAGCACCCGGCACTTCTTATCGATCTCGTCGCCGGAAAAACCGAAGCAGCCGGCAAGCGCCCGAAGCGGCGCCTGGCCGGCCTGCGGAAAATTGTCCTCCAGCGTCTGGAACACGGTGCGCTCGCCGTCGAGCAGCTCCATGGCATGCTGGGCGAAATAGCCCATCTTGACGCTCGGACCACGCGCCACCGAGCCCTGGTCGGGATTGGACGCGCCGGCCACCAATTTCAACAGCGTCGACTTGCCCGCGCCATTGACGCCCATGATGCACCAGCGCTCGCGTCGGCGCACCTGGAAGTCGAGCCCTTCATAGATCGAACGGCTGCCATAGGCCTTGTGGACGTTCTTCAACGTCACGACGTCCTCGCCGCAGCGCGGCGCCGGCTGGAACTCGAAATTCACCGTCTGGCGGCGCTTCGGCGGCTCGACGCGATCGATCTTGTCGAGCTTCTTCACCCGGCTCTGCACCTGGGCCGCATGCGACGCGCGCGCCTTGAACCGTTCGATAAAGGCGATCTCCTTGGCCAGCATCGCCTGCTGGCGCTCGAACTGCGCCTGCTGCTGCTTGTCCGCGATCGCGCGCTGCTGCTGATAGAATTCGTAATTGCCGGAATAGGCGGTGAGCGACCCGCCGTCGATCTCCACCACCTTGTTGACGATGCGGTTCATGAACTCGCGGTCGTGCGAGGTCATCAGGAGCGCGCCGTCATAATTCTTCAGGAACTGCTCGAGCCAGATCAGGCTTTCCAGGTCGAGATGGTTGCTCGGCTCGTCGAGCAGCATGGCGTCGGGCCGCATCAGCAGAATGCGTGCCAGCGCCACGCGCATCTTCCAGCCGCCGGAGAGTTTTCCGACGTCGCCGTCCATCATCTCCTGCGAGAAACCGAGACCGTCGAGCACTTCCCGCGCCCGGCCGTCGAGCGCATAGCCGTCGAGTTCCTCGAAGCGGTGCTGCGCCTCGCCATAGCGTTCGATGATCTCGTCCATCCGGTCCGCCTGGTCGGGATCAGCCATAGCCGCCTCCAGCGCCGCCATCTCGGCCGCCACTTCGCTCACCGGCCCGGCGCCGTTCATCACTTCGGCCACCGCGCTACGGCCGTCCATATCGCCGACATCCTGGCTGAAATAGCCGATCGTGACGCCGCGATCGACCTGCACCTGGCCCTCGTCGGGCTGTTCCTGCCCGGTGATCATGCGAAACAGTGTTGTCTTGCCGGCGCCGTTGGGGCCGACGAGCCCGACCTTTTCGCCTTTCTGCAAGGCGGCCGACGCCTCGATGAAGACAAGCTGACGGCCGTTCTGCTTGCCGATGTTTTCAAGTCTGATCATGAGTGGTCCGGGAGGCTGATGTGAGGGTGCGGGAGTTGCCCCGGCCCATACGCGAATGACAGCGGCGGGGAAAGAGGCAGAAGCGCCGCAGCGGGCGCAGCGCTCTTACGTCTTCCCACAGCGGAGGAGGGAGAAGCGCCCTCCAGACACACTTTAGAAACAAGATTCAACGTCCGGGAAAAAACTGGAGAAAAGCGGTGCTGCGATAACCACCCCCGCGGCGGCCGGAACCGGTCGCGGCGCAACGCAAAGGGATGGTCCCGAAAATGAAACCACGTTCGACCGGATGGATGGGTGCCCTGCTTGGCATTTCGTTTGCCATCAATGCGGTCGCATCGCAAGCACGCCAGCCGGCATGTGAAGAAGCCTGTACGCAAGCACACCCACGTCAGGAAGCACAAAGCCGCGGCTTGATCTTCTCAAGCCCGAACAAGGAGATAGAACGGTATCTTGAATCTCTTGATCGTCTTCTTCTTGACGTCCTCCCAGGAAAAAGCCGCCCTCGCGCAAGCGACGGCGGCTTTTTCTTTTAGACTGGGCTGTGAGCTTTCCTTCTCTGCTGTCGAGAAGGTAACGCGCTCACTGCAATTGCGGCTTCTTTAGGAAACTGTCGCGGTCGGCGGATTTGACGCGCAGCCAGGTTTCGCGGCCGTCGCGCAGGACCCGCATCGGGATCTCGGCGCCGGCCGAACCGCTGTCCCATAGCTTGCGATAGAAATCGGCCAGCCCGTCGACCGCGCCGTCGCGTATGTCTGAGATGACGTCGCCCTCGCGCAGGCCCGCCTTGGCGGCCGGACCGCCTTCGGTCACGCTCATCACCACCACCCGGCCGTCGCTTTCGGCCGAGAGGGCGCCGAGCCATGGCCGTGGCGGCCGCGCCACCTGGCCGCGCGTCAGGAGATCGTCGAGGATCGGCGGCAACAGGTCGATCGGCACCACCATGTTGATATCGGCGACCTCGCCGTTGCGGCTCATCTGCAGGCGCAGCGACCCGACGCCGAGCAGCGCGCCCTTTGCATCGAACAGCGCCGCGCCGCCCCAGGAAGGATGCGCCGGCGCGATGAAGATCGCTTCCTCGAGCAGATATTCCCAATAGCCGGCGAATTCCTGCTTGGTGACGATCCTGGCCTGAACCGACTGGCCGATGCCGTCGGCGAGCACCACGCTATCCCCGATCCTGGCCCTGCCGGCGTCGCCCAGCGCCACCGCCGGCAGGCCAAGCGGCGCCAGCGCCTGAACCAGGCCAAAGCCCGATTCCTGGTCGTAGGCCAGCGCATGCGCAGGCACGACGCGGCCGTCATGGGTCGTAAGCCACACCTCTTCCGCCTCGGTAATGAGATAGCCGATGGTCAGCACCAACCCATTCTCGCGGATAACGACGCCGCTGCCTTCGCGCAGCGTGCCCAATGCCCCGGCAGTGAAGGCATCGTCTGGAATGGTGGCGCGCACCGCCACGACGGAGCGTCTGTTGGGATTGATGGGCATGCTCTTGTCCTGGACGGGCTTGGGGGTCACGTTCCTATAGGTATGGCACGCGAACCAAGGCGCAAGGGGTTGGGGGGCATCCCCTCCATCCTTTCGAAGCCCAAAGGGAAGATGAGAGGCATGGTCATTGACAATAGTTCAACGCAAGTTGAACTTTCCCGTTTGCAGCCCTAGCTGTAGGTGCAACTGCCAGTCCCGCTTCCAACCTGTCTCTCCCCACAATACGAGGCCCCGCGATGACCGAATACACTCCGCCGAAAGTATGGACCTGGAACAAGCCGAGCGGCGGCGCCTTCGCCAGCATCAACCGCCCGATCGCCGGCCCGACGCATGACAAGGTGCTGCCGGTGGGCAAGCACCCGTTGCAGCTCTATTCGCTGGCGACGCCGAACGGCGTCAAGGTGACGATCATGCTGGAGGAACTGCTGGCGCTTGGCCACAAGGGCGCCGAATACGACGCCTGGCTGATCAGGATCAACGATGGCGACCAGTTCGGCAGCGGCTTCGTCGAGGTCAATCCGAACTCCAAGATCCCCGCACTGATGGACCGCAGCGGCGCCACGCCCATCCGCGTCTTCGAGTCCGGTTCGATCCTCACCTATCTCGCCGAAAAGTTCGGCGAGTTCCTGCCGACCGACCAGCCGGCGCGCGCCGAGACCCTGTCCTGGCTGTTCTGGCAGATGGGCTCTGCCCCTTATCTCGGCGGCGGCTTCGGTCATTTCTATGCGTACGCGCCGACCAAGATCGAATACGCCATCGACCGCTTTGCCATGGAAACCAAGCGCCAGCTCGACGTGCTCGACCGCCGCCTGGCCGAAACCGAATATCTTTCCGGCGCCGGCTACTCGATCGCCGACATGGCGGTCTGGCCCTGGTATGGCGGACTGGCGCTCGGCCGCATGTACAATGATTCCGGCGAGTTCCTTTCGGTGCAGGATTACAAGAACGTGCAGCGGTGGGCGAAGGCGATCGACGAGCGCCCCGCGGTCAAGCGCGGACGCATGGTCAACCGCGCCTTCGGCGAACCCGCGATGCAGCTGCACGAACGCCACGACGCCAGCGATTTCGACACGAACACGCAGGACAAGCTCGCGGCTGAGTGAGCTGCGAGGGCGGGCAGCGGCGCTGCCCGCCCTCCGTTTGATTTTGCGAAAGCGTCGATGACGGCAACGTCTCACCTAGAGGCGTGGACATCACGCCGATCCGCTCCGCGCCGTTCAAGACGGCAATGCGTCTTCTTCTATCATCGTCCGACGTCAACAGCGGTCCTCTCACACAGGCCCCATAGAAATCTGTTGCGCAAATGCCGGCCAGGGCGCAACGTGTTGCCAGAAGATCGATGCAAGGGAGCAAATCGATCCTGCGGCGCGGCGTCCTTGTCGCGCAGGGCATGCCTAGGGTTGCCGCGGCGTCCTTTTTTGGCGCGAGCACGCGGCCTTGGTTTGGTCGGGGGAACAAATGACGCTCACGCTGATCGGGGCTGGCTTCGGGCGCACCGGTACATGGTCGACCTTCGTCGCGCTGAACAGGCTCGGCCTGCCCTGCTACCACATGCAGGAAGTGATCCTGAACAAGGCCAACAAGGGCCATCTCGATTTCTGGCGCAAGGTGGCCAACAGCCCGCCCGGCACGCAGCAGGACTGGAGCCGGGTATTCGGCAATTACAAGGCGACGGTCGACAATCCAGGCTGCTGCGTGTGGCGCGAACTGATGGCCGCCTATCCCGACGCCAAGGTGCTGCTCACCTTGCACCCGCGCGGCGCGGAAGCCTGGTACGAGAGCACCATCGACACGATCTACTTCACCGAGAATGTCTGGCAGTTCAAGATCCTGGAATGGCTGACGCCGTTCGGCCGGAAATTCGGCGACATGTCACGCAGGCTGATCTGGGGCCGCACGCTAGCCGGCGTCATGGGCAACCGCGCCAAGGCCGTGGAGCGCTACAACGCATATGTCGAGGAAGTGAAGGCGGCGGTGCCGCCGGAAAAGCTGCTGGTGTTCAAGGTCAGCGAAGGCTGGGCCCCGCTCTGCCACTTCCTCGACGTGGCGCAACCGAACGAGCCCTTCCCCAATCTCAACGACCGCGAGGCCATCAAGAAGATCATCGCCGACATCATCAAGGGCTCCTACATCATGCTGGCGCTAAGCGTGGCGGCCGTTATCGCGGTGATCGCGGCGCTATGGTGGTGGCTGGGGTAGTTGGGCGCCGTTCGTCGATCCCTCGGTGCAGCGGGAGCGAAGCGACGAAGGCTTTGCGGTCCAGGCCACGCGATTGCGAAAAAGCGCTGCGGTCAAAACAAGGGCGT
The DNA here is from genome assembly GCF_020165475.1 of Mesorhizobium sp. BR1-1-15. Taxonomy (NCBI): domain Bacteria; kingdom Pseudomonadati; phylum Pseudomonadota; class Alphaproteobacteria; order Hyphomicrobiales; family Phyllobacteriaceae; genus Mesorhizobium; species Mesorhizobium sp. BR1-1-15. Next base: position 15,254 of record NZ_JAIUIF010000030.1, on the reverse strand, counting down.
CGTTGTCGATACCGCCAAGCAGGCTGAATCGCGCGATCACCGCGTTAATTGGTGCCGCCGTCCGAGGACCGTCGTACCCGAATCTCGATACGCCGGCGTTCCCGAACATCGCCAACGTGGCTGCCGTCGGCGATAATGTCTCCCGGCATTACGAGCTGTGCCGCTGACAACGGAATGATCTTCACACTGCCCAGCCGTCCCGTCTGGATCAGCGCGTTCGCTACCGCGATCGCACGCGAGAGCCCCAGCCCCGCATTGTCGGCCGGGGTCAAATCGCTGATAGCGCTGGCTCCGTTCATCGCCGAGATCGCAACCGCATCGAGGTTGGACGGCTTGGCCGGATTGATTTTCTGCTCATCCGTGTGACCGACGATCTCGACGACATCGACTTTGTAGCGTGTCAGCAAAGACAGAACGTCGTCCGTGACCTTGGTCTGCAAACGAGCCCGGAACGCGTCGGTGAGAGCAGCGCTGCCACGTTCAAATGTATAGCCGTCGTCGCTCAACGTTATCATCGGCGGCCACTGCATCGACGATTCAGCGTCCGCGCTCCTGTCGTTGGAGGCCGAGAGCGTCTTTTCAAGTCGGTCCAGCAGACGGGGGTCGGCGGCCTTGGCTTCGCTGATTTCGAGCAGCAATTTCCGCAGCGTCGGGTCTGACGTCGGCGCGGCATCGATGCCCTTTTCCGTAAGCCCGTCGATCACCGCTTTGGCCGCAACGAGCTCGGTCCAGTTGGCTGGCGGCAAAGGAAGCGCCGCTTTTGGAAACAGCGCCTGCAGGCGCGCCAGTTCGGCACGCATGTCGGCAAGCTGGCCCACCGTGATGTCCAGGTTCGCGGAGGCCTGCAGCTCGGCGATCCTCTCATCTTTTCGCTGTGCGATGCTGGCCGAGACCAGAAGGAGGCAGAAAAGCAGAAGGAGGAGAAGCTCGGCCATTGTGAGCCCAAGCACCACGCCTCGGCGATGGCCGCGTTCCCCTTCGGCGATAAGCGAGGAAGGCATCTTCATCGACATCGTCCCACACTGACCATGCAACGCGCTTTAGCCGCCACGCCAGAGCCGTCTGAATAGACCCTGCCGCGTCGGCGCTCGATCATAACCCTCAAATGTCGCCGCAAGTTTGTCGAGCACATCGCTGGCCCGAAGCGCTTCCGCCGTGGACTGTTCCAGCCCGCGCCGAAGCTCCGCCACATCGCCAAGACGGGAAGAGAAATCGCTCATGGCGGTTTCGATCGCCCGCTGCAAACCGGCCACGACCGGCTCCAGCCGAACCTCGATGACCTTGTCGGGTGTCGACATGCCAGCGAGCTTGTCGGCCATCATCTGTGTCGCGGTCGCAATCTGCGTGCTGGCGCTGGTCAGGATGGCGTTGATATCGTGAACTGCCTTGGCTGTCTGGTCGATGCCGCCCCGCAGCTCCTCGGTGTCTATTCCGCTCTGCATCGCCAGCGAGGATGCCCTGATGTGCTCGGAAGCTTCCTTGGCGAGCAGGTCCAGAGACTGGACCAGGGATTTCGCCGAGGTTTCCACTTGCGTTCGTATCTCGTGATAGCCCTCTTGCAGCATCTGCTGGTTGGAGCGTTGGAAATGGTTCATCTCGCTCAGGATGCCATCGAGTTCCCGGCGCACCTTGCGGGACGCTTCTGCGAGCTCGAGACGTGACACGCGTTCCACTTCCATAGGGTCGCGCCGGAGCTGATTGAAGACGATGCGAAATGCAATGCCGGCGATGGTGGAGGCAACCGCGATGCCGAAATTGCGCACGATCTCGTCGACCGCGCCACCGCCTCCATACTGGTAAAGCGAAACGGCGAGGCTGGTGAGCGTGAAGATGAAGCCCATATAGTAGAAGTTGTCCCCGGTTTGGTCGTCGCGCAGCCGGAGCCCGCGCGCGATCATGATCATCGCCGCGTAGCCCATCATCAGCGCGATCGGCACGAAGGTAACGACGAATGCCGACACGGAAAGCGATTTGGCCACGACTATGTAGGCGGCGCCCAGGCCGGTAAAAACGATAAAGACCAGTGGCGCCGCAGCGTCCAACTGCCGGCTGGCCACGCGCGGCCGCCTCACCCTTCAACTCCTTGCAACGACTTGGCAGAGCTGAAAACGCCGTGATTGTAATCAATCCACTGCTGCCAGAATGCCATCAACGCGACGCTGTCGACGGGCGACTTCGCCCGGCGTATGAGCCAGATCGACACATCGCTGCCAGCGAGATCCGTAGCGAAGCGGTTTGCCGCGGGCGACTTTTTGAAGGCATCGAAATCTGTGGCGCCGCGGTAGTGAGAGAAGAATTCGGTATTCTCGAACATGTCCGAAACGACAATCAGCCGCGAGGGGACCGCACGCGTTTTCTGGGCGACCAGATGGCTGACGGCTATCGACTGAATGCCGGCCATGATCGGCGAGCTGTCGGCCTTGTTTGCCTCGACCGCTTTTTCAAGCGCAACCAGCAGCGGCTGGCCGAATCCCGCTTGCCAACGCTCTCGCGCCAGCGCCGCATTGCCGGTGAAAGCACTGAGGTCGCCGCCATTGCCGGGGTTGCACAGCGAGAAGAGTTCTTTCGTATAGGGTACCGCTGATGTAAGGGCCCTGATCTCGAGCAAGCCACCGCGCTGGATGCCGGAGGCGGTATCGCGCAGCAGGGTCTGGATGTTCAGTTTGGTGACGTCAGCGATTGCATCCGTGGTATCGATCAGGATGATGGTTTGCGACGCAGCTCCGACGACCGGGCAAAGCCGATCGTCAAGTTCGACGAGTTGCGAGCGCGCCGAGACATAGACGTAGGTAAAGCCTATCGCGGCGGCAATGAGGCCGAGCGCGAATAGAATAATCCAGCCCCAGTTGACAAGGTTGGAAGGCGAGCGCCGGGACCGTCGACCGCTCATTGGGCTTCAGGCACCAGCACATCCAGTTCGCGATACTGCTTCAACGCAGCCTCGAACTGTTCACCCAAGGCGACCAGCATCTTGTCGAGGTCGCCTTGCGCATCCTTGATGGAAGCTTGCAATTCGTCGCTGTTCCATTCCCCGTCGCGGAAATACTGGACGCCGATGCGGCCGAGTTGGTATGGCCGCGAGAAGCGCTCCGGCGCGGGTGTCGTGCGTACAGCGATATTGGCGTCCCTGTAGATTCGGAACAGGCTGTTTGCCGCACGTTCAAGCTGAGCTTGGTGGGCGTCGAACAGCCCAACCAACCGAGAGCGATGGGCCACGATCGCATCGTGTTCTGTCCGCTGCTTGCTGAGGTCGGCGCGCGCATCGGCGAGTTCGTCCTCATAACCACTGCGAACATCGGAAAGCTCGCCGATCAGGCCTTGCCGCTTGTTTCGATAATTTGCCCGCGCCTCGTCAAGCCGGTGATCAACCGTGGCGTAGCCTGGATAAGTGTCACGCATGCTGAGCCCATCGATCAGGGCAAAGAGTGAAAACATCACACCGAGGAAGAAGAGTATCCAGGAGCGAAATTCGTTCAGCGCGAATGGCGCGCTTAGCAAGCGTCGCATCACCTCGTCGCCATTGGTCGCGATCGTTCCGGCAATCTCGCGGTAATGCGCCAGACCAAGATTGATGGCAATCGCTGCGCCGATATAGGCCGCGATGGCGAGAATGCCGACAAACTTACGGAAAATCGAGCGATGCGCGATCTCGCGCACGCCATAGAGGGCGAACATCAGCGCGACGCCGACATTGAGAATCGCGAAGATCAGCGCCTCGACGATGCCGCCGACCAGCCCGAGCTCGTTTCGCTTTGCAAGCAGTTCGCCATTGATGACGAGCTCTGCCATCACCAGCGCCACCACAAAGAGCCATTTCAACGTCGTACCGATGGCGGTGGTCTTCTTGCAGGGCCGGCGAAGCCCGTTCTGATCCTTGAAATCACGATGCCAGGACTCTGCCTCCTTCAGATCGCGACGCAGCCCATGCAGATCATCGATTCCCATCTGCAATTCGGCTTTCAAGTCGGAGAGACCAGCCGTGGATGCCGCTTTTATATTGGCAAAGCGCGATTCAAAGTCGAGGTCGATGAGACGCTGCCTGAACCCCGCAAGTTGGTTCTCCAGATGATCGTGGGATTGTTTCTGGGCGGCTCCGACCAATTCGATGATATCGTTTTCAACGGCATCGTAAGGTAGGTCATCGCTTTGAGGCAGATTCTCCCTGCCCCGCTTCTCGCCTTTCTCCGCAAGCCGCATATCCGTTGCAATGCGCTGGACGTCAATGTCGGGGAATGACTCTGTCGTCGGCCTATAGGCATGCGGCGGCCGCAACAGCCGTTGCTTGAGCTTTTCCAGTGACCCGAACATTCCACCCCACGTACACTCTTCCGACCACCCGGATCGAGGCTAGCGGTAAGCTCCGGATTCTTCAACGAGTTTCGCCCAATCGAAAGTGGAGCTTTTGCGGACGCAAAAGCACGGCAATTCCATCAGAATGACTGTCTACTGCTAGGGAGCCGTATTTTACTCTGCGCCGTATACTGTATGGTCGCTGTCGCCGAAGGGCGGAGAAAAAGAGAGCGGGCATTCTGCTTCGCCAAACGCCGCCCCTCACCGCAACTCCACCCACACCGGCGCGTGGTCGCTGGCGCCGTCCTCACCGCGCACGTCGCGGTCGATGCCGGCAGCCTTGAGCTTGCGGGCGAGCTTCTTCGACAGGAGGATATGGTCGAGCCGCAAGCCCGCATCGCGCGGCCAGCGGTTCCGCCGGTAATCCCAGAAGGTGTAGAGCGTCTCTTTGGGGTACACCTTGCGCAGTGCGTCGGTCCAGCCTTGCTCGATGAGCGCCGCAAAGGCTGCCCGGCTTTCCGGCTGTACCAGCGCGTTATCGTCGTAGGAGCGCGTGGCATAGATATCGCGCGGCTCGGGCACGATGTTGTAGTCGCCCGCCAGCACCACCGGCAGACCGGTGTCGAGCAACTGTTCGGCATGCGCCGCCAACCGTGCGTGCCAGGCGAGTTTGTACTGAAATTTCGGCCCCGGCTGCGGGTTGCCGTTCGGCGCGTACAGGCAGCCGATGACGATTCCGTTCACCGCCGCCTCGATGTAGCGGCTCTGCCTGTCGGCATCGTCGCCGGGCAGCACATCGCGCGTCAGCACCGGCTCGGCGCCCCGCGCCAGTATGGCGACGCCGTTCCAGGTCGGCTCCCCCTTCCACACCGCGCCGTAGCCGGCATCGGCCAGGGCAGTGCGCGGAAACTGCATATCGCGCGCCTTCAACTCCTGCAGGCAGACGACATCGGGTCTTGCCGCCGCCAGCCAGGTCAGCAGATTCTTCAGTCGGCTGTTGACGTTATTGATGTTGAAGGAGGCGATTTTCATCGGCGGGTCAAGAGACGAGCTTGCCCGTCCAAGCCTTCACCGTTTCGGCCAGCGTCTTCAGATGATCGGCGGTCGAAAACCCCGAGATGCTCTTGCGCGGCTTCAGATCGTGATCGCCATCCTCCAACCATACGACCTCGATGCTGTCGGAGAGCCCATAGCCGGCAATCTCGTCGGGCGTGCCGAACTCGTCGCGCGTGCCCTGGAAGATCAGCGTCGGTATCGTCAACCCGGCCAGATGCTTGGTCCGCAACTGCTCGGGCTTGCCGGGCGGGTGGAAGGGATAGGCGAGGCAAAGCAGGCCCGAGATTTCGCCCCTGGCAAACATCTCGTCCGCCACCATCGAGGCGACGCGACCGCCCATCGATTTGCCGCCGATGATCAACGTCCCGGTCACGCCCCTCGCCCTGAGGTCGGCGATCGCCTTGATGTATTCCGGGTTCACTGTCTCGGCGCGCGGCGGCGGCTTGCGGTGGCCATAGCGGCGGGACGCCATATAGTGGAACTCGAACCGCGCGACCTGAAAGCCTACTGCCGCCAGCGCCTTGGCGGTGGCGGTCATCGAAGGAGAATCCATCGACGCGCCAGCGCCATGCGCGAGCAGGATGGTGACGGGAGCTGTGTCGTCGCCGTCGAAGAGGAAGGTGGTCATGGAATAGGGCTCCCGTGGCTCGGCGTTGGTGACCCCTTCTCCCCTTGTGGGACCCGAAGGGCGGGCGAGACCGTTGGCTCGCCCCGGGGGTGGTCTCGCGAAGCTCGGCCGGATCACGGGTGTTCCAGGAAACGCAAACGCCTCATTCCGACACGCACCCCTCAACCGTCTCGGCGCTGCGCGCCGATCCACCTTCTCCCAAAACGGGAGAAGGAAAGAGCTTTACCCCGCCGATTTCGCCAGCTGCATGTCCACGAACTGCACGCCCTTGGCCGCAACTCCAGCCCACTCCGACTCCGCGTCGAGCTCCAGATACCGCGCCCACAGCCGCCGCGCTTCCAGCAAATTGCCGGCGTCGAATTCGAGCCGGGCGAGATTGAAAACCGGATCGGCGTAATTGCCGTCGAGCGCGATCGCCTTCCACAAGTGCCTTCGCGCCGACGCCGTCTTGCCCTCCTCGCTCATCAGCCCGGCGAGATTGAACCAGGCCTCGACGAAAGCCGGATCGAGCTTGATCGCGCGCGCATAGTCATGGGCCGCTTCCGCCGGGTGGCCGCCGGCGCGCAGGCAGTTGGCGCGGTTGAAGGCGGCGATCGCGTCGCCTGGATCGATGGCAAGGCAGCGCTGGTAGAGCGCGGCGGCACCATCATGGTCGCCGCCCTCCTCCGCCGCTTCGGCCTCGGCGAACAGCTCTTCCAGCGGATCGTCGTCGGAGGCGCCGAGATCGAACAGCAATTGCCCGTCGAGCTCGCTCTCGCCGCCATCCAGATAGATCGCATCGGGCCGCCCGGATGCCGAGCCGACCGCGAGCGACTTGGCGGTGAGCGAAGCCACCGGGCCGGAACGATGCACCGAGCGCGCGATCGCGCCCCATGTCGCGCCACCGGCGACCAGCCCGGCATATTTGCGCGCCAGGATCAGGTCGCGGAAGGAATAGGGTTCCGAGTCATGTTCGAAGGCATCGAACAGCGACAAGAGATCGAGGTCGGCGCCGGATAGCTGCGACTGATCGATCAGCGATTGCCGCGACAGCGAGGAGGCCTCAGGCGCCTTCATCAGTCCGAGCAGGCGCAGAAAACCGTTCTCGCTGAGCAATGTGCGCCCGGCGCCGCGCTCGGCGGCGACGCGGCGTTCGACCTCGACATCGCCGGTCTTCGTGAGCCCGGCTTTGACCAGCCCGGCCTTGACCAGCAGACCGCGACCGAACACGACATGCGTGGTGCGCCGGATGACACCGCGCCTGAGTTCGCCATGCTGGCGCGCGACCTCGCGCGCCGCCAGCCTGAGCGGAAACGCCGCCAGCGCGCCGATCGTGCCGAATATCGCGCCGGCTGGTGCCGTCACTTCTTGCTCTTGCCGACCGCCTTCAGCAGGTTGGCTTTCAGCGGATTTTCAGCAGCGCCGCCCACAGCCGTCTTTTTGGCGGGCTTGGCGGGCGTCTCGTCGGCCTTGCTCTTCGACTTGGCCGGCGGCTTCGACTGCGACAGGCTCGCCTTCAGCGCATCCATCAAATTGATGACGTTGCCGCGCTCGGGTGCCGCCGCGATGATGGGCTTGTGGCCCTTCAGCTTCTCGCGGATCATCGCCATCAGCGCGATCTCATAGCGATCCTCGTAGTTCTTCGGATCGAAGGTGGTTTCCTTCTGCTTGATCAGCGCTTCGGCCAGTTGCAGCATTTCAGGATCCGGGTTGCCCGCAGGGATGTTGCCGAAATATTCAGCCGTGCCGCGCACTTCGTTCGGGTTCCTCAACGTACACACGAACATGCCGTTTTCGCGCGCGCCGATCGTCACCACGCGCTCGCGGCTGGACAGGACCAGCCGGGCGATCGCCAGCTTGCCGGATTTGCGCATCGCTTCGCGCAGCACGGCGAAAGTCTCCTCCGCCATCGCGCCGTCCGGCGCCATGTAATAGGGCGCGTCCTGGTAGATGACGTCGACCTCGTCCTCGTCGACGAAGGCCTCGATGTTCATCGTGTGGTTGGATTCGATGCGCACCGCGTCGAGGTCGCTATCGTCGATGATGATGTACTGCTTGTCCTCGTACTCGTAGCCCTTGACCAGGTCCGAACGCTCGACCAGTCCGAGTTCCGGATCGACCGGCTTCATGTTGATGCGGTTGTGGGTCTTCTTGTGCAACTGGTTGAACGAGATGCGCTCGCTGGCGCTGGTGGCGGGGTATAGCCGCACCGGACAGCTCACCAGACTGAGCTTGAGGTAACCTTTCCAACTTGCCCTGGGCGCCATGATGAACTCCTACGCGGCCATGCACTGAAACTTTTCGCAGCGCTTTCGTCCGAAGGACGAACAAGGCTGCGTAAATCCTACACCGACCCCGCACCTTACCGGCAAATCCTGACGAAATGTTTTAGGACGCCGGAAGGGCCGCGAGTAGAGAATAATTCAAATTGTCAAAAGCGTCGATGGACTTGGGTTTCTTCGCCCTCGCGAAGCGGGGAGGAAACCAATCTATTTGAACGTAGGCAAATCCCGAGCAAACTCGTCGATCTCAGCCCACGGATCGCCCGACGTTTCCAAGAGTCCCGGCAGCGACGCATAGTTCAGGTCCTGCGGCGCGTCGATCGTCTCCAGATCCGCCCAGCTCACCGGTGTCGAGGCCGGCAGGTTGGTGCGGGCGCGCAGCGAATAGGGTGCGGCGGAGGTGTGGCCGCGCGCGTTGCGGTGATAGTCGATGAAGATGCGCTTCTTGCGGTTGTCCTTGCCCATTGTGGTGGTGAAGGTGTCCGGCGCGCTTGCCGCCAGATGCGCGGAAATAGCGCTGGTCGCCTGGTGCAGCGTCTTCCAGTTTTGCCTGGCCGTCACTGGCACGGTGATATGGATGCCCTTGCCGCCCGAGGTTTTGGCGAAGGGCACCAGCCCCAGCTCCTCCAGTTCGCCCTTGATGTGCACGGCGGCCTCCACCACTTCGCGCCAGGAGATCCCTTCGCCCGGATCGAGATCGAAGACAATCTGGTCGGGCCTGTCGAGGCTGGTGCGATGCGTGCCCCAGGTGTGGAACTCGACCACGCCGAACTGCGCCAGCGCCAGATAGCCCTTCGCGCCCTCGACCGAGAGGTAGGATTTGGTCTCACCCTCGGAATTGGTCGCCTCGAAGGTGGCAACCGAAGGCGGCATGCCGGTGAAGGCATGGCGCTGGAAGAAGCAGTCCTTCGGCAGGCCGGTCGGGCAGCGCACCAGCGACACTGGACGCCCTAGAATATGCGGCAGCATGAAATCCCCGACCAGCGCGTAGTAGACGGCGATGTCGAGCTTGGTGGGCCCGGTCTTGCCGAACAGGCGCCTGGTCGGGTTGGTTACCCAGATCGTGGCGAGGTCAGCCTCCGCGATCAGCCGCTTGCGCTTGGCCGAAACCGGCGTCGACAGGCCGACATCCCTGAGGCCGCGAAACACCGCATGGCGCAGAGCATTGTCCGCCGTGCGGTTGGCGTAATGGATATGGGCTGAAAACAGCGGCTTCACCCAATGCATCTCGCGCATGATTTCGCGCGGCGCGCCTTCGGGCGCCATGGCGCCTGATGTGAGCGGCTCCAGCCGGGCCAGAAGATCGGCCGCGGTCTCGGCGTCGAAGCCGGTGCCGACCTTGCCGCGATAGTGAAGCTCGCCGTCCTCGAATTCGGCAAGGCCAAGCGCCGCCAGCCCCTCGGCTGCATCCGAAACCGTGTAGCCGGCGATGACGAAATCGCCGGTTTGCAGCGCCTTGGTCTTGGTCCAGCTCTTCGTGCGGCCGCTCTGGTAGGCCGCGGTTGCGCGCTTGGAGACGACGCCTTCCAGGCCAAGCTCCGAGGCCTGGTCGTAAAGCCCCTGCCCGTCGCCGCCCACGTGATCGCTGTACTGGATCGCGGAGTTGGCGCGCAGGCCGGCGAGCAGTTCGGCCAGCAGCGCCTTGCGCCTTTCCAGCGGCGCCTTGCGCAAATCCCAGCCGTCGAGATGCAGGAGATCGAAGGCGTAGAAATGCAGCTTGCTGCCGGCGCCCTCCGCCAGCGCGTCCTGCAGAAGCGCGAAGCGGGAAATGCCCTTGCCGTCGAGCACGACGATCTCGCCGTCGATGATGGCCTCCCGGCACGGCAGCTTGGCGAAGGCATGCGGCAGATCGCCATAACGCTTGGTCCAGTCGATGCCGCCGCGGGTGATCAGCCTGACCTCGCCACCTGTCAGATGCGCCATGGTGCGGTAGCCGTCGAACTTGATCTCATGCAGCCAGGACTCGCCGGTGCGGTCGCCAGGATCGTCACCGCCCGGCGGTTTCGGCACCTGTGTCGCCAGCTGCGGCTCTATGCGGGCGGCGGGAGAGGCCTTGACCGCGCCGGACAAGGCGCCGGGCTTCAGCGTGCCGGGCCTTGGCGCAGCCTTGGCCGGCGGCGGCGCCACCAGCTCCTCGATACGGCGGCCGGATTTCACGCTCTCCGGCCGCTCTTCGAGGATGTCGAGCGTGGGATTGGAAGCGAGATCGCGCTCCTTGAACAGAAGCCAATTCTTCTTGCCCTCCTCTTCGCCGGGCTTCGGCTTCAGCCTGGTCAACATCCAGCCGCCATTGAGCTTTTTCCCGGCCAGCCGGAACTTGAAGGCGCCGGTGCGCAAGCTCTTCTCGACATCCTCCATCGGCGCCCAGCTGCCCGTGTCCCAGACGATCATCGGCCCGCCGCCATACTCGCCTTCGGGAATGACGCCCTCGAAGTCGATATATTCGAGCGGATGGTCCTCGGTCTCGACCGCCAGCCTTTTGTCGGCCGGATTGAGCGAAGGTCCGCGCGGCACCGCCCAGCTCTTCAGCACGCCGCCGACCTCAAGGCGCAGGTCGTAGTGATCCGCCGTGGCATGGTGCTTGTGGACGACGAAGCGGTTGCCCTCCTCGGCGATCAACCCACCCGCCGGTTCCGGCGTCTTCGAGAATTCGCGCTTGGCGCGGTAAGGTTTGAGCTTGGAGGGCGTCGTCATGGCATCGACCGTCGCAAGCCAGCCAATTGCAACAACAGAGCGCCATGCCTGCTCGAACGGTCCGATGCGGCATGTATCAGGGTGACTAGCCGAAACGTCGCTGCCAACCAGTCACCACGCTCAATCGTCGGCCGCCGGCGTCAGTTCGAGCTCAGCGGGCGACAGGCCCTGCCGCAGCTGGCTCAAGCGGAATTCGTCGACCCAGTAGGCCTCGCCATCGACCAGCACGCGCGCCCTATAGGTGCCGCCTGAAAAACTCTGCGCGGTGATGTAGACCTTGTGGCGGTCGAGCGCCTTGCGCACCGCGGCACGCTTGGAGTTCTGGCTGTTCACGGCACTGGACATGCGCTTCGCCCTCGGTCGCCCTGACACGGAACTCGACCGCTCTTCGCGGTCCGGCGACTGGCCCCAAGGATGGCGGAGAGCGGCGCGGGTGTCAATTTCTTCGCCGCGGCGGCTTCCCTGCAAGACGCAAGCATAGCCGACGGCATTGGCTCGATTATGTCCGCGAACCTGTGGGCTGGAACAATATGACATCTTGTTTGGCATATGCGCCGAGGCGGCTCGGCGCTTCTGCTTTCCGCATTGTTAACCTCGGCGCGCCTAGGAATAGGGCGGGCTCCGGCCGCGGCGCCAATGCGTCAGAGCGGCGCGGGGATGGCGCGGCCATCCAGGAGAACAAGGTTCATGACCGCTTCCGTGCGAAGCAATGACTGTGAAGTGGCTGTTGTCGGCGCCGGACCTTTCGGACTTGGCGTCGCCACGGCGCTCAGGGCAGCTGATGTAGACGTGCTTGCCTTTGGCAGCCCGATGGGCTTTTGGCGCGAGAACATGCCTCGGGGCATGCGGCTTCGCTCGCCCTGGCGCGCAACCTTTATCGGCAACCCGAACGGCCCGCTCTCCCTCGATTCCTACGCCAGCGGCCAGCGCGTCCAATTGCGCGAGCCATTGCTGCGGCAAGATTTCGTCGACTATGGAATGTGGGTTCAGGCTCAGGCGGTTCCGGATCTCGACACGCGCATGGTGAGCCGTGTCGAACGGACCAATGCGGGATTCCGGCTGATCCTTGCCGACGGCGATGCGGTTCGCGCCGGCCGCGTCGTCGTCGCCATGGGCCTGAAGAACCAGGAACTGGTGCCCGCCGCCTTCACCGGCCTGCCCTCCGAACTGGTCAGCCACACCAGCGCGCACATTGGATTCGAAGCCTTTGCCGGCAAGCATGTCGCCGTTGTCGGACGCGGACAGAGCGCCTGCGAATCCGCCGTCCTGCTGAGAAAGGCGGGAGCCGACGTCGAACTCGTCTGCCGGGGCGACATCCATTGGCTGGGCGCGCCGTCCAGCAACCGGGGCCGCAATGTGCTCGGCGCCGCCGAGGAACTCCTGGCGTCGCCCTCGCGCGTCGGCCCGTTCCCGCTGTCCTGGCTGATCGAGGCGCCGGGTCTCGTGCATGGTTTGCCGGCGGCGGCGCGACGCTGGGTCAATGCGCGTGGCCTCAGGGCCGGCGCGTCAGGCTGGCTGCGGCCGGACTTCGGCGGCATCAAGGTCAAGGCCGGCCGCGTGATCGTCGGCGCCTCCGCCAGCAACTCCGGACTAGACTTGCGGTTCGAGAACGGCTCGACCGCTTACGATCACGTCCTGCTCGCGACCGGCTATCGCATAGACATCGGCAAGCTCGGGCTCTTCGCCCCCGATTTCCTCGATGCGATCGCCTGCCGCGACGGATCGCCTGTCCTTTCCACGGGACTGGAATCGAACATTCCCGGCCTGCATTTTGTCGGCGCCAGCGCGGTCGCGAGTTTTGGCCCGTTGATGCGTTTCACCGCCGCCACCCCGTATGCGGCGCAGGTCGTCACCCGTTTCATACGCACTGCCAGAAGCAAGGGGCAGAACGCACGGCGCTCCACCGTGAGACTGGGCGAAGCCTCGGTTCCCGCCGGCCCGAAGCCGCGTTGAGCATCGCGGGCCCCGCCATGTATCAGCGCGATCAGGCGGGGCTCTCGCCTGTCAAAGCGGAAGAGCTGGGCAACCGGCCGTGCCGGACAGCATGTGAGGATGTAGGCTTGGCGACGTCAGGCGCAGTGTTTCTTGGGGGCGCGCACGGCACGCTTGCCCTGGCGCGCAGCCTCGGCGCGCAAAAAGTGCCCCTCACCTACATCACCAATGATTCGCCGCTGCCGGGCTGGTCGCGATTTGTCGGAGCCACCATCCGCTGGCCCGGCCCAAACGATGAGCGGGCACTGCCGTTTCTGCTGGAAGCGGCGCCTAAACACCGGCTGGAGGGATGCCTCCTGATCCCGGCCGCCGATCCAGAGGTTCGCCTGGTCTCGGAAAACCTCGCCGCCCTGTCGGCGATCTATAAGATCTTGCTGCCTTCCTGGGATGCGTTGCAGTGGGTCTGCGACAAGCCTCTCCTCTACAGGCGGGCAACCGAGTTGCGGCTGTCCATTCCAAGGACCTATGACATCGCATCCATGGCGCAGGCCTCATCCCTGGACATGGTTTTTCCGGTCGTTCTCAAGCCTCACATGGGCGGCGGCAACACCCGCATCGCCAGGGCCAAGGTCGTCCAGGCCGACGACAGGGCCTCGTTTCTTGCCGCCTATCGCGACGCGGCCGAACAGGTCGGCGGCCAAAACGTCGTCGTGCAGGAGCGCGTGCCGGGCGGGGGAGAAAGCCAATTCTCTTACGCCGCGCTCTGGAACGAGGGCAAGCCGATCGCGGAGTTCACCGCGCGCCGCTCGCGGCAGTATCCGGTCGACTTCGGCTATACCAGCACCTTCGTCGAGATCGTCGACGAGCCCCGCGCCGTCGCTGCCGCGCGCACATTGCTGTCGTCGATCGGCCATAGCGGCCTGGTCGAGGTCGAATTCAAGCACGATTGTCGCGACGGCACGCTCAAGCTTCTCGACGTCAATCCGCGCCCCTGGTCGTGGTTCGGACTTTGCGCGCCTGCCGGCGTCGACCTGGGCGCGATGCTGTGGGAGACAGTGAACGGCCGGGCCACCGCAGCCGCTACCGCTCGCCCGGGAACGGCATGGATGTATCTGGCCCGCGACGCTGTTTCATCCGTGACGCTGATGCTGGGCGGCAGGCTTGGCATCGCGGCCTATGTCAACTCCTTCGCGACGGTTCGATCCTGGGCGGCGTTCGCCTCAAACGATCTGCTGCCGGGGCTGATCGAACTGCCGCTGACGGCATGGCGGGTGCTGACGAAACGGCTGCTGAACCCGGCCGGCCGCCGGCCCTGACAAAATCGCCCTTTATGATGGCCGGTAGTCGAAGATCGCGTAATCGATGGTCCGCACCGCGTCGAGGAAACGCGGCATGGGCGGCGTCACGCGTTGCTGGAAAGACCCGGCATCGCGGATGGCGGGCTTCGCCCATTCGATGGCCCTGTGGCTCGAACTGCCGTAAACGACGAGGCAGGGCCGCGGGTGCCGTTCCAGCGACGACATGAGATTGCCCAGCACGATTTCAAACACGTCCCTGGAAAAGGGATTGTAGAAATAGACCAGCAGCGGCGTCGGCGGGAACTCATACGTCGCGGCATCCGCTTCGATAACTGCAATCTGGCGGCATTTCTGGGCCGGGCTCTTGTATCGCTCGATGTTGCGCCGGGCGATTGCGACGAGCTCCCGCGCGAACTCCACACCGACAATCGCGGCGAACGGGTAGTGCGAGGCCAGCAGGAGCGTGCGCGACTTGCCCGAACCGATATCGATGAAGGTGTAGTCTGCAAGATCGTCCGTCAGCCTGTCCATGATGAAGGCGAAGGATCTGGGCGACGTGCAGACACATTCATTGCCCTGGTCCCGGTGCGGTCCGACGACATCGAGCGCGTCGAGCCGGATCGAACCCGCCGTATCGACGCCATTGTCGCGATCCCACTGGCGCGCCAGCCGGTCGGCAACGAGATGGCGGATGTTGCGTGCGACGAAGCGGCCGCTGTCACCGAGGCCATGCCGCCGGACGAGCCGGAACGGTTCGAGGATTCCTTGCTGCCGGACGAACCGCAGCGCCCTTGCGATGCGTCCCCTCGAGCGGTCCTGCAAATTGATGCTGTGCGTTTCACGGTTCATTGCGGATCGGCTCGGTTGCCTGTCAGCGCAAGCGGCGCAGGCCGCGCACCAGGCCTTGGCCCGCCTTGAGCAGCCGCGGTTTGGAGCGAATGAAAAGCTCGATCCGGCAGCGCAGCGAAATGTAGGCGGTAGCGCCCCATCCCCGCAGTGTCATCGACTGGCACAGTTCGGCCAGCACCGAACTGGTGGCGCCGATGTGCTCCTTATAACCCTGGCTGCCGACCGAAAGGTCGAAATAGTCGAACC
>NZ_JAIUIF010000003.1:0-491587 GCF_020165475.1 Mesorhizobium sp. BR1-1-15 | reverse complement strand
CCCCTCTGCAATTCTTGAATCCGCTCTTTACGTCACCGACCTCGCCGCTGCCGAAGCCTTCTACACCGACATCCTCGGCCTCACTCCTCTCGGCAAGGTCGAGGGCCGCCATCTCTTCTTCCGTTGCGGAGCCGGCGTGCTGCTGATCTTCAACGCGGAGGCGACCAAGGTCCCGCTCGCGCCCGACGCGAGGCTGAAAGTGCCGCCGCACGGCACATCAGGCGAAGGCCATCTCTGCTTTGCGGCGACCGCCGATGAAATCAGCCGCTGGAAATCCCATCTGAAGGCGAAGAACATCGCTGTCGAAAGCGAATTCGAATGGCCGCAAGGCGGCCGCTCGCTTTATATCCGCGATCCCTCCGGCAATTCGATCGAATTCGCCGAGCCGAGAATCTGGGGACTTTGATGCATTCTCTCGACGGAAAAAAGATCGTCGTTGCCAGCCACAATGAAGGCAAGCTGCGCGAATTCGCCGATCTGATGGCGCCATTCGGATTCGAGGCGAAATCGGCGAAGGACTATGGCCTGCCCGAACCCGACGAGACCGGCACCACCTTCGAGGACAATGCCTATATCAAGGCCTTCGCCGCGGCCAAGGCGACGGGCCTGCCGGCGCTGTCGGACGATTCGGGCCTGTGCGTCGACGCGCTTGACGGCGCGCCCGGCGTCTACACCGCCAACTGGGCCGAAACGCCTGATGGCAGCAGGGATTTTGGCATCGCCATGCAGCGCACCGAAGTGGCGCTGCAGGAAGTCGGCGCCGCCTCGGCCGAGCAGCGCAAGGGTCGCTTCGTCGCCGTCATCTGCCTCGCCTTTCCTGATGGCGAGGCCGAATATTACCGCGGCGAGGCCGAAGGCACGGTGGTCTGGCCGCCGCGCGGCGAGCTCGGATTCGGCTACGACCCGGTGTTCCTGCCCGACGGCTTCAAAAAGACCTTCGGCGAGATGAGTGCCGAGGAAAAACACGGCTGGAAGCCCGGCCAGGCCACGGCGCTGTCGCACCGCGCCCGCGCCTTCCAGAAATTCGCCCAAGCCCGATTGGGTCTGGCCAGGTCAGGTTCGGCATGATCAGGCCCGGCGCCACCATGCCGCTCGACCGCAGCCCCGGTTTCGGCGTCTATGTGCATTGGCCGTTCTGCGCGGCCAAGTGCCCCTATTGCGACTTCAACAGCCATGTCCGCCACCAGCCGGTCGACCAGGAGCGCTTTGCCGCCGCCTTCGAGGCGGAACTGGCGACGATGCGCCAGCGCACCGGCCCACGCGAGGTGACCAGCATCTTTCTCGGCGGCGGCACGCCGTCGTTGATGAAGCCGGAAACGGTGGCCAGGGTCCTGGACGCCGCGGCGAAGAACTGGACGGTGCCCGACGGCATCGAGGTGACGCTGGAGGCCAATCCCTCCTCGGTCGAAGCCGAACGCTTTCGCGGCTATCGCGCTGCGGGCGTCAACCGGGTCTCGCTCGGCGTGCAGGCGCTGAACGACAAGGATTTGCGCTTCCTTGGCCGGCTGCACAATGTGGACGAGGCGCTGCACGCGATCGGGCTCGCGCGGGAGATATTCCCAAGGCTCTCCTTCGACCTGATCTACGCACGGCCAGGCCAGACGCCGGAGGCCTGGGCATCGGAGCTCGAACAGGCGATCGGCCACGCCGCCGACCATCTGTCGCTCTATCAGCTGACCATCGAGGAAGGCACGCCGTTCCACGCGCTGCACGCGGCGAAGAAATTCATCATCCCCGACAACGACCACGCCGCCGACCTCTATGCGCTGACGCAAGAGGTGACATCGGCCCATGGTTTGCCGGCATATGAGATCTCAAACCACGCCCGGCCGGGTGCCGAAAGCCGGCACAATCTGACCTACTGGCGCTATGGCGAATATGTCGGCGTCGGCCCCGGCGCGCATGGCCGCTTCGTCGAGAACGGCCACCGCGTCGTGACCATCGCGGAGAGGATGCCGGAAACCTGGGCCAATCTGGTCGAGGCCAAGGGCCATGGCGTCACCGGAGGCGAGACCCTGACGCGCTCCGAAGAGGCTGACGAGTTCCTGCTGATGGGACTGAGGCTGGCGGAAGGCATCGACCTGTCGCGCTACGAAGCGTTTTCCGGGCGCGGCCTGTCGAGCGCACGGCTGTCGGTGCTGCAAGGCGAAGGGCTGGTGGCGCCGATCGGCAACGCCCGCCTGCGCGCCACGCCCGCCGGCATGATCGTGCTCGACGCCGTGGTGGCCGATCTGGCACGGTAGGCTGGGATGCTGCTCCCAATCTCGAAGCCAAGATTACGCTTCTGGAGGCGGCTGTTTCGCGGTATCTGAGTTGAGACCCGACCGGTGAGGCTATCCGAATGAACCTGCCGCTCTCCTGGCAATTCTGGGCGCTGTTGTCGGCGACTTTCGCGGCGCTGACGGCGATCTTCGCCAAGGTCGGCATCGAGACCATCAATTCCGATTTCGCCACCCTCATCCGGACAGCCATCATCCTGGTCGTGCTTGCGGCGATCCTCGCCGCCAGCGGCCAATTCCAATCGTGGGCCTCGATCTCCGGGAAGACCTGGCTTTTCCTTAGCCTGTCGGGACTGGCGACCGGAGCCTCGTGGCTCTGCTATTTCCGCGCGCTGAAAATCGGCAATGCGGCGCAGGTGGCGCCCATCGACAAGCTAAGCGTCGTGCTTGTGGCGGTGTTTGGCGCGGTCTTTCTCGGCGAGCGGCTCACCGGTGCGAACTGGCTTGGCGTCGCCCTTATCGCGGCGGGCGCGGTGCTGGTCGCTTATCGAGGGTAGTGCTGCGCCGTGGCGGGCGTTCTTGGTTTCGAGACGGGTGATGAAAATATCGAAGCGATTGGGCATCGTCCGGTCAGTGCTCCGTCGTGCTGTCGGGTTCGTTGTCGGGTAGCTTGATCTCTGGTGGCGGGCGGCGCGCGGGCCCCTGCTTGCCGTCCGTGGTGGCGGGCGGCTTCCCGTCTCCTTGCGCGGCAAAGCGCTTGCGGCCTGCATAGTAGGGCTCGAAAGCGTCCTGTATGGTCAGTCTGTCCATCCTGTCCTCCCGGGGGAATCAGGGGCTAAATCTGCGAAAGACGGTTTCGTTCCCTACTGTGGCGAAGGAATGGCGCTCGCCTTGCATTACAGCGGCTTTTGCAACCCGGCGCGGGCCGTGCCAAACAGGGCGGATGATTTCGGAACGTCCTTCGCGGCTCCATCTGGACGCGGGCGCGCCGCTGACGGAGAAGGCACCGGTGACTGGCGAGACGGGAAAGCGCAGCTATGTGATCGGGCAGACCGAGATCGCGGCCCGGCCGCTCGAACCGGCACTCTATCTGGTGGCGACGCCGATCGGCAATCTCGCCGACATCACGCTGCGCGCGCTTGAGACGCTGGCCGCCGCCGACATGGTCGCCTGCGAGGACACGCGCGTGTCGCGCGTGCTGCTCGACCGCTACGGCATCCGCCGCCGCACCACGGCCTATCACGAGCACAATGCCGGCGAGGCCGGGCCAAAATTGATAGCGGCGCTCCAGTCGGGGCAGAGCGTGGCGCTGATCTCGGATGCCGGCACGCCGCTGGTTTCCGATCCCGGCTACCGGCTGGTCGGCGAGGCGCTCGACCAAGGCATTCGCGTCGTGCCCATCCCCGGTCCGTCCGCGCCGCTTGCCGCGCTCACCGCATCCGGCTTGCCTTCGGATGCCTTCCTGTTCTCCGGCTTCCTGCCGGTCAAGGCGGGGCAGCGGCTGGCGCGGCTGGACGCGCTTAAAGCGGTGCCGGCGACGCTGATCTTCTTCGAATCGCCGCGCCGGCTGGCCGAGTCTCTCGGCGCGATGGCCGAAGCGCTTGGCGGCGAGCGCAAGGCAGCGATCGGCAGGGAATTGACCAAGACCTTCGAGGAGATGCGCACCGGCACGCTGCGGGCGCTGGCCGACCACTATGCGGCGGCCGATACGCCGAAGGGCGAGATCGTGGTGTGCGTCGGTCCGGCCGAAGCCAGGGCGAACGAGCCGGCCGATATCGACCGGATGCTGTTGTCGCTCGCCGCCGAAATGCCGGCTTCGAAGGCGGCGGCGGAAGCGGCGAAGATGACCGGCGGCCAGAAGCAGGCGCTTTACCGGCGGCTGCTGGAACTCAGGGACGCCTCTGGAGAGGACCGTGGCTAGGCTCCCGAGCGCCAGCCGTCAAAAGGCCTACCGGCGCGGCCATCGCGGCGAATGGCTGGCGGCGGCGGCGCTGGTGCTGAAAGGCTACCGGATCCTGGCGCGCCGCCATCGCACCCGTTTCGGCGAGATCGACCTGATCGCGCGGCGCGGAGACCTGGTGCTGTTCGTCGAGGTCAAGGCGCGCCGCACGCTGATGGAAGCGATGGAGGCGATCGCCCATGAATCGGAGCGCCGCATCGAAGGCGCCGCCGACATCTGGCTGTCGCGCCAGCCGGATTACGGCAGGCTGTCGATGCGGTTCGACATGATCGCCGTGCTGCCATGGCGCTGGCCTGTGCATGTCCCGAACGCGTTTTACGGGCGCAATTGAGGGCTGCGTCGCTCGGGTTCAGCGTTCGACGGGCCATTCGCCCGCGCCAAGTGCCGCGATCGCCGCGATTATGAGCCGGAACGCCTCGGCGGCGGCCGGCACGGTGGTGCGGGCGCGCAGGAAACTGTGCACGAGGCGCTTCTCCTCGTGCCAGCTCGCTTTGCCGCCGGCGGCCAGGATGCGGTCGCGATAGGCCTCGCCATCCGACGACAGCGGGTCGCATTCGGCGGTAATGACGACGGTGGGCGGCAGGCCGGAGAAGTCGGCGGCGCGCAGCGGCGAGAAGGTCGGATCGTCCGATGCCTGTCTCTTGGCCGAGCGGACGTGGCGGTAGAAGGCGACGTCGCCGGTCGACAGAAGCGGCGCCTCGGCATGCTCGATATAGGAGCGGGCAGTTTCGTCGCCGCCGAGGCCGGGATAGATCAGCACCTGGCCGGCCGGCCTCTTCGCGTGAGCGCGCGTCGCGTGACTGACCGCCGCCGCCAGATTGCCGCCGGCGCTCTCGCCGGACAGCAGCAGTGGCCCGTTCGCTCTGGCCGCCGCCCATTCGAAGGCGGCCAGAGCGTCGTCGAAGGCGGCGGGGTGGAGATGTTCGGGCGCCAGCCGATAGTCGACCGAGAGCACGGCAAAGCCGGTGCCGGCGCAGATCTCGGCGCAGATGTCGTCATGGCTGTCGAGCCCGCCGAGGATGAAGCCGCCGCCATGGTAATAAAGCATCGTGGCCCGCGCGGCCGTGCCTGCCATCCCGTAGTGCCGCACCGCGATGTCCCGGCCGGGGGCGGCGATGAGGTCGTCGCTCGCCGTCACCCCCGGCGGATAGGGCTGGCGAAGCGCCCGGCACATCCTGTCATAGATCGCACGCTGCTTGGCGATCGGCAGGTCGATCGTCTCGGGCGGATACCAGGCGTTGATGCCGTCTATATAGGCCCACAGCGCAGGGTCGAGCCGCGTCGCGTATTTGCTGCGACCGGTCATTTCAGTGCTGCCCACGGTTTCGGAAGGCATTGCCTCAAAGCTCGCTGTAAAGCCTGGCCGCGTTTTCAAAGCTGAAGCGCAGCGGCACCGAGCCCTCGACCTGCCAGACGGCGACGCTCTCGCCAGCCAGCAGCAGGCAGGCGCCGTCGGTGTCGGTGACGGCGCCGCCATAGAGCCGGTTGGCGAGGTTGAGGATTGCGGTCTGGTGCATGGCGGCACTGCCGCTGCCGCAGGCGTCCTTGACCAGCAGCACGCGAAAGCCGCGCGCCACGGCGTCCTTCACGGTGGCATCGATGCAGGCCTCGGTCCACACGCCAGATATGACCAGCCATTCGACGCCGGAAGCCTTGAGCCGATCGGCGGCCGGTCCCGCGCGGAAGGCGCTGGCCTCGGCCTTGATCAGCAGCGCCTCGCCATCAGCAGGCGCCACCTCACGGCAGATCTCGGTCAGCGGATCGCTCTTGTCGGAGAAGGCCGACTTGCCGTCGGTTCCAACAGGGTGAAAGGGCCGCTCCTGCTTGTCGAGATCGACAATGTAGGCCCAGTGATAGAGCGGCACATTGTTCTGCCGCGCCGCCGCCTGCAGCCGCTGGACGTTGGCGAGAATCTTGTCAAAACCCTCGACCAGGTAGCGCGGGTCCTGCCGGTGCTCTTCCTGCAGGTCGATGAAGACAGCGGCCACGGTGCCGCGCTTGACGGAGATAGGGCTTTTCATGCGGATGCGCCTGGCCCCCAAGATACTTCCAAACGCTGGAGGGACAGAGGGGGGCGCCAAGGAATGAGGCGCTCGTTCTGCAGCTGCGATGCGTCGCCGAGGCGGGCAGTGGATGTCAAACCTGCTTCTCCAGAAACTCATCCTCATAGGGGAAGCGCGACAGGAGCTCGGTGCCGGTCTCGGTGATCAGGATTTCATCCTCCAGCTTGACGCCCTCGCGGCCGCCCTTCTCGCCAATATAGCTTTCCACGCTCACCACCATGCCTGGCACGATATGGCCGTCGCGACCATAGGTTTCGTAGTCCATGGCGTGCGCGATGAAGGGCGTCTCGCCATGCATGCCGACGCCGTGCATGACCGAGGTGTAGCGCTGGTCGACGAAGCGGTCGGGGATCTTCCACGCCTTTTCGGCGATCTCGCGGAAAGCCATGCCCGGCTTCACGATCGAGATATTGTGCTGAACCTGGTCGTGCGCCATGCGGTAGAGCGATTTCTGATAGGGGGTCGGCTTGCCGGGCCCGCAGCGGAAGGTGCGCGAGAAATCCGAATAATAGCCATAGCAGCCGATCGTGTCGGTATCGAGCGCCAGCAACTCGCCCGGCCGGATTTTTCGCCCGCTGGCCTCGTTGAACCAGGGATTGGTGCGCTGGCCGGACGTCAACAGCCGCGTCTCGATGAACTCGCCGCCCTGGCGGATGACCTCGCCATACATGATGGCGAACAGCTCGTTCTCGGAAACGCCGGGCTTGATCGCCTCGCGCACCGCATAGACGGCGGCTTCCGCGCCGGCCATCGACACCTGCAGGCATTTCACTTCCTCCGGCGTCTTGACCGCGCGCACCGCCAGGATCTCGCCCTGGCAATCCCGGACCTCGCAACCGCGCTTTTCCAGCGCCAGCGCCTGCAGATGGCTGCAACGGTCGAGCCCGAGTTTCATCGAGCCGCCGCCATGCTGCTTCAGGAGTTCGGCGATCTCGTCGGCGAAGGGACCGGCGGTCTCGTCGTCGCGGCCCGATACCGACGACCAGACGAGCTTGGAAGGACGCGCCTCGTCGATCGTGTCGAGCACCATCGAGACATGGTAGCTCTGCGGATATTCGAACAGCACGATCGGCCCTTCGGTCGGAATGAAGAAATAACGGGTCGAGTTGCGCAGAAAATAGCCGAACATGTTGCGCGAGCCGGTGGCGTAGCGCTGGTTGTACGGGTCGAACAGCACCACGCCGCCATAGCCGGCCTCGCGCATCCAGCCGCGCAGCTTGGCCAGCCGGCCTTTTCGAAGGGCGTCGGCATCGATGAAGGACGGCTCGGTGTCGGACAGCCACATGCCGCCCGCCGAATCGGCCGCCGCGGGGTGGCGCATGCGGTCCTTGAAGTCGACGTCTTCAGTGCTGTCGGGGTCGAATACGACGATGCTCATGGGGGCTGACCTTGGGTGGTTTGCAAGATCAGACCATGGCGCAGGAGGGGCAGGGGAATTGTGCGGAAAACCGCGTGGGTTGTGCGGGATGCCGCTGGGGTAATGAGAGATGCAGGTGCCAGTCGCCCCCCGCTGTCCCGCCAACGTCTCTCAGTGCCAGCAGGACCTCTAATGCCGTCGCGCCAGCTTCGGCGGATGGCCGTGCTCCTCGCGAAAGGCACGCGCGAAGCTAGACATCGAGGCAAAGCCGCAGGCGAGCGCCACGTCGCGCACGGCGAGCGTCGAGTGCGCCAGGAGATCGGCGGCGCGTTTCAGCCTGAGCCGCCGATAGTAGCCATTGGGCGAGATGGCGAGTTCGGAGCGGAAGGAGCGTTCGAGCTTGTCGGACGACACGCCGAGCCGCGCAGTGAGCTCCGCCATGCCGAGCCGCTCCTCGACCGCGTCCTCCATGATGGCGATGGCCGACAGCACCAGCTCGTTCCGGACGCCGGTACGCAGGCGCAGCGGCATCAGCTTGCGGTCGACGCTGGAGCGCAGCTGGCTGTGCACGAACCATTCGGCGACGCCGGCCGCAAGCTCGGCGCCGTAGTCGCGGGTAATGATCTCCAGCATCATGTCGAGGCTGCCGACGCCGCCGGCCGAGGTGAAACGCTTGCGGTCGATGACATAGAGGTCGCGCCTCAGCTCGACATTGGGAAAGGCCTCGGTGAAGGCCGCCTGGCTGGTCCAGTGCAAGGTGCAGGCATGGCCGTCGAGCAGGCCGGCGCGGGCGAGGAAGAAGGCGGCGTCCGCCACCGCGCCGATATGGGCGCCACTGCGCAAGCTGCGGCGGATCCAGCTTGCCGCATCCTCGGCAACGAGATGATCGGCATCGCCGCCTGAGCAGACGACGATGCGGTCGACCTTCGGCGCATCCCCGGCATAGAAGCGCGGCTGGATGACGACGCCGTTCGAGGCCTCGACCGCGCCCTGGGTAGCGCCGACGATGATCCAGCGATAGCATTCCCGCTTCGCCAGCACATTGGTCGCGCGCAGCGGCTCGATGACCGAGCTGAACGCCATCATCGGAAAGCCGGGGAAGACCAGCACCGCGAAAGTGAGGGGCGTATCGGGAGATGTGTCGCGCGTGGGCATGGGGCGCTACAATTCGGGCAGATGGGGTTTGGGGTCAACGGGGTTGTGGCTGGCTTTCTGCGAAGTTGGCGCTGCCCCTCATCCGCCTGCCGGCACCTTCTCCCCGTATAGTGACGGGGAGAAGGGAGATACCGCAACCCCGGCTCCCTCTTGCCGCCGTTGGCGCAAATCGAGACACAGCGCCCCTCTCCCCGTCACTATACGGGGAGAGGATGCCGGCAGGCAGGTAAGGGGCAGCGCTGGCTTTGGAGACTGGCTCGTCTCAGCGGGGGGCGCCGCCGCTCAGCCCCCCAGCGCCTGCTCCAGATCCGCGATCAGATCGTCGCCATCCTCGATGCCCGCCGACAGCCGCACCAGCGAATCCGATATGCCGATCTCTTCGCGCTTCTCCGCCGGGATCGATCCATGCGTCATCAGCGCAGGGTGTTCGATCAGGCTTTCCACGCCGCCGAGGCTTTCGGCCAATGTGAACAATTGCGTGCGTTCGAGGAACCGTTTCGTGCCGGCGAGGTCGCGGTCGAGCACGGCTGATATCATGCCGCCGAACGCATGCATCTGCTGGACGGCGACGGCATGCTGCGGATGGCTGGCCAGACCGGGATAGATGACCCGGCGCACATCCTTGCGGGCCTCCAGCCACTGCGCGATCTTGAGGCCGTTCGACGAGTGCCGCTCCATCCTCAGCGCCAATGTCTTGAGGCCGCGCAGGGCGAGAAAACTGTCGAACGGGCCCGAAATGGCGCCGATGGCGTTCTGCAGGAATTTCAGGCGATCGGCCAAATCCTTGTTGTCGCCGACAACAGCCACGCCGCCGACCATGTCGGAATGGCCGTTGAGGTACTTCGTCGTCGAATGCACCACGACGTCGATGCCGAGCTCCAGCGGCCGCTGCAAATAGGGGCTGCAGAATGTGTTGTCGGCGACCGAGAGGATGCCCTTGCGCCTTGCAAGGGCCGCGACGCCTTCGAGATCGACGATGCGCAGCAGCGGGTTGGTCGGCGTCTCGACCCAGAGCATTTTCGTCTCCGGGCGGATTGCCGCCTCTATAACCGCAAGGTCGGTGCAGTCGACGAAGCTCACCTTGAGATCGGCGGAGCGCTTGCGCACACGCTCCATCAGGCGGAAGGAGCCGCCATAGATGTCGTCGGTGGCGACGATGTGGGCGCCGGAATCGAGCAGTTCCAGCACGGTGGCGATCGCCGCCAGCCCGGAGGCGAAGGCGAAGGCAGCCGAGCCGCTTTCAAGATCGGCCACCGCGCGCTCGAAGGCAAAGCGCGTGGGATTCTGGCTCCGGGCATATTCAAAGCCCTTGTGCACGCCGGGCGACTGCTGGCCATAGGTCGAGGTGGCGTAAATCGGCACCATCACCGCTCCGGTCAGGGGATCGTGGCTCTGGCCGCCATGGATGGTGCGGGTGGAGAAGGCCAGGCGGTTCTTTCCGGATGCGGTCATCGTGCACGGCGCCTCAAATGGTTGATCAGGTCGATGCGGGTTATCAGGCCGACGAACTCGTCGCCGTCGAAGATGATGGCGACCTCGTTGCGGTCGAATACCGGCAGCAGCGCGTCCAGCGTCTGGCTGGCCTGCAAAGTATGCAGATTGGAGGTCATCGCCGTGCGTACCGGCGCGTTGAAGCGCTCCCAGCGGCCCTCATAGGGGCCGTCGACCTTGGCCAGAATGTCGCTTTCGTCGACGATGCCGACCAGCTTGCCGTCGTCGAGCAC
The DNA here is from genome assembly GCF_020165475.1 of Mesorhizobium sp. BR1-1-15. Classification (NCBI taxonomy): domain Bacteria; kingdom Pseudomonadati; phylum Pseudomonadota; class Alphaproteobacteria; order Hyphomicrobiales; family Phyllobacteriaceae; genus Mesorhizobium; species Mesorhizobium sp. BR1-1-15. Next base: position 481,109 of record NZ_JAIUIF010000003.1, on the reverse strand, counting down.
CGGCAGCTGCGAGACATCGGAGCGGCGCATGCGGCCATAGGCGTTGAGCAGGCTTTCGTCCGGACCGACATAGACGGTGTCGCCGGTGCGGTGCGTGCGCATCACCAGGTCGCGCAGGTCACCATGCTGCTCGTGCTCGGCCAGCCCCTGCTCGGCCAGCCAGAAATCGTCGAAGACTTTCGACAGATATTTGTTGCCGCTGTCGCAGACGAAGGTGACAACGCGCTTGGGCGACGTCTGCTCGCGGCAATAGCGCAAGGCGGCCGACAGCAGCGTGCCCGAAGATGAGCCGGCCAGGATGCCTTCCCGGGACAGGAGATCGCGCACCGCCAGCATGCTCTGCTTGTCCGATATGGAATAGGCTTTCTTGACCAGCGACAGCTCGGCATTGGGCGGCACGAAGTCCTCGCCGATGCCTTCCACAGTCCAGCTGCCGGCCTCCACCATCTTGCCGGTCTTGATCAGCGGCGCCAGCACCGAGCCGACCGGATCGGCCAGCACCATTTCCGTCTTCGGCGATGCCTTGGCGAAGAACCGGCCAAGGCCGGTCAGCGTGCCGCCTGAGCCGACGCCGACCACCACCGCGTCGACATCGCCGTCGAGCTGCGAAAAGATTTCCGGACCGGTGGTGGTTTCGTGCGCCTCAGGGTTGGCCGGATTGGCGAACTGGTTGGCGTAGAAGGCGCCGGGCAGCTCGGCCGCGATCTTTTCGGCCATATCCTGGTAATATTCGGGGTGGCCCTTGCCGACATCGGAGCGCGTCATGCGCACTTCCGCGCCCAGTGCGCGCAGGTGCTGGATCTTCTCGCGCGACATCTTGTCGGGCACGACCAGGATGATACGGTAGCCCTTGGGGATGCCGACCTGGGCCAGGCCCAGCCCCGTATTGCCGGCCGTCGCCTCGACGATCGTGCCGCCTTGCTTCAGCCTGCCCTCCTTCTCGGCCGCCGCGATCATCGACAGTGCGATACGGTCCTTGATCGAGCCGCCAGGATTCTGGCTTTCGAGCTTGATGAACAGCCGGCACTTGCCGGTGTCGAATTGGGTCAGTTCGACCACGGGGGTCTGGCCGATCAGGTCGAGCACCGATCCGTAAGGCGGCCGCAGGCGCGACATTGCGTTTTCCGAAGCGGCGTTTTCCAAAGGGGCGCTATCCGAGGGCGCGATCTTGTGCCTGCTCATATCGATGCTCCATGATCAAGCGGCCGCCTCGTGCAGGGCGGCAGCGTATCCTCTTTTCCAGCCCTTTGCAGTGGGAAAGAAGATAGATCGTGCCAATCGACCGGCTAGATGGAGAATGAAATTCCGGGGCGGGCTCCGTCGTGCAAATCGCCCGCAGGCTTGTGGGGCGGCGTAGAACGCCGACGCCCTACCCCAGCAGCTGCTTGCTCAGCCTCGCACACTGGACGCGAATATCCGGGATGGCGTCGATCTCGAAGAAGGTGCCTCTGGTCAGCGGGCCGACGGCGAGGATTTTCCTGGACACCGTGCCGTCGCCGGCGATGATCTCGCAATTGGCCGTAACGTCGAGGCCGATGCGCAGCGGATCCGGCCGCGCCAGCCCGCGGTCGACCAGCGAGCGCACCACGCTGTTCGACGAGCCCGAGATGTCCCTGACGATGCCGGAGCAATCATAGATGCGGGCGACCTCGAATCTCTCCAGCCGCTTGGTGTGGCGCGACTGGACCTGGACCGTGAACTCGTCGCCCGCCGCGATGTCGACGACACGGCCGGCGACGAGGCGGATGCGGCCGGACTGCACCGCTTGCGTGACGCGGGCATGGACCTCGGGCGCCATGCGGTGGCGGTGGATGTCCCACCACGCCTTGGTGTGCTCGACGAAACGGCGCTTGGCGGAGGCCGGCCAGTTCTGCCAGATCTTCTGGTTGAACGGACGCAGGCCGTCGACGACGTCGCGCCAGTCGATGCCGGCCTTCTGGTTTTCCCGGATCAGGTCGCGGAACCAGCCGACGAAATAGGAAAGCTGGGTGCCGAGCGGGATATCGGCGACGTCGAGCTTGATCGGATTGCCCTTGCGGTGCGGCGAGGGCAGCAGGCCGCGCCGCGACACCGCGACGATCTCCGCGCGGTGGCCGCGCTGTTCGAGCGCCAGGAATGCGTCGACCATGCTGAGGCCCGTTCCCAGCACCATGACGCTCCGGTCGGGATCGAGCGCGGTGTCGGCCTCCGATCCCATCCGAACCGCATGGCCTTGCCCCATGGCCGGCACCTCGTCATGGCCGGTGGCGAGCACCGCCAGATGGGCGACGACGCTGGTGCCGTTGGCGAGCGCCACTTCGACCCCCGAGGCCGTGGGCGAGATCGACAGGCTCTCCTCATGGATCAGCCGAAGCCGTCCGGTCTCCCTCTCGCGCGCCTCGAGATCGTCCAGCAATTCGCCGAGATAGCGGGCATAGATGCTGCGCGGCGCGTAGACCGGCGCCTGCTCGGGCGTTGCCAGGCCGCGTTCCACCAGCCAGCGCCAGAAATTGCCGGGATCGTCGGCATAGGCGCTCATACCGGCGGCGCTGACGTTCAGCACATGCGCGGAGAGCAATGTGGAATAGGCGATGCCCTGGCCGAAATGCGGGCGCTTCTCGACCAGCGTGACGCGAAGGTCGGGATTGGGCTGTCTCAGCAGATGCGCGGCGAGCACGACCCCGCTGGCGCCGCCGCCGACGATGATGATCGAGTTGCCGCGGCCGCTCATGCCAGCCCCGTGCGACGCGCCGGCGTCAGGCCTTCACCGCAACCGAGAGGTCGTCGAGGCCCCTTGCGACCCCAAGGTCGTCGAGGCCGATGTCGCGCATCTCGGCGAGGCTGCGCTGGTCGAGCACCTCGGCGATCGCTTGCCGGACTTCCAGCATCAGATGTCGAACCTGGCATGTCGCCTCGTTACAGTCTTCACAGCGCTGGTATTGGGTACGGCTGGCGCAAGGGATCGGCGCCAGCGGGCCGTCGAGCACACGCACGACATGGCCGACCCTGATTTCCTCCGGTGGCCGCGCCAGGCGATAGCCGCCATCCTTGCCTTTGCGGCTCTGCACGAAACCGGCATTGCGCAATTCGCCCAGGATGGCGTCGAGAAACTTCTTCGGGATGCTGTTGCCGGTCGCGATGTCGTTGACGAAGGCAAGCTGCCCGGCCGGCATCCGTGCCAGATGGACGAGCGCCTTGAGGCCGTACTTGCCTTTCTTGGTGAGCATGATCCGAACGTTTCTCTGTCATGCGATGGCTCGAGGCCATCCTTTGCGAAACGCCTGGCGTGCCTCCCGCCGCGCTCAAGCATCCATGACACATAAATTCTACCAACATGATATACAAGCCAATCGCGATTGATCTTGCTTGATTTTCAAGCCATTGCGGCCATTTTGGACCTGACTTGTTACGCCTGGGACACAAACCGTGGCGCGACGGCCCGAGACCGGTGCCACCGGCGATCGCCGCGATACGGATGGGTATGACCTCTCATCGTCGCCTCCAAGTCTCTATGTCGATAAGTTTACTATACTTAAACGCGAACAGGCGGAACACGTTTTTAAATTCCAATCCATCTGAAGCATGGATTTGCCTTTCAAGCGGCTGCAACGTGAATTCTCGTTCGCGATCGGAGGCCGTAGCGGTGGCTGGAGCTTCCCGAACGTGATGATCTCGCCACTCTTGAAGCGCCATAGCCGCCAAATCCGCCTGGGGACCTCGGCACCGGCAGCTTTTTCCAACAAATCCGGCCCCGCTAGAAGAATTTAACTCTACAAGAACCATAGAATTAGCGGACTATCATGAAGCAATCCGGTTTTCCCCTGTTTCATGGAGCCCTTGATGTCCACCACCATTTCGCGACGCATCCTTCTCCTGTCTACGGCCGCACTTGCCGGCGCCGCCTTCCTCGGCCCGGCTTTTGCCGACGACCTCAAGATCACCATCGGCTACCAGACGGTGGTCGAACCCTCCAAGGTGCCGCAGGCCGATGGTGCCTATGAAAAGGCTACCAACGCCGCCATCGACTGGCGCAAATTCGATTCCGGCGCCGATGTCATCGCCGCGGTCGCATCCGGCTCGGTAGACATCGGCTATGTCGGTTCGAGCCCGCTGGCGGCGGCGGCGAGCCGCGAATTGCCGGTCCAGACCATCTTCGTCGTCGGCCTGATCGGGCCATCCGAGGCCTTGGTCGCACGCAACGGCGCCGGCATAGAGAAGGTCGCCGACCTCGCCGGCAAGAAGGTGGCCGTGCCCTTCGTCTCGACGACGCATTACAGCCTGCTTGCCGCGCTGAAACATGAGAATGTCGACCCGAAATCGGTCGAGATCCTCAATCTCAGGCCGCCGGAAATCGCCGCTGCCTTTTCGCGCGGCGATATCGATGCGGCCTATGTCTGGGATCCGGCGCTCGGCCAGGTCAAGACATCAGGCAAGGTGGTGCTGAATTCCTCCCAGGTCGCCGCCTGGGGCGCGCCGACCTTCGACGCCTGGATCGTGCGCACCGACTTTGCCGAAAAGAACCCGGAAGCGGTGCGCGACTTCGTCAAGGTGACGGGTGCGGCCTATGCCGAGTACCTGGCTAAGCCCGACGCCTGGTCGGCAGCGTCGCCGCAGGCGGCCGAGATCGCCAAGCTGACCGGCGCCAAGGTCGAGGAAGTGCCTGAACTGCTCAAGGGCTACGTCTTCCCGACACTCGAAGAACAGGCCTCCGACAAGTTCCTCGGCGGCGGCACGGTCAAGGCGATCGCGGCCGCGTCCGCCTTCCTCAAGGAGCAGGGCAAGGTAGACGCCGTGCTGCCGGACTATTCGAAATATGTGACATCGAAATACGTCACCGAGGCGCTGGCCTCGAACTGACCCGAGCGTTGGAGCGCCCCATGCCACGACGGGCAGGTGGCGCCCCGATGAGACGCGCGCGGCTTTCCTGACGCCGCGTGTCGTCTGTCCCGGAGCCGCTGACGAGGCGCGGCTTCGGGCAGGCGGACTTCAACGAACTCCTGCGAGGGCTCATGTCGCATCTCGTGCTCGACAGAATCTCGATCCACTATGACGGCCAGCCCGCACCCGCCGTCGAGCGGGTATCGATCGACGTCGCCAGCGATGACTTCGTCGTCCTTGTCGGCCGTTCCGGCTGCGGCAAGACCTCGCTGCTCAATGTAGCCGCCGGCTTTGTCGCGCCGGCACGCGGCACGGCCGCGATCGACGGCCGGCCGATCGCAGCACCCGGTTCGGACCGTGCGGTGGTGTTCCAGAACGACGCGCTGTTTCCCTGGCTGACGGCGCGCGAGAACGTCGCCTTCGCGCTCAGGCTGCGCGGTGTCGGGCCATCCGAGCGGGCGCGCCGCGCCGACGAATTGCTCGGCCTGGTCAAGCTCACCGATGCCGGCGACAAGCGCATCTGGGAGCTGTCCGGCGGCATGCGCCAGCGCGTCGGCCTTGCCCGGGCGCTGGCTGCCGAGCCGCAATTCCTGCTGCTCGACGAGCCGCTCGGCGCGCTCGATGCGCTGACGCGCGAGCGCATGCAGACGACGCTGCTCGACCTGTGGACGGCAAGCAATGTCGGCGTGCTGATGGTCACGCACGGCATCGACGAGGCGCTGGTGCTCGCCACCCGCATCGTCGTCCTGGCGCCCGGGCCGGGCCGGGTGGTGCGGACCTTGGAGCCGGGCTTCTCCAGGCGCTACGCAGCGGGCGAGGCCATCCGCGCCATCAAGGCCGATCCTGGCTTCGCCGCGGCGCGCGGCGAACTGACCGACGCGATCTTCGAGGGAGAGGCGGCATGACCATTTCCTCCTCCTACACCGAACGCTCCGGCTCCAGGACCGAAGAGGCCGACGGCCTGTCGGTGCCATGGTCGCGCCCGGTCCCGAAGCGCAAGGGCGTTTCGGCGCGCATGGTCAGCGCGGCTACCATTCTTCTGGTGCTGGCGCTTTGGACGCTGTCGGCCCGCCTGCAACTGGTGTCGCCGGTATTCCTGCCCTCGCCTGTGGCGGTGTGGAACAAATTCATCATCGTCGCCCGCGATGGCTTTGTCGACGCAACGCTCTTCCAGCATATCGCCGCCAGCCTGGGGCGGGTGTTCGCCGCGCTCGTCGCGGCGCTCCTCGTCGGCGTGCCGGTTGGCCTCGCCATCGGCATCAGCACCGTCGGCCGCGGCATTTTCGATCCGCTGCTGGAATTCCTGCGGCCGATCCCGCCGCTCGCCTATCTGCCGCTGGTCATCATCTGGTTCGGCATCGGCGAGCCGTCGAAGGTCCTGGTGATAGCCATCGCCATGCTGGCGCCGGTGGCCTTGTCGACCGCGTCCGGCGTCCGCGGCGTCTCGCAGGAGCGCATCAACGCCGCGCGTTCGCTTGGCGCGACGAGGCGCCAGGTGGTCCGCCACGTGATCCTGCCCAGCGCGCTGCCGTCGATCCTGACCGGACTGCGCATCGCGCTCGGCGCCGGGTGGTCCACGCTGGTCGCCGCCGAACTGGTGGCGGCGACGCGCGGGCTTGGCTTCATGATCCAGTCGGCGGCGCAGTTCCTGGTCACCGACGTGGTGGTCATGGGCATTTTGGTGATCGCGGCCATCGCCTTCGTGCTCGAATTCGCCATCCGCAGGATCGAGCGCGCGCTCGTGCCGTGGGCGGGACGCGAATGATCGGGAAACGGAGATGACGATGACCCATTCCACCGCCATGCTGTTCGCCCATTTCGGCACCTGGCTGCTGGGCCTGACTTCCGATGGCAAGGCGACAGAGGAGGACAAGGCGACAAGGGAGGACGGTCCGCGCTCGCCGGCGCCCGTCCGACTCCCGGCCGGGCGTGACCGCCTGCCGCCGCGAGACGAAAGCTTCTACTGGGCCTGGCAGTACTGGTCGCAGTGAGAGCGGCTCAACCGCGGGAACGGTTCGCCCACACGAGCCCGGCGAGACCGACCAGCATGACGATGATGCCGATGGTGAGCCATTGCGACTGGCCGCCGCCGATCGCGCCGATGCCTTGCAGCGACCACAGCGCGCCGACCGCCAGCACAATCAATGCCAGCAGATTTTTGATCAGTCTCATTGCCGGATTCTCCTTCCGAAGTTGATCGGTCGCGTCGTCGCCACCGCGATGAAAGAGGCAAAGGAATCGGTTCCGCAGCAGCATCTTCTACTTGGATGTTGCCGCTCGATCTTGTCAAACAAGACATGGATATCCGCTGGAACATCATCGTGAGTTGATCGCCGACCGTCGGGAAATCACTGACAGACTGTTACCGGGCGACTCTAAACGTGTGCCGATGCCATGGAACTGCCGGATGATTGCCGCATTTCGTGCCTTATTGTCTCCGTAACGGCTGGGGCCTGTCAAAAACGGAGCCTTCCCCCAAATATGAATAACAACAACCGGACCGCGCTTGCCGCGGTGACGATCGCTGCTGGCCTGATGGTCGGCGCCTCCGCCACTCCAGCCGCCTCCGCCGCCGGCCAATGCGGCCGCGCTTCCTGGTACGCCCTGCACTCCAGGACCGCGTCGGGCGAACGGATGAACCCTTCGGCCTTGACCGCCGCACACCGCACGCTGCCTTTCGGCACCAAGCTGCGGGTCACCAACCAGAACAATGGCCGCAGCGTCGTGGTGCGCATCAACGATCGCGGACCGTTCATCCGGGGACGCGTGCTCGACCTGTCGAAGGGTGCCGCCGGCCAGCTCGGCTTCATCGGTTCGGGCCACACCGCGGTCTGCATGGCGCGCGTCTGACCACCACTGCCCGGCCCGAGGGCCGGGCCCCTGGCCTTCGCACCTGCACAATGAGCCGGCTTGTACCGTCCAAGGCTGATTTCCAACGCTTCGGACCAAGAATGCGTATAGATCACGCCACGTGACGTATTGCATCGCAGCAATTAGTTGTTAACTTCCCCGCGAGACAGTTAGGGCCAGGCACTGCTCGCCGCCCCTTCGGTCGCAGGCCGCAGCGGGGTAAACGGATGTTCTACCAGCTCTATGAAATGAACCACGCCGCCCTGCAGCCGGCCCGTCTCTATGCCGATGCGGTGCGGCTGTTCTATTCCAACCCGCTCAATCCGTTCTCGCACACGTCCTGGGGCCGCTCGATCGCGGCGGGCGCCGAGTTGTTCGAGCGCACCACGCGCCGCTACGGCAAGCCGCAATTCGGCCTCGACAAGACGGTGGTCGACTGGAAGAGCGTGGCAGTGACCGAGAAGACCGTCTGGTCGCGGCCGTTCTGCAACCTGGTGCATTTCGAGCGCGCCGTTCCCGCCGGGCGGCGGCGAGATCCGAAGCTTCTGATCGTGGCGCCGATGTCGGGCCACTATGCGACGCTGCTGCGCGGCACGGTCGAAGCCATGCTGCCCCATGCCGACGTGCACATCACCGACTGGATCGACGCCCGCATGGTGCCGACGGCCGACGGCCAATTCGATCTCGACGACTATATCGACTATGTCGTCGACATGCTGCATGTGCTGGGCCCCGACACGCATGTGATGGCGGTTTGCCAGCCTTCCGTGCCGGTGCTGGCGGCCGTGGCGCTGATGGAAACGCGCGGCGACCCCTTCATTCCTGCGACGATGACCCTGATGGGCGGGCCGATCGACACGCGCCGCAACCCGACCGCGGTCAACCTTCTGGCCGAGGAGAAGGGCATAGACTGGTTCCGCGACAATGTCGTGATGCGCGCGCCCTGGCCGGTGCCGGGCTTCGGCCGCGAGGTCTATCCAGGCTTCCTGCAGCTTTCGGGCTTCATGAGCATGAACCTCGACCGCCACATCATCGCCCACAAGGACTTCTTCATGCACCTTGTGAAGCATGATGGCGACAGCGCCGAGAAGCACCGCGACTTCTACGACGAGTACCTGGCGGTGATGGACCTGACGGCGGAGTTCTACCTGCAGACGGTCGACACGGTGTTTGTCCGGCATGCCTTGCCCAAGGGCGAGATGACGCATCGCGGCACGCCGATCGATCCCTCGGCCATCCGCAATGTCGCGCTGTTCACGGTGGAGGGCGAGAACGACGACATTTCCGGCCTTGGCCAGACGCGGGCGGCGCACGATCTGTGCGTCAACATTCCCGCCGACAGGAAGGCGCATTACATGCAGCCCGCGGTCGGGCACTACGGCGTCTTCAACGGTTCGCGCTTCCGCGCCGAGATCGTGCCGCGCATCATCGACTTCATCACCAGCTATGGCCGCCAGAACCGGGTCGCCGTGAAACCGAAGCTGGTCCGCACCGCCAAAAGATAGGCAGCCGGCATTGCCGGCCCGATAGCGCCGCACAGGCCGGGCAGGCCTGTCGCACGGGTGCCGCTGCCATGCGTCTCGCGGGTAACCATGTCGCAAATCACCCAATCGTGGTAATTGACACGGACTGTAGATCGCCCTTAACCTTTCATTAATAACAAGGGCGAGCGGGGACAATGAATTCCTCACCAATGGCGCGAACGCTTCGTGCGTGCGCAGTAGCCGGACTGGCGACAATGATGGGAGGCTGGGTGGCACCGGCCCTGGCGGCCGGAGCGATGACGACCGGCGGCGTCGCGTCGCAACCGATCGGCCATTATGATTTCTGCAGGCTCAATGCCCGCGAATGCGCGATCCGTCCCGGCAATCTGGCGCCGGCCGCGATGACGGACAGGTTGTGGCGCAAGCTGGCCAAGGTCACCGCCAGGGTGAATGCCGCCGTCAAGCCGATGAGCGACATGGACATCTATGGCAAGGACGAGGTCTGGGCCTATCCCGCCAAGGGCGTCGGCGACTGCGAGGACTATGTGCTGGAAAAGCGGCGCCTGCTGTCCCGGATGGGCATATCGCTTGCCGATCTTCTCATCACCGTGGTGCGCAAACCCGACGGCGAAGGGCACTCGGTGCTGACGGTGCGCACCGACAGGGGCGACTATGTGCTCGACAATCTGACCGACAAGGTCAAAGCCTGGGACGACACTGGCTACCATTTCCTCAAGCGCCAGGCGATCGACAACACCGGCCGCTGGGTCTCGATCCGTGGCGGCCAGCAGGTGCTGGTCGGGTCCGTGGAGTAGGGACTGCGGCGGGCGGCGCGCCCAACCGCCGGATGTCGGCCCCGCCCCTCATTGCCCTGCCGGGCATTTCTCCCCGTATAGTGACGGGGAGAAAGACGCTGTCATCGACGATTTCCCCAATTGCCGACGTCGCAAGAAATACGCCAAGGGCGCGGCTGTCTCCCTTCTCCCCGTCCTATACGGGGAGAAGGTGCCGGCAGGCGGATCAGGGGCGGCGCCGACGTTGCAGTCACGCGCCGCGCGCACTCCCCAAAAAATTCCCACCCTCCATGAACCATTTCGGCCCGGCCGGCGACACACAGCCGTGAACCGAAACCAACCATGGAGACTTCAAATGACTGCTTTCCTGCGTAACACCCTTCTTGCCGCCGTCGCGGTGTCGGGCATGGCCGGATCCGCTCTGGCCGATCAGACCATTCGAAGCTGCGCCAACACCAATCTCAACGACCTGTGGAGCGGCCGCTGTTGCGGCGCCGCCGGCGCATCGGACTGCCTTGGCGGCGGCAATGGTGGCCGCGGCCATGGTGATCACGGCCGCGGTGGCAATGGCGGCAGCACGGCCGGCAAGAACTGATCTCATCACGGCGGCCCGCCGGCTGCTGCTGGCGGGCCGCCGTTTCGCGATCGGGAGCTCAGCCGCCGCGACAGCCGGGCAAACCCGGCCTACCGCCGTCGTCCCAGCGCCGCTCGGATAGAGAAGGTTATGCGGCGCAGTTCCTCCTCGTCGAGCTTTTCGATGTTCTCGGCCAGGAGGTTGGCAAGCTCGGTCGCGGCCGGGCTCAGGCCCGACGTGTCGAGCCGGACGCGCGGATGCGAGCCTTCGGCCAGTCGCGCCAGTTCCTCGGCGTCGTCCCAGATGATGTTGAAATAGCCGATGATCTTCTGGATCAGCGTCCAGGTCGGCGCGCCGCGCCTTCCATGCTCGAGCGCCGACAGATAGGCGGCGCTGACGCCGATGGCGGCGGCCATGTCCTTCTGGGTGACGCCGCGCTCGGCCCTCAGCGCCCGCAGCCTCTCGCCGAACGGGGTCACGATCCCATCCTCACGACCGGACCCGCCGCAGCCTGACATAGAGCGCGCCCGAGCCGCCATGATTGCGCGCGGCGTGATCGTGACTGGAGACCAGCGGCCGGAACGCCGGCGTCGACAGCCAGGCCGGCACCGCGCGGCGCAGCACGCCGTCGCCGCCCGACGAAGAGCCCTTGCCGGTGATGACCAGGACATAGCGGATGCCGCCGGCATGCGCGCGGTGCAGGAAGGAAAACAGCAGCGAATAGGCTTCGTCCTGCGTCATGCCGTGCAGGTCGACGCGGCCTTCGATGGGCAGCCGGCCTTTCGATAGTTTGTCCAGCGTCGGCTCGTCGAGCACATGGGAGACATGCTGGGCCTTCGGCTTCGCCGCGCCTGCCGGACCGGCAACGGGCCGGGCTTGTTGCGTCGGCGCCGGCTTCGCCTCGATGCCGAAATCCGGGACAGGCACGGCGGCCTTGCCCTTCAGCGGCTTGGCCGTGCGCGCCACCAGGTTCCACAGCACCCGGTCGTCCTCGCTCAATCTGTCGCTGCGGCGGGTCATGGCTTGGACCCCGAGACGAGCGGGCGCGGCACCAGTGCGTAGAAATCGGCCGGATTGCGCACCACGCCGGCGATCTCGCCGGCGGCGTCGCCCGACCCGGCGAAGAGATCTCCGCGCGCCGGCCCAGTGATGGCGGAGCCGGTGTCCTGCGCGATCATCAGGCACCGGAACGGTTTTGCCTCGAAAGCCGTCAGCGATGGCGCGTCGATGTAGAAGGGCGTGCCGAATGTGTGCAGCAGCCGGTCGACGGCGATCGAGCGGCCCGGGGTCAGCGGCACCTTGGCGGCGGCGATCGGCCCGAGCGTTGCGTCCTCGACCGCGGCCTCGCGGAAGAAGATATAGGAACGGTTCCGCCACAGGATCTCGTCGACGCGGCCCGGATGCGCCCTGAACCAGGCGCGGATCGACTGCATCGTCACGTTTTCCAGCGGGATCTCGCCGAACTCGCTCAACACCTTGCCGGGCCCGGTGAAGCGCTGGCCGGACTTGGCGGCATAGGTGACGCGGCACAGCCGGCCGTCGGTCATGAGAAGCCGCGCCGCGCCCTGCACATGGATGAAGAAGGCATCGACCTTGTCGGCCAGCCAGGCGATCTCCAGGCCCTTGCCGGCGAGCGCGCCGCGCTCGATCGCGCCGCGGTCGAAATATTCGGCCGGCCCGTCCGGCGTCCGGCGCGCGAAAGCGAGATAGGGGTCCATTCCGTCGGGCCGGTTGGCGTCGTCGACATCGACGAGATCGGCGGGACGCGACAGAAGCGGCACGGCAAAACGCTCCGTGCGCACCGGCGAGGCCTCGACCTCCGGTTCGTAGAAGCCGGTGACGAGGCCGGCGCCGGTCTCTGGACGCACCTGCATGGGGACGAAATGACGCTCGAAGAAGGCGCGGGCCTCAGACCGGCTGGCAGGAGGGGCCGCGCGCGCCTCGGCATAGGCACCGGCAAAGGCGTCGAAGTCGACGCCGAGCGCGCCGCTGCGATAGGGCTTGGCCAGGACATGGAAAGCGGAGCGGCGAAAGGCCTCGAAGGCCGCCAGATGGTCGTCGTCATCCCAGCCGGGCAGAGCGCCGAAGGATCTTTCGCTGAATGCCTGATGGAAGGACACGACAGGCCCGCCGCGGTCAGGGATTCAATCTTCTTCTTCGGTGGCGACGAGCTTCCAGTTCGGGTCGCGCGAGCGCGTGTCGCGGGCGAAGGTCCAGACGTCCTTGACCTCGGCGACGGTTTCGGGGTCGCCGTCGATGACCGCACCGGCCTTGTCGCGCGTCGCCGAAATCAGCTCGCTGATGATGCGCAGCGTGACATGCGCCTCGCCGCCCTTCATCTCGGCCGAGACGATGTCGGCCTTGTCGATGCCGACGAAGGAAGACTGGATCTTTTCCGACCGCGCCTCGCGCTCGCCGATCGCGGCGACGAAACCGTCATAGACATCGCGCGACAGAAGGTTCTTCAGCGTTTTGCGATCGCCGTCGGCATAGGCCATGACGATCATCTCGTAAGCCATCTTGGCGCCGTCGACGAAACCCTTCGGGTCGAAGGACGGATCGTTGTCCTTGATCGTGCGCAGGCCCTTGTTGAGGTCGGTTCCGGGCTTGGCAAAGGCGTCGATGGCCGCATAGACCTCGCCGGCCGGCTCGCCGGGCTGGCGCTTGCGCGGCAGCGACACGACATTCTCGGATTTCTGCGCATCCTTGTCGCCGGTGCGGGCGGCGGTATAGGGATCGAAAGGCGGCCGTTCGCTGCCGGTACGACGGCCCAGCACATTGCGCAGCTGGAAAAAGATCACAACTGCCGCAATCAGAAAGAAAATCGTGCCGAAGTCGAAGAAACCCATATCTTCCGCCAATCAATCCTGCCCTCGGCCGGACCGCCCGGCCAACAGGGCAGCGGTCGCATAGCGTTCAACATGCAAACCATATAGAACGCAAGGCGCAATCATTCAAATCAAAGGCAGCCATACCTATCTAACAGCCTCGGCGCCAGCGGCCGGCGGCCCGCTGGCAGGCAAAACAGACCAACGCCAGAACGATCGGAAGGGTCGGCAAGACTTGCGCATTTCGTTATTTCCCGTTTTTCTTCTGGCGCTTCCGCTGCTGGAGATCGCCGGCTTCGTCATAGTCGGGCGCCAGATCGGCGCGCTGGCGACGGTCGGCCTGGTGCTCGCCTCGAGCATCGCCGGGGCGCTGCTGCTCAGGCATCAGGGTTTTGGCGTCATGAGCCGCATCAGCACCGAGATGGGGGCCGGCCGCGATCCGAGCCGCCAGCTCGCGCACGGCGCCATGATCGTGCTCGCCGCGATCCTGCTGATCATCCCGGGCTTCATATCGGACATTTTCGGCATTCTCCTGTTCCTGCCGCCGGTGCGCGATCTTGCCTGGCGCAGGCTCAAGGGCCGCATCGTGGTGGCGACGAATTTCTCGGCCGGCGGCTTCCGCGGCCGGCCGCGCGACAAGGTCATCGACCTCGACGACGGCGATTATTCGCGCGAAGACGATTTCAAGCGCGGGCCGGACCACAATTCGCCATGGCGCCGCCTGAAGGACGACTGAGGCTATATTGATGTTCAGGTGATGCCGGCCTGACCTGAATCTCGACGCAGTCTGGATCCCCTCCGGTCGCAAGGCGGCAAACCTTGTCTTGTCATGCCGGCCATGGTAGCGAACGCCCGATTTCAATTCGGTCAGCAATGCTGCCCAGGCAAAAGGACACAAGGCTCATGGCCAGCAAAGATGACGCGCCGGTCGGCGCCAACGGAAACGGCAACACGGCGCAGCCCTCGCTCAACGTCCTTGCCCAGTATGTGAAGGACCTTTCCTTCGAGAGCCCCGGCGCGCCGAACTCGCTGCGCGGCCGCGATAAGGCGCCCGGCATCGCCATCAACGTCAACGTCAACGCCAATCCGCTCTCCGACAAGCAGTTCGACGTCAACCTGACGCTGAACGCCAAGGCGTCCTTCGACCAGGAAGTGCTGTTCAATGTCGAGCTGGTCTATGGCGGCGTTTTCGCCATCAGTGGCTTCCCGCAGGAACACATGCTGCCGATCCTGTTCATCGAATGCCCGCGGCTGCTGTTCCCGTTCGCCCGGCAGATCATCGCCGAGGCAACGCGCAATGGCGGCTTCCCGCCGCTGATGCTCGACCCGATCGATTTCGCGCAGATGTTCCAGCAGAAGCTGGCCGAGGATCAGGCGGCGTCGAAGGTCCAGGTGAGCTGATTCCGGCTCGTACGGATATTGCAGAAAGACCCGGCCTCGCGCCGGGTTTTTCGTTTTAGAGGCTGGTGTGGCCGGTTTGGCCGCAGAGCCCCCGACCTCGTCATCCTAGGGTCTCCGCGACGTCGCTTCGCTCCTGCTCCGCCGTAGGATGACGAAGGCGAGGAGAACGGCGCGCTTAGGCGCCCATCACCTTCAGCCACAGCGCCTTCTCACCCAGCGTGGCGACCATGCCGGCATGCGCAGCGCGCTCGGCTTCGCTCAGCCGCGGGGGCAGGGCGATCGGCCGTGCGCCGACCGAGATATCGATGTCTGCCACTTCGCCCGCGCCGTTCATCTGCACTGAAACGGTGTCCAGGATCAGAGCCGTCTGCTTGCCGCCGATCAGCTCGATATAGACTTCGGCCAACAGCTCCGAATCCAGCAAGGCGCCGTGCTTGGTGCGCCGCGCATTGTCGATGCCATAGCGCCGGCAGAGCGCGTCGAGCGAATTGGGACCCATCGGATGCCTGCGCCGCGCCAGCGCCAGCGTGTCGACGACGCGCCCGATGTCGACGGCCGGATGGCCGAGCCGGCCGAACTCGACATTGAGGAATCCGATGTCGAAGGTGGCATTGTGTGCGACCAGCTTGGCGCCGTCGGTGAAGGCGATCCACTCCTCGACGATCTCGGCGAAGGACGGCTTGCCTTGCAGGTCCGCCATGCTGATGCCGTGCACGGCCTGCGCCTCGGCATGGATCGAGCGGCCCTGCGGGTTGATGTAGTGGTGGAAGGTCTTGCCGGTCGGAAAGCGGTTGACCAGCTCGACGCCGCCAAGCTCGATGATGCGGTCGTCGCGCATGTCGAGGCCGGTGGTTTCCGTATCGAAAATGATCTCACGCATCGAATCAGTCGCTCCTGGTGAGCAGAATCGTGAGAGCGGAACAAAATGGCAATGGGCAATGACTTTTTTCCTTCTCCCCCTGTGGGAGACGGAAAAGAGGCGCCGATCTAACCTCTCAAATCCGCGATGATAGCTTTGACCTCAGCCCGCGCGGCATCCAGGCCCCGGCTGGTATCGATGACGAAGTCGGCCTGGCGGCGCTTTTGCGCATCCGGCACCTGGCTGGCCAGGATGGAGGCGAGTTTCTCTTCGCTCATGCCGGGCCGCGCCAGCACGCGCTGGCGCTGGACTTCGGCCGGCGCGGTGACGACGACGACCTTGTCGACGCGGTCGCGGCCGCCGGTTTCGAACAGGAGCGGAATGTCGAGGACGGCAAGCGGCGCGCCGGCGGCGCGGTTGCGCGCCAGGAACGCGTCGGCGTCGGCGCGCACCATCGGATGGATGATCGCTTCCAGCCTTTTCAGCGCGGCCGCATCGCCAAGCACCCGAGCGCCGAGCTTTGCCCGGTCGACGCCTCCGGCGCCGGTGGTTCCTGGAAACGCGGCCTCGACCAGGGGGGCTGCCTTGCCGGCATAGAGGCGATGCACCGTCTCGTCGGAATCGTGGACCGGGATGCCGGCCTCGGCAAACATTTTCGCGGTGGTCGACTTGCCCATGCCGATCGAACCGGTGAGGCCGAGCACGATCATGGTTTTGGCGCCAGATCGGCTTCGACGAGCGCGCGCAATTCGGGTGTGACCTGGGGCCGCACGCCGAACCAGCGCTCGAAACCCGGCACCGCCTGGTTGAGCAGCATGCCGAGGCCGTCCACCGTCTTCAGCTTGCGCGCGCTTGCCGCCGCAAGCAGCGGCGTCTCGAGCGGCACATAGACGATATCGGTGACGATCGCGTGGTCCGGCAAAAGGGCCGGGTCGGCGGCCAGACCCTCATTGCCTTGCATGCCGAGCGCCGTGGTGTTGATGAGCAGGCCGGCATCGGCAAGCAGTTCACCGGTCGCCGCCATGCCATGCGCCGAGACACCGGCGCCGAACCGGTCGCGCAATTCCACCGCCCGGGCAAGCGTGCGGTTGACGATGCGGATATCGCGGATGCCGCGCTGCTTCAGCGCGTGGATGACGGCGCGCGAGGCGCCGCCGGCGCCGAGCACCACCGCCGGGCCATTGGACGCCCAACCCGGCGCATGATCGTCGAGATTGGCGGCGAAGCCATGGCTGTCGGTGTTGCCGCCCCACAATTGGCCGCCCTCCAGCCACAGCGTGTTGACGGCGCCGATCTGCTGGGCTGCCTCATCACGGCGCTCGATCAGGGCGAACGCCGCCTCCTTGTGCGGGATGGTGACGTTGCCGCCGAGATAGCCGTTCGCTTGCAATGTGCTCAGGAATTCGGCGAAATCCTGCGGCGCGACATCGATCGCCTGGTAGCTGCCGTCGATGCCGTATCTGGCCAGCCAGTGGCCGTGGATCTTCGGCGAGCGCGAATGCTTGATCGGGTGACCGGTGACGAAGGCCTTTTTGGTCGCCTCAGCCATCGATCGCTCCCAGCGTGCGCAGTTCGGCCAGCAGCGGCAGCAGCGGCAGGCCGACGATTGTGAAGTGGTCGCCCTCGATCTTCTCGAAGAGCTGGATGCCTTCGCCTTCGACCTGGTAGGCGCCGACGCTCGACAGCGCCCTTGAGCCGACGCGCGCCAGGTGGCGGCCGATGAAGGCCGGATCGAGCTTGCGCATGGTGAGGCTGGCGATGCCGACATGGCGCCACAGCACCTCGCCGTCGCGGACCAGGACCGCGGCGCTGTTGAGCTGATGGGTCCTTCCCGACAGCGCCAGCAGATGGCGGCGCGCCCCTTCCATGTCGGCCGGCTTGTGGAACACCTCGTCGCCGAGCGACAGCGTCTGGTCGCAGCCGAGCACCAACGCGCCGGGCCTGCGCTCGCTTACTTCGGTGGCCTTGGCTTCGGCCAGCACCAGCGCGACATCCTCGGGCGAGGCGCCGCTGCCTTGCAGGGGCGCCTCGAGCGCGCGCTCGTCGACATCAGGCGCAACCGCCTCGACGTCGATGCCGGCACCGAGGAGCATCGCCTTGCGGAACGGACTGCCGGAGGCGAGGATGATTTTTTCGGTCATGCTGGTTCACCCAGGATTGGCGTTCCGTCGCGCACCCCTCACTTATCTCACCTGCACCTACCGCGTCTTCCCCCGCAGGGCAACGATTGCCGCCGCCGTTTCCTCGATCGAGCGGCGGCTGACGTCGATCATCGGCCAGCCATGGCGGGTACAGATCTGGCGGGCATAGGCGAGCTCCTCGTTGATGGCGGCGCGGTCGACATAGTCGCCTGGCACATAGGCGCTGCTGTTGCCGAGGATGCGGTTCTGGCGGACATGCGAGATGCGTTCGGCGGTGGCGACAAGGCCGACGATCAGCGGCGTCCTGGCGTTGACCAGGCTTTCGGGCACCGGCACGCCGAGCACGATCGGAATGTTGGCGGTCTTGATGCCCCTGTTGGCGAGATAGATGCTGGTCGGCGTCTTGGACGTGCGCGAAATGCCGACCAGCACGATGTCGGCATCGTCCATATTGGCCGGCAACTGGCCGTCATCATGTTCCATGGTGAAGTTGAGTGCGTCGATGCGGCGGAAATATTCGGCATCGAGGACGTGCTGGGCGCCGACGCGGCGGCCGGCCGGCGTGCCCAGATAGGACTGGAAGACGGTGAGCACCGGCTCCAGCACGGAGACGCAGGGCAGGCCCATGGCGGCGCAGCGCTCGTCGATGCCGCGCGCCAGCTTCTGGTCGACGACGGTGTAGAGAATGATGCCCGGCTCCTCCTCGATGTCCTCGAACACTTTGGCCACCTGTTTTTCGGTTCGGATGAGCGGGTAGATGTGCTCGATGGCGCGCGCATCCTTGTATTGCGCCGAAGCCGCGCGGCCGGCCGCGAGCAGCGTTTCGCCGGTGGCGTCGGAGATCAGGTGCAGGTGGAAGAAGCTCTGGGGTTTGTTCACAGGGTTTACCTAGGGCTGTGGGCGGATGTGGATAAAGCAGGGTTCGGAAAACCCGCCGGCCGGAGCGACTGTATCAGATGCCGGTTTGTCCACAATTCGATGCGCTGTAGGCTTCGTCGGGCGGCTGGGGACAAGTCCGTGGACGGAGATTTCTGCCTTTTGTCTGTCCACAGGACGTACCTGCAGGATCGCTGCTCTAGCGTGTTGAGTCCAATGGAAGATTCCGGCTCGTCCCCAGAACCCTGCAAGGGGCGATTGGAAATGCGCGACAATATGCTTGCTGGTGTTTTGACGGCCAAAGCGGGACAGGTGACAACCACCACAACCAACAGACTCTTAGAATCAGAAGATTCTTTAAAATAAGATATTTGATTAAAGGGAAGCCGGGAGAGGCGAGCGCTCTATGCCTGCAAGACGGATCATGCTGGACGTGCTGAAGGGTGGGACAGTGTTTCCGCCGCCGCTCTGGATGATGCGCCAGGCCGGGCGCTATCTGCCGGAATACCGCGAGACGCGCCGACGCGCAGGTTCATTCCTCGACCTCTGCTATGATCCCGACCTTGCCTTCGAGGTGACCATGCAGCCGATCGAGCGCTTCGGCTTCGACGCTTCGATCCTGTTCTCCGACATCCTTGTCGTTCCGCATGCGCTTGGCCGCGACGTACGCTTCGAAGAGGGGCGAGGGCCGCTGCTGACGCCGATCACGGCGGCTGAAATCGCGGCCCTGGACAGCACGGTGTTTCACGTGAATCTCGAACCGGTCTACGAGACGGTTCGCCGGTTGCGGGCGAAACTGCCCGATGAAACCGCCCTGATCGGCTTCTGCGGCGCGCCGTGGACGGTGGCGACCTACATGATCGCCGGGCACGGCACGCCGGACCAGGCGCCGGCGCGGCTGTTCGCCTATCGGGAGCCGGCGGCGTTTCGTCGGCTGCTCAAGGTGCTGACCGATCATTCGGCCGCCTATCTCATCAGGCAGATCGAGGCCGGCGCCGATGTGGTGCAGATATTCGATTCCTGGTCCGGCGTGCTCGACGATGCTTGTTTCGAGCTGTTCTGCGTCGAGCCGGTGGCCGAGATCGTGAGGCAGGTTCGAGCGGTCCATCCCGATGTGCCGATCATCGGTTTTCCCAAGGGCGCCGGCGCGCGCTACCGGAGCTATCGCGAGAAGACCGGCGTCACGGGGCTGGGGATCGACTGGACGGTGCCGCTGGAGACAGCGAAGGCGTTGCAGCGGGAAGGGGCCGTCCAGGGCAATCTCGATCCGCTGCGGCTGGTCGCCGGCGGCAAGGCGCTGGCCGACGGCGTCAGCGCGATCCTGGAGAGCCTGGGAAGCGGACCGTTGATCTTCAATCTTGGCCACGGCATTACCCCGGAAACGCCGATTGCGCATGTCGAGGCGATGGTGAAACTGGTGAGGAGCGCGACACGCTGATGGCCGGGATGAGCAACACCAACAGCACGGGCCAGGCGATGATGCGCATGGTGATCGGCATCGCGGCCCTGGTCGTGCTCACCGCGCTGCTGTTTCTGGCGGCCCCAGACGGCTTCTATCTCTGGGCCAAGGCGATCCACGTTCTTGCCGTCATTTCGTGGATGGCGGGCATGCTCTATCTGCCGCGGCTGCTGGTCTATCACGCCGACGCCGAGAAGGGTTCGGTGCAGTCGGAGACTTTCAAGGTGATGGAGCGCCGGCTGCTGCGCGGCATCATCAACCCGGCGATGATCGTCACCTGGGTGTTCGGCCTATGGCTGGCCTGGAAAGGTTTCGGTTTCCAGGGCGGCTGGCTGCACGGCAAGATCGCGCTGGTGCTGGTTCTGTCGGGCATCCACGGCTATCTGGCCGGCGCTGTGCGAAAATTCGCTGAGGATCGTAACGAAAAACCCGCGAGGCACTGGCGGATCGTCAACGAGATCCCCACATTGCTGATGATCGCTATCGTGATCCTGGTCGTCGTCAAGCCGTTCTGAACCTTCGGACCTCTCTCACGACCTGCTAAAAGGCGGCTTGCTCTTTCAGCCGGCCGACGATAAAAGACGGGTCTTCCTTCCCGTCATGCGCCGCCCTTCATTGCTTTTGGCCGCGCCCGGCATTTATCGCATCCCGCCGATTTCCTCCCAAAAGCCTACCCAGAGTCTATCCTAATGCAAGAAATGAAACTCACCGAGTTCAAGAACAAGAAACCGCCAGAGCTGATCGCCTATGCCGAATCGCTCGAGGTGGAGAACGCCAGCGTCATGCGCAAGCAGGAGCTGATGTTCGCAATCCTCAAGAAGCTGGCCGCCCAGGACATCGAGATCATCGGCGACGGCGTGGTCGAAGTCTTGCAGGACGGTTTCGGTTTTCTGCGCTCGGCCAACGCCAATTATCTGCCGGGCCCCGACGACATCTATATTTCGCCCTCGCAGATCCGGCGCTTTTCGCTCAAGACCGGCGATACGGTCGAGGGGCCGATCCGCAGTCCGAAAGAGGGCGAGCGCTATTTCGCGCTGCTCAAGGTCAACACGATCAATTTCGACGATCCCGAAAAGATCCGCCACAAGATCCACTTCGACAATCTGACGCCGCTCTATCCGACCAAGCGGCTGAAGATGGAGATCGACAACCCGACCTCCAAAGATATCTCGCCGCGCGTGATCGACCTGGTGGCGCCGATCGGCAAGGGCCAACGCGCGTTGATCAACGCGCAGCCGCGTACCGGCAAGACGGTTCTCATGCAGAACATCGCCCACTCGATTACCGCCAACCATCCGGAATGCTACCTGATCGTGCTTCTGATCGACGAGCGGCCGGAGGAAGTGACAGACATGCAGCGCTCGGTGAAGGGCGAGGTGATCTCCTCGACCTTCGACGAGCCGGCGGTGCGCCACGTGCAGGTCGCCGAAATGGTCATCGAGAAGGCCAAGCGGCTGGTCGAGCATGGCCGCGACGTCGTCATCCTGCTCGATTCGATCACCCGCCTCGGCCGCGCCTACAACACCGTGGTGCCGTCTTCCGGCAAGGTGCTGACCGGCGGCGTCGACGCCAATGCGCTGCAGCGGCCGAAGCGTTTTTTCGGCGCGGCCCGCAACATCGAGGAAGGCGGTTCGCTGACCATCATCGCCACCGCGCTGATCGACACCGGCAGCCGCATGGACGAAGTCATCTTCGAAGAGTTCAAGGGCACCGGCAACTGCGAAATCCAGCTCGACCGCAAGGTCGCCGACAAGCGCATCTACCCGGCCATGGACATTCTGAAGTCGGGTACGCGCAAGGAAGACCTGCTCGTGCCGCGCGCTGACCTGCAGAAGATCTTCGTGCTGCGCCGCATCCTGGCGCCGATGGGAACAACCGACGCGATCGAGTTCCTCATCGACAAGCTGAAGCAGACCAAGACCAACGCGGACTTCTTCGATTCGATGAATACGTAGTTCGCAGAGCGAACTCCACTTCTTCGTGATCCTCGGGCTTGACCCGAGGATCCATGCCATGGCCTCGGCCAAAGAGCGCGGCGGACTGGATCTTCCACCTGTTGCAGCGCTCGAAAGTCACGGCATGGATCCTAGGGTCTCCGCGACGGAGCTTCGCCCTAGGATGACGAACTCTGTGGTCTTCGTCGCAATAGCCCTTCCAATTCATCCGGATCGCTCACCGCCGGCAAACACACCTGCCCCGTGCACAGCCACGCGCCCGGCCTGTCGGCGGGAGGCAGGATCCCGCCCGGCAACAGCGTTCGATTCGCCTGTGTACCGATCGCCACCACAATATCCACCCGACGCGGATCGGGATTGCGATTCGCTACTGGAACGAGCGTCGGATTCGCCAGATCGTCCACAAGCACCAGCTTTAGCGGCTCTATGGCGAGCGCCGAGGCGTTGACGATGCCGGCCTGGCCATAGGCCTGGTGCGCCGCGCGGCCGGCGGCATGTTCGGCGACTTTCGTCGCTTTCTCCTGCAGGTCGAGATCGCCGGTCAGCGCGGCGAGCCGGACCAGCGCCTCGATGACCTGACCGGTGGCCGACGCAATAGCCTCGTCGACATCGCCCCTGATGCGGATCGGCACGTCGGTGCTGTCGGATGCCGTGAGATAATAGCCGGTGCCGTCGGCATCGGCGTGCCAGCGGTCGAGCTGCTCGACGAATTGCCGGGCCCGATCGGCGTAGCTCCAGTCGCCGGTGGCTTCGAACAGGGCGATCGCCGCATTGGTCATCGACGTATAGTCGCTCGACAGGGCCGGGAACAGTTTCTTGGCGCCGAGCATGGAGTGCGGCAGCCGTCCGCCCTCGGCGGCGGAGGCGATCTGGTCGAATGCGGTCTTGGCCGCGTCGATCCAGTCTTGCCGCGCCAGCGAGCGGCCGGCCTCGGCAAGTGCTGCGATCATCTGGCCGTTCCAGTCGGCGAGGACCTTGCCGTCGCGGCCTGGCCTGACGCGCCGTTCACGGACTGCCAGCAGCCTTGCCTTGAGAGCGGCCAGAAGCGGCTGCTCGGCAATGCCTTGCCCCTGCTGGGCCGGCGTCTGGTGGACAACGGGCTTGCCTTCCCAGCCGGGTGGGCTGGAGAGTGTGAAGTGATTGAAAAACAACGGTGAATCGTCGCCGAGCGCGGCCTCGATCTCTTCCCGGCTCCAGGTGTAGAAAAGGCCCTCCTCGCCCTCGCTGTCGGCATCCAGACTGGCGGCGAAGGCGCCGCCATCGACGCCCATCTCACGCAGCAGCCAGTCGACGGTCTCCTCGATTCGGACCCGGAACAAATCCTTTCCGCCCGCGGCATGGGCCCAGTTGCAAAAACGGATGAGTTGCGCGTTGTCGTAGAGCATCTTTTCGAAATGCGGCACCAGCCATTGCGCGTCCGTGGAATAGCGGCTGAGACCGCCGCCGACGTGATCGTAGATGCCGCCGGCCAGCATCCGTTCGAGGCTCAGGAGGACATCGTCGCGGTGACCGGCATTGCCGTCGCGCAGCCACGACAGCCACAGTGTCTGCATGAATGGCGCATTGGGGAATTTCGGCGCGCCGCGCAAGCCGCCGAGATCCTTGTCGATCATGCCGTCTATGCCTCTGGCGAGCGCGGCAAGCGTGTCGGGGTCGAGCGCGGTGCGGGCATGCGCGCCGGCGAGCCGGGTCTCGACATGCGAAGTCAGCCCGTCGGCGCTCTGGTTCAGGCTGCCTCTTTTCTCGCGCCAGGCCTTGTCGATCGCCTCCATCACCTGGATGAAGCCCGGGCGGCCATAGCGCGGCTCGCGCGGGAAATAGGTGCCGCCCCAGAACGGCTTGCCGTCCGGCGTCAGGAACATGGTCAGCGGCCAGCCGCCCTGCTCGCCCATCGAGGACAGCGCCGCCATGTAGATCTGGTCGATGTCGGGACGCTCCTCACGGTCGACCTTGATATTGACGAACAGACGGTTCATGACGGCGGCGACGTCATCGTTCTCGAAGCTTTCATGGGCCATGACGTGGCACCAGTGGCAGGCGGCATAGCCGATCGACAGCAGGATCGGCCGATCCAGCGCCCTCGCCTCGTCAAGCGACGCCGGCGACCAGGCCCGCCAATGCACCGGATTGCCGCTGTGCTGCTGCAAATAGGGGCTGGCTTCGTCGGCAAGCAGATTTTGCGCAGGCAGTGTCACGATGAGCGGTCCGGCGAAACAGGGGTTGGATAGTGAAGCTAGTGCGGTCCAACAAGGCGGGCAAATGATTTCGGCCGACACCATCGTCGCGCTTTCCAGCGGCCGCCTGCCGGCCGGCGTCGCCGTCATCCGCACTTCGGGGCCAAAGACTCGATTCGTTGTCGAAACGATCGCCGGCGGTATGGTTAAGGGGCGCGTGGCCAGCCTGCGCAAGCTGCGGGCGCCCGATGGCGGCGTGCTCGACAGTGGCCTGGTGATCTTTTTCCCCGGCCCCGGCAGCTTCACCGGCGAGGACGTGGCGGAATTCCAGGTGCATGGCGGCCGCGCCGTGGTGGCGAGGCTGTTGGAGACGATCGCCGGTTTCGAAGGCGTCAGGCACGCCGAAGCGGGCGAGTTCACGCGCCGGGCCTTCCTCAATGGCAAGGTCGATCTGGTAAGGACGGAAGCGCTGGCCGATCTGGTCAACGCCGAGACCGAGGCGCAGCGGCGCTTCGCGGTGCAGAATGCCGAGGGCGCGCAAGCCGAGCTTTATCTGAGCTGGCGGCAGCGGCTGATCCATGCGCGCGCCATGATCGAGGCCGAGATCGACTTTGCCGACGAGGACGATATTCCCGGGTCCGTTTCGGACACGGTCTGGTCTGACGTCTCGGCGATGATTGGGGAGATCGACCGCCACATTGCCGGGTTTCGTGCCGGCGAAATCCTCCGCGACGGGTTCGAGGTCGTTATCCTCGGCGCCCCAAACGCCGGCAAGTCGAGCCTGTTCAACGCTTTGGCGCGGCGCGATGCAGCTATTGTAACGGATGAGCCGGGCACGACGCGGGACCTGCTCGAGATCGTACTTGACCTCGAAGGCCTGCGGGTCAGGCTGACCGACACCGCAGGCCTGCGCGATGCGGCCGGCAAGGTGGAAGCGATCGGCATCGAGAAGGCGCGATCCAAGGCGCATGGCGCCGACCTCTTGCTCATCCTCGAGGATATGGCCGACCCACATCCCGTTGCTCTTCAACGCGAGGGGATCGCGACCCTGCGCGTGGGCACCAAGCTCGATCTGGTGCACGGGCAAGCCGCTGCCGGGGGCTATGATCGCGCCATCTCGACGAAGGACGGGACCGGCGTGGCGGAGCTGTTGACCGAAATCGCCAGGCTCGCGGCCGCGCAGGTCGCCGAAGCGGGCGACATCCTGCCCTCACGGCTTCGCCACGTTGAATTGCTAGGCGAAGCCAACCGCTTCCTGCTGCGCGCGGCCGAGAGCCCGGACGCCGGGCAGGAACTGCGCGCCGAGGATCTGCGGCTGGCCGCCGACCGGCTCGGCCGGATCGTCGGCGCCGTCGATGTCGAGGACATGCTGGATGTGATTTTCTCGCAGTTCTGCATCGGGAAATGATTCACGTGGAACATTGTCGGGGCGCGGACGCCGTCGAGCCTCCCTTCTCCCCGTCACTGTACGGGGAGAAGGTGCCGGCAGGCGGGTGAGGGGCAGCGCTGACCTCGGCTCTTATCACGACGGCCCCGGCCGATGACTCACGTGAAACAGAAAGGCTCTCCGACCCGACGTTGTTTCACGTGAAACGGCTGCGCCGGGCCAATCGCCAGCGTCGGCGCTGCCCCTCACCTGCCTGCCGGCATCCTCTCCCCGTAAAGTGACGGGGAGAGGGGTGCTGTCATCGCCGGCTTGGCCAATTGCTAACGTTGCAAGAATGGGCGCCGGCGTTGCGGCCGATTCCCTTCTCCCCGTCACTAGAGAAAAGGTGCCGGCAGGCGGATGAGGGTCGGTGCCGACCTAGCACTTGACTCACGTGAAACACGCAACGAGGTTCGCCGTCCTGTTTCACGTGAAACTCCCGCGAAGTTTCTTGACACCGTCCCGCTGCGAGGACATCTCTCCACCAAACTTCGAATCCAGGGCGTTTGAAATGACCGATCACTATGATGTGGTTGTGGTGGGTGGCGGCCATGCGGGCAGCGAGGCGGCCAGCGCGGCTGCGCGTGCGGGCGCCAGGACAGCGCTGGTGACGCTGCGTTTCGACACGATCGGCGTGATGTCCTGCAATCCGGCCATTGGCGGGCTCGGCAAGGGCCATCTGGTGCGCGAGATCGATGCCATGGACGGGCTGATGGGCCGGGTGGCGGATGCCGCCGGCATCCAGTTTCGCCTGCTCAACCGGCGCAAGGGGCCGGCCGTGCGCGGCCCGCGCACCCAGGCCGACCGGAAACTTTACCGGCTCGCCATGCAGGAAGCGATCCGGCAGCAGAACGGTCTCGATGTGATCGAGGGCGAGGTGCTCGACTTCGACATCGACGATTCGGGATGCCTGCGCGCCGTTCTCCTGGCCGATGGCCGGCGCCTTGCCAGCGGCGCGGTGGTCCTGACCACCGGAACCTTCCTACGCGGGCTGATCCATATCGGCGCGAAGAAGATTGTCGCCGGCCGCATGAACGAACAAGCGAGCCTAGGGCTGTCGGCGACGATGAGCCGCGCAGGCTTCAAGCTCGGCCGGCTGAAGACCGGCACGCCGCCGCGCCTCGACGGGCGCACGATCGACTGGGCGTCGCTGGAAAGCCAGGCGGCGGATGACGAACCGGTGCCGTTCTCGCTGCTGACCGACCGCATCGAGACGCCGCAGATCGAATGCGGCATCACGCGCACGACCGCGGCCACGCATGAACTGATCCGCGCCAATCTCGGGCGCTCGGCCATGTATTCGGGCTCGATCGAAGGCGTCGGGCCGCGCTACTGTCCGTCGATCGAAGACAAGATCGTCAAGTTCGGCGACCGCGAAGGCCACCAGATTTTTCTCGAGCCGGAAGGCCTGGACGACGACACGGTCTATCCCAACGGCATCTCGACCTCGCTGCCGGAGGAGGTTCAGCTCGAAATCTTGAAGACCATCCCGGGGCTGGACCGAGCGGTGATGCTGCAGCCCGGTTATGCCATCGAATATGACCATGTCGACCCGCGCGAGCTCCATCCGACGCTGGAGACAAAGCGCGTCGGCGGCCTGTTCCTCGCCGGGCAGATCAACGGCACGACCGGCTATGAGGAGGCCGCCGCGCAAGGCCTGCTCGCGGGCCTCAATGCCGCAAGGCGGGCGTCGGGCAGCGAGCAGATCGTGCTCAGCCGCACCGAAGCCTATATCGGCGTCATGGTCGACGATCTGACCAGCCGCGGCATCAGCGAGCCTTACCGCATGTTCACCTCGCGCGCCGAATTCCGGCTTTCGCTGCGCGCCGACAATGCCGACGAGCGGCTAACGCCGCTGGCTGCAAGGCTGGGTATAGCGTCAGCCCGGCGGATGCAGCGGTTCGGCGAGGTGGAGCAGCGCCTCGCCGAAGCGCGCCGGCTGGCGCTCGGCGTAAAGCTGACACCCAACGAGGCGGCGCGCCACGGGCTGGAGGTCAATCGCGACGGCGTGCGCAGATCCGCCTATGAACTGCTCGCCTATCCCGGCGTCGACGTGGCTTGGCTGGCCCGAATCGATAGGAATTTCGGGACGATCGACGCCAGGACGGCGGAGCGCCTCGAAACGGAAGCGAAATATTCGGTTTATCTCGATCGCCAGAAGAGCGACGTCGCCCAAATCCGGCACGAGGAAAGCCGGCTCATCCCCGAGTCGCTCGACTTCGCCGAGGTGCCGGGACTATCGAACGAGCTGAAGCAGAAGATGCATGCGCGGCGACCGCGTTCGGTTGCCGACGCGCAGCGCATGGAAGGCATGACGCCGGCGGCGCTGGCCATCATCGTCGCTCATATCAGGCATTCCGAGAGCGCGCAAAGGGACGTCGCGTGAGCGCTGGCTCCTGGGAGAGCCTGCGCAACGCCGCCGGTCCGGTTTCACGTGAAACATTCGATCGCCTCGTGGTGTTCGAAGGGATGTTCCAGAAATGGAACCGCAGCATCAATCTCGTCGCGCAGTCGACGGCCGGCGATGTCTGGCAACGCCACATACTGGACAGCGCGCAGCTCTGGCGAATCGAGGACAAAGCGCGGCGATGGGTCGATATCGGCTCGGGCGGCGGATTTCCGGGACTGGTCCTGGCGTTCCTGCTTGCCGAGCGTGACGGCGCCAGCATCGACCTGGTCGAGAGCAATCGCAAGAAAGCGGGATTCCTGCAAGCCGTCGTCGGCCAGTTCGGCCTGCCGGCGCGTGTCGTGGCGCGCCGCATCGATGACAGCCATGCGCTTGTCGCGGCACCGGAAATCGTCACGGCGCGGGCGCTGGCGCCGCTTTGGACCTTGCTTGAGCTGGCGGGACCGTGGCTGACATCAGGCGCGCGTGGGCTGTTCCACAAAGGCCGGGATTACCGCGCCGAAGTGCAAGAAAGCGTTAACCGCTGGAGCTTCGATCTGGTAGAACATCCAAGCATGACCGACCCTGGCGGCGTCATCCTTGAACTGTCCAATGTGCGACCTGTCTGAACAAAGACCTGTCCAAATCCGTGTTGGCGACCCAAAATGAATTCCTGGCATAGACCCATGATGAAGAACGGCCCTCGAATCATCACCGTAGCCAACCAGAAGGGCGGTGTCGGCAAGACCACCACTGCCATCAACCTGGCCACCGCGCTGGCGGCGATCGGCGAGAAGGTGCTGATCGTCGACCTCGATCCGCAAGGCAATGCCAGCACCGGCCTCGGCATCGACCGCAAGGACCGCACGGTGTCGTCCTATGACGTGCTGACCGGCGAGCTGGAGCTGGAGGAGGCGGCGATCCCGACGGCGGTGCCCGGCCTGTCGATCGTGCCGTCGACCCTCGACCTGCTCGGCATCGAGATGGAGATCGCCTCGGCGCCGGACCGGGTGCTGCGGCTGCGCAACGCCCTGCGCGCCGCATCGGCGCGTTCGGCCGGGTTTGGCTATGTGCTGATCGACTGTCCGCCGTCGCTCAATCTCTTGACCTTGAATTCGATGGCGGCGGCCGATTCCGTTCTGGTGCCGCTGCAATGCGAGTTCTTCGCGCTGGAAGGTCTCAGCCAGCTGCTCGAAACCGTCGAGCAGGTGCGCCGCTCGATCAACCCGGATCTCACCATCCAGGGCATCGTGCTGACCATGTATGACGGCCGCAACAACCTCGCCAACCAGGTGGTGCAGGACGTGCGCGAGCATATGGGCGACAAGGTCTACGAGACCATCATCCCGCGCAATGTGCGGGTCTCTGAAGCGCCGTCCTACGGCAAACCGGCGATCCTCTACGACCTCAAATGCTCCGGCAGCCAGGCTTATCTGCAGCTTGCGTCGGAAGTGATCCGCCGCGAGCGTAAATTGCGCGCCGCTTAACAAGCGGCCGCGCATGGAGCAAAAGCCGATTCGATACCGAAACAATCTGGAACCGAAATGAGCGAAGACCTTTCGAGAAAGAGACTGGGCCGCGGGCTGGCAGCGCTGATCGGCGAGATCGACCGTCCGAGCGCGCCGGAGAAGCCTGGGATGAGTGCCGACGGCAAGGTGCCGATCGAGTTCCTGACGCCCAATCCGAAAAACCCGCGCCGGCATTTCGGCGACGCCGAGTTGACCGACCTGGCGCAATCGATCCGCGAGCATGGCGTGGTGCAGCCGGTGGTGGCGCGGCCTTCGCCGTCGCAGGCCGGGCGCTACGAGATCATCGCCGGCGAGCGGCGCTGGCGTGCCGCGCAACGCGCCGGATTGACCGAGATCCCGGTCATCGTGCGCGAGGTCAACGACCGCACGGCGCTGGAACTGGCAATCATCGAGAACGTCCAGCGCGCCGATCTCAACCCGGTCGAGGAAGCGCTCGGCTATCAGCAGCTCATCGACGATCACGGCTACACCCAGGCCGATCTCGGCCAGGTCATCGGCAAAAGCCGCAGCCATGTCGCCAACACGCTGCGGCTGCTGAAGCTGCCCGACGTGATCCGCGACATGCTGGTCGACGGGGCCTTGTCGGCGGGCCATGCCCGCACGCTGGTGACGGCGGAGGACCCGGCAGGGCTTGCCAAGCGCATCGTCGAGGAAGGGCTCTCGGTGCGCCAGGCCGAAGCGCTGGCGCAGATGCCGGCCGGTCCGACCCCGGCGAAGCCGAAGCAGGCGAAAAGCGCGCCGGAAAAAGACGCCGACACGCTGGCGCTGGAAAAGCTGATGACCGGCACGCTCGGCATGATCGTGACCATCGACCACACGAACAAAGGCGGCGAGATTCGCGTGGCGTACCGGACGCTGGAGCAGCTTGACGAGCTGTGTCGGAGATTGAAACAAGAGCGGTAGTTAGCCGGCGAACTTCAACAAAGCGGAAGCTACAACGCAGGGAAAACGAGGGCTGGCTGTCCGCCAGCCCTTTCGTTTGAAGCGCTGGCGATTGGCGAAAAAGCAGCGCCATCGGCATCCGTCGCCAGCCGCGCTCGCGGCTTGACAGTGCCCGGCAACGGCGTAACCTCTATTAGACAAGGCTTAAATTAATTGCCCTAGCGTGCCGGTCAGTCGCGGCGAGGGCTATCTGCCATTCCTGCAACAGGCGTGAAATGGCACCGCCTCGCCAAAGCAATATGCCGACGCGCGCCTGACGCAAATGGGAGGTGCAAATGGCAGTCCGTTGGCAATTGTCCGGAAGTTACTTCGAAAACTGTAGCTGCGATGTCGTGTGTCCTTGCCTGCTGTCCACCAACGCGCAGCTGACATCAAGGCCGACGAAAGGCTTTTGCGACGTCGGTCTGGTCTTTCATATCGATACGGGCAGTTACGGCGACGTTCGGTTGGATGGGCTCAGCGTCGCCATGGTTGCCCACACGCCGGGTCCGATGGCAGACGGCGATTGGACGGCCGCCGCCTATATCGACGAACGGGCCGATGACAGGCAGACAGAGGCGCTAGGCGCCATCTTCACTGGCGTCGCGGGCGGCCCCATGGCGGTGCTGGCACCCTTGATCGGCACGAATCTCGGCGCCAAGAAGGTGCCGATAAGCTACCGGATAGACGGCAAGAAGCGGTCGGCGGAGATTGCCGGCGTCATGCGAATGGCGGTCGAGCCGCTGCCGACGATGCGCGAGGACGGGCAGATGTGGGCGGCCACTGGCCATCCCGTCAATCCCGACTGGCTCGCCTTGGCGATGGGGGCGGAAGGCAGTACATTCAGCGACCATGGCATGAGCTGGGACAATTCCCGCCGGAACGGACATTACGCCCCGATCAACTGGTCCGGCCAGCAGTAGCCGTTGGCCGCAGAGTACGGGACGTACTTCGTCCATGGTGCAGACGTTGCAGCGATACATCATTCTCGCGCTGCTGATCGCTATCGCGGCGGCGGCATGGACCTTGCTCATCCGGCAGCAGACGGGCATGGACGCGGACATGCGCATGGAAATGTACTCGCTCACCATGGGCATGAAGGCGCCGCTGTTTCTTGCCGTCTGGATGATCATGATGATTGCCATGATGTTTCCGACGGCCGCCCCCATGATCCTGACATTTCACCGGGTCCAGGCCGGCAAACGGGGCCGGGGCGAGACCTTTGTTTCGAGCTGGGTGTTCGTGGCCGGGTACATGCTGGTCTGGGGCGTGATGGGCGTTATCGCCTTTGCCGGCGCGGCGGGTGCGGAGGTGCTCGCCGGGCATGTGGGATTGTCCACGGCGACGGCCGCGCGTTTCGGCGGCGCGCTGCTGATGCTTGGGGGCGCCTATCAACTTTCCCCGCTGAAGGATCTGTGTCTGGCCAAATGCCGCACGCCGATCGGCTTCATCCTGACCTCATGGCGCGATGGTTACTGGGGCGCGGTTCGCATGGGTCTGGAGCATGGACTTTTCTGCCTGGGCTGCTGCTGGCTTCTGTTTCTCGCCCTCTTTCCTCTCGGGATCATGAACGTTGCCGCAATGGCCGTGGTCACCTTGCTGATATTCGCGGAAAAGACCCTGCCGTCTGGAAATGGGATCGCGAAGCTGTCGGGGATCGCTCTGCTGCTCTATGGCGCGGCGGTGCTGGTCTTTCCACAGGCGCTGCCGACCTTTGAGCCGGTAGGCGCCATGACAATGAATTGACCAACGGAGGCAGCGCCCGGCGCCAAAGGGCCTAACGTTGCGCCAATCTCGCGCTCTCCACCGCGATCCCGAGCAGCGCCTGCCTTGCCAGCGCCACCGACAGGTCCGGCCTTCGCCGCGTCTGCAGCACGGCGGTCTGCAGCCGGGTCAGCGCGCGGCCGAGCGCCTCGACGCCCCAGCGTTCCAGCGCCTTCTCCACCAGCTTGCGGCGCGAGAAGAAAACCGGCGGGCGCGCCGCCGCCACCACCGACGCGGCATTGCGGCCGCCGGCCTCCATCTGGCCGCGCATGGACTGCATCGCCTGAAACTGCCGCATCGCCGAGGACAGCACCAGGAAGGGTTGGCCGCCTGCCTGGCAATGGCGGGTGAAGGCGGTGTCGAACTCGCCGACCTTGCCTTCGAGAAGCGCGTCGACGGCATCGTCGAAGGACGCGCCGGAAACGTCGCCGGACATCGCCCTGACGTCGTCGAGGCCGATTTCCTTCTGGCCATGGACATAAAGCAGCAGCTTGTCGATCTCGCCGCGCGAGGCCAGCCGGTCGCCGCCGAGATTGCGGCGCAGCGCCTGTCTTGCCTCAAGCGTCATCGTCGCGCCGGTCTTGCGCAGCTCGTCGTCGATTACGGCATCGATGTCCCTGGCCTCGTCGGCATAGCAGGGCAGCGCCATGGCGTTGTCGGCCGCCTCGACGACGGCGCGCAGTCCGACGCCCTTCTTCAGATCGCCGGCCTCGATGAGGATGATCGCGTCCCGCACGGGCTCCGCCGTCAGCGCCTTGACGTCGTCGGCCAGCGCCTTCTGGCCGCCGGCATTGCGCACCCACAGCAGGCGGCGGTCGGAAAACATCGGCACGGTGCGCGCCTCGTCGAGCAGCCGGCCCTCGTCGCGCTCGACTTCGGAGCCGTCGAGCCTGACCACCGAGAAGGGGTCGTCGAGCGGCAGGCCGGTCGCGGCGGCAAAAGCCTTGGCGCGCTCCGAGACAAGGCCGCGATCGGGGCCATAAAGCAGGACGATCGCCATGCGCGGGTCCGGCTTCGCGAGCCAGGAATCCACCTCGTATGCTTTCTTCTGTGCCATCGAGGGTGGTTAGCATGATGTTGGGGCGGAGTGAACGTCTTCCAGTTCAACTCCGAAGGACTGCTTCGAGGGAAGATCGACCCCCACTCCGTCGAGCTGCGCTCGACACCTCTTCCCCGATCGACGGGGGAGAGGAAGGGCGCGGGTTCGCCAAGGTTGACGCCTTTCTCTCCTTCCATGGGGAGAAGAACAGCGCGGGTTCGCCAAAGCTTGGCGCCTTTCCTCTCCCTCCGGAGGGGGGAGAGGTGGCCCGGCGCAGCCGGGACGGAGTGGGGGAAGCCGTTTGCCAAACGCGCCGCCGCCGCAAGACACGCGCAACCCCGGCGAGGAAGAAAACCCAGGCAATCAGGCGGAGCATCGCTTCGATGAAAGGTCGACTCCCACTCCGTCGAGCTGCGCTCGACACCTCTCCCCCGATCGACGGGGGAGAGGAATGCGCCTGGCTTGGCGAACCGGCGCCTTTTCTTTTCTTCCGCAGGCGTGAAAGTGGGCGCGGCAGCCAAGCTTGCCAAGCAATCACCTTATCTGGCGACAAACCTCACGCGACCTTGCGCCTAATTGCGCGGCGCCGCCCAACATCGACAAGAAATTACGCGGACATATCTTCATCTTGGTGTGCAGGAGGCTGGATCGGCCGGCGCGGCTGGCCCGTCGAGCGAAAGGGCCGGCGAATTCGCACTGGTCTGGCGGCGCGGATGTGCAAATATCGGCGCCAGGCGACATGGAGGACGAAGCTCATGGCCGATGCTGGGATGTTGCGCTTCCATGTTCCGGAGCCCGAGGTGCGGCCGGGCGGCACGCCTGATTTCTCCAACGTGACCATTGCCGCGGCCGGCTCGGTGCCGCGCCCCGAAATCGATGTCGATCCGCGCATCATCCGCGACATGGCCTTCTCGATCATCCGCGTGCTGAACCGCAATGGCGAAGCCGTCGGGCCGTGGGCGGGGCTGCTCTCCGACGAGGAACTGCTCGAAGGCCTGCGCCACATGATGACGCTCAGGACCTTCGATGCGCGCATGCAGATGGCGCAGCGGCAGGGCAAGACCTCCTTCTACATGCAGCATCTGGGCGAAGAGGCGGTGAGCTGCGCCTTCCGCAAGGCGCTCGCCCCCGGCGACATGAATTTCCCGACCTATCGGCAGGCCGGGCTGCTCATCGCCGACGGCTACCCGATGGTCACGATGATGAACCAGATCTATTCCAACGAGGCCGACCCGCTGAAGGGCCGGCAATTGCCCATCATGTATTCGTCGAAGGAGCACGGCTTCTTCTCGATCTCGGGCAATCTGGCGACGCAGTATATCCAGGCGGTCGGCTGGGCGATGGCCTCGGCGATCTCGAACGACTCAAGGATCGCCGCGGCCTGGATCGGCGACGGCTCGACCGCGGAATCCGACTTCCATTCGGCGCTGGTGTTCGCCTCCACCTACAAGGCGCCCGTGGTGCTCAATGTCGTCAACAACCAGTGGGCAATCTCGACGTTTCAAGGCATAGCGCGCGGCGGCGCGGGCACTTTCGCCGCGCGCGGGCTGGGTTTCGGCATCCCGGCGCTGCGCGTCGACGGCAACGACTATCTCGCCGTCCATGCGGTGGCGAAATGGGCGGCCGAGCGCGCGCGCAGCAACCTGGGGCCGACGCTGGTCGAATATGTCACCTACCGGGCCGGCGCGCATTCGAGCTCGGACGATCCCTCGGCCTACCGGCCGAAGACCGAATCCGATGCCTGGCCGCTCGGCGACCCGGTGGTGCGGCTGAAGAACCATCTCATCCGGCTCGGCGTCTGGTCGGAGGAGCGGCACAAGCAGGCCGAAGCGGAAATCCTCGATACGGTGATCGCGGCGCAGAAGGAGGCCGAAAGCCACGGCACGCTGCACGCCGGCGGCAAGCCGTCGACGCGCGACATGTTCGAGGGGCTCTATGCCGAGATGCCGCCGCATCTCAGGCGCCAGCGCCAGCAGGCGGGGGTCTGAGCCATGCCGAGGCGGACCATGATCGAGGCCATTCGCGACGCCATGGACGTGTCGATGGAGCGCGACGAGAAAGTGGTGGTGTTCGGCGAGGATGTCGGCTTTTTCGGCGGCGTGTTCCGCTGCACGCAAGGCCTGCAGGCGAAATACGGCAAGAGCCGCTGCTTCGACGCACCGATCAATGAATCCGGCATTGTCGGCTCGGCCATCGGCATGGCCGCCTATGGTCTGAAGCCGTGCGTCGAGATCCAGTTTGCCGACTACATGTACCCGGCCTACGACCAGCTGACCCAGGAAGCCGCGAGGCTGCGCTACCGCTCGAACGGCGACTTCACCTGCCCGATCGTGGTGCGCATGCCGACCGGCGGCGGCATATTCGGCGGCCAGACGCACAGCCAAAGCCCGGAAGCGTTGTTCACCCATGTGTCGGGGCTGAAGACCGTCGTGCCCTCGAACCCGCATGACGCCAAGGGACTGCTGATCGCGGCGATCGAAGATCCCGACCCGGTCATCTTCCTTGAGCCGAAGCGGCTCTACAACGGTCCGTTCGACGGCCATCACGACCGTCCGGTGACGCCGTGGTCGAAGCACGAGCTGGGCGAGGTCGCCGACGGCCACTACACCGTGCCGCTCGGCAAGGCCGCGATCCGCCGGGCCGGCTCCGCCGTCACGGTGCTGGCGTACGGCACAATGGTCTATGTCGCGCAGGCGGCGGCCGAGGAGACCGGCATCGATGCCGAGATCATCGATCTCAGGACGCTGTTGCCGCTCGACCTCGACACCATCGTGGCGTCGGTGAAGAAGACCGGACGCTGCGTCGTGGTGCACGAGGCGACGCTGACCTCCGGCTTCGGAGCGGAGCTGGTCGCGCTTGTGCAGGAAAACTGCTTCTACCATCTGGAGGCACCGGTGGCCCGCGTCGCCGGCTGGGACACGCCCTATCCGCAT
This sequence comes from Mesorhizobium sp. BR1-1-15, assembly GCF_020165475.1. Taxonomy (NCBI): domain Bacteria; kingdom Pseudomonadati; phylum Pseudomonadota; class Alphaproteobacteria; order Hyphomicrobiales; family Phyllobacteriaceae; genus Mesorhizobium; species Mesorhizobium sp. BR1-1-15. Next base: position 444,859 of record NZ_JAIUIF010000003.1, on the reverse strand, counting down.
GCGCAGGAATGGGACTATTTCCCCGGTCCGGCCCGCGTCGGCCGGGCGCTTACGGAAACATTGGAAGCCTAGAACGGGGAGGCCCGACATGGGCGAACACATCATCAAGCTGCCCGATGTCGGCGAGGGCGTCGCCGAGGCGGAACTCGTCGAATGGCATGTCAAGGTCGGCGACATCGTGCGCGAGGACATGATGCTTGCCGCCGTGATGACCGACAAGGCCACGGTCGAAATCCCTTCCCCCGTCGATGGCGAGATCCTGTGGCTGGGCGCCGAGATCGGCGACACCGTGGCGATCGGCTCGCCCATCGTGCGGCTGAAGGTGGCCGGCGAGGGCAATGTCGTTGGCGGTGCGATGCCGGCGGAAGTGACGGCTGAAAGTACCCACGATGATACGGGGGCTCGCCCGGTCTCGGGCTTGGATACTTCATCACTCAATCTAGCGCCGTCATCCTCGGGCTTGTCCCGAGGATCCGCCGTCCCACACGGATATGGCGCGACCAGTTCCGGAAGGTCGGTAGATCGTCGGGACAAGCCCGAGGATGACGGCGCCAGGTCGAAGGTCAACAGCGCGCCGCGTGCGCAAGGTGAAAGGCCGCTGGCCTCGCCGGCCGTGCGGCTGCGTGCGAAGGAAGCGGGCATCGACCTCAGGCAGGTCCAGGGAAGCGGCCCGGCCGGCCGCATCGGCCATGAGGACATCGAGGCGTTCCTGGCGCGCGGGCCGCACATGGCAAAGGCATCCGGCCTCGCCCGCAACGATGCCGTCGAGGACATCAAGGTGGTGGGCCTGCGGCGCAAGATCGCCGAGAAGATGACGCTGGCGACGTCGCGCATCCCGCACATCACCTATGTCGAGGAGATCGACGTCACCGCGCTCGAGGATCTGCGCGCCGCGCTCAACAAGGAGAAGCGGGCGGCCAAGGGGGTAGAAAGGCCAAAGCTGACGCTGCTGCCGTTCCTGATGCGCGCGATGGTCAGGGCGATCGCGGACCAGCCCAACCTCAATGCGCTGTTCGACGACGAGGCCGGCATCATCCACCAGCATGGCGGCATTCATATCGGCATCGCCGCGCAGACGCCGTCGGGACTGGTCGTGCCCGTCGTCAAGCACGCCGAAGCGCTGGACATCTGGGAATGCGGCGCGGAGGTCGCCAGGCTGGCCGAGGCGGCCAAGTCGGGAACCGCGACGCGCGACGAGCTCTCCGGTTCGACCATAACCATCACCTCGCTCGGCGCCATGGGCGGCGTGGCGACGACGCCGGTCATCAACCACCCGGAAGTGGCGATCCTCGGCGTTAACAAGATGATGGTGCGGCCGGTATGGGACGGCACCCGGTTCATCCCGCGCAAGATGATGAACCTGTCGTCGAGCTTCGACCACCGCGTCATCGACGGCTGGGACGCGGCGGTGTTCATCCAGCGCATCAAGACGCTCCTGGAAACGCCGGCGCTGATTTTCGTGGATTGAGGGTGGATCATTCGAGATGATGGCGGGAGAGCGCCCCCCTCTGCCTTGCCAGGCATCTCCCCCACAAGGGGGGAGATCAGATGTCACGCCGGCTTTCGCCAATCACCAGTGCTGCGGGATTGAGCGAGGCGCCGAAGCCTCCAATCTCCCCCTTCGTGGGGGAGATGTCCGGCAGGACAGAGGGGGGCGCGAAGAATCTCGACGGAGCGTTTCCTCGGATCGAAGGGTCACGTCATGAAAGAAATCTCCTGCAAGCTGCTGGTCATCGGCGCGGGGCCGGGCGGCTATGTCTGCGCTATTCGTGCCGGGCAGCTCGGCGTCGATACCGTCATCGTCGAGGCCGGCAAGCCGGGCGGTACCTGTCTCAATGTTGGCTGCATTCCTTCCAAGGCACTGATCCATGCAGCGGAGGAGTTCGAGAAGGTCGCGCAGATGGCGGGCGGCAACAGCCCGCTCGGCATTTCGGTGGCCGCGCCGGCGCTGGATCTGGGCAAGACGGTCGCCTGGAAGGACGGCATCGTTAGTCGGCTTAACAGCGGTGTCGCCGGCCTGCTCAAGAAGGCCGGGGTGAAGACCGTGCACGGCTGGGCGACGTTTCGAGACGGCAAGACCGTCGCGGTCGAGACCGAGACGGGAAGCCAGGTGATCCGCGCCGAAGCGGTGGTGATCGCCACCGGCTCGGCGCCGGTCGAGTTGCCGTTCCTGCCGTTCGGCGGGCCGGTGATCTCGTCGACGGAAGCGCTGGCGCTGAAGGAGGTGCCGCAGCGGCTGGCGGTGGTCGGCGGCGGCTATATCGGCCTGGAGCTCGGCACGGCCTTCGCCAAGATGGGCGCGGCGGTGACCGTGGTCGAGGCCTTGCCGCGCGTGCTGGCGCAGTATGACGCCGAACTGACGCGGCCGGTGGTCAAGCGGCTGGCGGCACTCGGCATCGAAATGATGCCAGGCGCCAAGGCCAAGGGCCTGTCGACGAAAGGCGATGCGCTGCTGGTCGAGACCTCGGACGGCAAGGATGCGAGGATCGCCGCCGACAAGATCCTGGTCACGGTCGGCCGCAAGCCGGTGACGGAAGGGTGGGGGCTCGACCAGATCGACCTCGACATGGCGGGGCGATTCATCCGCATCGACGAGCAGTGCCGTACCTCCATGCGCGGCATCTTCGCCATTGGCGACGTCACAGGCGAGCCGATGCTGGCACACCGGGCGATGGCGCAAGGCGAGATGGTCGCCGAAATCATCGCCGGCCATAAGCGGAGCTGGGACAAGCGGGCTATCCCCGCCGTCTGCTTCACCGACCCGGAGCTGGTCACCGTCGGCCTGTCGCCGGAAGAGGCCAAGGCGCTCGGCGACGAAATCAAGGTCGGGATGTTTCCCTTCGCCGCCAATGGCCGCGCGATGACCAGGCTTGGCGAGGATGGCTTTGTGCGCGTCGTCGCCCGCGCGGACAATCATCTTGTGCTGGGCATCCAGGCGGTCGGGCAAAGCGTGTCGGAACTGTCGACGGCCTTCGGCCTGGCGCTCGAAATGGGCGCGCGGCTGGAGGACATCGCCGGCACCATCCATGCCCATCCGACACAGGGCGAAGGCTTCCAGGAAGCAGCGCTGAAGGCGCTGGGACACGCGCTGCATATTTAGAGCGCGACAGCAAAAACTGGTGATGTTGGCGGGGCACTGCCCCCCTCTGCCCTACCGGGCATCTCCCCCTCAAGGGGGGAGATCGGCCGTCACCTCTGCCTTCGCCAATTTCCCAACGTAGCCAAGTGAGCGGGGCGCCGAAACTGTCAATCTCCCCCCTTGAGGGGGAGATGTCCGGCAGGACAGAGGGGGTGCTGGCCCGCCACCGGTGCGCAATTCCGGACTGAAAACCGTTTCCCGGAATTGCTCTAATTCGCCGCGCTCATCGCCTTGTCGAGCGCTGCCTTCACGTCGGCCGGCCAGGTCTTCACCGGGGGCTTGGCGTCCGGCTGGCCGTTGTCGCCGCGGCGGGCGAAATAGAGCTTGTGCTGGGCCGGGTCGACCGCCATGAAGCCGTCATTGCCGCCGCAATCATGCGGCACGCAGCCGCTGGCGTAGAAGGCGCCGGACGCGGTCCTTTCGGTGCCGCCGCCGACCAGCAGACTGGTCGCCATGTCGGGCATATCCTTGCCGAGCAGCGCCTCGGCCGCCTTGTAGACGGCCTCATTGTGGAAGGCGTCGATGATGTTGTCGTATTTCGACGGATCGATGTCCTTCCAGTCGGTGCCGGGTTCGGGCATGTAGGTCAGATTGCCGGAGATCGTCAGCCCCGATGTCGGCGACCACTGCAATGCCGGTTTCGAATCGCCGGGCAGGAGATAGGGCACGAAATAGATGGCGCTGTCGGAGACGGCCGTAGGCGGCGCGCCGCACTCGTCCTGCTCGACGGTGGTGCTCTGGATCTCCGCGCCTTCCGGTTTCCAGACGATCACCGTCGCCGGCCCGCACTGGTTGCCGCCGTCGCCGACGTCGAACAGCGCCACCTTGACGCCGCCGACCTCGACGATCTTGTCGAAGAAGACGTCGTAATTGCCGGCCAGCTGCTTGCCGTCATAGGCAAGCACCTTCTCGCCATACTGTTCCTGCTGGGTGATGGTGAACTGGCCGCCCTCGAACGGCACCGGCGCCTGTTTGTCGTCGTCGGAAACGTCGGCGGCTCCCTGATCTGTGGCCGGCGTCTCGCTTGCCGCCGGTGGCTGCGCCTCTGGCGTCTCGGCCTGCGCATGCGCGCCGGCCATCGTCGCCACGGTCATGGCCAGGGCGCAGGCGCTGGCAAGAAGCGGGCGTGTCATGACTGTTCCTCCTTCAGCCGCCGCAAACCCGGCCAGCGACGGCCGGGCCGATATCGTCAGCCGCGCCGTTCAGGCCCAGGGGCGCAGCTCGGCGTTCTTCTTCTCGAACGAAGCGATGGCGCCGGCCTTCTCCATGGTCAGGCCGATATCGTCGAGGCCGTTCAGCAGGCAATGACGCTTGAAGTCATCGAGGTCGAACTTGACCACCCCGCCGTCGGGCCCGCGGATCTCCTTGGCCTCGAGGTCGATCGACAGAGTGGCGTTGGAGCCGCGCGAAGCATCGTCCATCAGCTTGTCGAGATCCTCGGGGCTGACGGTGATGGGCAGCACGCCGTTCTTGAAGCAGTTGTTGTAGAAGATGTCGGCGAAAGAGGTCGAGATGACACAGCGTATGCCGAAATCGAGCAGCGCCCACGGCGCGTGCTCGCGCGAGGAGCCGCAGCCGAAATTGTCGCCGGCGACGAGGATCTGCGCCTTGCGGTAGGCCGGCTTGTTGAGCACGAAATCCGGATTCTCCGAACCGTCGTCCTTGTAGCGCATCTCGGCGAACAGGCCGCTGCCGAGCCCGGTGCGCTTGATCGTCTTGAGATAGTCCTTGGGGATGATCATGTCGGTGTCGACGTTGACGATCGGCATGGGCGCGGCGACGCCGGTGAGCTTGGTGAATTTTTCCATGGTCTTTGCCCGTCTTCCTGGCATTGCGGGGGATTGCTGGCGCCCGGTTTACACAAAGCCGGCGACAAATAAAAGGCAGGTGTTCGCGCGCGTCGGCACGGGGTGCCGCACAAACGGCTTCGAATTCGCGGCCCGATGGTGCAGTCTGGCTGTGATGGCTGAAAAAATTCTCTATGCACGCGAACCCGCGCTCGACGTCGCCGAATTCCGCCGCGTGCTGGTGGACTCCGGCCTTGGCGAGATCCGTCCCGTCGATGATGCCGACAGGCTGCGGGCCATGCTGTCGGGCGCCAATCTGGTGTTGACCGCGCGGCTGGATACCGAAGGCAAGCCGCTGGTCGGCGTCATCAGGGCCGTGACGGACTTCTCCTGGGTCTGCTACATCTCCGATCTCGCCGTTTCCGGATCGGCGCAGGGGCTCGGCATCGGCAGGGGACTGATGGACGAGGCGCGGCGGCAGCTCGGCCCGTCCGTCGCCATCAGCCTGGTTTCCGTGCCCGACGCCGCCGGCTTCTACGAACGCATCGGCATGATGCGCATGGCCGACGCCTTCTGGTTCTCCCGCACGCGCTGACATTTTTTCTCCTGTGGCCGGATCCAGCAGCCGTTGGCATGACATGTCGCCTTGACATGCAACCAAATGGTTGCATATTAGAGCCATGAGCATGGACGCCGTCTTTCGCGCTTTGGCCGACCCGACCCGCCGGCAATTGCTGGACAGCCTTCATGACAGGAACGGGCAGACGCTGAACGGGCTGTGCGCTGAGATGGATATGACGCGTCAGGCGGTGACCAAGCACCTGGCGATCCTCGAGGAGGCAAACCTTGTCACCACAATCCGCAAGGGGCGCGAGAAGGAGCACTACCTCAACCCGGTTCCGATCAACGAGATCGCCGAGCGCTGGATCGGCAAATTCGAGCGGGGGCGGCTCTCCGCCCTCGGCGATCTGAAGAGACGCCTCGAAAAGGAAGACTGATGAGCAACGCCTTCGTTTATGTGACCTACATCCGCACCACGCCCGACAAGCTTTGGCAGGCGCTGACCGAACCGGAATTCCACGAGCAATATTTTCTCGGCGCCCATATGCAGAGCGATTGGAGAAAGGGCTCGGCGTGGAAGATGGTCTATGCCGACGGCCGGGTGACCGACAGCGGCGAGATCCTCGAAGTCGATCCGCCAAGGCGCCTGGTGATCAAATGGCGCAACGAGTTCATGCCGGACGTGAAGGCCGATGGCTACACCACCTGCACCTTCGTCATCGAGCAGGAGGGCGACATGATGAAGCTTGCCGTCACCCATGCGGCCGACGGCCCGCACAAGCTGCTGGAGCATGTCGGCAAGGGCTGGCCGCTCGTCCTGTCGAGCCTGAAAAGCCTGCTCGAAACCGGGCAGGGCCTGTCTCGGCCGGCGTCGAAAGGCTGAAAATCATCGGTTCCGAGCCGAAACAATCCTCCGGAGGCATCCACGATGCATGTTCCAGTGCCAACTTCAGCCGTGCAGAGCATGACCAATGGCGAGACCGTGATGGCCCAGGCCGAGATCGGCGCGCCGGCTGAGCGCGTCTTTCGCGCGCTGATCACCGACGAGGTCGAACAATGGTGGGGGGCTGCCGACACCTACCGGATGGTGAAATGGTCGGCAGACCTTCGCGCCGGCGGCCGATGGGCCGTCACGGTCCGTGAAGCCGACGGCAGGGAGCTGCCGGCCAACGGGGAATTCCTCGATATCGAGGTGCCGCGGCGGATCGTGCAGACAAGGCTCTATGCCTGGGATCACCCGACGCTTGGCCGCCGGCAAACGACGGTCGCCTGGCTGCTGGAACCAACCGCCGCGGGCACGCGCCTCACCATCTGCCATGGCGGCTTTGCCGGGCTGGCCGAAGCGGCGGCCGAACATGCCGAGGGCTGGGGACGCGTGCTGGGCTGGCTACAGGCGTATTTGGGTGCGGGAAGCCGAGTGGCGGCTTAGCCGACTGGTGGCGGTGCAGACCCTTTTGATGTCAGCGTCAAAGAGGGACCTTGACTCGGCTCAAATCACATTCAACTCGCGGAACGCCCGCCCTTCGGCAACGCGTTCGTAGCCAAAGGGGGAGCAATCGATCGTGCGGTAGCCACCATGGACGATCAGCTCGGCCAGCGCCTTGCCCACGGCGGGCGCCTGCTGCAGGCCGTGGCCGGAAAAGCCGTTGGCGAAGAGGAAATTGCCGACTTCGGGATGCGGGCCGATCACCGCGTTCTGGTCGAGCGTGTTGTAGTCGTAATGACCGGCCCAGGCGCGCGTCGGCTTGATCGCCTCGAAGGCCGGGATGCGGGTCGCCAGCACCGGCCAGATCACCTCTTCGAACAGCGGCCAGTCGACGTCGAAATCGGCGGGATCGGCCGGGCCGTCGCCCTCCTCCGGCTCGGCGCCGCCGGTGAGATAGACCGAGCCTTCCGGCCTGACATAGATGCCGGACGGGTCGACCAGCAGCGGCATGTCGGCATATTTCTCGCGCGCCTCGAAGACGAAGACGTTGCGCTTGCGCGGCTCGACCGGCAGCGCCAGCCCGGCGAGTGCGGCGACCTTGCCCGCATTCGGCCCTGCGGCATTGACAAGGATGCCGGTCTCGAGCCGTTCGCCATTGTCAAGGCTGACGCCGGTAACGCGGTCACCCTGCCGCTCGATGCCGGTGACCGAAGCATTGATGAAGTCGATCTTCTTCTCACGCAACGCCTTGCGGAACAGCATCAGCATGGCATGCGCGTCGAACCAGCCCTCGCCGCTGCGGCCATAGGCGCCGGCGGTGATGCCCTCGGCCGACAGCCAAGGGAAACGGCGCACGAGTTGTTCGGCGTCCTCCAGCAAAATGTCGGCGCCTTCGGCAAGCTGTGCCTCGTGGTTGGCCCTGAGGATCGGCAGCCCGGCCTCGCCGGCGAGAATGAGATAGCCGCCCTCGCGAAAACCGATGTCGGCGTCGGCGCCGAATTCTTCCTTCAGCCGGCGGAACAGTTTCAGCGTGAATTGCGACAGGCGGATATTTTCCGGAATGGAGAATTGCTGGCGGATCGAGGCCATGGATAGCGTTGTCGCCGCGTGGGAAAATTGCGGGTCGCGCTCGACCAGCGCGATCCTGCCGGAAAAGCCCTCCTCGCGCAGATAATAGGCGATCGAGGAGCCGACGATGGCTCCGCCGATGATGACGATGTCGTAGCGCACTTTTTTCTCCGATCCGCTGCCGGCGTCCTTACGCAACCGGCAAGACAATCTCGAAGCGCGTGCCGCGCTCGGAGTCAACCGGCCGGATCGTGCCATCCTGCGCTTTCAGGAGGGCCAGCACGATGCCGAGCCCCATGCCGGTGCCCCCGGTAGAGCACCGCGCGATGCCGCCTGCTCCCTTGCCTCAACCCGCGGCAGGCGGCATAGATCTGGCATGACGACCGATCTCTACCGCCCGCGCCGTTCGGTGCTCTATGTCCCGGCCTCGAACGACAAGGCGCTGGCCAAGATGGTGCAGCTTGCCTGCGACACCGTCATCATCGATCTGGAGGATGCCGTCGCCCCGGCCGACAAGGCCGCGGCGCGCGAAAGGCTGGCCGGCATCTTCAGCAATCGTCCTGATACCAACCATAGTGGCCGGCGCTGCGAGATGGTGGTGCGCATCAATGCGCTCTCGAGCGAATGGGGCGGCGCCGACCTGCTGGCGGCGGCCAAGGCGGAGCCGGACGGCATCCTGCTGGCCAAGGTCGACACGCCCCGCGACGTGCTCGAGGCGGGTGACGTGCTCGACGACAATTCCGCCCCCGACAACGTGAAACTATGGGCGATGATCGAGACGCCGAAGGCTGTGCTCAATGTCGGCGCCATCGCCGAACTTGGCCGCGATCCTGCCTCGCGGCTTGATTGTTTCGTTGCCGGAACGAATGACCTGACCAAGGACACCGGCATTATGGCGACGCCGGACCGGCGTTATCTCCTGCCGTGGCTGATGCAGATGGTGCTGGCGGCGCGTGCCGGCGATCTCGATATCGTCGACGGCGTCTTCAACGATTTTCGCGCGCTCGATGCTTTCAGCCGCGAATGCACGGAAGCGGCCGCCATGGGCTTCGACGGCAAGACGCTCATCCATCCCGCCCAGATCGAGGCGGCGAACCGTGCCTTTGCGCCATCGGCGGAGGCGGTGGCCAAGGCCCGCGCGGTGAAGCAGGCCTTTGCGCTTCCGGAAAATGCCGGCAAGAACGTGATTGCGCTGGAGGGAAGGATGGTCGAACGGCTGCACCTTGCGCAGGCCGAAAAACTGCTGGCGAAGGCGGCGGCCGTCGGCGCATGATGTGCCGTGTTGGATTGCCGATCGCGGGCGATGGACTGACGACAGGAATTGAATGATGAAACTCTACCGCTTTCTCACCGCTCCGGACGACGCCAGCTTCTGTCACAAGGTGACGGCGGCGCTGAACAAGGGCTGGCACCTGTTCGGCTCCCCCACCTACGCCTACGACAAGAAGACCAAGACCATGCGCTGCGGCCAGGCCGTGGTGAAGGATGTCGAGGGCCAGGAATACGGGCCGGACACCAAGCTCAGCGACTGGTAGCCCCTCGCATCCACAGCCACGCCGCCAGCCAGGCGATCGATGCTGCAAGCATCGCCAAGCCCAGGTCAAGAGCCAGCTCCGGAACGAACGCACGAAGCGCGATCGGCACCGCGCCAATGAGATAAAGAGCGAGAGGAATGCGCGGCACGCCTCTTGCAACGGCGAGAGAGATTACAAACGCGAGCGTTCCAACCAGAAAAAGAACCGAACTGGCGACCAGAGCCAGACCGAGCGGTCCGGCTCGCAGCTCGACGATGGTTGTGAGCGGAAGCTTCGAAAATACCAGATTGATCACTGCTTCCACGCCTACCAAACTTGCCAACGCAACGAAGTTGATGACAAACGCGATAGTGCCGAACAGCCCCGCGCGCCGGCCAAACGCAAGAAACAGGCCTACGACGAGGCCAAGTGCCAATATCTCGGCGACTGGTGCGAGAAGTTGCGTCAGATCGGTGGTCGCGATGAGCGAGCTGCGTTTAGCCGCGTTGACCAGAAGAATAAGCGCGCTTCCCATCCCGGCGACGGCGGCAAGCCGATAAAGCGTGAGGCTGGGCACAGTCGCGCTCGACTGAACAATCGCGAAATTCTCCTGCTGAAGTTCTTCGGCTGGACTCTGATGCGAAATGACCGATTGCGGGCGGGGTGGGGCTGTTCTGGCGAGCATGTTCGTCTCCTCAGCTGGGAGTTCGGGAGCCGCGAAGACCGTAGGCCTGTTCCGATCCCATCAGTAATCACTGCTTACATCCTCTGGCCGGGATTGTAAACGGCGATTACATAAATCGCGGAATCATGCTACAGAGGCGGGAAGCTGCTCCACGGAACGAAGGGAAAGAGATGGCAAAAGCCAAGGCGCCTCATCGCACTGGTTACCACCATGGCAATTTGCGGGAGGTCCTGATCGATGCCGCGGTTCAACTGGTCGAGGAAGGCGGCCCCGACAATGTGAGCGTGCGCGAAGCCGCAAAACGTGCCGGGGTTTCCCCCGGCGCGCCATTCCGTCACTTCAGCAACAAGACCGCGTTGATGACGGCTGTCGCGGAGCAGGCAATGAGCCGATTCCGCTCGGAGATCACGAATGCGGTCGAGAAGGTTGCGACGGACGATCCGATCGAACGCTTTGCCGCTGTTGGAATCGCCTATTTGCGCTGGGCAATTCGAAACCCCACCCACTTCCAGATCATCTCGACACGCAATCTTATTGATTGGGATGCTTCGGAGTCGCTGCGTCACGATAATGAAGCGGTGCGTTCGCTGATGGAAGCGTCAATGGCAGAAGCACAGCGGCGAAACATGCTCCGGTCGGACGACATGGCAGAGACCCAGATAGCCGCGAGGGCGCTCGTCTACGGGCTCGCACGCATGTACATTGATGGACATTTTGCGCAATGGGCAGTGGCAGGACATACCGGGGAGCAGACTGTGCAGAACGTATTAAAACATTTCGTCACACTCATTGTGAAATGACGGCCTGACGTAGAACCGGTCACTCGGCTGCCTCTTCGATCTTCTCCATATCGTCGTCCGAGAGGCCGAAATGGTGGCCGATCTCGTGGATCAGCACATGGGTGACGATGTCGCCCAAAGTCTCCTCGTTCTCGGCCCAGTAGTCGAGGATGGCGCGGCGATAGAGCGTGATGCGGTTTGGGCCTTCGCCGGTCTGCGGGTTCCAGCGCTCGGCGATGCCGCGTCCCTCGAACAGGCCGAGCAGGTCGAAGGGCGTTTCCAGCGACAGGTCGTCCATGATCTCGTCGGTCGGGAATTCGGCGATCTGGATGACGATCTCGCCGGTCAGCTTGCGAAAATCCTCGGGCAGATGGGCGTATGCCTCCAGCGCCAGGAACTCGATCTCGTCCATCGACGGCGAAAGCTGGTCGTGCCAAATGCGGGTCTTGTAGATGCGGGCCATGCTTTGTCCTTTGATCCCGGCATATAGGCTTTTGGGCCACAATCGGCAAATGACGCGGCGGCCAACCCCAGGATTGCTTACGGCACCGGGAGCCGTTTCGCATGACTTGAGGGGCGGTCGGCTGTCCGACCCATGTTGGCCCTCTTATCGGAGAGGAATAAATTCCCCCATGAGTCTGCTTGACTCTTCGGGTCGCCTCTGGAATCTATAAGAACATAACAGGAACAATTGTGAGTGGACACTGACCGTCATGGCGATGAGCGCCGTGGCGCGGGAGACTGTTTTTGCCCTGCGCCGCCAGATCGCGAAGATAGAGGGAACGCTGCCCGAGCGCCTGCAGGCGCCGGCCGGCGCGGTTTCCGACGCCGGCATGGCCGCCGCGGACCGCACCGTGGTCCGGCGCGGCATCGCCGTAGCCAGGCCGGATGCTTTCCTGCGCACCGGCATCGGCCGGCTCGATGCCGCCCTCGGTGGCGATTGGGGCGGCGATTTGGGCGGCGGCCTGCCGAAAGCGGCCTTGAGCGAAATCCATGGCATCGAGACCCGCGATGCCGGAGCGGTCGCCGGCTTCGCCCTGTCGCTCGCCAGCCTGATTCTCAAGCCCAGCCTGATCCTCAAGCAAGGGCCGCGATTGCCGGTGCTGTGGGTCGGCACCCAGGAGGTTTTTCGGGAGGCGGGTTTTCCCTATGCCCGGGGCCTTCACGCCGCCTTCGGCATCGAGCCGGAGCAATTGCTGTTTTCCGAGGCGCCAAGGCTCGCCGATGCGCTGTGGGTCGCCGAGGAGGCGGCCCGCATGACGGCGCTCGCCGCCGTCATCCTTGAAGTCCGCGGCAATCCGCAGCGGCTGGACCTGACCGCGACGCGCCGGCTGCACGCCCGCGCGCAGAGCGCCGGCCGGCCGGTCTTCCTGCTGCGGCAGGCGGCCGAACCCGAACCGACGGCGGCGCCCGTCCGCCTCATCGTCTCGCCGGCGCCGGCAGGGCCGCGCGACACGGTCGCCGGGCCGCTTGCCGGCTCGATCGGCCGCCCCGCCTTCACCATCAGCATCGGCAAGAGCCGCACGGCCCTGCCAGGACAATTCATATTGGAGTGGAACCCCGATGAACGCATATTCGATGAAAGACGGATTGGGGAAGAACGAGCAAAGAATCCTGTCCCTGTGGTTTCCCTATCTCGCGGCCGAACGGATCCTGCGGCAGCGCCTGGGGCGGTCCTGGCGTTCCCGGCCATCGGATCACCGGCCGCTGGTGATCAGCCATCGCGACAGCAACGCGCAGCGCATCTTAGCCCTCGACGAGCGGGCTGAGGCGCTGCATCTGAAGCCCGGCATGGGCATCGCCGATGCGCGCGCCATGCATCCGTCGATCGACATAATGGAGGCCGATGCCGAAGCCGACCGGCGCCTGCTCGAAGGCCTTGCGGACTGGTGCGACCGCTATACCCCGCTGGTGGCGCTCGACGGGACCGACGGCCTGTTCCTCGACGTCACCGGCTGCACCCATCTTTTCGGCGGCGAACGCGCCATGCTGGACGAGATCCTGTCGCGCTTCTTCCATCAGGGCTTCGACGTCCGTGCCGGCCTTGCCGCGACACCCGGCGCCGCCTGGGCGGCGGCGCGGTTCTGCGGCGACCGCATCGTTGCCGGCGGCGAGGAGGAAGCGCTCCTGGCGCCCTTGCCGCTGGCGGCGCTACGCATCGCGCCGGAAACCCGCGCCAGCCTGGAAAGTGTTGGCCTGCGCACGGCGGGCGCGGTGATGGCCGCGCCGCGCGCGCCGCTCGCCCGCCGCTTCGGTGCCTCCCTGCTCTTGCGCCTCGACCAGGCGCTCGGCCGTCTCGACGAGGCGGTGTCGCCGCGCCTGCCCGTCGCGCCGCTTTCGGTCGAACGCCATTTGGCCGAGCCCGTCACGCTGACAGAGGACATAGAACGGCTGGTGGGCATGCTGGCGACGACCCTGAAGATCGACCTCGAGCGGCGCGGCGAAGGCGCGAGAAGCCTGGCGCTGCTCTTGTTCCGCGTCGACGGCGCCGTCAGCCGCATCGCGCTCGGCACGTCGCGACCGATGCGCGAACCCCGGCTGATCCAGAAATTGTTCCATGAGCGGCTGGCCGCCCTCGAGCAGCATATCGATGCCGGCTATGGCTTCGACCTGGTGCGGCTTTCGGTGCTGGCGGCGGCGGCCTTCGACATGCCGCAGGCCGACCTGACAGGCGAAACGACCGACGACGGCGCCGATATCGCGCTGTTCGCCGACCGCATCCGCGCCCGGCTCGGCGAGGGCGCGGTTCTCAAGCCGGTCGTCGTGGAAAGCCATCTGCCCGAGCGTGCCGTCGCCACCATCCCCTTCACGGAAACCCCGCGCCGCATCACGCCGCCGAAGAAACCGGACAGGATGCAGGCGCCGATGACCATCTTCCCGCCGGAGCGGCCGATCCGGCTTTTCCGCTCGCCCGAGCCGATTGAGGTGCCGGCCACCGAAATGCCCGAGGGACCGCCGCTGAATTTCCGCTGGCGGCGTGCGCTCTACAGGGTCGCCCGCGCCGAAGGCCCTGAACGCATCGCGCCGGAATGGTGGCGTGAATTTTCGAGCGACGAAGCGGCGTCGACACGCGACTATTTCCGCATCGAGGATGCCGACGGCCGCCGCTACTGGCTCTACCGGCAAGGTCTCTATGGCGGCTCTGAAATCCCGCCGCGCTGGTTCCTGCACGGGGTCTTCGCATGAACGCGCTGACCGCCATTCCCTATGGGGAATTCGGCATCCAGTCGAATTTCTCGTTCCTGCGCGGCGCCTCCAAGCCGGAGGAGCTGGTGGTCGCGGCCAAGCTCATGGGGTTCTCCGCGATCGGGCTCGCCGACCGCAACACGGTGGCGGGCGTGGTGCGCGCCTGGCAGCAGGCCAAGGTCGAGACGCTTGCCTACCACCCCGGCAGCCGGCTGGTTTTTTGCGACGGCACGCCTGATATTCTCGCCTATCCGCGGAACCGCAAGGGCTGGGGACATCTGTGCCGCATGCTCACGCAAGCCAATCTGCGCGAGGAGAACGAAAAGGGCGCGACCCTTCTGCGGCGCGACGACCTTCTCGAATGGGGCGAACTGATGTCGCTGGCGGTCCTGCCCGCTCTGGCGACAGGCGCGCAAGACAGCCTTGCCCTGCTTCGCCAGCTCAAGGACCGTTTCGGCGGGGCCCTGCGGCTCGGTGTCTCGCCCGACTACGCGGGAAACGACCGCTTCAGGATCGAGCAGGCGGCGGCGATGGCGGAGCTGGCCGGCCTGCCCTTGATGGCGACCAACGACGTCCTCTACCACACGGCCGAACGCCGCCCGCTGCAGGACGTGCTGACCGCGATCCGTCTCAACATTCCCGTTTCGGAGGTCGGGCTGGAACTCACGGCGAATGCCGAGCGCCATCTGAAACCGCCGCTGGAGATGGCGCGCCTGTTCCGCAGGCACCCGGAGGCACTGGCCGAAACGCTGCGCTTCGCGCAGGAGCTGACCTTCTCGCTCAGCGACCTTCAGTACAATTACCCCGACGAGCCGACGCAATCAGGGCTCGGCCCGCAGGCGGAGCTGGAAAGGTTGGCGCGGGAGGGGGCGGCCAGGCGCTATCCCTCGGGCGTGCCGCAATCGGTGACGAGGCGCATCGAGGAAGAGCTCGCCCTTATTGAGCGCCTGAACTATGCCCGTTATTTCCTGACCGTCCACGACATCGTCAAATTCGCCCGCAGCCAGGATATTCTCTGCCAGGGGCGCGGTTCGGCCGCCAATTCGGTCGTCTGCTTCTGCCTCGGCATCACCGAGGTCGGGCCGGAGCGAATCGACACGCTGTTCGAACGCTTCATTTCCGAGGAGAGAAACGAGCCGCCCGACATCGACGTCGATTTCGAGCATGAGAAGCGCGAGACGGTCATCCAATATATCTACGAGAAATACAGTTCCAAGCGCACCGCGCTGGCCGCCGCCGTCATCAGCTATCGCGGCCGCTCGGCGCTGCGCGAAGTGTCGAAGGCGATGGGCCTCTCCGAGGATGTCAGGGCGTCGCTCTCCGGCTCGATCTGGGGCTGGTCGACCTCGGAGCTCGGCGAGAAGGAAGCCCGGGCCGGCGGCCTCGATCGCGCCGACCCCATATCGCGGCACGTGATGGAGCGTGCCAACGAGATCATGGGCTTTCCCCGTCACCTCTCCCAGCATGTCGGCGGCTTCGTCATCACCAGGGACCGGCTCGACGAGATCGTGCCCATCGTCAAGACGGCGATGGAGGAACGCAAGATGGTCGAATGGGACAAGGACGATCTCGACGCGGTCAAGATCCTCAAGGTCGACGTGCTGGCGCTCGGCATGCTGACTTGTCTCAAACGCGCCTTCACTCTGCTGACGGACCATTATCCGCAGGCGCGAGACCCTTACGGGCAGCCCTATGTCCTTGCCACCCTGCCGGAAGAGGCGAAGCCGGTCTATAAGATGATCGGTCGCGCCGACACGATCGGCGTCTTCCAGATCGAATCGCGCGCGCAGATGTCGATGCTGCCGCGTCTCAAGCCAAAAGAATTCTATGACCTTGTCATCGAGGTGGCGATCGTGCGGCCCGGCCCGATCCAGGGCGACATGGTCCACCCCTATCTGCGCCGCCGGCAAGGCAAGGAGCAGCCCGAGTATCAGAAACCGGAGCTGGAGGCGATCCTCCACAAGACGCTGGGCGTTCCTCTGTTCCAGGAACAGGCGATGAACATCGCCATCGTGGCCGGTGGCTTCAAGCCTGGCGAGGCCGACGAGTTGCGCCGCGCCATGGCCACCTTCAAGCGCACCGGCACGATCGGCAATTACCGCCGGCGCATGATCGACGGCATGGTCGGCAAGGGCTACACCCGGGATTTCGCCGAACGCTGTTTCAAGCAGATCGAGGGTTTTGGCGAATACGGCTTTCCCGAAAGCCATGCCGCCTCCTTCGCGCTGCTGGTCTATGCCTCCTGCTGGTTCAAGACCTTCTATCCCGACGTGTTCTGCGCCGCGATCCTGAATTCACAGCCCATGGGGTTTTACCAGCCGGCCCAGCTTGTTCGTGATGCACACGATCATGGCGTCGACATCCGCGAGGTCGACGTCAATTTCTCCGTCTGGGACTGCACGCTGGAACAGGCGACTTTCGACCCGGCCCACATCCTGCCGCGCCATGCCGACATGCGCGGCGTCATCGCGACGCAGCACGCAGTGCGGCTCGGCTTCAGGCAGATCAAGGGACTTTCCAAGGAGCGCATGGACGCCTTCGTCGAGCGGCGCGGTTCAGGCTACGCATCCGTGCGGGATGTCTGGCTGCGCTCCGGCCTCGATGTCGCCGAGATCGAAAGACTGGCGCAGGCCGATGCCTTCCGCTCGCTCGGCCTCGACCGCCGCGCCGCACTTTGGGCGGTGCGCGCCCTCGACGGCAAGAGTGCCGCCGAAAAGCTGCCGCTTTTCGATCAGCCGGCGCTGCGGCTACGCGAGCTGGAGCCGGAGACGAAGCTGCCGAAAATGCCGCTCGGCGAGCATGTCATCCACGATTACCGCTCGCTCGGCCTGTCCTTGAAGGCGCACCCGGTCGCCTTCCTGCGCGAGCGGCTCGACCGGGCCGGCGTCACGCCCAATGCCAGGCTGTGCTCGGTGCGGGACGGACGGCGCGTCTCGGTCGCCGGGCTCGTTCTGGTGCGGCAGCGCCCCGGCAAGGGCAATGCGGTCTTCCTGACGCTGGAGGATGACGAAGCCGTCGCCAACGTCATTTTCTGGCAGCGGACCTTCGACCGCTTCCGTCCCATCGTCATGGGCGCGCGCTTCGTCAAGGTCACCGGCAAATTGCAGTCGGAATCGGATGTCGTCCACATCGTCGCCGAGAAGATCGAGGATCTGACGCCCTGGCTCACGGTGTTGCTGGAGAAGGTCGACCAGGCCAGTTTGCCGGGCGCCGGTTCTCAGGGGCATGCCTCGAGGGAGGATCCGGATCGTCCCGGCCGGCCCGCGATGCGGAACCCACCGGCCGGGCAGGATTTGGCAACACTGTCGGAAGAAGCGGAAAGCGTCATGCCCAGGGGCCGCAATTTTCAGTAGACACATCAATGCCTTCGTCATCCACCGGCGGAGCAAGGAGCGAAGCGACGCGGCGCGAGGATTCATGCCGCGACGTCTCCGCACCGCAGCGGTGCGAAACTTGACGCTGGCGGGCGAGCCCCCCTCTCGCCTGCCGGACCCGGCCCTTCGCTGTCGCTTCGGGCGCTCTTCGTTCGCAAAGCCAAGCAATTGGCTTTGCGTCCACTTCATGGACCACTCCTCGCCCCCTCAAGGGGGAGATTGGCAGTTTCAACGCTCCGCCAATTCCTGCAACAATGGAGATTGGCGAAGGCGGAGGTGACATTCGATCTCCCCCCTTGAGGGGGAGATGCCCGGCAGGGCAGAGGGGGGCGCCGTAGAATGCCGACCGATAATTTTCACGTCGAGCCGGCCGGCCCGCCCAGCCGCGGCGGCAGCACGTCTTCCGCCGAGATGCTCCGTGCCTCCGAAGGCAGCATGATCGGGATGCCGTCGCGCACGGGATAGGCGAGCTTGGCGACCCGCGAGATCAGTTCGCCGCGCTCGGGATCCCAGGCCAGCGGCCCCTTGGTCAGCGGGCAAGCCAGCAGCTCCAGCATCCTGGGGTCGACATTCGCTCTCTTTCCGTCACGCCCATCCGCCGCCATCGTGCCCTCTCTCAACATCCTACTGCAGGCTCGAGCCAAAATCCTCGTTCTCGCGCGCCAGCGCCATTTCGGTGATGGCGATCAGCGTTTCGGCGCGGGTCTTGAGATCGGCCGCTTCGAGCAGCGCCTGCTTCTCGGCCGGTCCATAGGGCGCCATCATCGACAGCGCGTTGACTAGCATGGCGTTTTCGGCCCGGCTGACGCTTTCCCAGTCGGCCTCCAGGTCGTTGGCCTGCAGATAGGAGCGGAACGCCCGCAGCAGCGCCGGCCGGTCGACCTCGGCGGCCGCCTGGTCGTCGTCGAGATCGGCGAGAAAGGGGGCGATCTTGCCCTGGCGGAACGGCGTCTTGACCGTCAGTTCATGGGTGACACGGAACCGGCACACGCCCTGCAGCGAAATCAGGTAGCGGCCGTCGCCGGTCTCGGAAAGCGCTATGATGCGGCCGGCGCAGCCGACATTGCAGAGTTCCGGCTCGCCATCGTCGCGCAAGGCGCCGTCGAGGCTGGGCTGGATGACGCCGATCAGCCGGGAGCCGGCGATCGCCTCGTCGACCATCTGCAGGTAGCGCGGCTCGAAGATGTTGAGCGGCATGCGGCCGCCTGGCAGCAGAAGCGCGCCCTCGAGCGGAAAGACCGGGATGGTCGACGGCAGATCCCTGGCGAGCCGGTAGTGAGCGTTTCCCGCTTGCACCTCGTTCCTCCGATCGCTTCGCCTGGGAAGCGCCTCCATGCCGCGATCCGCCTGTCGCTGCCCGGGGTTGTTGGCTTCCCGAGGGAAAGGCGGGCCGGATTCGTCCTATCTGGCGCGGCCGGCGCCGGGTGCAAGCCCCGCGCGACCATTCGGCCGCGCCGGCTCAGGAAAACAGCAGCGACGACAATTTGCGCCGCGCGGCAAGCGTCGCCTCGTCCGTCATGCCCCAGGCCTCGAAGAAGCGCAGCAATTGCGCCTTGGCGCCGTCCTCGTTCCAGCCGCGGTCAGCCTTGATGATGGCCAGGAGATTGTCGGCGGCCGCATCGCGCTCGCCCCTGGCGTTCTGGACCATGGCCAGATCGAAGCGGGCCTGGTGGTCGCCGGGATTCTCAGCCAGCCGGCGCTCGAACTCCGCTGGGTTGCCGAGCTCGGACGCTTGCGCGGCCAAGGCCATCCTGGCGCGCAGCGCGGCCAGCGGCGGCGCATCGGCCTTGGCCTGCGGCGCCCGCGCCAGCATCGCCTCGGCGCCTTCGGTATCACCAGCCTCGAACAGCAATTCGCCCAACCCGGCTATCGCCTCGATCGTCTCCGGCGCCTGCTCGAGCACGGCGTCATAGATGTCGGCCGCCGTCTGCACGTCGCCGGCCGCGCGCGCCTCGGCCGCCGCCGCCAGCGCCTCGGTTACATCAGCCGCACCATTGCCCTTGCCGCCGACCTTGTCGATGAACTGGGCGATCTGGCTCTCGGGGATGGCGCCCATGAAGCCATCGACCGGCTGGCCGTCCTTGAAGGCGATGACCGCGGGAATGGACTGGATGCCGAGCTGGCCGGCGATCGAGGGATGGTCGTCGATGTTCATCTTGACCAGCTTGACCTTGCCGCCGGCGGCGCGGACCGCCTTTTCCAGTTGCGGCGTCAGCTGCTTGCACGGCCCGCACCACGGCGCCCAGAAATCCACCAGCACCGGCTGGCGGCGCGATTCCTGGATGACATCGGCGGCAAAGGCCGCGGTGGTCGTATCCTTGATGACGTCGCCGGCGGGGGCGGCGCCGGCCGCAGGTTTTTGCGGTTCCGCGCCGCCGCCATACTGCACCGTCGTGGCATACTGGCCGCCGCTATTGCCAAAGGAGCCGCCAAACGGATTGTTGTCACTCATGTCGTCGCCCTTTCGGTGGCGCCAGCGGATCGGCGCACTGTCCTTGGTTGGAAACCGGTTTCGCCATCCATGTGGCGATCATGCCGAGACTTTCAAGATAGCAGCATCGTGCCCGGTTGCCTCGACGAATCTGACGAGGTCGCCCGATGCGATCGACGTCGTCGCCTCATTGGTCAGCGGATGCGCGTTGATCACCGCATGCCGCATCAGCGCCTCGTCGAGCACGACCCTGACCCTGTGCTGCGTGTCGTTGATCAGGCCAAACACCGTGACTGCGCCCGGGGCGACGCCCAGAAGCTCCATCAGCATCTCCGGCTTGCCGAAGGAAACGCGGCCGGCGGCGCCGATCACATGATGGATCTGCTTCAGGTCGACGACAGCATCCTCGCCGACCGTGACCAGGAAGAAGGCGTCCTTCTTGTCCTTCAGGAACAGGTTCTTGGTGTGGCCGCCGGCGATTCCGCCGCGCAGCGCCTGCGAATCGGCGACCGTATAGAGCGGCGGATGGCGTTTCGTCGAAACGGCGATGCCGAGTTCGGCAAGAAAGGCAAAGAGCTCGGCTTCGGTCCTGGGCATGGGGTTCTCGTCTTCGGCTGGTTTCCAGCCATGCCGTTTACGGCCAATGACATGGTCGAGACAAGACCGCCGCGCGACGCGGCGCCGAATCCTTCCGCCTCCCGCCGGCGGCCCGCCGGCCTCGTCCGGCGCATTGAAAAAAGCCTGCGATTTCCCTGTTGCAATCGCCGCGCTCTTCAGCCATATAGGCCCGGCTTGCGGCCCAAAGCCGCGCGAGCGGGTGTAGCTCAGGGGTAGAGCACAACCTTGCCAAGGTTGGGGTCGAGCGTTCGAATCGCTTCACCCGCTCCAGTTTCCTCTTGGGGAATCAAGCAATTAAAAGAAAGCGCCGCCTAGTGCGGCGCTTCTTTTTTGCCCGTAGGTCATAGATATCTCCCACGACTTGGCGAGCCAGGGCACGATCTTTGTCGGTTCGCCACAGCTCTGGCCTGTTAGCGAATCGGCAAGCTGACAAACGTCAACCGATCCATACCCGTAGTTACTTCGCTGCGGATCGATGCAATCCGCCTGACTCGGACCGTCGCATCATCTCCGCTACGCACTGGCCAGAGCGATCGCGATACCCTGTCCGACACCGATGCACATCGTTGCCAGGGCCAGTCGTGCTTTTCGGGACCGCAACTCAAGGGCGGCAGTGCCGGTGATGCGAATGCCCGACATCCCAAGCGGGTGCCCGAGCGCGATCGCTCCGCCGTTCGGGTTCACATGCTCCGCGTCCTCGGGGATACCGAGTTCGCGGAGCACGGCGATGCTTTGAGAGGCAAATGCTTCATTCAGCTCGATGATATCGAAGTCCGAAGGCGCGATGCCGAGCCGCGCGCAAAGCTTGCGTGTCGCCGGAGCCGGACCGATTCCCATGATCCGTGGGGCAACCCCGGCGGTCGCGACGCCCAGAATCCGGGCGATCGGTGTGAGCCCGAATGCCTTGACGGAAGCTTCGGACGCGATGATCAGCGCTGCCGCGCCGTCGTTCACGCCAGAGGCGTTGCCCGCGGTGACGGTGCCGCCTTCCTTTTTGAACGGCGCTGCAAGCTTGGCGAGCGACTCGGTTGTCGTTCCGGCGCGTGGATGTTCGTCGCGATCAACCACGATCGCATCGCCTTTGCGCTGGGGCACAGTCACCGGCGTGATCTCCAGCGCGAGCCGGCCATTTTCCTGAGCGGCGGCGGTCCTGGCCTGGCTGCGTGCGGCGAAGCCATCCTGATCGGCGCGGCTGACCTTGAAGGCTTCCGCAACGTTTTCACCCGTCTCCGGCATCGAATCGACGCCGTACTGCTTCTTCATCAATGGATTGACGAAGCGCCAACCGATCGTGGTGTCGTAAATCTCGGCGTTGCGCGAGAACGCCTCGCCCGCCTTCGGAAGCACGAACGGCGCGCGGCTCATGGATTCGACGCCACCGGCGATGATCAGGTCGGCTTCGCCGGCCTTGATGGCCCGTGCAGCGATGCCCACGGCGTCCATTCCAGAACCGCACAGGCGGTTGACGGTGCTGCCGGGGACTTCGATCGGCAGTCCCGCCAACAGCGATGACATGCGCGCGACATTGCGATTGTCCTCGCCTGCCTGGTTGGCGCAGCCAAAGATGACCTCATCCACCGCGGACCAGTCCAGGCCTGGATTGCGTTGCTGCAGCGCTCGCAGCGGCACCGCGCCGAGATCGTCGGTCCGGACCGAGGACAGCGAACCGCCAAACCTGCCGATCGGGGTGCGGATGTAGTCGCAGATGAAGGCCTCGGTCATTCAGAGCTCCGGTGCAGTCAAGGATTTGATTTCGCCATCGACCTTAAGCTCTGCGCCGGTCAGCGCCTGCAATTCATCGAAGCTCATCGCAAACAGCTTCTCGCGCAGCACGAAACGACAATCGATGATGTCTATGACCGCAAGGCTCGTGTAGACCCTCGTCACGCAGCGCACGCCGGTCAGGGGAAGGCTGCAGGCCTTCACCAGTTTCGGACGACCGTCCTTGGTGACGTGATCGGTGATGACGGCCACGCGTTTTGCTCCGTGCACCAGATCCATGGCGCCACCGACCGCTGGTATGCCCTTGGGTCCTGTGCTCCAGTTCGCGAGGTCACCGGTCTCGGCCACCTCGTAGGCGCCGAGAATGGCAACGTCGAGGTGTTCGCCGCGCACCATCGCGAAGCTGTCGGCATGGTGGAAGAACGAAGCGCCCGGATTGAGCGTGACCGCCTTCTTCCCCGCATTGATGAGATCCCAGTCCTCGTCGCCTGCCGCCGGGGCTTCGCCAAAATTGAGGATGCCGTTTTCGGTGTGGAAGATCGCCCGACGCCCAGGCGGCTGAAAGCTCGCCACCATCTCGGGAAAGCCTATGCCGAGGTTCACATAAGCGCCGTCCTCAATGTCCTGCGCGGCGCGCCATGCAATCTGCGCGTTGGTCAGCTTGACTGTCATGCGTATGCGACCCCTTGGCGGATAAGCGCCTCTTCCTGCATCGGGTTCGAGACCTCGATCACCTGGTCCACGAAGATCCCGGGCGTCACGACCAGCTCGGGATCAATCGCACCCGGCTGGACGATCCGGCGCGCCTGAACGACGGTCGTGCGTGCGGCCATCGCCATCAGCGGCGAGAAGTTGCGTGCCGCCTTCCTGTAGGTGAGGTTGCCATGAGGGTCGGCAAGTTCCGCCTTGATGAGGGCTACATCCGCCTTCAGCCAACGTTCCTGCACATAGTGGCGCCCCTCGAACTCGGCCACAGGCTTGCCGGCCGCGAGGTCGGTCCCGTAGCTCGTCGGCGTGTAGAAAGCCGGGATGCCCGCGCCACCGGCGCGGATTCGTTCGGCCAGGGTCCCCTGTGGAACCAGTTCGAGCGCGATTTTCCCGGCGAGGTACCGCTCGGTGAATGCCCGCGGATCGGACGAGCGCGGGAACGAGCAGATCATCTTGGCGACCATGCCATTGTCGATCATGGCGGCGATGCCGATCCGTCCGTTCCCTGCATTGTTGTTGACGATCGTAAGGTTTTTCGGGGCGCCGGTAGCGCGAAAATGGTCAATCAGGGCGTGGATCAGCTCTATTGGAGCACCTGCGCCGCCGAAGCCGCCGATCATGACGGTCATGCCGTCTTCGACGACTGCCACTGCTTCCGCGAGGCTCGCGATTGTCTTGTCCACGTAACCAGCCTCTCCCGGCACCAAGATCGATTTCGCCGCCACACGTATCGGCAGACGAGATCTTTCGGCAAGCTGGCTTGTGCGATATCATTCGTTTGTTGACATATCGCACAAGGTGAATGGATGCCCATTTCCGAACGAGACACGATGGGTGGCTTGGCCAAGGGGTTGTCCGTCATAGAGACGTTCACGGTGGAACGGCCACGGCAGTCGATCACGGACGTCGCGAATGCGTCCGGTCTCGACAGGGCGACAGCCAGACGCTGTCTCCTTACGCTTTCCCATCTCGGCTACGCCGACTACGACGGAAAGTTCTTCACGCTCACTCCGCGCGTGTTGAGGCTCGGGACAGCCTGTCTGGCAACCATGCCGCTGCCGCATCTGGTGCAGCCTTTGCTGGATGACCTTTCGGAGCGGCTCGGCGAAAGCTCGTCCGTCTCGATTCTGGACGGCACCGACGTCGTTTACGTCGCGCGCGCGGCGCAGCGAAAGGTGATGTCGATCGCGCTGATGCCCGGCTCGCGGCTTCCGGCATACTGCACTTCCATGGGGCGCGTGCTCCTGGCAGCCATGCCTCCGGAACGCGCTGCACATCTTCTATCTTCCCATGCCCTGCCGGCGCGGACTGCTCACACCTTGACTGACCCCGACACCATCCTTGCGGAGTTGGGGCGGGTGCGGACGCAAGGGTTCGCGTTGATCGATCAGGAAGTCGAGCTCGGATTGCGCTCGATCGCCGTGCCGTTGATGACCGTGCGCGGGACGGTGATCGCAGCCGTGAACGTTGGCGTTGCGGCGACACAAGTGGGTGTCGGCAATCTCGTTGCGCTCTACCTGGAGCCGTTGCGTGCACTCCAAGCTGAACTGCGGGCAGTGCTGCGTTAGGGCGCTGCCATGGAGGGAATTAGCGTCCAAGTCGCTCGAGATAGGAGAGCATGTTCCCACCCATGATCTTGTCGATGGAAGATCAAGGTCGCGGATCGGAGGGTGGGAGCCGGACATTCGCCGCCGTCGAGACGGAGATCGCGAAACTACATTCTCGGTTCAAAGCGCGACGTTTCTTCGCGCAAGTGACTGGCCTCTCACGCACCGCCCTGTCGCTGATCCGCTGCGGCATTCTTTGCGGCCATAGCCGATCCGTTGTAGGCCTGCATCTGCGCCAGCTTCGTCATGCGCTGCGCGGCCTCCGCGAGCGCCGCGCAATGCTGTTTGAAGTTTTGCTCTATGATCTGACCGTAGGGTCCCGTAAGTCCCACCGCGTATATAACCTCACCGCTCGTCGGCCTTATCGGAAATGCGATCGAGCCCAGGCCCGGAACATGCTCGGCCAGGTCCATGGCGTAACCCTGCTCCCGAACCTCGGCCAATTCCCTGGTCAACTCCGCGATCTTCGTTTTCGTCCGATCGGTATAGCTGCGCAGCTCCGTCGCCAGGATCCTCTTCACGGTCTCCTGCGGATGAAACGCAAGGATCGCCTTGGCCGAAGCGGTCGCATTTACAGGCATGGCCATGCCCGGCATGACATAGGTCCGGACCGGAGTGTCGGGCGCGACGCAGGTGACCGAGCGCACTTCGGTACCGTCGAACTTCGACAGGAACGCCGACTGGCCGGTGCGGTCGGCCAAATCCTGAAGCGGTCGCTGCGCGAGCGTCGTCAGCCAGCCGCTATCCGGAGACATCTGTAGCAGCTGCAACAGGCGATCGCCGAGACGGTATGTCCGATTGCGAACGCTCTCGGCGGTGATCATCCCGCTTTCGATCAAGGCATGCAGCAGCCTGTTGATCGTGGTTTTGGGCAATCCAAGCGTCGTTTCGAGTTCGATCGCCGTCAGGCCATGCTCGAACGGCGCGACCGTCTCCATGATCGAGATGTAGCGCTCGAGGGGGCTGTCCTTGGCGCTCGGCTTCTTCGACTTCGTATTCAAGGGCACCTACGCCGATCTGACAATTGCAACTGCAAGAAGGTTATCGTTCAAAACAGACATGAGGGGCAAGGTCGGTCCCTTGTTATTCCGCCGCGCCTTGAGCCCGGGGTCTCCGTAGAATAGCCGAACGGCCGCACGCCCTCGATCAATCGGGCTCCGTTAGTACCCGAATCCGGAAATGTCCTCGCAAATTCCGAAATTCGGTATTATCCCCATTTTATGGTCCCCTCGATTGACTCGCAAGCCAAATCCTGATTATCGGACTAAATACCGATTTTCGGAGGAACTTGAAATGGCTGAACTCCCGCGTGTGACCTACTCGAACATCGGAGTGGATTTTTCCCCGGTTCACGCTCACCTCGACGCAATGATCCCGGATTTCGAGAAGAACACACTGGGTCGCGAGTGGTCGACGCCGTTTGCGACTGGCGCTCGGAAAGAGATCCTGAGCCCGATCGACAAGAAGATCTCTCTCGGCAAGTTCCCGGCTTCAACCCCGTCAGACGTCAAGTCGGCGATCCAGGCTGCCCGAGCCGGCGCGAAGGCCTGGAACCGTTCGACGCTGGACGATCGCCTTGCATTCGGCGCCCGCTGGCGAGAGGCGCTGGCGGAGCGGAAGTATGACCTTGGTTTGGCGGCGCTATACGAGATCGGAAAGTCCCGCCTCGAGGCAGTCGGCGAAGCCGAGGAATGCCTCGACATGGTCGAGTACTACGCATCGGAGATGAAGGCGAACAACGGGTTCGTCCGGCCGATGAACATGTTGGTCGAAAACGAGACCGCTACCAGCGTCATGAAGCCCTATGGCGTCTTCGCGGTCATCGCTCCTTTCAACTTTCCGCTCGCCTTGTCGATCGGCATGGTCTCGGGTGCGCTGTTGACAGGCAATGCGGTGGTCTACAAGCCGTCGCCGGGTTGCGCGCTGACCGGACTGCTGATTGCCGAAACGCTTCGCAAGGCGGGATTGCCCGAAGGTGTTTTCAACATCGTGCTTGGCGATGGAGAGGTGGGGCGCCTTCTTGCCACCGACAACGGCATCGACGGCGTTGCATTCACGGGCTCCCATAAGACCGGCATGAGCATCTTCCGTCACATGGCAACGCTGCCCCACATGAAGCCCGTCATCGCCGAAATGGGTGGCAAGAACCCTGCCTACGTGACCAGCAAGGCCGATCTCGACCGTGCGGCGCAGGGAGTGGCGCGCTCCGCTTTCGGCCTGCAAGGCCAGAAGTGCTCCGCATGCTCGGTCGTGTATGTCGACGAGAAGGTCAAGGCGGAATTCATCGAGAAGCTGGTAGCATTCGCCGCAAAGCTGGTGGTCGGAGATCCTCGCAAGGCCGAGACCTTTATGGGCCCTGTCTATGGCGACGCCACAGTCGCCCTTTTCCAGGCCGCACTGTCGGAAGTCGAGGGCAAAGGCAAGGTGCATTTTGGGGGCGCCGCCCTGGGCCAGGGCTTTGCGGACAACTACGTCCTGCCGACGGTCGTCGAACTTGATGGTCCGGGCCGGCTGACCCGCGACGAACTCTTCATGCCTTTCGTGGTCGTCCGCGGTTTCGATAGTCTCGATGCCGCGATCGAAGAGGGCAACGACATCGCCTACGGACTATCCGCCGGCATCTTTACCAACGACCAGGAAGAGTTGCGTCACTTCCTCGACACCGCCGAAGCAGGGGTTCTCTACGCCAACCGTGCGAGCGGCGCGACGACGGGTGCATGGCCAGGCGCGCAGCCATTCTGCGGCTGGAAGGGCACCGGGGTCAGCGGCAAGGGCGGTCTCGGCTCGTGGTTCCTGCCACAGTACCTGCGCGAGCAGAGCCACACGATCATGACCAGGTGATCGAAAGAGGTCGCGCTCTTCGCCGCGGCCATCCAAGGCTGTCTCCTTCATCGGTTTACAAGATTATGCGCCACTATCCAGATTCAATGTCGAAATCCCGCGAGATGTTCGAACGGGCCCGCAAGGTCATGCCGGGAGGGAACACCCGGACAACGGTCTTCATCGACCCGTTTCCGATCTATGCCCAGCGCGGCGAGGGCTGCCGCGTCTGGGACGTCGATGGAAACGTCTACTACGACTGCATCAACAATTTCACGGCCATGATCCATGGCTACGGCCATCCCGCCGTCACGGCGGCGGTGGTGGACCAGATGCCCCGGGGATCGGCTTTCGGAGCGCCCACCGAGAGCGAACTTGATCTTGCTGAACTGTTGGTGGAGCGCCTCCCGTCGGTCGAGCAGGTTCGCTTCGCCAACTCCGGCACGGAAGGCGTCATGATGGCGATCAAGGCGGCTCGGGCGTTCACCGAACGGCCGAAGATCGTCAAGATCGAAGGTGCCTACCATGGCTCCTACGACTTCGCGGAAGTCAGCCTGGACAGCTCGCCCGCCAACTGGGGCGACATGCCTGCCTCGACGGCATACGCGAAAGGCACGCCGAAGGGAGTTCTCGACGACGTCATCGCGGTGCCGTTCAACGATACGGAGGCGCTGCGTGCCGTCTTCGACGCGCATGGAGACTCGATAGCGGGTGTTCTGATCGACCCGATGCCGAACCGCGCCGGACTTATTCCCGCGCGGAAGGATTATCTCGACGCGATGGTCGAGATCGCTCATGCCGCCGGCTCGCTGGTGATCTTCGACGAGGTGATCTCGCTCCGCCTTGGCTATTCGGGGGCGCAGGGCCTGTGGAGCATCACGCCCGATCTGACGGCTCTCGGCAAGATCATCGGCGGAGGGTTCCCGGTCGGCGCCGTCGGCGGCCGCGCCGACGTGATGGCGGTGTTCGATCCAACGCGAGGCAAGCCTGCATTGCCGCATGGCGGCACCTTCACCGCGAACCCGGTGACGATGCGAGCCGGTCTGGCGGCGATGCGCGCGTTGACCCCGGCCAGCTTCGCGCATCTGGACGCTATCGGCAGCCTGCTTCGCGACGGCATCACGGCCTCGCTTGCCCGCCATGGCCTCAACGGGCAGTGCGTCGGTCTCGGCTCGCTCTTCAAAGTCCATTTCACGGCGTTGCCGATCACGGACTATCGGTCGGTCTATCCGGGTGCGTCCGAACGCACGAAGCTCGACCTGTTCCACAAGGGTCTGCTCGACCGCGGCGTGCTTTCGGCGAGTTACGGACTCTTCGCGCTTTCCACCTCGATGACCGAGGAAGACGCACGCGAAATCCTTTCCGCAATCGACGGCGCCCTCGCAGCAATCGCGGCGAAGCAATGACGTAGCGCGTCCGGCGCCGGATCCATCCGGCACGGGACGACGCAGCAACAGATGGAAGTCACATGACAGCTTCTCCTCACGTCGTCGTCATCGGTGCAGGCACCCTCGGCATGTGCTCTGCGCACGCGCTCGCGGAACAGGGCGCTCGCGTCACCGTCATCGACGCACAATCCATTGCGTCAGGATCCAGCGGCCGCTCGGTCGGCGTCGTTGGCACACAGCTGACGGATTCGTTCGATATCCAGCTGCGCATGCAATCCGTGCAGCGCATCCGTCGATGGCAGGAGCGCCTCGGTCTCGGCTTCAACCCTATCGGCTATCTGCGTCTGGCGCGCACCTCCGAGCAGATGGAACTGTTCGCCCGCTCGGTGGAGATCCAGCGCGATGCCGGCTTCAGGTCCAGGGTCTACCAGGCGAGCGAGCTCCAGCAGCTCGTGCCGCACTTGAGTTCAGATGGGCTCGAAGGCGGCATCTTCGGGCCGGACGACGGCTTCCTCGATCCCCACGAAATGTGCACGTTGCTGGCGCAAGAGGTGAAGAAGCTCGGCTCCGAGGTTTTCCAGTTCCGCAAGCTGCTTGGTGTCGCGCGGACATCCGGTGGCTATCGGTTGGACACCAGCAAGGGTCCGATCGGCTGCGACTTCGTCGTGAACGCGGCAGGCGCCTGGGCGCCACGCGTTGCCGAGATGCTTGGACAGACGCTTCACATCCACCCCGAGCGCCACGAGGCGCTGACAATCCACCTGGACGCGCCGCTCCCCTACACAATGCCGATGGTCATGGATCTGGTGAACGGGCAGGGCACCGGACTCAACTTTCGGCACGAGAAAGCGAGCGAGCTCATCGCCGAGATACACAAGGTAAGTTCGCCCTCGCCCGAGGATCCGGACAATTACAACGAGCAGTGCGAGGAAGGGTCCAAGGTCATGCTGGCCGAGATGCTGATCGAGCGCGTGCCTGATCTGCCGGGCGCCCGGCTCGGCCGGGGCTGGGCAGGCCTCTACCCTGTCACCGCCGACCACCGTCCCCATGTCGGACCAGTCGATCAGTCCGAGCCCGGTCTGATCACCGCGGCCGGTGCGGGCGGCTACGGGATCCAGCTCGCGCCGGTGATAGGCCTGATCGTCGCGGACTGGGTGCTCAAGGGCTCTCCCGCATCGATCCCAGGCACCGAGAGTCTCGCTCCAACTCCGGAAAGAAACGTCCCCGCCGTACATACTGCGGCGGCTTGACCAGTAGGACACCGGCGTTAGCGCAAGGACAAAGAAGCCATGCCCGAGGCAGAAAACATCGTCCGCATCAAGAACATCAACGTGATCTATGGCGGCCATCACGCCGTGAAAAACGTCTCGCTCGACATTACGCGCGGCGAGGTCGTGGCGATCGTCGGACCCAGCGGCGCGGGGAAGAGCACGCTGCTGCGTGCGATCAACATGCTCGAACAGCCGTCATCCGGTACCCTCGAAGTGGGCGCCATCCGGTTTTCGGTCGACCGCAATCTGTCCGCCGGAGAGCTGTTGAGGCTCCGACGTTCCACCGGGATGGTTTTCCAGTCCTTCAACCTGTTTCCGCACATGACCGTGCAGCGCAACATTTCGCTGCCGCAGATGCGGGTTCTGGGGCGCACCAGGGAGCAGGCGGACGCGCGCACCGCCCAATTGCTCGAACGCGTACACCTTACGGACAAGGCGCACTCCTACCCGGCGCGCCTGTCGGGTGGCCAGCAGCAGCGTATCGCGATCGCACGCGCCCTGGCTCTTGACCCCAAGGTGATGCTCTTCGACGAACCCACGAGCGCCCTGGATCCCGAACTCGGGCTTGAGGTGTTGGCCGTGATGCGCGAGCTCGCCCAGGAAGGCATGACAATGATCATCGTCACGCACGAGATCGCCTTTGCCGCAGACGTCGCCGACCGCGTGATCGTCATGGCCAATGGAGAGATCATCGAGCAGGGTCCGCCTGATGCCGTGATCCGCAACCCGTCGTCGCCGCGCACGCGGCAGTTCTTCCGTGCCGTGGTCGATCGCAGATGATCGACCTGCTGGTTTCACTGCTCAGAGGCGTTCCGGCCACGCTGCTGGTGACCTTCGGCGCTTTCGCAGTCGGGGCCATCGCAGCCGTGCCGCTGGTGCTGATGCGACGTTCCCGGTGGCTCCTTCTAAGCATGCCGGCGCGCATATACATCGACGTTGTCCGGGGAATCCCGCCGATCGTCTGGCTGTTCATTATCTTCTTCGGATTGGGCAGCGGAGTGATCGTTCTCAGTTCCTATCAGGCTGCGATCCTGGGTATGGGGCTGGTATCAACGGCCTATCTCGCTGAAATCTACAGGGGTGGCTTCCTGGCCCTCTCGAAGGGCCAGCGGGAGGCGTCCACGGCGCTCGGTATGACGCGCCTGGATACGCTGCGCTACATCCTGGCGCCGCAGGTCCTGCGCGTCTCGGTTCCGCCCATGGCGACCTTTCTTGTCAGCCTGCTCAAAGACACGACCGTGGCCTCCACGATCGGTGTCCGCGACGTGATGATGTACGCATCGCAGCAGGCCCAAGGCGGAGGCGGCAGCTTCATGCCGTTCATTTTCGCTGCGCTTCTCTACATCGCGCTGTCGATACCCGTTGTCGTGTTGGCACGCGCCGTGGACGAGCGGCTGCGCTCAAGAGGGCAAGCGAAATGAGCGAGATGCTGGCCAACTGGCTGGACTGGTCCCCCCAGCTTTTCCAAGGAGTTCTTGTCAGTCTCCAGTTGGCGGGCCTGGCGCTGCTGTTCGGATTGCCTATCGGTCTCGTTCTTGCGCTTGCCTCCTCCTCTGGAAACAGGCTCGTCCGCTATTTCGCGGTGGTACTGGTCGAGATCGGGCGCGGCGCGCCTGCACTCGTCGTCCTGCAGATGGTCTACTATGGATTGCCTGCTTCGGGGATGACCGTAAGTGCCTTCACCTCTGGCGTGATTGCGTTGGCGCTAACGACAGGCGCCTACACCAGCGAGATCCTTCGGGCCGGTCTGAACGCGGTTCCGCATTGTGAGATCGAGGCGGGCTTGGCGCTCGGCATGACCCGCCGGGACATCCTGCGCTTCGTGGTGGTCCCCCAGGGAATCCTGTTCGCAATACCCGCGCTGATGGGCTTTGCCATTCTCATCTTCCAGGCGACGGCCCTTACATACACGATCGCCATCCCCGAACTTCTGGCGCGCGCCTATCGCGTGGGTGCGGCCACCTACCTCTACCTCGATGTCCTGATCCTGGCGGGCCTGTTCTACCTCGCCATCACCGTCCCGTTCGGGTGGCTGGTCTCGTACACCGAACGTAGGCTGGGCAGCCATCTCGGCTGACCTGCAATCAAAAACCATCAATGTCAGAGGAGAGCAAAGTGAAAAATTGGAGTAAGATCATCTCGGCCGCAGCCATTGCCACGGCCATGGGTGCCAGCGTCGCGTCCGCACAGGATTGCAAGCCGGAGCATGCTTTCGAAACCGTGTCGGCGGGCAAACTCACCGTCGCGCTCACCAACACCGCTCCGTATTCGCTCGAAAAAGACGGCGGCATCGCGGGTATCGACGGCGATCTCGTGAAGCGTTTTGCCAAGGAGAATTGCCTCGAGATCACGTATGAGATCTTCACATATCCAGGCGCGGTTTCCGCAGTTCAGTCGCGGCGCGCGGACATTGCGCTTGGCGGCTTCTATCGTACCGCCGCCCGCGCGAAGGTCGTCGCTCTGTCCACGCCGGTCTATCTCGACCAACTGTCCGTCACCTCGACCGACGGCATTGATACCGTCGACGGTCTGCTGGGCAAGAAGGTCGGCACCGTGGAAGGATATCTGTGGGTCCAGGACATGGAGAAGCTCTACGAAGGCTCCAAGACCTATCCATCGTCGCTGAACCTCGCCCAGGATCTTCATGCCGGTCGTATTGAGGCGGCGCTCGACGGCTTCGGCTCCGCTGTCATTCAGAACGAAGGGCAGAACTACGAGGTGCATGTCCTGAAGCCGGATCCGCGCATCGATGCGACCATGAACCCGTCGCAGACCGCCTTCCTGCTGGACAAGAGCAATGAGGGCTTCGTTAAGGCGGTCGACGCTTCGCTCGATGTCTACCGCAAGAACGGCGCTATCGCCGAAGCGCTCAAGGCTTACGGGCTGGATCCGTCAGCCGCAGATGTCGGTGAAGCCCGCGTCATCGAGTAAGCCGCTGGTATGAAGGGCCGCCCTGCCTGCCCCCGCTTCTAGGAAGAAAACCAGATGCGGCGGGCGGCCTGTACGTTTGCCGCGCGGCTGCAATTCGCGAGCAGAATTTCGTAGTGCACCCCGAGTCTGAGACGCGAAAGGGGTAACAGTTCTTCATTAAAGGAGAGCTGATGAGGAAAGAAGACCTGGGGTGCATTACAGCGCACCACAGATCCCTCCGGTCACATAAGGTTACAGCGAGGAACGGTACCGGTTCAGGCTCGTTAGCCCTGCATCCAATCCATCATGGAGAAAAACGATGCAGGATATTTCCGGCAAGCGCGTCGCCATCCTTGCGACGAATGGTTTTGAACAGTCCGAGCTTGAGGTGCCGCTGAACAAGCTGCGCCAGGCCGGCGCCGAGGTCGAAATCGTGTCGCTCGAAAGCGGCAAGATCAAGGGCTGGGACCACAGGGATTGGGGCCGCGAAGTTCCGGTCGACAAGACCTTGGACGAGGCCCGTGCCGATGCCTACGATGCGATC
Source organism: Mesorhizobium sp. BR1-1-15 (assembly GCF_020165475.1). Taxonomy (NCBI): domain Bacteria; kingdom Pseudomonadati; phylum Pseudomonadota; class Alphaproteobacteria; order Hyphomicrobiales; family Phyllobacteriaceae; genus Mesorhizobium; species Mesorhizobium sp. BR1-1-15. The sequence continues at coordinate 411,321 of NZ_JAIUIF010000003.1, read as the reverse complement.
GTTCTGCCCGGCGGCGTCATCAATCCCGACCTCTTGCGGGTCGAGCGCAAGGCGCTGGATTTCATCAGTTCGTTCTGGTCGGCCAACAAGGTCGTCGGCGCGATCTGCCATGCGCCCTGGCTTCTGGTCGAGACCGGGATCATCAAAGCCCGCCGCGTCACATCCTACAAGTCGATCAAGACCGACGTGATCAATGCCGGCGGCCTGTGGCAAGACAGCGAGGTCGTCACCGACCAGGGGCTGGTCACCAGTCGCAATCCCGGCGATCTCGACGCCTTCTGCGACAAGCTCACGGAAGAGATCAGGGAAGGGCGGCACGACAGGCGGGCCGCGGCTTAGCGCCGAACCTTGTTCACCAGCCGCGCCGCGAAGGATCTCGGCATGGGTTGTTCAGGCGCTCTTCGCCCCCTCCGCCTTGCGCAGCGACGCCTGATGCACCAGCGACGTCCAGCTGTTGGTCGAGGCAAGGTGGCAGTAGAGCAGGCTGAGCGCGCCTGACTTTCTCAGGTCGAGGAAGGCCTCGTCGCTCAATTTGTTGAAGGCGGCCTCGTCTATCACCTGGAAATCGGTGAGGTTCAGCACCTCGCCTCCTTCCAGCGTCACCTTGCTCTGGCGCGGCGCGAACAGGGCATGCGCGTCGATCTTGTCGACCATCTCGCGGGTCGCCCTGAAGTCGATCTGGAACTGGTTGCAGAAGGCGAGCGCCTGCTTCGTCGCCTCGGTCGCCTCGTTACCGCTGAAGAACGGCAGCACCTTGTCGTCGCGGAACGGCGCCAGCAGCTGGTCGATGACGCGCTCGCTCGCCCGGTCGACGCACAGCGTCAGCCGGCCGGGCTGCTTGGGATCGTCGGCGAGAATGAAGGGATAGCGGCGGACATAGGCGGGGATGTAGTGCGGCCCGGCCCAGTTGCCGTCGGCGTCGACGAACAGGTTCTCGTCCTGGCGCAGGCCGGTGATGATGACGGGCGCCTTGGCGGCGCCGATGAAAACGATCGGGTAGGAGCGCATCGCCGCCGGCATTTCCGAGGCCACCACCGGGATGGCATGCGCCGAGCGGGCGAAGGAGAAATCGCTGCGCGCCGTCAGGCCGAGTGAACCGTGCCGCGCCGGATTGAGCGCCTCGGGCCTGGAATAGAACAGCGGCAAGGCCTCGCCCGCCGTTTCCGTCTTCGCACCGCTGTCAGCCATGTGTCCGTTTTCCTCCTCGCACCGGCCAACCAGGCCGGCCCGTCCAGCATTGAATTCCCAAAGCGGGGTCTGTTCTTGTCGCGCCGGCCTTGCTTCGAAGCAATCCTGCGCAGGGACAAAGTACTACAGCGTCGCCGGCGCGCATAAAAGGACACGCGCTGCTGTATTTTGGCGTTTGCGCCCTAATCGCCTTGCGGGACGCCCGCAACCATGCCGGCCCTGGAGCGGTTCACCGTTTCGCGGAAACGGCGAGCCGCGCTATCTCTTTGTTTTTGCGCAATTCCCAGGGAAAGCGCTGCGCGCTTTTCCCGGGAAGACCGTACACACTTTTCCTGGAATGGCTCTATGGACAGCTTGCCGCGAAGCGGCGACAGTGGCCTCGCATGGCAAAATCCGGGAGCCGTAGCGGTCTTGCGTCCGGAAATTGCGAGGATATGAGGAACCGGAGCGGGTCTGCCCTTGGCCGCCCGCTCAGCAAGCGCTTTGAGGCGGGGTGGCATGGCGTCGGCATCGGATTTCGAACAGGCGGTCGGACAGGCATTCACCGTCGAGGCCGGCGGCAGGCAGATCGCGCTCGAATTGAGCGCGGTCAACCGCATCGCCTCCAGCCCGCGCCCGGGCGGCGGTTTCTCGCTGCTGTTCAAGGGTCCGCGCGAAACCGCGCTGCCGCAGGCGACTTACCGCTTCGCCGGCAGTGGCGCGACCCACGATATCTTCATCGTGCCCGTGGCCGCCGACGCTACGGGGCGGCTGTATGAGGCGGTGTTCAATTAGAGTTTGGAAGCAGGCGTGAGCGCAGCAGCGGTGCGATTTGTGAGACGCTGGCGCGAAGGATCGATACCGAACAAGCACCGCCGAATTGTGCGACGACCGGAACAGGATTCTCGGCCCGGGAATGACGAAGCGGATGGCCTCCCCGTTCACCCACTGTCTGCGCCACCCCGCGGCGGCGCGCATGCCATGAGATCGTAGACACCCTTGTCCTCGACCGCTGCGAAGCCGAGCTCGAGATAGAGCCGCCTGGCCGGATTGTTCTTCTCGACATGGATCGAGGCCGATTTGCCCGATGACCATGCCTCGTCGATGAGGTCGCGCAGCAGTGCGGCGCCGTGGCCCTTGCGGCGATGGGCCGGCAGCAAGGCGATGTCGATGATGCGGTGCTGGCTCGGCCAGCGCTCGATGTAGAGGCGGCCGATGGGCTGTCCGGCCCACTCCACCACCAGCCAGTCGGCCTCGGGATAATGCTTGCGGTAATGCGCGTGCTGCGCCTGGAACTGCATGTCGAGGAAGGCGACCTTCTGCGCCTCGCTCCAGTCCGTCACGGCGAGCTCTTCCATGCGCGTCGAGGCGTAGAGCCGCGCCAGGAACGGCATGTCGGCCTCCGCGGCGGGGCGGAAAGCGAGGCCGGCCTGCCGCGACCGCGGCCAGGCCGGGAGCCGCTGCGCATGTTTCGCTTCTGTCACGCTGCCTGACGTCACACCGGCGGCGTCAGGTCGCGCACCACGGTAATCTGCTTGAGGTTGCTGGTGGCCAGCGCCGTCCAGGTCCACTCCCATTCCGAACTGTCCATGGCCATCTGATTGATGGTCCACAGACCATTCGTGCCGTCGTTCTGGATCATCATCGAGAACAAGGCAAGACGGCCATCGGCATTGTAGTCGAGCGACAGGCGGGTGTTGGCGCCGGAGGCGTTGAAATCGCGCCATCCCGACCAGTTCTGGGTGGCGGCGTTGTATTGGGCGTTGAAGGAGTGAACATGCTGCTGGTCGGAGGCGACCAGCATGATGTCGCCGTCGCCCTGGATGCCGGCGCAGAGCGTATATTTGGGAACCCTGCTGTAGCCGGGCGTCGCCCAGGCCGTCCAGGTGTCGGAGCCGGCCGGCAATTGCTTGGTGTGCAGGACCTGGCCCTGCTGCGTCATGGCGAACAGATTGGTGCCGCCCAGCGGACCGATGATAGGGGCCATTTCCGTGAAGGGGTAGCCGGCGTCGATCTGCACCCATGGCGTCCAGTCGGCGACCGTCAGCGCCTGGGCCTTGGCCTGCTGGCAGCGATAGAGATGGAGGGCGGAGTTGATGCCGAACAGCGCTATGCGGCCGTCTGCCTGGCGCAGCGCCGTGATCGCCACAAGCTGGCCGGTCAGCTGAATCCAGGCGCTCCACGGCTGGGCAGGCGGCCTGAGCTCGTCGACGGTGACGACGATCGGTGTCGTCGTGCCGGGCGGCGTGATGGTCTTCTGCACCTGCACGATCACATCCGGGTTCTGGTAGATCCACCAGACGCGGCCCAGATTGTCGGTGAGGAAGATCTCGATGCGGCCATCGGCATCGCGCGCCATGGAAAGCTTCTGGTAGCTGAAGGCGCCGGGCGGCGCGCCGATGCCGACCGGCGCGGTCCACTTGTCGATCGGGCCGATCTGGTTGGCGTCCTCGGTGATGAAGGACAGGCTGGTGGTGCCCGAAGGCTGCGCGACCACGGCGACGCGACCATCCTTGGTGAGACCCGCGGTCATGATCACCCAGGCGCCGGGCGCGATGACAGACCAGGCCGACGGCCATGGTCCGTTCGGCGATGTCTGTGCCTTCTGGATCAATTGTCCCTTGGCCGAATCGATGCCGACGACCATCAGCCGCGACAATTCGAAAAACGTCGCGCCGGCGGGCATGTGCTGGTAGGCCGGCGCAGTACCGGGTCGCCGCGAGCGAGCGCTCTCGCGGGCCTTGGAGGCGGTCCTTGGCACTGCTGCCGGCGTCTTGGCCGTGGGGGCCTTCGATTTTGGTTCTGCTGTCTTGGCCATGATATTGGTCCTGCCCTGTTGGCGGGGAATTTAGCCTCTCGGCGGGAAGACGCCTTGCAGCGCGATGCAGAAGTAGCAGGTGAGATAAGGCATCAAATTGTTGTGCGGCTGGTCACCGCCGGCGGGGGCGAGTGCCTGATCCGCCATCTGCGCGTTGGGCGTACTCGAGATATAGGCAAAGCCCCCTTGCGAGCGGGCGAGGGAGCGCGCCGGCGTTGGCGCCTTCAAGTCTGCGTCGTCTGATGCCGCACGGGAAAAGTGAGAGTGACTTGGAATTTCCGATTCCAAGAGGCTTACCGTCTCTGATCCGCCCGTTTCCCCAAGATCGTGAAGCGAAAGGCCGGGTCCCTGTCCGGGGTGCATCGGTGCACTGCCTTGCAAGTCAGGTAGTGCGAAGTTGCTTTTGCCGTCGCCGCCATAGACGGTGCCAAGCAACGAAAACAGCGCCGTGTTTTGTGATAACGGCAGCAATTGTCCATCGCACCACGCCCAGCCCGTAGGCGCGAAATTGAACGGAAAGATACGAATTTCAGCGACGAACGGATCGGACATGACGGTCCCTTTTCAAGTCTGCGACGGAAAAACGCCGAACAGCGAGATGATAAAATTGACACAGAGATAGGGTTGGAAATTTTCGTGCGGTTGGTTGCCGCCGATCGGCGAAATAGCGGTGGCGCTGAGGTTTATTCCCGCAACGTCTTCTATATAGATCGAAATGTTGGGCGACTCCGCAATCGCGTTGCCTTGCGCGTTGACCGAACTGCCCGGGCTGCTCGACGCCATGAATTGATGGCTATGGACAGGCAGTTGCTGCGCCGTCAGTGTGACCGCCTCAACACCTCCGATTTCGGCGAGAATGAACCCGCTGCCTTGATGTAGGGGTACGCGCCCGCGCAGGTCGGGCAGTGCGAATGTGCTTTGGCCGTCGCCGCCATAGGTAGTGCCGATCAGCTGGAACAAAGTCTCGTTTTCAGAGATCGGCAGCAATTGTCCTTCGCAGAACATCCAGCCGGCTGGCGCGAAATTGCCGGCAAATATGCGGACCTCACCAACAAAGGGCTGTGGCATGGTATCTCCGTCAGGGGTGGGAGGGGAAGATGCCTTGCAGCGCGATGCAGAAATTGAGCGTCAGGAATGGCTGCATGTTTGTATGCGGTTGACTGCCGCCGATGTCGCCGACCGATGAAGGCGTGAGAGGCACCAAATTGGTCGGCGCGGCATAGAGATTATTGGTCGCCGCGAGCAGGTTGCCAGTCGCTATAGGCGTGCCGGCATTGGTCGAAGACGCCATGTATTGATGGGTATGAGTAGGCATCTCCACTATCGAGAGCGTATGGCCTTGCTCACCACCGCGCTCGCCAAGCGAATGGCCCGATCCAGCATGAATGGGAATGCGCCCGCGATAGTCGGGAAGTGCAAAGTTAACACGCCCATCGCCACCAAAGGTGGTGCCAAGCAATGCAAACAGCGGCTGGTTCTGGTTGATCGGCATAAGCTGCCCATTGCACAAGGCCCAGCCCTTGGGAGCGAAGCCAAATGACATGATCCGAATTTCAGACAGAAACGGTTCGGCCATAAGCACTTCCCCCTTGGCGCGCCTAGATTTGCATGATTTCCAACTAAAATCCAGGTCGAATAGATATGGCTTCCGAGAAAGGATAGAAAGAAAACAGCAGTATGGCAGTTTTCTAAGAATTTACGAAAATCCGTAAGGAAAATCGCTGCGCAGATTTCGTTCAATGTGCTCCAGAACTACATCGCGACGACCCAAGTTCATACGAAATCTTTGTTTGTGCACGTCACGAACAGAGCTCGGTTTTGAGCGATAAGCATTAGAACGGATTTGGCAACGGCACTGTCCCGCTGAAGAAGCCATCGGTCGTCACCGACGGTGAATCGTTGACCGTGGCACTTCCGCCGCCACTGCCGATATTGCGTCCCTGAATATAACTGACGACCCCAGCCGGGTCGAACGGCGCACCGGCGTAACCCGGCATCTCGACCCGGGTGTCGAACCGTTGCCGTATGCGGAAATCGTCGACACTGCCGACGCCGTGGGCGAAGGTATTCTGCAAAGCGCCGGCGCCGCCGAGATTGAGGCGCACCGTATGGCTGTCGGTGACGCCAAAGACGTTCGCTGATGTTGACCCCGCGTTGAGGAAGAAAGCTTCTCGCGAGCCAGCCGGATCGGTTCCGACGGAGAATTGGTTGCTCTGCACAGTTAGATTGAGCACGCCATTGCCGTCGTTTGCCAACACATTCATCGCGCGGTCGAATGCTTCCACCACGACGTTTCCGGCTACAGATGCGGTATGGGTTCCGTTGCCATGAGCTTCGAGGTCGATGCCGAAGCCTTGCGCCGACCCGGAATTGGCAACGCCAACCGTGCCGATATCGTTGTTGCGGATGAAGCCGTTGAACAGTGCGGCGGAACCCGACGTGCCCAAGTTGACGGTGATTGCGCTCGAGATCGCGCCGCTGATCGTGTTGTTGTCAATGTCGTAGTTGACCGTGCCGGTATAGCCGCCGAACGCCAGGCCCGTTGCGGCGTTGATTGTGATGCCTTGGCCAAGAGCTGTCGAATGACCGCCTGTGAGCGTGTTACCGGAGAACACGATATTGAGGTTGCCAGAGTTTGCCGCAGCCGCCTGGAAATGATCCCCGCGATTGGCCGTGAATGTGCTGCTGGTGACTGTGGCCGAAATTGTCGCGGTACCGTCGGCCTCAACGAACAGGCCGTCATCGCTCTGCGTCTTGGACGAATTGTTGCTGAACTTGCTGTTGTTGACCGTCAGCGACAAGGTCCCGTTCGAATTGCGGATCGAGACGTTCTTTGCGAATGAGGTGGTGACAGTCGAATTGGTGATGCTTGCTGTGCCGAACAGACCGCTGGGCGTTACAGTGCTGACACCGCCGAAATCGATACCCGCATCCTCAACCGCGGTGCCATTGTTGGACAGCGTCGACCGGTTGAGCGAGAAATTGGTCACCGATGTGCCACCGATACCGTCATTGGTGCTGTTGATGATATTCATGTAGCTGAGGTTGACCGAACTGGTCGAATTCAGCAGGACACCGGTACCCGTCGAATTCTGGATGGTGCCGCCCGAGCCGTTGTTGGCGCCGCCGCTATCGCCGGTCACCGTCAACCCGCCAAGGGCACCGGTGTTGTTGAGCACGATGCCGTTGGCGGCGCCGTTAGCCGAAATGCTCCTGAATGTCAGATCGCTCGCGCCGATCGTCGTGTTGGCGACGTTGAGCGCGGTGCCGGTACCGGATGTGATCGTGTTCGGATTGGCGCCGGTTGTCACCGTCACCGTGCCGCCGCCCGTGGCGCCGAAGCCGGTGCCGCTGGTGGTGTTGATGACCAGCCCGCCATTGGTGAAGTTGATCGTCGCGCCGGTGTTGTCGGTCAGGTTGACACCGGCCGAACTGCCCGACGTGATCGACTTGGAGGCACCGGAGAAAGTGATGGTACCGGCGGCGTTGTCGTCGAGGAGGACGCCGGTCTGGCCGGCCACATTGTGGCTGATGTTGCCCGACAGCGTGATGTTGCCGGCGCCGGCGGCGCGATCCTGGATATTGACCGCCTGGCCGGTTCCGCTGGTGATGGTGCCGGCATAGGTGAAAGCCGCCGTGCCGCCGGTGTTGGCGCTGCCGGCGCCGTCGCCGATGCGAATCGTGGCGCTGCCGCCGCCGACCAGCGCGCCACCGCCGAGGTTGACCGGTCCGCCGGTAACAGCGTCGAGGATCACGGCGCTGCCGCCGCCGGCGCTCGTGTTCGTGGAAGCGAAGGTCATGCCGCCGGCGCCGATAGCGACGGCGTCCATGTCGACCGCAGCGCCGCTGCCGGTCGAAATCGTGTTGCCGGAGCCGGTGACGCTCACCGTGCCGCCGCCCGAGGCGCCGATGCCGATGCCGCTCGTGGTGGTGATCGCCAGGCCGCCATTGGTGAAGTTGATGGTCGCGCCGGCGTTGCTGGTCAGGAGCACGGCGGCGTTGGCGCCGGTCGAGAGCGTTTTCGACGCGCCGCCGAAATTGATCGTGCCGCCGGAATTGCTGAGCGCGACGATGCCCAGTCCGCCATCGTTTCGGGTGATGGAGCTGGCGTTGTCGAAATTGACCGAGCCACCAGCCATGCCGCGAATGTTGGCGACGTTGCCGCCAGGGTTGGTGATGTCGACATTGTTGAGATTGATCGTGGCGCTCACGTCGTCGTTGGTAAACGTGCCCTGGTCGCCGTCGACGGCGAACGCATGGTTCGTCAGCGCGCCGGCAACCGTGTCGATAGCGACGTTGTTGAACGTATAGGTACCGGTCGCGTTGTTCGCCACATCGCCAAGGATGGTGATGCCGGTCGTCCCGGTCAGGCTGGCGTTGTTCACGGTGACGTTGCCGGCGACACCGTCGACCACGATGCCGGTGCCGCTGGTGTCGTTGAGCCCATTCGCCAGGGCGGTGGTGAAGTTCACCGCGCCGCCGGTGGTGTCGGCGACGACGATCAGGCGCTGGCCGCCGGTACCTTGTGTGATCGTGCCGGCATAGGTAACGGTCGCGTTACCGCCATCGACGCTGAACGCGGTTCCGTTCGGGCTGGTGATCGAGGTGCCGACGCCGAAGCCGAACGTGCCGCCGGAATCGTTGAGGATGTCGACGCTGGCATTGCCGCCATTGAGCGTCGTGGTGCCGTTGAAATTGTAGATGCCGTCGGCATTGTCGAACTGCAGGCCGGGGCCGTCGGTTGCCGACAGCGTGCCCGTCTGGAAGGTGATCGTTCCCGCGGTGTGGCCGGCGATGGCGACCAGCGCGGCATTGCCGGCCTGGGTGATGTTGCCGCTATAGGTGATGTTCGCCGCGCTTGCGTCGACGTTGAAGGCCGTGCTGTTCGGGTTGGTGATCGAAGTGCCGGCGCCGAAGTTGAACGTGCCGCCCGAATTGTTGACGATATCGATGCCGGCGTCGCCGCCATTCAACGTCGTCGTGCCGTTGAAATTGTAGGTGCCGTCGGCATTGTCGAACTGCAGGCCGGTGCCGTTGTTCGCCGACAGCGTGCCCGAGAAGGTCAGCGTGCCCGTATGGCCTGCTGAAACCGACACCAGGGCGGCGTTGCCCGCCTGGGTGATGTTGCCGCCATAGGTGGTGGTTACGGTGCCGCCGCCGACGCTGAATGCCGTGCCACCGCCGCCGCTCAGCGTGCCGGTGCCGAGGCTGGCGGTGCCGGTGACATTGGTCAGGACGACACCGCCGCCGCCGGACGACGTCGAGTCGAGCGCGACGTCGAGGGCGGCATTGGTGAGATCGATCGCCTTGTAGCTGGTGGAATTCACCGTTTCGCTGCCGGCGGTGGCGATGATGTTGATCGTCCCGCCGGGGCCGGTAATGCCGGCGCCGGTAGTGGTGTCGATTGTCAGCCCGCCATTGAAGCTGGTGGTGCCGCCGCCCTGGAACAGGCCGGCCCCGCTGGTCGTATCGATGTCGGCGAGCCCGCCGACGTTGAGCGTGCCGCTCTCCCAGCCGATGCCGCCGCCCGTCGAGGCGGTGTTGTTCACCGTCACCTCGTTGAAACTGAAGGTGCCTGTATTGGTGCTGGTGGCATTGATGCCGGCACCCGTCGTGCCGGTGACGGTGGTCGCGCCCGTGACCGTGAACGTGCCGGCGACGCCGTCGAAGATGATGCCGCTGGCGCCGCCGCTGGCGTTGACGCTGTTTACGATCATGCTGACGGTCAGCGGATCGAGATTGAACGCCACGCCGTTGATGGTGTCGACGGTGCCGCCGCTGCTGTTCAGCGCAAAGGTTGTGGCCGGGGGGCCCTTGGTGTCGACGAGGACGCCAGTGCCGCCATCATTGAACGTGGTGAACGTGCCGAGATCGAGCGTGCCGCTGGTGCTGGTGAAGGCAAGGCCGTTGCCCTGGACGCGCGCGCCTGATGTGCCGACGTCGAGCGTGCCGGCGCTGACCGTGCCGCCGGCGCCAGTGGAGTCGAACGTGACATTGTCGAAGGCAATGCCGCCGCCGGTGCCGCCGAGCACCGTATTGCCGGCGAAGGAGCGGATGGCGATCGAATTGTCCGTCGCGCTGATGTTCTGGCCGGCGAAGGACGCGGCCAGCGCAGATCCCGTCGATCGCAGCGTATTGCCGTCGATCGAAAGCAGCAGCGTGTTGGCCGCCGCACCGGTCGTGGAGAAGTCGAGCGCCCTGCCGCCGGCTGATATGTCATTGTTGCGGAGGAAGAAACTCGACGCGGCCGACGCATCGACGGCAACACCGGCGCCGGTGCCGGTGTTGCGGATGATGAGATTCTCGATGCCGCCGGTGATCGGGCTGGTACCACTGGTCGCCAGGGTGATCACCGACCCGGCAGTGTTGCTCTGCAGGATCGGCCGCAGCGTGTCGATGCCGGCCGGTGCGGCGATGATCGGCGAATTCTGCACCGTGGTGAAGTGGAATGCCGCCGACGCGCCGCTGCTGGTGTCGACACCGAGCTGCGAGACATCGATGGCCGTATCGTTTTGCCCGAAGGCGAGCAACACCTGCCCGTCATCGAGCTGGAACGACGTGCCGCTCAGGTCGATCGTTTCCTGGCTACCGGTGCCGTTCTTGTCGATCAGCACGATGACATTGGCCGTGGACGCCTGGGCGTTGGCATAGGTGCCTGGATTGACGAAGCTGCCGTCGCCGCCGCCGGTGGCGTCGGTGGTGACGTAGTAGACCTTGTAAGCGGACAGATTCGACGTGTCGCCGGTGAAGGTGACGTCGTTGAAATTGTAGTCGCCATTGGTCGGCAGGGTGTCGATGGCATGGATGGCCTGGCCGCCGGTGGTCGCGATCGTCGATTCGGCCAGGCCAGCGCCGTCGCCGAACACTAGCCTGGCGTTGGTGGCGCTGGAGAACTGGACGCCATAGCCGACATTTTCGATTTTCGAGGTCTGGCCCGCCGGATTGTTGTTGGCAGTGTCGCCGAGCTGGATCGTGCCGGTGCCGGTCGTGCCGGCCATGTCGATGCCGATAGTGCCGGCGAAGCTGCCGCCGTCGACGTCGAAATCGCCGGCCTTGATGTTGCTCGTGCCGAGCGCAGCGCCGTTGAGGTCGAAGCCGACCGCATTGGCTGCATTGAGCCCGATGTTCAGGCTGTCGAAGCCCAAGGTCGAGCCGAGCGTGCCGGATATGTCGACACCGCGCGAGGTGATGTTCTGCAGGTCGACCGCGCCGAGATCGATGGCGCCGCCGACTATATTGTTGAGCGAAACGCCGGTCGCCGCGCCATTGACCGAAACGGAATCGAAAATAACGCCGCCCGCGCCGACCGATGCGCCGTCGAGATCGAGCGCGGTTCCAGTCGTTGTCGTGATGGTGTTGCCGGTGCCGGAGATGCTGATCGTGCCGCCGGAGCCCGCGCCAAAACCCGCTCCTGCCGTCGTCGTTATGTCAAGGCCGCCATTGCCGAAGCCGATCGTGGCGTTCGGGTTGCCGATCAGGCTGACGCCGTCCGTCGCGCCCGAGCTGATCTGCTTGGTCGCGCCCGAGAAGGTCACGGTCGCCGCCGTGCCGTTGTCGATGCCGGCAACGACGATATTGCCGCCGGCGCCCGCAAGGCCATCGGTCAGGTTGCCCGACAGCGTCACAGAACCGCCGGTCAGTTCCTGGATCGAGACCGCCGCGCCGGTGCCGTTGCTGACGATGGCGCCCGCGTAGGATATGTTCGCGTTGCCGCCGCTCGCATTGGTGCCCGAGCCGACATTGAAGGCCGTGCCCGAACCGGTGTTGGTCAGCGTGCCGGTGCCGAAATTGAACGTGCCGCTGAGGTTCTGCAGGTCGATGCCGCTGCCGGAACCGAACGACGCGCTGGTCGAGGCGAAATCGATATTGCCGGCGATGCCGTCGAGGGCCACCGCCTGCGCGTTGGTGGCATTGACCGTACCCGTCAGGACATTGACCGTGCCGACGCCGCTGGCGCTGAACGCCGTCGCGCCGTTCGTGGAAATGTCCACATCCGTGAAGTTGACGGTGCCGGCGTTGTTGGTGAGCGAGACGCCGTTGCCGCCAACAGTCACCTTGTCGGTGAAATTGATCAGACCGCCGCCGTGATTGGCGATCGAGATGCCGCCGCCGGTCAGCGTGCCGGCCGGCCCGCTGTTGGGCAAGATGCCGCGCGTCACGGTGATGTTGCCGGCGCCGCCGTCGACGTCGAGCAGCGTGCCGGCGACGTTGACGTTGTTGTTGGTGATCGACAAATTGCTGTCGAGGCCGGCGACCTTGAACGCCGTCTGGCCGGCGCCGACATTGCCGACCGTGACGCCTTCGATGACGATGCCGCCGGCATTATTGAAGCTGCTTGCGCTCTGGTCGATGGTGAAGACCGAGCCGCTGCCGCCTGTGAAGTCGAAGGCGGTGTTGCGCACTTGGTTGCTGCCGAGCAGATGCAGGGTATCGCTGCCCGTGCTCTTGACTACGCCCTCGTCGCCGGTGACGTCGCCGCCGGTGGCGCCGAGATTGCCCTGCACGTTCACCGGCTGGATGGTGCCGGTCGTGGTGATGGCGTTGCCGTTGCCGAAGCCGGTGATCGACTGGCCGGAATCGAGCGTGAACGGCGTGCCGCTGAGGTCGACCGTGCCGACGAAGGCGAAGGTCTGGGTGCCGGTCTTCAGATCGGCATCGGCAACCGAGATGGTATTGACTGACGTACTGAGCCCAAATGAGCCGGCGGCGATGACGCCGCCATTTTGCGACACCATGAACACCCCGCCGACGGCGCTGGCCAGATTCGCGCTGCCGGTGAAGAGCACGTCATCGAAATCATAATTGGCGAGCGCGGCGAGACCGACGGTGTTGACGGTGAAATTGCCCGCCGCCGCGGTGATCGTCGAATTGCGGCCGTTGGCGTCGGCGAATTCGCCGTCGCCGAAGGTGAAGCTGGCGTTGGCGCTGGTCGCCGCCGTCTGGCCGGACGACAGATCGACGCCGATGCCGGCGCCTGAGATCGACGATCCGGTCAGGAAGGTGATGGTGCGGTTGCCCGTGGTCGAGGACAGGTCGATGCCGCGCGAGCTCGCGGCGTCGTTTCCGGTGATCGTCGTCAGCCCGAAATCGGCGGTCGTGGCCGAGCCGGAGAAGTCGATGGCGGTCTGGCTGGCGCCCGCGCCGAGGCCGCTGAGGGTGGTCGTGCCGAAGCTGACGTCGTTGTTGGTGCCGGAGAAATCGATGCCGGTAGTGCTGGTCGCGCCCAGCGTCACATTGGTCGTGCCGAAGGTGGCGCTGCCGGCCGCATTCGAGATGGACAGCGCGGCGCCGGTCGTGCCGGTGATCGACAGCGTGCCGCTGACCTCGAATGTCGAGTCGGCGCCAAGGCTGGTGATCGACGCGCCGCCGCCGCCGGTCGCCGTGAGCGGACCCGTGAAGCGGATCGCGGTGTCGGTGGGAGCGGTTATCTCCCCGATATCGAAGAGGCCGCCGGTGCCGGTCGAGGTGATGGCGCCGCCGAATGTGATCAGGCCGCCGGTGGTGCCGTCGATCCTGACGGCTTTTGCCGCGCTGCTCTGGCTAATCGTGCCGTCATAGGTGACGTCGGCCGACGAACTGCCGATAACGATCGCGCTGCCGCCGGTATTGGCGATGGAGCTGGCCGCCCCGAAGGCCAGGCTTCCGCTCGAGCCGTTGAGGATCACGATGCCGAGGCCGCTGCCGCCTGATATGTCGAGATCGGCGAAATTGGCGGTGCCGCCGAAATTATTGACCAGCAGAGCGATATTGCTGCCGCCGGCGATCGTTGTGGTGCCGGTGAAGTCGACCGTCGCGGATGTGTTGGCCAGCACGACGCCGGTCGGCACCGACCCTTGGATGGTCAGATCGTTGATCGTGATCGCGCCCGACGCGCTGCCGAGGTAAAGCCCGATGGTCCCGCCCAGGATCGTCACGCCGGTGCTGGTGAAGCCGTTGATCGACGCCGTGCCGTCGATCGCCAGGAACGAGCTGTTGACGCTGAGGTTGGAGACGGTGTTGCCGCTGGCGAGGTCGATGGTGTTGCCGCCGCCGTTGTTCAGCGTCGCGCCACCGAAGCCGAACGGATCGGCCTGTGTCGCGCCGGTGACGACCTCCGTGCCGGTGACATTGGCCGGCGGCCCGCCCAGGCTGATGGTGGCGCCGTTGGCGAAGGAGACCAGCGACTGGCCGCTGGCCAGCGTGAAGCCGTTGGCATCGGTGTCGGTGGTCTGCACGGCCGCGGTCTTGACCAGCACGAAGGTCGTGTTGGCATTGGTGGTCAGATCGTCGGCCGCGGCGGCATCGATCAGGTTGGCGACGCTTGAGCCGTCGCCCGTTCCGGTGCTGCTCGAACCGACGAAGACGACGTTGGCTGCATCGAACAGCTGCGGTCCAACCAGATGCGTGCCGTTGAAGGCATAGGTGCCGCTGCCGGGCAGCAGGCCGCGCATGTCGAGCGAGGCGATGACGCCGGTGATCGATGCGCCGCCGGCCGCACCGAACGAGAACGCCGTGCTGGCGGTGGTTCCGGCCAGGCCGTTGGTGCCCATCTGGACGCCGGTGTCGACACCGGTGATGACGCCGCTGCCGATGGTCACCGAGCCGCCATTGGTGCCGGACAGGTCGACGCCGATCGAGGAGCCGCCGGAACTGCCGCTGATGTCGAGCGTGGCGGCGGTGAAGGTCGACGTGCTGCCCGAGAGGTCGAGCGCGGTGGAGCAATTGCACAGGCCGGTGATGTCGATGTCGTCGAAGCTGATGACGCCGTTGCTGCCGACGACGTCGATGCCGCTTCCGAGCGGCTGGTCGATGGTGACGGCGCCGCCGAACGAAACGGCGCCGGTGTTGTTTTCCAGCCAGACGCCGTCGCCGGGGCCGGTCATGCTCACCGGGCCACTGAAGGTGAGCGTGCCGGTGTTGTCGGTGGCGAGGATGCCCTCGCTGCCGATATGGGTCAGCATGACCGGCCCGCCGAAGGTGACCGCGCCGCCGGAATTCTGGACGTCGATGCCGATGCCGCCGGGGGCGGTGATGTCCGAAATATCGACGGCTCCGAACATGAAATCGGCGGTGCTGTCGAAGATCCCGAGGCCGCCGACGAAGGTGTTGCTGATCGTCGTTGCGCCGGAAACGGCGAAATTTCCCGATACGCCTGCCACCGTCGCGCCGAACAGGCCACCGTCCTGCGTCAGGCTGGCCAGCTTGACGTCGAGATTGGCGCCAAGCAAGGCGACGCCGGCCGCGCCATTGCCGGAGATCGTGCCGTCGGTGGTGCTGAACGTGCCGGTGGTGGAGAGGACGTTGACGCCGAAGCCGGAATTGTCGGAGGCGTTCAGCGTCTGGAATGCATATGTTCCGTCGCCGCCGACGAACAGGCCATTGCCGGCATTGTTCGACAGTGTCGTCGTGCCGGCGAAGACATAACTGCCGTCGCCGTCGATATGCAGGCCCTCGCTGGCGTTGCTCGTCGAGGTCACATTGTTGGCCGCGACGTTCATGGCGCCTTCGAACAGCAGCCCGTCCAGGCCGGCTCCGCTGACATTGACGCCGCTTATCGTCACGCCGGTGACGTTGTTGCCGTGGATGCCGTTGCCGCCGCCCGGATTGGCGTTCGAGACGTTGAAGTCGAGCAGCGCGCTGTTGTTGGCCAGCGTGACGGTGTCCGCGCCGGCCGAACTGGTGAGCGTCGCCGCGCCCGCGCCGTCCGAGATGGCGCTGGCGTGCGTGATGTTGTCGCCCGTTACGTTAACCGGGATGCCGCCGAGCGAGAATGTGCGGCCGTTGCCGAAGGAAGCCAGCGTCTGTCCGGCGCTCAGCGAGAACCCGTCGGTGTCGTCGATGGTGCCGCGGTTGACCAGCACGAAGATCGCGGTGCCGTCGGTGTCGGCATCGGCGGTGGCAATCGAGGCAAGGTCGAGCAGCGAGGAGCCGGTGCCCGAGCCGGTTGCGGCCGCGCCGACGAAGATGACATTCTGCTGGTCGAACAATTGCGGGCCGCTGAAGGTCGTCGAACCGAAGGCGTAGTGGCCGAGCGTCTGGTTGAGGCCGCGCACGTCGAGCGAGGCGGTGCTGCCGGCAATGGAACCGCCGCCGAAGGAGAATTCGGCATTGGCCGAGTTCAGCAGCGAGCCGGAAATGCCGAAGCGCACGCCGGTGCCGACGCCTGTGATCGCACCGCCATCGGTGATGACGATCGATGCCCCGCCCGAGGTCGGCGAGGCGAGGTCGATGCCGATCGAGCCGGCCGCACCCGTGCCGGCGATGTTGAGCGACTGTGCGGTGAAGTTCGTATGGCTGCCGGAGAAGTCGAGGCCAGTGCCGACGCCGAGGCCCGAGATGACGATGTCGCCTGCCACCACCGCCGCGTTGACGCCGGTAAACGAGATGCCGTCGCCGGCGGGAGCGCTGATGTCGATATCGCCGAAGCGGATCGCCGCCGGTGAGTTGGAAATGGCGATCGCCGGTCCGGTGGTGTCCGAAATGGTCGTGGCGCCGGTGACGGCGAAGCTGCCCGCCACGTGATCGAGCACGACGCCCGACGGACCGCCGGTCTGGTCGATCGAATCCAGCACCACATGCGCCGTGATCGGATCGATGAAGACGCCGACGCCGCCATTGCCCGACACGGTGCCGCCGGTGGTGGCGAAGCTGCCTGATGTCGAGGTGCCCTGAACGGTTATGCCGCGGTCGGCATTGTCCTTGGCGTTAAGCGTCGCGAATGTATAGGTGCCATGGCCGGTGGCATCGAGCCCGTCGTCGCCATTGCCCTGGAGCAGCGTCGTGCCGGCGAAATTGTAGGTGCCGTCGCCTTCGATGTGCAGGCCGTCGAGGCCGTTGCCGGTCGCGGTGAAATTGGAACCGGTGATGCCGGTCGAGGTGCCGGTGAAGGCGGCGCCATTGCCGCCGGCGCCTGTCACCGTGACATTGGTCAGCGTGGCGCCGGTGATGTTGTTGGCGAAGATGCCGTCAGCGCCGCCGGTGATGGTGATGCCGTTCAGCGTGTCGCCATTGCCGAGCGCGATCACGTTGCTAGCGACGTTGGTGCCCTGGATGGTGCCGTCGCTGCCGCCCAGATTGAAGGTGCCGGTGCCGCCGCCGAACAGCTTCGCGGTGACGCTTTGGCCGCCGCCGATGACGGTCTGGCCGTCTGCGAGCGTCGTGCCAGTGGTGGTGATGTTGCCGTTGCCGCCCAGCGCCACCACGAAACCGCTGGCGCCTGCCTTGGCCACAGCGTCGTCCAGCGTCGTCGGATCGGCCAGCGTGCCGGCGCCGGCCAGGCCGCCATCGGCGTAGTAGAACTTTCCGAAGGCGGCATTGGTGGCGGCGTTTATGGCGACGCGCGTCGTCGAGCCGCCGGGCAGTTCCTGGCTCTGGATCCTGACGCCGATGTCGCCGCGCACCCGCTCGTTGACGCGCTTGCGCAGGCCTTCGCTGATCGGATAGACCGGCTCCGGCCCGCTGTCCGCGCCGCCTTGGCCGGGATTGAACGGGATGCTCAGCCGCACGCTGCCGGCGAACTGGGTGTCGTCGCGATTGTCGTTGCGCACCTCGCCGGTGAAGGTCAGCGCCGTTCCGGTGCCGAAGACATCGCCGATCTCATATTCGATGCCGGCCTTGACCCCGGTTACGCCGCTGTCGTCGCCATGCGGATCCTCGAAGTGGTAACCGCCTATGTCGAGCCGCAGCGAATGCTTGTCGGGAAGGTTGAGCGGCACCCGCGCGCCGATCTCGCCCTCGATGCCCCAGGCCGCGTAGTCGCGATGGTCGAGCACCGAAATCTGCTCGATCAACTGGTTCGAGACCATCGACAGGGTCGAGGAGACCGAATGGTCCGTCGTGTCGCCCTTGATCGGCACGAAGACGTTCACATGCGCGTCGAAATGCGGGGTGATGGCCTCGGCGCCGAGCGTGGCTGACGTGAACTGGTTGGAGTTGTAGTTCTCGACGTTGAGATAGGCGTAGCCGCCGAGCATCAGGTCGGGATTGACGATGCGGCGAATGCCCAGGCCGACATCCTGGCCGAACGCGTCCTTGAAATCGTGCTTAGCCCTGACATCCAGGAACAGCACCGATTCGGCGGTCTGCTTGATCGGGATGAAGCCTTCGAGCGCGGCGTTGCCGCCATTGTTGTCGGCGCCAATGATGGCGCGTATCTGCGGCTGCCAGAGGGCGTCGTCGCCATAGGCGGCCACGCCTGACAACGCCAGCGCCAGCGTCGAAAGCGCCGTCGTCTTCCAGAGATGCCTTGCAAAACGCGAGCGACCATAGGCCACGCGCGCGCGGAAATCCTCCCCGCGCGCCGCCATCTCCCCAACCTGCCGAGACGTCTCGGTAGTTCCCATCCCTGGCCGCCCTTTGGGGACTGCTCGCCCCCGCACCAATTCTTGCGCGAATTCCATTGTATAGCGAGTCCCCAACGTCGTGACTGCTGTTGTTGCGCCGTAAAGTTCTCACTTGTGGCAATGCCGCAACAGTAATTTTGCCGGCTTTCCTCGCCTGTGCGCGGCTTCCGGAACAGTCAGGAGTATTGTATCAAGCCGCCGGTGGGAAAATACCTGCCGTTTCGAGAAAAATGCGGGGCGTGAAGAACATGGCAGCCATTTTAGCGCGTGCTAATCTGTTAAATGTGACGGCAGCACTGGGCGCCCTGGGGCTGATCGCATCGGTCGCCGGGCCGGCGCTTGCCGAGGACGCCAAGCCGGCGCAGCCCCCGGCCGCTCAATCCAAGCCGGCCGACGCCAATCCATGGGCGGTGAACTGTTCAAGCGGCGCGGCCAACAGCGAGCTTCAATGCCAGGTGTCGCAGAACCTGACCGAAGCCAAGACCGGGCAGCGCGTGCTGACCGTGACCGTGCGCCGCGACAACGGCAACGGCTCCCTCGCCATGCTGCTCGCCCTGCCGCACGGGCTGTTCCTGCCCTCCGGCGCCAGCTACCAGATCGATCAAGGCCAGAAGACGACCATCGCCATCCAGACCAGCGACCAGAACGGCGCCTATGCCGCCACGCCGCTGCCGCCGGAACTGATCAAGGCGATGAAATCGGGAACCAATCTCAACATCGGCATGGAATCGGTGACCCGCAAGCCGGTCACCATCCCGGTCTCGCTGGCCGGCTTCACCGCGGCAATCGCCAAGCTGGAATCGATCAAGTAGCGGGCTCGCCGCGCTCCCCCGCCGCCGTCGCCGGGCAATGCTCCAGGCCACGACAGGTTCCATCTTGTGGCGGAGACTACCGGCATCGTGCCGCTTGATTGTCCGCTTCCGCAATGCTCCGATGTCGCTTCAGCCATCCGGAGAGAACCATGACCGGCTTTGTCGACCGCCAGCGCGCGATGCAACTGATGCAACGCGCCGGCCTGCAGGCGCTGGTGCTCTCAGCGCCCGAGGCCTTCCACTATGCGACCGGCGCGTCGATCGGCCCGGCGGGGCTGTTCCGGCGTGCCGGCGCCGGCTTCGTTGTCATCCCGGCCCGGCAGGACCTGCCGATCGGCGTCGTCGTCGCGGATTTCAGTGCGGGACAGTTGCGGATCGCCGCGCCCGAAGCGGTTGTGCGTTCGCACCCGATCTGGATCGAATTCGCGCCGGTCGAGACGGGAACCCGCGGCCCGTTGGCGGAGCGTATCGAGGCTGGCCTTGTCTCGCTTGGCCGCGCGCCGGATTTCGCGCGCCCCGCCACCTTCGATCTCGCCGGCTCGGTGCGCCAGTTGCAAGCTTTGCTTGCCGAATTCGGACTGGAGCGCGCAACGCTCGGCGTCGACCTCGACTTTGTTCCGGCCGCCGATTTCGCGGCCATGCAGGCGCTGCTGCCGCAGTGCCGGATGGTCGACGGCTCGTCGGTCTTGGATCGGCTGCGGGCGATCAAGTCGCAACGCGAGATCGAGCTCCTGCAGCAAGGCATTATCCTGTCTGAAGCAGGGCTGGAGCGGCTGCAGGTGGATGCGATGGCCGGCATGCGCCAGGCCGATCTCGTCGCGCTCTACCGGCAAGGCGTGGCCGCGGCGGCGGCGGGCCTCTCCCATCCGGTCGCGACGGCGGAATATGTGACGCTCGGCGCCCGGGCCAAAGGTGCCGATGCCAAGGCGATGCCCGGCGATCCGCTGAAATGCGACATGGTCTGCACGGTCGGCGGGTATGCCTCCGACATGTCGCGCAACTTCACTTTCGGCCCCGCTTCCGCCGACCAGGTCGAACTGCACGCGATCGCCGAGCGCGCTTTCGAGGACGGGCTGGCGGCACTCGTGCCGGGAAATTCGCTCGGCCATGTGCACCGCGCCGCCACCGACAGCCTGACGCGGCAAGGCCTGCGCTCCTACCGCCGTGGGCATTTCGGCCACGGTGTCGGGCAGTCTGTGTTTTCGGAGCAATGGCCGTTCATTGCGGCCGAGAGCGATGTCGTGGTCGAAGCCGGCATGGTGCTGGCCTTCGAGATCCCGCTCTACATCGACGGCCTCGCCAGCTTCAACCTGGAGGACCAATTCCTGATCACGCCGAACGGGCCCGTCGCCATGAACCGGCTGCCGAGGCGGTTGGAGAGGATAGGATAGCGAGGGCGGGATCGTGACGGTGTCACTGTCAGCGCCCTACGGCGCCCCCCTCTGCCCTGCCGGGCATCTCCCCCTCAAGGGGAGATCGATTATCGCTCCCGCTTTCGCCATTTTTCAACGTTGCAAGAACAAGATGAGCCGGCGCCGAAACTTCCAATCTCCCCCCTTGAGGGGGAGATGACCGGCAGGACAGAGGGGGGCGCCACAGAACTCGGCGATGGGTGCCCTGCCGCGAGCGATTAACCGCTCACCGGCGGCCGCCTGTCCCTCCACGGCATTTCCCGCTCGAGCTGCGCCGACGCGGCCAGCACCGTCGCCTCGTCGCCGTAGCGGCCGACAAGCTGCACCCCGATCGGTACGCCGTCTTTCGACCAGCCGAGCGGCAGCGAGATGGCCGGCTGGCCTGAGATGTTGAAGGGGAAGGCGAACGCCGCATCCGTCCATTTGGCGTTGTAGCGGTCGATGTCGGTCTCCGACATATCGTAATAGCCGAACGGACGCGGCAGTTGCGTCAGCGTCGGGGTGATGAGGAGATCGTAGGGCGAAAGGTCGCCGACGATGTCGCGGCCGACCTGCCTGAGCTGCTCGACATCGGAAATGTGCCTGGTGCCGCTGGTCGCACGGCCGCGTTCGATGATCGCCCAGGTCACCGGTTCGACATCATCAGGCGTCACCGGCCGGCCGATCACCGTTTCATGATAGTCGAAGGTCGCCGCCGTCTGTACGCAGGTCATGTTGGTGTAGGTGGTCCACATGGCATCGGCATCGAGCGGCATGTCGTGTTCCTCGACGTCATGTCCCAGCCGCTCCAGCGCCGCCACGGTGGCCAGCACGGCGGCCTTCACTTCCGCATCGATGGCCGTGCCGTTGGGCGGGGTGACGGTGAAGCCGATGCGCAGTTTCTTCGGCGCCTGTGCCGACAGGCTGAGCCAGGAGGCGTCGGGGACCGGCGGCGTATAGGGGTCGCCCGGCAAGGCGCCGGCCACCGCGTCGAGATAGGCCGCCGTGTCGCGCACGCTGCGCGAGCAGCACAGGAAGTAGGCGCCGCCATACCAATAGTCGCCGAACGGTGCCAGGCTGACGCGGCCGCGCGACGGCTTCAGCCCGACGATGCCGCAGCAGGAGGCCGGAATGCGGATCGAGCCGGCGCCGTCGCTAGCCTCGGCGATCGGCACCATGCGCGAAGCGACGGCCGCCGCCGCGCCGCCGCTCGAGCCACCTGGCGTGATGCCTTCCTTCCACGGGTTCTTCGTCGTGCCGTAGAGCTTCGGTTCCGTCGTGATCGACCAGCCGTTTTCGGGCGCGTTCGACTTGCCGACCAGCACCAGCCCGGCCGCCTTCATGCGGCGCACGACTTCGGTGTCGAAATCGGCGACGACATCTTTCAGGTAGAGGCAAGAGTTGGTGTTCGGCGCGCCGGTCCAGGACGAGGCCAGTTCCTTGAGCAGGAATGGCACGCCGGCGAAAGGTGCTGATCTGTCGACCGTCTGCGCCTGGGCACGCGCCATGTCGTAGAGGCGATGGATGACCGCGTTCAGCGCCGGGTTGAGCTGCTCGACCAGCGTGATCGCCGCCTCGACCATTTCCGCAGGTGAAATCTCGCCCCGATGCACCAAGTCAGCAAGATCCAGCGCATCGGAGTTCGCATAGGTTTTCAGCAGGCTGTCGGTGACCATGTCTCTCCTCCCAGTCTTTGCCTCGCGCCGCGCCCGAGCTATCGCTTCGGGCCGACGTTGGCGCCGCCCCTCATCCGCCTGCCGGCACCTTCTCCCCGTCATGACGGGGAGAAGGAAAGCGCTCTGATGCTGGCGACCGCCTCCCGTTCTTCTCGGGAGAGGGCTGAGTGAGGGGCACCGACCTGAAACTGCTGCCCCCAGCAGCGCGCTTGTCTCACGCCAGCTCGACGGTGCGCCCCAATTCGATGCTCTGTTCCGCGGCGAGCACGATGCGCAGGCTGTTGACGGCGGCGTCCATCTGCTCGGTCAAATCGAGATCCTCGCGGATGGCGCGCAGGAAGAAGGCCTGCTCGCGGTCGCAGAGCTCCTGGTGGCCGGGCTCGTCTTCCATGCTGACGATCTCGTCGGGTTTCGCAAAGTTCTTGTCGGCGTCGACCGCCGCATAATGGATCTTCAGCGCGTCGGTCTTGGTGTGGCGGTCGATGTCGGCCGAGTTCGACACCTCCGCCGCTTCCGCTGCGCTGCTCGCCTGCTGGCCGGCGACGATCGACACCGCGCCCTTCGGCCCCACCACGTCCTTCACGAAATAGGCCGTCTCGCTCATCATCGGCCCCCAGCCTGCCTCGTACCAGCCGACCGAACCGTCATCGAAGGTGACGTGGAGATGGCCGTAATTCTGCTTGTCGGCTTCCGCCCAGAGCTTCGCGCCGATGCCGTGCACGCGCACCGGCCTGGCGCCCGTGAGCTGGCACATGACGTCGACATAGTGCACGCCGCAATCAACGATCGGGATCAGCGAATCGATCAGGTTCTTGTGCCAGTGCCAGGCGCTGCCGCTGCTCTGCTGGTTGAGGTTGAGGCGCATCACCAGCGGCTTGCCCAGCGTCTTGCCGACCTCGATGAATTTTATCCAGGACGGGTGGACGCGCAGGATGTAGCCAAGCACCAGCTTGCGGTTCTTCGCCCGCGCTGCCGCGACGACCTTTTCGGCATCCTCGATGTTGGTGGCGAGCGGCTTTTCCATGAACACGTGGCAGTTGGCCGCTATCGCCTTCAGCGCGTATTCGGCATGGGTGTTGGGCCAGCTGTTGATCGACACGGCGTCCGGCCTGGTCACCGCGAGCGCCTGATCGAAATCCTCGTAAAGCGGATAGCCGGACAATTCGGCTGGAATCTTCTTGTTGCTCTTGATCGAGCGGCTCATGATGCCGACGATCTCGAAGCCGTCCGAGCGGTGATAGGCGCTGGCATGCGAGGCGCCCATATTGCCGAGACCCACAACCAGCACTTTTATTTTGTCGGCCAATTCAGCCTCCCAATTTTTGATAGGACCTGGCGAGCTGCTGCCGCGCCTGGGCATCCAGAACAATCACTTCAGGTTGGCGCCGCCCCTCATCCGCCTGCCCTTTCCTCTACCCTGTCCGGAGGGAGAGGAAAGGAGCCAAGACAGGGCAATGAACGACCTCTTTTTGCAGCTCTTACTTCACCGCCGAATCGAACAGATGCGCCTTGATCTTCTCGACATCGAGCGCGGCAAAGCCCTCCGTCAGCTTGACGCTGTCGGCATCGGCCTTGACCTTGGCCTTGTCGAAGTCGTTGGCGGCCGGAATCAGCTCGTTGGTGCAGACATCCTCGGCCTTCACCGGATTGGTGATCTGGCCGATCTTGTGGATCTCGTCGAAGAAGCCTTGCCAGCTCGCCATGTCGTGCGAGCCCCAGCCGCCGCGCTTGTCCATGTCGCCGCGGAAGACGTTGATCTGCTGCAGGATCGAGGTGGTGCCGAGCTCGGGGCCGAGGTTCTTGGCCAATGTCGGGAACTGCTCGAACACCGCTTCGACCGCCGCGCGTGGGTTCTGGTAGCCGAACTCCAGCCCCATCGCCCAGCCGCGCAGATATTTTTCCAGGAACGCCTTCTTGTCGGGATCTTCGAGATCGGCGGCGCGCACGACGAAGGTGTTGGCCGGCAGCTTGGAATTCTTCACGCCGAGCCAGTATTCGAAGTCGAGGCCCTTGGCGATCCATTCGGCGCGCAGCCCCTCCCACGACAAGGCAGCGTCGCCCTGGCCGCCGGCGAGCGCGGTGCCCCACGTCGGCCAGCCGGCCTCGACATACTTGACCTTCTTGATGTCGACGCCTTGCGCGGCGAGCAGCGGATCGGTGATCGACTGCCAGGCGGCGGAGCCGAGCAGGATGGTCTTGCCTTCGAGCTTCTTCAAGTCGTTCGTACCCTCGCCCTTGCGGAAGGCGATGGAGAACGTGTCGCGCGCGCCCATGTGGAACACCGACTTCAGCTTCATGCCGTTCTGGATGGCGAAGGAGAACACGCCGGGCGAGGGAAAGCCCATATCGGCCTGGCCGACATCGACGAACTTCACCGTCGCCGTGCCGTCCGACGGGCCTGGCTGCATGTCGGTGCTGAGCCCGTCGAAATAGCCTGCCTTCTTGGCTGCCCAATAAGGATAGTCGTCGAGCACTTCGAGCGTGCCGCGCGGCGAGATCCAGGTGAATTTTTCATAGGCCGCCGCCCTGGCCTTCAAGCCCGATGCACCGAGCGCGGTGGCGGTCACGACGCCGGCTGCCGTCACCTGCAGGAAGGTGCGGCGGCTGATGCCCGTTCTTGTCGCCGTCTGGAATGAGTTCTGGTCGGTCATGGCATTCCCCTTTTGTTGATTGACCTTCTTGTTGATCGATGGCCTTTCGCCCGCTCCGGGGCGTTCATGATCTCGTGCTCAAGCCTCCCAGCTCGCCCATTTCTTGCCGATCAGGAAGAACAGCACGTAAATCAGGATGCCGAGCGTCGACAGGATCAGCACCACGGCGAAGAATTGCGGCATCTGGATCATCGACGAATAGGTGGTGAGCCGGTTGCCGAGGCCGAAGCCGCCGCCGACCATCTCCGCGCCGACTGCGGTCAGCAGGCCGAAGATGGCGCCGATCATCAGCCCGACCAGGATCATAGGCAGCGCCATCGGCGCGCGGATCTTCCAGAATATCTGCAAGGTGCTGGCGCCGTAGGAGCGCGCCAGCGCGATCTTGGCGCTGTCGACGCGGCGAAAGCCGGTGGCTGCGTTTATCATCACCATCGGCCCGGCGGCCAGCGCCACCGCGATGATGCGCGGCGTGTAGCCGAAACCAAAGCGAAGGATCAAAAGCGGCACCAGCGCCAGCATCGGCGTGGTGACGAGAAGCAGGATGTAGGGCGCGACGATCTTTTCGGCGAAGGGAAACTGGGTGATGACGGCGGCCAGCACCAGGCCGACGACGGCTCCGATGGCGAAGCCGGAAACCAGCTCGACCAGCGTATAGCCGAGATGCGGCGCAATAAGCGGGAACTCGTCGAACAGCGCATAGGCGATCGAGCTTGGCGGCGGCATGATATAGAGCGGCACATGGAACAGGCGCAGCGCCAATTCGATGCCGCCGATGATGATCACGGCGACAGCTATGATCGCCGCCACCTCCTTGCCCGACTTGATGCCGGGGCCGCTGGCGAAGGCCGAGAGATTGGTCAGGCTGACGTCCTGCCCATCGCCGGACTTGGCACCCGATTTCGATTTCGAGAATTCCGGGATGGCGTCGCTCACGGCCTGATCCTCACGATCTCGGCGCCGACGCGTTCCTGCTCCGGTGCCTTGGGCCTGGCGCGCTCGCCGACGATGTCCATCTTGATCCGGTTGGTGAGGTCGAAAACCTCTTTCGTCGCCATGATCTCCAGCGAGCGCGGTCGCGCGAACGGCACGCGATACTCCCTGGCGACGCGGCCGGGCCGCGCGCTCAGCACCACCACGCGGTCGGAGAGAAAGATTGCTTCCTCAATGCTGTGGGTGATGAAGACGATGGTGGTCTTGGTGTCGAGCCAGATCTCCTCGACGAGACGGTTCATCTCCTCGCGGGTAAAACTGTCGAGCGCGCCGAACGGCTCGTCCATCAAAAGCACGGAGGGTTTTGGCGCCAGCGCCCGCACGATCGCGGCGCGCTGCTGCATGCCGCCCGAAAGCTCGCGCGGGAACTTGCCGCCGAAACCGTCGAGCCCGACGCGGTGGAGCAGATGCGCGATCCATGCGCGGTCTGGTTTCTCGCCCTTGATCTCGAAGGGAAAGCGGATGTTGGCATCGAGATTGCGCCAAGGCAGCAGGTTCGCTTCCTGGAACACGATGCCGATGTCGGGATGCGGCCCGGTGATCTTGACGCCGTCGAGCCGGATCTCGCCGCCGGTCAGGCTGTGCAAGCCCGACATCGACCACAAAAGCGTGGTCTTGCCGCAGCCGGACGGGCCGACGATCGAAACGATTTCATTGGCGTGGACGTCGAGGCTGCAGCGGTCCAGCGCCAGGAGGTCGCCGGATGCGGTGTGATAGATCTTGGTCGCTGCCTGCACACCAAGCTTCGGCGCTGTTGTTTCGCCCGCGTTCATCCGCCCCTCGGAGAGTGCGTCCAATCGACTGCCAAAGTCAGTGTGTAACTATCCTACTTTGGTGTCAAGCGAAGAGCGCGATCGTTCCGTCGTTGAGAGCCGCCTATTCCACTATATGTCTGCTTTCATTGTCTTTTCTTTATCTTGAAATGCGTGTTGCTTTCCTACATACTCGGGAAAAGTGGCACAACAAGGCGGGCGTTGCAGATGGGCAAAGCCGGGTGACATGCCGCAACGGCACGCAGCAGTTGCAGCGGGGCCGTGCACATGGAACGACAGCGTGCAAGCATGGTAAGAGGTCGACAAGGGACCAGGGAAGGCCACTTCATGACCGAAGCTGACAGCCGGGAAAACCTGATGACGGATGGCGAGGCGGACGGGGGTGAGCCTGTGCGGCGCATTCCCGACATCATCTCGCTGGTCAAGGATACCTATGCCGAGCTGCGTCCGGCCGAGCGCCGCGTCGCCGATGTCGTGCTCGACGACGTCAAATACGCGGTCGATGCCTCCAACGCCGCCCTTGCCCAGCGTGCCGGCGTCAGCGAACCGACGGTGACCCGCTTCTGCCGCGCCATCGGCTGCGAGGGCGTGCGTGATTTCAAGCTGAAGCTGGCGCAGAGCCTCGTCGTCGGCGCGCTCTATCTGGACACTTCGCCAGCCAGGGAGAACGACACCGGCATGCCGTTCTGGAACGCGGTGTTCGGCGAAGCGCGGCGGGCGCTGCAGGAGGCCGAGCGGCAGCTCGATCCGGTCCAGCTGCAGAAGGCCGCCGAGCTGATCGCCAAGGCGCGCCAGGTTACGGTGTTCGGACTGGGCGGCAGTTCCTCGGCGCTGGCGCAGGAAACGCAGTACCGGCTGTTTCGCTACGGCATATCGATCAGCGCGCAATGCGACCCTTATCTCATGCGCATGACCGCCTCGACCTTGAAGCCCGGCGACCTGGTGATCGCCATTTCGGCGACGGGGCGCACGCGCGAGGTGATCGAGGCGGTCGAACTCGCCAAGCACTACCGCGCCAATGCCATCTGCGTGACGGCGCCCGACACCGAGCTCGCGCGCGTCGGCGACGTCAGGCTGACCGTAGCGGTGCCGGAATATCCCGATACGCTGAAGCCGACGGCATCGCGCTTCGCCTTTTTGGCCATGATCGACCTCATGGCGGTGGCTGCCGCCTACAAGCTCGACGGCTCGGCCCGCGAGACGGTCCGCCGCATCAAATACAATGCCCAGATCCACCGCACCGGCAACGAGATGGAGCCGCTCGGGGATTAGGACGTTTTTTCCTTCTCCCCTTGTGGGAGAAGGTGGATCGGCGCGCAGCGCCGAGACGGTTGAGGGGTGGGTGACGGAGTGCCGGCCGTGCCGAGCTGGAGCACCCCTCATCCGACCTCGCTCCGCGAGGCCACCTTCTCCCACAAGGGGAGAAGGGAACACCGGACAGCGCCAACGCGAAAAAGAGGGAAACAAATGCTCGAAATAGCACCATCGCAACAGGCAGCCGCATGGCTCGGCGCTTTCGACAAGGCGCTCGAAGCCGGTGACATAGCGGCCGCGGCCAACCTGTTCGTCGACGATTGCTACTGGCGTGACCTCCTGACCTTCACCTGGAACGTCACCACGATGGAAGGGCGCGAGGCGATCGCCGACATGCTGAAGGCGACGCTGGCAGCGACGCGGCCGGCAAGATGGCAGCTCACCGGCGAAGCCACCTCGGACGAGGAGATAATCGAGGCCTGGTTCACCTTCGAGACCGCCGTGGCCTCGGGCCAGGGCATCATGCGCCTGCGCGACGGCCGCTGCCGGACATTGTTCACGGCAATGACCGACCTGAAAGGATTCGAGGAGCGCAAGGGCGCGACGCGGCCGCTGGGCGTGCGCCACAAGGCCGACCCGGAGCGCGAGACCTGGTCGGAGGCGCGCGCGCGCGAGACCCGCGAGCTTGGCGCTTCCGAGCAGCCCTATTGCCTGGTCATCGGCGGCGGCCAGGGCGGCATCATGCTGGGCGCGCGGCTCAGGCAGCTCGGCGTGCCCTCGATCGTCATCGAGAAGAATGCCCGGCCGGGCGATTCCTGGCGCAAGCGCTACCGCACGCTCGTGCTGCACGATCCGGTCTGGTACGACCATCTGCCTTACATTCCGTTTCCCGACAATTGGCCGGTCTTCACGCCCAAGGACAAGATGGGCGACTGGCTGGAAATGTACACGCGCGTCATGGAGCTCAACTATTGGGTCGCCACCAGATGCGTCAGCGCCAGCTATGACGAGGCCGAGAAGGTCTGGACCGTGGTCGTGGACCGCGTCGGCCAGCACATCACGCTGAAGCCCAAGCACATCGTCTTCGCCACCGGCGCCTACGGTCCGGCGCGGCCGATCGACCTGCCGGGCGCCGGTGACTTTAAGGGCGAGCTGCTGCATTCCAGCCAGTATTCCAGCGGCGAGAAGCTCCGCGGCAAAAAGACCGCGGTCATCGGCGCGGCGAGCTCCGGGCATGACGTCTGCGTCGATCTCTGGGAAAGCGGCGCCGAGGTCACCATGATCCAGCGTTCGCCGACGACCGTGGTCAAATCGGACACGCTGATGGAAGTCGGTTTCGAGATCTTTTCGGAGAACGCGCTGGCGCGCGGCATCACCACCGAAAAGGCCGACATGATCGTCGCCTCGACGCCCTTCGCGCTGGTGCCCAAGGGCCAGCGAGCGCTCTACGACGTCATCCGCGCACGCGACGCGGCTTTTTACGAGCGGCTTCGCGCCGCCGGGTTCGCCCTCGACTTCGGCGACGACGAGACCGGCCTGCTGATGAAGGCCTACCGCACCGGCTCCGGCTACTACATCGATGTCGGCGCCTCGGACCTGATCATCGACGGCAAGATCGGCATCCGCAGCGGCGTGGCGATCAAGTCGCTGACCGCGAAAGGCATTCTCTTCGAGGACGGCAGCGAGCTTGAAGCCGACGCCATCATCGCCTGCACCGGCTATCAGTCGATGAACGAAACCGTGGCGCAAATCGTCTCGCGCGAGGTCGCCGACAGGGTCGGCCCGTGCTGGGGCCTCGGCTCCGGCGTCAAGGGCGACCCCGGGCCATGGCAGGGCGAACTGCGCAACATGTGGAAACCGACGGCACAGGAAGCGCTGTGGTTCCACGGCGGCAATCTGGCGCTCTCGCGCTTCTATTCGAAATATGTGGCGCTGCAGATCAAGGCGCGGATGGAGGGGATTGATACGCCGGTTTATGGGGCGGTCAGCAACGCGCGACGGTGAAGCGGAAGCGTTGCTTCAAGGGAAGGTCGCCCCCACTCCGTCGAGCTTCGCTCGACACCTCTCCCCCGATCGACGGGGGAGAGGAAGGGCGCGAGCTTATGCCGGGAGGCTCCCTTCCTCTCCCTCCGGAGGGGGGAGAGGTGGCGCTGCGGAGCAGCGACGGAGTGGGGGAAGCCATTCGCCAAACTCGCAGCCGCGGCAAGACAGGCGGCGCAGTGCTACCGAGATCAATCAATCATGCCGGTGCCCAAAATGCCTGGCCGCGACCTCGACATGCGTATGCCCCATATGCGCCTCGAAACGCTCGGTGTCGCCGACATCGTTCATCGTCTCGTTCGGCCACCAGGCGCCGCCGATGGCGATGCCTTCGCAGACCAGCCGCTGGTCGGCGACCAGCGAGGCGCCGACCGCGTCGACAAAGGTGAAGCGGCCGGAGTGCTGCCGCAGCAGCGCGACGTCGCCGGCGGTTCCGACCTTGAGCGTGCCCAGATCAGGCCGCGCGATCGCCTGCGCCGGCGCTTGGGTGGCGGCGCGCAACACCTCGACCAGCGGCATGCCGAGCGCCAGCAGCTTCGACATGCACACCAGTATGTCGAAGGCAGGACCGTCGACGCAGTAGAGATGCACGTCGCTCGAGATGACGTCGGGCGCCAGCCCTTCGGCCAGCATGGCGCGAGCGACCTCGAAGTCGAACGAGCCCATGCCGTGGCCGAGATCGAAGATGACGCCACGCTCGCGCGCCAGCCGCATGTCGGGCCGCACCGCGCCGGAGGCGAAGACCGGCGCGTTCGGAAACGGTCGGAAGCAGTGGGTGAGAATGTCGCCCCTGCGCAGGCGCGGCAGCACTTCCGAGCGCCCGGGCGGCGGTTCGTCTATGTGCGCCATCAGCGGCAGACCGGATTTGTCGGCCGCCTCCAGCGCCAGATCGACCGGCGCGATGCCGCTGGTGCCGCCGGCATGCTTGCCGGAGCGGACCTTGACGCCGACGACGACGTCCGCGTGCTCGCGCACCGCCGCCACCACCTCACGCGGTTCGCAGAGCCTGAGATCGCTGCACTCGCCGACCGAGACGGTCTGCGAGAAGCCGAAAATGCCGGCGAAGGAGATGTTGACATAAGCCAGGATGCGCACCTTCGAGCGCTCCATGACATGGCGGCGGAAGCCGAGGAAATTGCCGGCGCCGGCACTGCCGGCATCAATGAAGGTGGTGGTGCCGCTCTTGGCCGCCAGCCGGTCGGCATCGACGCCGAGCGAGGTGCCGCCCCAATAGACGTGGCTGTGCAGGTCGACGAGGCCGGGCGCCACGATGCAGCCCTTGGCATCGATGACGCTGGCCGCGCGGTCGGCGGGAATGTCGGCGTCGACGGCGGCGATGCGGCCATTGGCGATGGCAAGATCGCGCGGCGCGTCGAGCCCGGCCGCCGGATCGATCAGCCGCCCGCCCTTGAACAGAAGATCAAATTGCATCGGGCGCGCCTCTCCGCTTCGTTCCATCCTCGCCGACGGCCGTCAGAGCGGCCGGTAGGCGACGGCTTCCACTTCGATCTTGATGTCGATCATCAGCCGCGATTCGACCGTGGTGCGGGCCGGCGGGTTCTTCGGGAAATGCCTGGCATAGACGGCGTTGAAGGCGCCGAAGTCGCGCGCGTCCTCCAGCCAGACGGTGGTCTTGACCACATCGTCCATGGTGCAGCCGGCCAGCGCCAGCGCCGCCTTGACGTTGGAAAGCACCTGCTCCGTCTGTTCGGATATGCCGCCCCTGACCACGATGCCGTCGCCGCCGACCGGCACCTGGCCCGAGATATAGACGAAGTCGCCGGCCCGCACCGCGGGTGACAGCGGGACATGCGACGTTCCAAAACATTGCTTGGGCAAGAGCGGACCTCCTCTGATGCTATGACGGGACACGGTGGGAGCGCCCGCTTCGGCCGAGATTTACCCCGATCGAGGCGATCCCGATAGAGGTCTTGTTGGAAAGCAACATTCCTGGAAATCCATGTTGCTTTATTACAGAAGCGCTTGCATCGTGCGCGCTCGCCGGCCGGGCTTGAAACGGACGGGCGCATTTCCAGAGCGGAGAACCGAGAATGACCTTCGACAAGAACCCGTTTCCATCAGGTGATGCCGACCGCCACGCCCTCTGGGAGATGCTGGTGCGGCGCGACATCGATGCCTTCATCGGTCAGGACTGGTCCATGGTCGAGGACGATTTTGTCGCCGAAAGCTTCTTCGGCATGCACGCGCATTTTCTTGCCAACGCCGACGCCTGGCGGCTGCAGTTCCCGCGGCTGGAGATCTATCGCGACGAGTGGCTCCGCCAGGCCAAGGAAACGGCGGCGACCAAATTCGCCGAGCCGCTGCGCGAGGCGCTGTTCCGCGTCACCAACCTGCGCGACATCGATGTCGACGGCGACCGCGCCGTGCTGCACAAGAAATTCGACGGCACCGTCGCCAAGGCGGATGGCGGCGTCGATCGGCTGAAATGGCAGACGCTGTATTTCTGCAGGAAGGTCGGCGGCAGCTGGAAGATCGCGGGCTTCGTCGGCTACATGCCCTATCCGCTGGGAGGCTGAGGCGGGCGCCTTCATCCAGATCGTCTGTGGGCCAAGTGCTCTAGCGATCGATCCGCGTCGACAGGATGATCGACGACGATGTCCGTTCGACGCCTTCGAGGGCGCCGATCTGGTCGAGCAGCGTGTCCAGGTCCTTGATCGACGGCGCGTCGGCGATGACGATCATGTCGAAATTGCCGCTCACCGAATGCAGCGTCCTGACCGGCGCCAGGGCGCGCAGGCTGCGCACCACCTTGTCGGCGAGCTTGGGCGTCACGGTGAGCAGCACATGCGCCCGCACCAGTCCCTGTTCATAATCGGGCGCAAGCTTGACGCCGTAGCCGGCGATGATGCCGCGCTGCTCCAGCCGTTCGATGCGGCTCTGCACCGTGGTGCGCGACACGCCGAGCCGGCGCGCCAGAGCGGCGGTCGAGGCGCGGGCGTTCTCGCGCAACAGGGCAAGCAGGGCCTGGTCGGCATCACTGAGCATTTCAACGAACCTGGTCGGCATATCGACAAAAAGGGTACTTCATTTCGTACAATTCCACGCTTCCTTTCGTCCGGCAAGCCGCGATTGTAGCGGGACAAATCAACTGTCGGGCGAGGGAACCGGGTCATGAAGAAAATTGTTGTCGTTGGCGCCGGCAAGATCGGCTCGACCATTGCCGAGATGCTGTTTTCAACCGGGGACTATCACGTCACTCTCGTTGACCGCTCGGCCGCGCAGCTTGCCGCGGCCGAATTGCCTGACGGGGTCGAGACGCTGGAACTCGACATCGCGGCGGGCACGCTGGAAGCTGCGCTCGCCGGAAAATTCGCGGTGCTCAGCGCCGCTCCCTTCCATCTGACCACGCGCATCGCCGAAGCCGCCGCAAGCGCCGACGTGCATTATCTCGACCTCACCGAGGACGTCGTCTCGACCCGGCGCGTGAAGGAACTGGCGCGTTCGGCCAACAGCGCCTTCATTCCGCAATGCGGGCTGGCGCCGGGCTTCATCTCGATCGTCGCCAACGACCTCGCCAGCCGTTTCGATACGCTGGAGAGCGTGCGCATGCGGGTCGGCGCGCTGCCGCAATATCCTTCGAACGCGCTGAACTACAATCTGACCTGGAGCACCGACGGCGTCATCAACGAATATTGCGAGCCCTGCGAGGCGATCGTCGAGGGCGAGCTGGTCGAGGTGCCGCCGCTGGAGGAGCGCGAGGAATTCTCGCTCGACGGGGTAACCTACGAGGCCTTCAACACCTCGGGCGGGCTCGGCACTTTGGCCGAGACGCTGAAGGGCAAGGTGCGCACGCTCAACTATCGCACCATCCGCTATCCCGGCCACGCCGCCATCATGAAGGCGCTACTCAACGATCTCGGCCTGCGTCACCGCCGCGAGGTGTTGAAGGACATTTTCGAAAGCGCGCTGCCAGCGACGCTGCAGGACGTGGTCATCGTCTTCGTCACCGTCTCGGGGCGCAAGAACGGCCGCCTGCTGCAGGAGACCTACGCCAACAAGATCTATTCGAAGCGGGTCGGCCAGACGGTGCGCAGCGCCATCCAGATCACCACGGCATCCGGAATCTGCGCCGTGCTCGACATGCTGGCCGACGGTACCTTGCCGGCGACCGGCTTCGTCAAGCAGGAGGACATCGCGCTCGACGCCTTCCTCGCCAACCGCTTCGGCCGGGCCTACGCCCAGCACGAGATGGTCAGCCGGCTGGCGAGCTGAGGCCCAGCGGACGATCAAGGTCATCGGGACAACGGCCAGCTCCGTCTGGCCTATGGCCGCGCGAGGCTTTTGCCCGCAAAGTGGTTGCCAACACCCCTTTGCGAGGATGCCATGCGAAAGCTGATCTCCACCGGTTCGCCCTTCGAGAAGACCGCCGGCTATTCGCGCGCCGTGGTGCAGGGCGACTGGTGTTTCGTGTCCGGAACGACCGGCTATGACTATGCCTCGATGACGATGCCGGAAACAGTCGAGGCCCAGACGCGCAACTGCCTGGCAACCATCGCCAAAGCCTTGCTGGACGGCGGCTTCGATATGGAGGATGTGGTGCGCGCGCATTACTACATAACCGACCAGGCCTTCGTCGACGTGGTGTTCCCCATTCTCGGCGAAGCGTTCGGCGAGATCAGGCCGGCGGCGACGATGATCGTGTGCCAGCTCAACAGACCGGAGATGAAGATCGAAATCGAGGTGACGGCGCTTCGGCGCACAGACTGAGGAGGCCAATGCCATGAAGGTGCGGCGCATCGTAGCCAATATCGAAACAAAGGATGCGGCATCGGCGAGGCGCTTCTACCACGACCTGCTCGGCCTCGATATGCTCATGGATCAAGGCTGGATCGTCACCTACGGGTCCGAGGAAAGGATGCAGGTACAGGTCAGCTTCATGGCGCAAGGCGGGTCGGGCACGCCGGTGCCGGACCTGTCGATCGAGGTCGACGACGTTGATGCCGCACTCGACGCCATGAAGGCAGCCGGCTTCGCCATCGAATACGGACCGGCCGACGAGCCTTGGGGCGTGCGGCGCTTCTATGTGCGCGATCCTTTCGGCCGGCTGGTCAACATTCTCTCGCATCGGTGAATATCTGCAAAGCGCCGAGGCGACTGCTGACCTGGACATGCTGGCGGGACAGCGCCCCCCTCTGGCCTGGCGGCCATCTCCCCCTCAAGGGGGGAGATTACGCGCTTAGCCGCCTTCGCCAATTGTTCCTCCTTGCGTCGCAACCGCTTGGCGTTTAGCAAGGCCGCGGTCGCACAGCGCCGCGCGCCTCATTGGCGCGCAAAGGATGCTGTGCAAAATCGAAACGCATTCTTTCTGGGACGGCTCTCCATGGCTTCGAAACATCTCTTCTTGCTCCCCGGCGACGGCATCGGGCCCGAGGCCATGGCCGAGGTCAAGAAGCTGATAACGGCCATGAACGAGAGGCTCGGCAGCGGCTTCGCCACCGACGAGGGGCTGGTCGGCGGCTGCGCCTACGATGCACATGGTGCCGCGATTTCCGATGCCGACATGGAAAAGGCTGTTGCCGCCGACGCCGTGCTGTTCGGGGCCGTCGGCGGGCCGAAATGGGATGCCGTGCCTTACGAGGTTCGCCCCGAGGCCGGCCTGCTGCGCCTGCGCAAGGACATGGAGCTGTTTGCCAATCTCAGGCCCGCGATCTGCTATCCGGCGCTGGCGGCGTCCTCCTCGCTGAAGCAAGAGGTGGTCGAAGGCCTCGACATATTGATCGTGCGCGAACTGACCGGCGGCGTCTATTTCGGCGAGCCCAAGCAGATCATCGATCTCGGCAACGGCCAGAAGCGCGGCATCGACACCCAGGTCTACGACACGTTCGAGATCGAGCGCATTTCGGGCGTCGCCTTCGAATTGGCGCGCACGCGCAAGAACCATGTCACCTCGATGGAAAAGCGCAACGTCATGAAGTCCGGCGTGTTGTGGAACGAGGTCGTCACCCAGACCCACAAGGCCCGATATTCCGACGTCAAGCTCGACCACATGCTGGCCGATGCCGGCGGCATGCAACTGGTGCGCTGGCCCAAGCAGTTCGACGTCATCGTCACCGATAACCTGTTCGGCGACATGCTGTCCGATATCGCCGCCATGCTGACCGGCTCGATCGGCATGCTGCCTTCCGCCTCGCTCGGCGCGCCTGATGCCAAGACCAAGAAGCGCAAGGCGCTTTACGAGCCGGTGCACGGTTCGGCGCCCGATATCGCCGGCAAGGGCATCGCCAACCCGATCGCCATGATCGCTTCCTTCGCCATGTGCCTGCGCTATTCCTTCGCCATGGTCGATGAAGCCGACAAGCTCGAAGCGGCAATCGCTGCCGTGCTGGACGACGGGCTGCGCACCAAGGACATCCTCTCGGCTGGCATGACCGAGGTCGGCACGGTCGAGATGGGCGACGCGATCATCGCCAAGTTCCTGGGCTGAGCCCATGACGGTCGACGTCCGCTGGGCGACGACCGGCGACGCGACGGCGCTCGCCACAATGCTGTGCGACATGGCGGTGCACTACCGGCAGCCGCCGCTCGACCACGAGCGCGCCTTGTCGGCGGCACGCAAATGGCTGGATGAGGAAAGCCCGGCCTATCCGCATTTCGCGCTGGCCTTCATCGGGGCCGAGATCAGCGGCCTGGCGTCGGTAGCGATCGCGCATCCCGGCATCGACCTCGAGCGGCTATTGTTCCTCAAGGATCTGTTCGTGCGCGACAAGGCTCGCAACGCTGGGGTCGGCCGGGCGCTGGTCGGCTTTCTCGCCGACCATTGCCGACGCAACGGCATCGGCCGCATCGACCTGACCACCGAGGACTGGAACGAAGGCGCGCTGCGCTTCTACGACCGGCTTGGCGAACGCCACGGTCAGAAGATCTTTCTCAGGCTTTCGGGCGAGGCGCTGGGGGCGGTCAGACCCTGACGCCCGCCGGCACCGGTCCCCAAGGATTTTCGCCCAGCTGAGGCGGCATAAGCCCGAAGACTAGCACGGCGATGCCGCCAATGAGCGGGATGAAGCAAAGCAGGGCAAACCAGCCGCTCAGGCCGGCGTCATGCGCACGCCGTACGAGGAGCGCAATGCAAGGCAGGATCAATCCCGAAAGGAACACCAGTAGGG
The DNA here is from genome assembly GCF_020165475.1 of Mesorhizobium sp. BR1-1-15. Lineage (NCBI taxonomy): Bacteria > Pseudomonadati > Pseudomonadota > Alphaproteobacteria > Hyphomicrobiales > Phyllobacteriaceae > Mesorhizobium > Mesorhizobium sp. BR1-1-15. Next base: position 374,304 of record NZ_JAIUIF010000003.1, on the reverse strand, counting down.
GTATGAACCCTATGAACCCCATCGGCGTCCTGTCCGCGTTGGTTTCGAAGCCGTTGATCGCCAGTTCAACAAGTATCCCGAAGCCGAAAAGCGCGAGCACCCCGAGGGTGTAGAATAGCCAGAAGGCCCAGAATTCCTTGCGGCGGGAGCGTCCGGTGAAATTGCCATAATCCGCGATCACCGCGCGCCAGAAATAAGCCCACAACCCTGTGGAGTAGGCGGGCCGGCTTCGGGCAGAACGGCTGGTCTGCCGTGGCTGATTGGTGGTTGACGACGATGCGGCCGAGGCCGTGGCGACAATATTGTGCGCCGTGCCGTCGCCCGGCTGGAACTCGACAAGGGTACCCTTGTCGAGGGGCAGTTCCAGGCTGAAATCGATACGGGAAAAGATGTAGCGTTTGCCGTCGGTTCCGTTGATGTAACCGTAGTCCTGGCCTTCGTCATAGTGGAACACCGTCCCGCGCATGCTCTGCCCCATTTCACATTGCGTCGCGATACGCTACTCAAGGTTGCATATAATTGCAATACGCACGCAGAGCTACGTTCTGGCGCCCGCCGGCACCGGTCCCCACTGGTTCTCCCGGGCCTGGGTCGGGATGAGCGCGAAGACCAGGATGATCAGGCTGCCGATGGTGGGGATCAGGATCACCAGGAAAAGCCAGCCGGTCAGGCCGATATCGTGCAAGCGACGCACGGTCATGCCGAGGCCAGGCAGAAAGGTCGCAAGTAGGAAAAGGCCGAACAGGCCAATCGTCACCGCCGGCATTTCAGCGTCGTCGAGATTGCCCATCGCGGCATCGGCGAAAATGCCGATGCCGGTCACTGCCAGCAGCGCGACGAACCAGAACAGGCAATAGGCCCAGTATTCCTTGCGGCGGGCGCGGCCGGTGAAGTTGAAATAATTCTCGGTGATGCCGCGCCAGAAATAACCCCACAGGCCGGGCTCGGCCGGCCCGGTGCTGGCGGCGCGGCCAAAATGCCGCGGCTGTGCGATTTGAGCAGCGGAAGAGACGGACGCACCGGTTCGCGCATGGGCGGCGGCGGCCACGCCGGTTGGAGGCGCGGATTGGGCGCCGGCCGGGAAGATGTCGCGCGCCTGACCGCCGCCGGGCTGGAATTCAACGGCCGTGCCTCGGGCAATTGCGATTTCGCGGCGCAGATCCTCACGCGCGAACGTATAGCGCTCGCCATCCGCCCCGGTGATGAAGCCGAAGCCCTGGGTCTCGTCATAGTGAAGAACTTCGCCGCGCATGCCCCGACCCCCCGAACGCCCGACCAGACTGTTCAAAGTTCCGGCGGATCGCAAGGGGCGGGCATGAAAATGCGACGGCTGGCCCGACAGCATCGTGACGATATGGCCGGGAGATATCAGCTCGGCCGCTTCTTCGCCTTCTTGTGTTTCGGCGGTCCGGCGTTGTCGAATTTCGGCTTGCCCGGCTTTTTCGCCCAGGGCTTCGCGTCCGATGCGGCGGGGCGCTGGTCGCCAGCCGGCGCGCGCTTCTCGAATTTGCGCTTCGGCGCGTTCGGGTCGAACGGCGCCTTGCCGCGATGCGGTTTCTTGTCCGGACCTGGCGGCTGGTAGCCGGCGCGCGACAGGTCCGGCATGCCGTCCAGCCGTTTCACCACGATGTTACCCTGCAATTTGCGGTCGGGACCAACGGCGGCGAGGAAACGGTCGGCCCAGTCGGCGGCGATCTGCACGAAGGTCTCTTCCGGCTGCATCTTGATGGCGCCGATCTCGCGCTTGGTGATGCTGCCGGTGCGGCACAGCATCGGAATCAGCCAGCGCGGCTCGGCATTCTGCCGGCGCCCGACCGACAGCGAAAACCAGACGCTGGCGCCGAAATCGTCGCGGCGGCTGGGCGCCTCGTCGCGGCGCGCGAAGTTTTCGCCCGCCGGTCTTTCACGCGACGGCGTGAACGGCGCGACGTCCATCAGATCCTCTGGCGCCGAGCGGCTCGAGCGGCACAGCCGCACGAAGGCGGCCGTCACCTGCTCGGCGCCGTGCTTGGCGAGAAGCGCGTCGATGAAGCCGCGTTCGTCGTCCTTCACCGGTTCATCGAAGGTGGGATCGGCAAGGATGCGCTCGTCATCGCGGCGGATCACGTCGTCGGCGGATGGCGGACTTGCCCATGTCGCGGTCAGCTTTGCGCTCGCCAGCAGGCGTTCGGTTCGCCTGCGGGCGCTGTTGGGCACGATCAGCGCGCTGACGCCCTTGCGACCCGCGCGTCCGGTGCGGCCGCTTCGGTGCAGCAGCGCTTCCGGGTTGGTCGGCAGGTCGGCATGGATGACCAGCTCCAGATTGGGCAGGTCGATGCCGCGCGCCGCGACGTCGGTGGCGATGCAGACCTTGGCGCGGCCATCGCGCATCGCCTGCAGCGCGTGGCTGCGTTCGTTCTGGCTGAGCTCGCCCGAGAGCGCGACGACTGAAAAATTGCGGTTGTTGAAGCGTGCGGTGAGATGGTTGACGGCGGCACGGGTGTTGCAGAACACCAGCGCGTTTTTCGCCTCGTAGAAACGCAGCACATTGATGATGGCGTTCTCGCGATCGGCCTGGGCGACGCTGAGCGCCCGGTATTCGATGTCGAGATGCTGCTTCTCCTCGCCGGCGGCCGAGATGCGCACGGCGTCACGTTGATAGCCCTGGGCGAGGGTTGCGATGGAGCGCGGCACGGTGGCCGAAAACATCAGCGTGCGGCGCTCGGCGGGGGCGGCGTCGAGGATGAATTCCAGGTCCTCGCGAAAACCGAGATCGAGCATCTCGTCGGCTTCGTCCAGCACCACCGCCTTCAGCGCCGACATGTCGAGCGAGTTCCGCGTGATGTGGTCGCGCAGCCGACCGGGGGTGCCGACGACGATATGGGCGCCGCGCTCCAGCGCGCGCCGTTCGGTGCGCATGTCCATGCCGCCGACGCAGGAGGCGACCGTGGCGCCGGTCAGCTCGTAGAGCCATTCCAGTTCGCGCGTCACCTGCAGCGCCAGCTCGCGCGTCGGCGCCACCGCCAGCGCCAGCGGGGCCGCGGCATGGGCAAAGCGGTCGGCGCCGCCGAGGAGCGTCGGCGCCATGGCAAGGCCGAAGGCCACCGTCTTGCCGGAGCCGGTCTGCGCCGACACCAGCGCGTCGGCCTGGCCAAGTTCCAGGACCGCCTTCTGCACCGGCGTCAGTTCGGCATAGCCGCGTTTTTCCAGCGCCTTTGCCAGCGCAGGAACAAGTGCTTCGAAGTTGGACATCTCACTCTTTCGGAATTCAGGGCTTGCGCTCATCATGGAGCACATACAGGGCTGGCGCAGCGCCAGCCAGACGATCTCGCCCGTTCGTACTTGCTGGCGCCGCTCTTGTACAGGGCAGGCGGCACCGCCTTCCCTTCTCCCGCAAGGAGGGAAGGAAGAAACACCACTGATTGACTCCTGCCGCAAACCGCGTAAAAGCCCGCTTCGAACGGGATCGTTTTTCGATGCGCGGCCTTTTGATGGCTCTTCTTGCATTCGATGCCCCCAGCCGCAATGAGCATCATTGCGCCGGGCGTTTCGGCGCGTTCCCCCGTTCCAGCAAAGTAACGGCCAAAACCACCACCAAAACGGTGTGATTCCCTTGGCCTGACCACCCTCTCCCGGGTTCGGCCCGGGGGACGGAACCCGCACCTGGCCGGCGGGTTTTCTCCAACAACCAAGCGGAGAGGGATAGGAGATCTTTATGAGTTTCAAGGTTGCGGTAGTTGGCGCCACGGGCAATGTGGGCCGCGAAATGCTCAACATACTGGAAGAGCGCGGTTTTCCGGTCAGCGAAGTGGTGGCGCTTGCCTCGCGCCGCAGCCAGGGCACGGAAGTGTCGTTCGGCGACCGCACGCTGAAGGTCCGCGCACTCGACACCTACGACTTTTCCGACACCGACATCTGCATCATGTCGGCCGGCGGCAATGTCTCGAAGGAATGGTCACCCAAGATCGGCAAGCAGGGCTGCGTCGTCATCGACAATTCCTCGGCCTTCCGCTACGACGCCGACGTGCCGCTGATCGTCCCGGAAGTGAACCCGGATGCGATCTCGCTGTTCACCCGCAAGAACATCATCGCCAACCCGAACTGCTCGACGGCGCAGCTCGTCGTGGCGCTGAAGCCGCTGCATGACGCGGCCACCATCAAGCGCATCGTCGTGGCCACCTACCAGTCGGTGTCGGGCGCCGGCAAGGAAGGCATGGACGAGCTGTTCACGCAGACCCGCGCCGTGTTCGTCGCCGACCAGGTCGACGTCAAGAAGTTCACCAAGCGCATCGCCTTCAACGTGATCCCCCATATCGACGTTTTCCTCGATGACGGCTTCACCAAGGAAGAGTGGAAGATGGTCGCCGAGACCAAGAAGATGCTCGATCCCAAGATCAAGCTGACGGCGACCTGCGTGCGCGTGCCGGTGTTCCTCGGCCATTCGGAAGCGGTCAACATCGAGTTCGAGAACCCGATCACCGCCGACGAGGCGCGCGACATCCTGCGCGAGGCGCCGGGCTGCCAGGTCTTGGACAAGCGCGAGGACGGCGGCTACATCACGCCGCTGGAATCGGCCGGCGAGGACGCCACCTTCATCTCGCGCATCCGCGAGGATTCGACCATCGACAACGGCCTGTCGATGTGGATCGTTTCCGACAATCTGCGCAAGGGCGCCGCCCTCAACGCAGTGCAGATCGCCGAACTGCTGGTCGAGCGCGGCCTGATCCAGCCGAAGAAGAAGGCAGCCTGACGGCTGTTTGGCTTTCGCTCGCGGGCCGCACCGCCGCTGCCGCGGCTGGCCCTCCGCGAGGGCGCCGGACGACCGGCGGCCCGCAGTCGCGGGCTCGGCCTTCGGCCGTTAGCTCACCTTCCCCCCGTCCTTATATGGGGAGAAGGTGCCGGCAGGCGGATGAGGGGGGCGCCGGCCTATGTCCGATTTTCCGCCGCCAGTTCCCGCAGCAACCTCATCGCTTCCTCGGCCCGGTCGACCGGCACGAACAGATGGTCATGATAGAAGGCGGAGACGGGATTGACGCCCATGCCGGCGGCGGCGAGGCGTGCGGTGATGGCGGCGAGGAAGCCGACGGCTTCCAGCGACGAATGGATGTTCAGCGTTATCATGCGGCAGCGGAAAACGGCTTCCAGCCCGGCTGCCTGCGCCTCGTCTTCGGGCAGGATCAATGTCGTGCCTTCGCATTCGCGAAACAGCATGACCGCTTCGAGTCCTTCCGGAACCGATACACCCGCCGGCAGCGTGGCGAAGACATGGATGCCGGCAATCAATTGCGGCATCATCGACGCCAGCAATGTCTTCAGATCTGTCTCTCCGGCCATCTCGCCTGCTCTTGTCTGACGGGCCACGCCCGCCGGCTCTTCATATACGCGACCGAAGCGCGCCGATAGCCACGCCGGCGCGCTACACGGACAACCCGGCGAGAGACTGCGCCGCGGCGTGGGAACATCAACGATTTCACATGCTTGCCGGAGATCGGCATGGCCTTGGCAGGCGCGGCGAAGCGCCGGCCTTCAATGTCTAGGGATCAAATCGGCCGCCTGGGAGTTAGGAACATGGCGGCGAGGACGGCGATCCCCGTGAGAGAGGAACGACAATGAAGAAAATCATGACCATTCTGGTGCTGACGGCAGCGCTTGGCGCCTGTTCGCAGACGGAAAAAGGCGCGGCCGTCGGCGGCCTGGGCGGAGCAGCGGTCGGCGCGGCGGTGGCGGGCGATCCCGTCCAGGGCGCCGTGGTCGGCGGCGCGGTCGGTGCCGTGGCCGGCGCGCTGATCGGGCGGGCCAGCGAACCGGGCCGCTGCCGTTATCGCGACAGCCGCGGCCATGTCTATGTCGATCGTTGCCCGAGCGGCTATTGAGCGGCAGCATCCGCACAATGAATTCGAAATAGAAAACGGCGGGCTAAGGGCCCGCCGTTTCGAAAAAGCCGATCGATGATCGATTACTCGGCCGTGGCGGGCTCCGCCTCGGCCGGCGCGGCCGCAGCCGCCGCGACGGCGGCAGCGGCATCGTCCTGCGCCTTCTTCAGAAGCGCGGCGCGCTCCTGCGCCTTCTTGCCGGGCTCGGCCTTCTTCGGGTTGGAACGGGCGTCGCGCTTGGCGAGGCCGGCCTCGTCGAGGAAGCGCAGCACGCGGTCGGTCGGCTGGGCGCCGTGCGACAGCCAGTGCTTGACGCGCTCGGCGTCAACCTTGACGCGCTCGCCGTCCTTCGGCAGCAGCGGGTTCCACGAGCCGAGCGACTCGATAAAACGGCCGTCGCGCGGCGAGCGCGCGTCGGCGACGACGACGTGGTAATAGGGACGCTTCTTCGAGCCCGCGCGGGCCAGTCTGATCTTCAGTGCCATTTCTTATCTCCTAAAAGCTCTGATTTCGTTGATTGGGTTGCGGCTAAATCTTTGTTTCAGCCGGTTTTCGTCACGCCGTTGGCAGCGGCGATCTGTTCGTGGTGGCGGATCACTTCGCGGACGACGAAATTGAGGAATTTCTCCGCGAAATCCGGGTCGAGATGCGCATCATCCGCCAGCTGGCGAAGACGGGCGATCTGCTGCTGTTCGCGCGCCGGGTCGGCCGGCGGCAAGCCATGCTCGGCCTTGAGCAGGCCGACCGCCTTGGTGCAGCGGAAGCGCTCGGCCAGCATGTGGATGAGGGCGGCATCGATGTTGTCGATCGAAGCACGGTAGCCGGCCAGGATGGTGCGGGCGTCCGCCATGTCCTTTTCCTCGTTCATCGCGTCCTCACTTCTTCTTGCCGAGGCCAGGCAGGCCACCGCCGCCGAGACCGGGAAGTCCGGGAAGCTTCATGCCGCCGGGCAAGCCGGGCAGGCCACCGCCGCCGGTAAGGCCGCTGGGCAGGCCCTTCATGCCGGCGGCCTGCGCCTGCTTCTGCAAGGCTTCGAGCTGCTTGGGATCCATCTTGGAGAGGTCAGGCATGCCGCCCATGCCACCGGGCATCATGCCGCCGAGGCCCATCTTGGAGGCGAGCCCGCCCATCATGCCGCGCATCAGGCCGCCGCCTTTGCCCTTGCCGCCCATCGCCTTCATCATGTCGGCCATGCCGCGATGCATCTTCAAGAGCTTGTTGATCTCGGCCGCGTCGGTGCCGGAGCCGGCGGCGATGCGCTTCTTGCGCGAGTGCTTGAGAATGTCGGGGTTGGCGCGCTCGGCCTTGGTCATCGAGGAGATGATGGCGAGCTGGCGGCCGAACATCTTGTCGTCGAGACCGGCGGCGGCCATCTGGTCCTTCATCTTGCCCATGCCGGGCATCATGCCCATGATGCCGCCCATGCCGCCCATTTTCGACATCTGCTGAAGCTGCTGGGCGAGGTCGTTCAGGTCGAACTTGCCCGACTGCATCTTTTTGGCCATCGCCGCCGCCTGCTCGGCGTCGATGTTCTCGGCGGCTTTTTCGACAAGCGAAACGATGTCGCCCATGCCCAGGATGCGGTCGGCGATACGCTTGGGGTGGAATTCCTCCAGCCCGTCCATCTTCTCGCCGGTGCCGATCAGCTTGATCGGCTTGCCGGTGACGGCGCGCATCGACAGCGCGGCGCCGCCACGGCCGTCGCCGTCCATGCGGGTCAGCACCAGTCCGGTGATGCCGACACGCTCGTCGAAGCTCTTGGCCAGGTTGACGGCGTCCTGGCCGGTCAAGGAGTCGGCGACCAGCAGGATCTCGTGCGGGCCCGACACCTTCTTGATGTCGGCCATCTCGACCATCAGCGGCTCGTCGATATGGGTGCGGCCGGCAGTGTCGAGGATGACCACGTCGTGGCCGCCGAGCCTGGCTGCCTGCACGGCGCGCTTGGCGATATCGACCGGGTTCTGGCCGGCGACGACAGGCAGCGTCGCCACCTTGACCTGCTCGCCGAGCTGGCGCAACTGCTCCTGCGCGGCGGGGCGCCGCGTGTCGAGCGAGGCCATCAGGACCTTCTTGTTCTGACGCTCGGTGAGCCGCTTGGCGATCTTGGCCGAGGTCGTCGTCTTGCCGGAACCCTGCAGGCCGACCATCATGACGACGACAGGCGCCGGTGCGTTGAGGTCGACGGCGACGCCTTCGGCGCCGAGCATGTCGACCAGTTCGTCATGCACGATCTTGACGACCATCTGGCCGGGCTTGATCGACTTCAGCACCGCCGCGCCGACCGCCTTCTCGCGCACCTTATCGGTGAAGGAGCGCACCACTTCCAGCGCCACGTCGGCCTCGAGCAGCGCACGGCGAACCTCGCGGAGCGCCGCCGAGACATCCGCCTCCGACAGCGCGCCGCGGCCGGTCAGGCCGTTCAGGATGGAGCCAAGGCGCTCCTGAAGTGATTCAAACATTCTGTTTCCTTTTCCCTGGCAACCGGATGGTGCCCGAGAGGTAATGCGTTCGCGCCAAGTGTCCAAGTCTCGTGGCAAGCAAAAGCCAAAACCAAAAAGCACCCGGGGGCGCACAGCGCTGCCGGGTGTTGGCCTCCAGGATCTGTTTACAGCACTTGGCCTCAAAGAGGCTTCGGCGTCCTGGTCGGCTTGCTCGGAGGGATACTCGTCGCGGAATTCGGGCTGTAGACAGGAAAACGGCCGCGGAGTCAAGACAAGGACCGTTCCGCCGGTCTCCCCGCGCAGCAATCAGGGCGCCTTCGTTCCGTCTGCAGGTTCGGCCGAGACGCTCAGCGGCGAGCGCGGATGCAAAAGCAGCAGGGCCGTCAGCAGGCTGCAGGCGATGCCAATCATGGCGATGAGGACCGCGTCCGACGTCGCCCAGCCCAGCCCTTCGAGTGGTCTGGCGGTAAACAAGGCGAAGGAATTGTAGCTCTCCTGATGCGAGATCAGCAGGAAGCCGGTCAGATTGTTGCCGAGATGGGCGCCGAGGGCCGCGCCGAGATTGCCGGTGGCATAGACGACGAGCGTCAGAAGCAGTGCAAAAGCGGCGATCGAGACCAGCACGCAGGCGTTGATGGCGGCCGAGGCGTTCGCGCTCCAGTGCAGCGAGGTGAACAGCAGGCCCGGCAGCAGCGCCCAGACGAACGGGCTCCTGAACCGGTAGGCAAGGCCGCGCAGCAGGTAGCCTCGGAACAGCACCTCTTCCGATGATGTCTGCAGAAAAGTGAGCGCGAGAATCGGGATCAGGAACAGCAGCCAGGACGACAGGGCGATCGAGCCGCGCGCGATCTCGGGCTGCATCAGGTAGAGCAGGACCTCGGACACAAGCGACGTGACCAACACCGCGACCAGTCCCTTGACGAAGCCCGAGCGTGAAATGCGACGGCTGTTGCCGAGGAGCGCCGACAGCTTCTCGCCATGCACCCAGCGCATGGCGATCCACAAGCCGATCCAGATGCCGGCGAAAGACGTCAGCGCGGTGAGAATGCCGATTGGCGACGCAAGGAAACCCTGCATGCCGCCGGCGGGCGCAGCCGCGCCTTGCGCTGTCCGCCAGGCGAAAAAGGCATAGGTGCCGCCCAGCAGCACGACCGCCGTCGACACGGCCCAGAACAGGACGACGATCCCTGTCCCGAGAAGCAGGCGCGGCAGGGTCGTCTTTTCGTTGGCTGTGTTTCGATAATGCTCGAAGGCGGCAGGATCCGATATCACGCTCTCTCGCAAGCTGGTGCTTCGCGTCGCATGATCTATGGGATCGGACGGTTCTGCGCAATCATTCCTGTTCGGTACGCCCCGCCAGCCTTCGGCGCATTCACGCCGCCCTCGCCTGCCTGCCGGCAGGCGAAAGGCATGCTCCGTGATTAACCCCGTGTCCTATCCGCCTCAACGCACCACATACACGATGCGCCGCGTCTGCGGGTCGATCAGCGCCGGCTGGCCGTTCACATAGACGTAGCGGTAGTCGTAATCGGGGATCTCGCGCAGTTCGACGCTCTCGGGCAATACGGCCCCGGTGACCACCTCGCCCTCAAGATAGACAGGGTCGACGCGATGCCTGTCGACATAGGTCCTGACTTCGGCGGGAGGCTGCGGGATGGCGTCCTCGACCGGCTCGCCGGCGATGATCGAGCCGGTGTAATCGGTGGAATAGCCCTCGGGCGGCGACACGACGGCGACGCTGGAGCCGAGCGGACGTCGCGTCAACACGACCCGGTTGCCGCCGAAATCAGCCGTCACATAGTCCGAATAAACCCAGCCCTGGCCACCGGCTTCGGCGATGGTGCACCATTTGCTGTTTTCGATGCAGCCATTGAGCGTCGCCGACTGGCCGGCGGCGAGCACGCCGATGACAGGATATTGCGGGCCCGGGCCAGCGCGGACGTTGAGATCGGTGATCGCGGAGACGGGGGTGTCGGCCATGGCGGCGCCCGAGAAGAGCGCGAGCATTCCGGCGACCGCGGGAAACAATACGGATTTCATGGTTTCTCTCCGTTTCATGGTCCCTCGGCAGCGAAAACGGGAGAGCGGCGCATGCGTTCCAGCTAAAATGTTGAAGCCAACTCACGATTTGTTCCCGTTTCTTGCGGCAGGCCGGTCAGAAGGTCGTGAACGAAGGCCAGTTTGCGCGCCGCGACATCCGAGATGACGAAAGGGTAGAGGTCGGGCAGGCCCATGCAGCGATTGATGGAATTGGAGGCTTCCGACAGCACCAGCCAGCGCGACAGGATCTTCTCGAACGGTTCGGGAGGAGGCGTCGGTTCGGACGGCGCCGCCTGCAATACGCCCCCGGTGTCGCCCTGCGGCAATTCGTTGGCTTCCACCGTCTCCAGACGGCCGAGCGGGAAGTTCAGCGCATGGACCATTTCCAGCGTGTCGGTGATGTGCAAATGGTGGGCCCAGCTTTCGGCCCAATCCTCCCAGGGATGGGAGGTGGCATAGGGCGAGATGTGGCGTTGCTGCCAGTCGGGTGGGGCACCATTGGCATAGTGGTTCTTCAATGCCTGCTCGTAGCCGGTGCGCTCGTCGCCGAACAGCGCGCGGAAGGCGTCAAGCCTTTGCGGATCGTCGCGGATCAGCCGGTCCCAGTAGTAGTGGCCGAGTTCGTGGCGGAAATGGCCGAGCAAGGTGCGATAATTCTCGCCCATTTCAACGCGCCGCCTTTCGCGCTCGGCGGAGTCGGCTTCGGCGACGTTGAGGGTGATCAGGCCATTGTCGTGGCCGGTCAGGATGCGCTCGCCGCCCGGGCCGCCGCCGATCGGATCGGCAAGGAAGTCGAAGGCAAGGCCGGCCTCGTCGGCGGGGTTCCGCTTGGGCGTCACCGGCAGTCCGAAAGCCAGCAGCGAATAGACCGCGCGCTTCTTCGCCGCCTCGACCCGTATCCAGCGGCGGCGGTTGCCGTCGACGGAGAGGTCCGGGATCAGCTGGTTGAGCGCGCAGGCGCGGCAGAAGGGCTGTCCCGGCTCGGCCATCCAGTTGCAGGCGCATTCGTCGGCGTTGGCGCATGGGGAGCCGCCGTCGGCACCGGACAGGGCAAAGCAGGCGCGCTGCGGATCATAGAGCACGGCACTGGAGCAGTTCAGGCACCGGGCGTTCTCGAAATAGAGACGATGGCCGCAATGAGGACAGTCGAAGAGTTTCATCTCGGTCTCGGACCAGGGAACAGGGGAAGGCGCGTCGTGCAAAACGCCGGCCGACAGACGTCGTTCCCGACTGTGACGTCATTGAGCAACATGGCGCAAGGATCGTCAGGCCATGGGTGGTTCTTGCCACAATATTTGCTTGATCGTAGGCAAATTCCCTTCCATTGGCCAGCTTGCGCGCGCGACAGTGACAAGTGCGCGTTTCACTGGCAAATTCCGGCCGGGACGTGATTCAGGCAACCAGGAGAGAACAACATGGCATTTCTTGCCAAAGGTAAGATGTTTGCAGCGGCCACTGTGGTGGCGATGCTTGCGCTGGCGACGGGCGCACAGGCGGCGGCCAGCTGTGGCAAGACCGGAGCCGGCTTCGATGCCTGGAAGCAGGACTTCGCAGCGGAGGCCAGGGCCGAGGGCGTGGGTTCGAGAGGACTGGCCGCCCTGGCCGGCGCGACCTACGCGACCAGGACCATTTCCGCGGACCGCGCCATCCACAAGGCTTTCAGCGGCTCGGTGGAAGCCTTCATGAAGCGCCGCGGCGGGGCGGCGATCATTTCCAGGGGCCGGGCGCTGAAGAAATCGAATGCGGCGCTGTTCGACAAGATCGAACGGACCTACGGCGTCTCGCCGGGCGTGCTGCTTGCCATCTGGGGCATGGAGACGGGCTTCGGCGCCTCCATGGGCAACCAGAACACGGTGTCCGCCATTTTGACGCTTGCCTATGACTGCCGCCGTCCGGATTACTTTCAGCCGCATGCCATTGCGGCGCTGAAGCTGGTCGATCGCGGAACGTTGACCGCCTCGTCGGTCGGGGCCATGCATGGCGAGATCGGCCACACGCAGTTCCTGCCCGGAAATGTCCTGAAATATGGGGTGGGCAGCGGAAACCTGCGCGACAAGAGCACCGCGCTGGCATCCACGGCCAACTTCCTCAAGGCGCACGGTTGGCAGGCCGGCGCGAGTGCTCAGTCGAATATGGGTGCAATTGCCGGCTGGAACTCGGCGAGTGTCTATCAACAGGCCATCGCCCGTATCGCCACGGCGATCGATGGCGAGTGATCGTTAGGGCAGTTCACCGTTTCACGGAAACGGCGAACCGCTCATGTCTTTGTTTTTGCGCAATTCCCAAGGGAAAGCGCTGCGCGCTTTTCTCGGGAAAACCGTACACACTTTCCTGGAATTGCTTTTCAGCAGAAAGCCCGGCCGCGTTGCCGGGTTTCCTGTTCGCTGACCGGTAGAGCGGTCAGTCCCGGCGGTTGCGCGCCGCCAAGGTCCGCAGCCTCAGCGCATTGAGGCGGATGAAGCCGGCGGCGTCCTTCTGGTCGTAGGCGCCGCGGTCGTCCTCGAAGGTCACCAGCGCGTCGGAATAGAGCGTCTTCTTCGACTTGCGGCCGGTAACGATGACATTGCCCTTGTAGAGCTTCAGACGCACCGTACCTTCGACATCCTCCTGGCTCTTGTCGATCATCGTCTGCAGCATCAGCCGCTCGGGCGCGAACCAGAAGCCGTTGTAGATGAGTTCGGCGTAGCGCGGCATGAACTCGTCCTTGAGGTGGGCAGCTCCCCTGTCGAGCGTGATCGATTCGATGGCTCGGTGGGCAGCGATAAGGATGGTGCCGCCGGGGGTCTCGTAGACGCCGCGCGACTTCATGCCGACGAAGCGGTTCTCGACGAGGTCGAGCCGGCCGATGCCGTTGTCGCGGCCGAGATCGTTGAGGGCGGCGAGCATGGTTGCCGGCGACAGCTTCTTGCCGTCGAGCGCGACCGGATCGCCCTTCAGGAACTCGATCTCGATCTCGGTGACCTTGTCCGGCGCGTCCATGGGCGAGACGGTGCGCTGATGGACGAATTCCGGCGGCTCGCTCCACGGGTCCTCAAGCACCTTGCCCTCGGAAGAGGAATGCAGGAGATTGGCGTCGACCGAGAACGGCGCGTCACCCTTCTTGTCCTTCGGCACCGGAATCTGGTGCTGCTCGGCGAAGTTGATGAGGTCGGTGCGCGACTTGAACGACCAGTCGCGCCAGGGCGCGATGACCTTGATATCGGGATTGAGCGCATAGGCCGAAAGCTCGAAGCGCACCTGGTCATTGCCCTTGCCGGTGGCGCCGTGGGCGATCGCGTCGGCGCCGGTCTCCTTTGCGATCTCGACGAGGTGTTTCGAGATCAGCGGCCGGGCGATCGAGGTGCCGAGCAGATAGGTCCCTTCGTAGACGGCGTTGGCGCGGAACATCGGGAAGACGAAGTCGGCAACGAATTCCTCGCGCACGTCGACGATGCGGATGTCCTTGATGCCCATCATCTCGGCCTTGCGGCGCGCCGGCTCCAATTCGCCGCCCTGGCCGAGGTCGGCGGTGAAGGTGACGACCTCGGCGCCGAGCTCGGTCTGCAGCCATTTCAGGATGATTGATGTGTCGAGGCCGCCGGAATAGGCGAGCACGACCTTCTTGACGTCTTTTGTTTTCGACATTTGCTGTTTCCGCGACAAGAGTTCTCGGCCGGCGAGGTATCACGCCGTTTCCGGTCACCGCAAGGGATGAACGGGGCAAGGCGCGGAGAAACAGGCATACGGGACAGCTGGATCATCCTTTCCGTCGCACAGCCGCTGGCAACGGCAGGCCCCGTTCATTATAGCTGCGTATCGAAAGTCAACGGGCCTACCATGTCCTTCATTCCCGACACCGCAACGCTGATCCAGTTCGCCATCGCCACGGTCATCCTGGCGATCACGCCGGGGCCGGACATGACGCTGTTCGTCTCGCGCACGCTGAGCCAGGGCCGCGCCGCAGGCTTCGCCTCGATGGCGGGGGCGCTGTGCGGCACGCTGATCCACACCACGCTGGTGGTGGTCGGCGTCTCGGCGCTGATCGTCGCCTCGCCGATGGCCTTCTTCGTGCTGAAGATCTTCGGCGCCGGCTATCTCGTCTTCCTGGCTTGGCAGGCGATCACCAAGGGTTCGGCCTTCTCGCCGGAGAAGAAGACGGGCCCGCAAATCTCGCTGTTCCGGAGCTGGATGGTGGGGCTGGGCGTCAACCTGCTCAACCCGAAGATCATCCTGTTCTTCATGACCTTCCTGCCGCAATTCGTCTCCGCGCATGATCCGCACGCGCCGGGAAAGCTGTTCTTCCTCGGCGCCATGTTCGTGGTGCTCTCGACCCCGGTGACGACCCCGATGGTGCTGGCGGCGGAGAAATTCTCGGCGGCGATGAAGGCCAGCCCGCGCGTGACGCGGGTGGTCGACTATCTCTTCGCCGGCGTGTTTTCCGCGTTCGCGCTCAAAATCCTGACTGCCCAGGCGAAGTAGGATTTTGCTGTTCGCTGCTGATCTCTTCCGAACCGGAGGTCAGCAAAGCTCCCTGCTTACGTGGGCGCTCGGTTCGAGGTCAGGGTTCGGCTTTCCACCAGGTTCCGGCCCAGCGCCCGGCGCTGAGCCAATAGAAGATGCCCCCGACCATGCCGCCGCCGATGACGGCGGCCATGGCGCGCGGCTCGGTGACGGCGAATGGCGTGTCGCCCATCTGGTCGGCGAAGCCGAGGAAGACGGCGGCGACGATCGCACCGGCCAGCGCATAGAACAGCCAATCGCGCCGGCCGAGAATCTCGGCGATCAGAATCACGAGGGCCGCCGGCATGAAGGCGAAATAGGCGGCAAACAGCGCGACGAAGGGGATCGAGAAATAGAGCGAGGCGGTCGCCGCCGGCTCCGCATGCGCCGGCGTGTAGCCGAGGGAGGCCAGGAACAGGACATTGAGGAACGCGCTGGCCGCCAGCGCGGCGACGGCATAGCCGAACAGGATGACGGCAAGGCGCACGATATAGGCGACGAGACGGGTCATTGCGAATCCCGGCGTAAGGGATGGCCGGACTTGCGCCCGGCCAGAAACCAGTAGACCGAACCGGCGGCAATGCCGGCGGTGGCCAGGAACCCGAGAAAGCCCGGGTTGAAAACAAACCCTCCGGCCGAGCCCGGGACAAGAACCCCGAATGCGATGGACGTGATCGCGCCCGTGGCCGCGAAGTAGAACCAGCCCCGAAGCGACAAGCGTTCGGCCATGAAGATCGCGGGGCCGACGATCAACAGCGCGCAGACCGCCACCGTCGCTACCGCGAGCGGGAAGGAAACCAGCCAGTCGAATGCGAAAACGATGGACCAGTTGCCATATTCGAGCCCTTCCAGAAGAGCGATCAGCAGCACAGGCACCAGGATCGAGGTCAGCACGGCGGCGATATAGCCGACTGCTATGAAGACGAAGCGCTTGAGCCCGGCGACGAGACGCCTCACGCCTCGCCGTGCCCCGCGATCATCATGGCTTCCAGCGCCAGCCGGTCGACTTTGCGCATGCGCTCCGATTCCGATTTGAGCTGGCCGCAGGCGGCGAGGATGTCGCGGCCGCGCGGCGTGCGGATCGGCGAGGCATAGCCGGCGTTATTTATGTAGTCGGCGAATTTCTCGATCGTCTCCCAGTCCGAGCACTGGTAGTTGGTGCCGGGCCAGGGGTTGAACGGGATCAGGTTGATCTTGGCCGGAATGCCCCTGAGCAGCTTGACCAGCGCCTTGGCGTCGTCGAGGGAATCGTTGACGTCCTTCAGCATCACATATTCGAAGGTGATGCGCCTGGCGTTCGACAGGCCGGGATAGGCGCGGCAGGCGGCGATCAGCTCCTTGAGCGGATATTTCTTGTTGATCGGCACCAGAAGGTCGCGCAGATCGTCATTGGTGGCGTGCAGCGAGATGGCGAGCATGACGCCGATCTCCTCGCCGGTGCGGAAAATCTCCGGCACCACGCCTGAGGTCGACAGCGTGATGCGGCGCTTCGACAGCGAAAGGCCGTCGCCGTCGGAAGCAATCAGCAGCGCCTTCTTGACCGCCTCGAAATTGTAGAGCGGCTCGCCCATACCCATCATGACGATGTTGGACACTTTGCGGCCCTCGGCCGGCACGATGGCGCCGTCGGGCGTGTCGCGGTCGGGGAAATCGCCGAGCCGGTCGCGCGCGGTGAGCAACTGGGCGAGGATTTCCTCGGCAGTCAGGTTACGCACCAGCTTCTGCGTGCCCGTGTGGCAGAAGGAGCAGGTCAGCGTGCAGCCGACCTGCGAGGAGATGCAGAGCGTGCCGCGGCCTTCCTCGGGGATGTAGACAGTCTCGATCTCGACCGGGCGGCCGGCGCCGCGCGGCGGGAAGCGGAACAGCCATTTGCGCGTGCCGTCGGCGGAGATCTGCTCTTCGACGATCTCGGGCCGCGCCACGGTGAAATGCTTGTCGAGTTCGGCGCGAAGATCCTTGGAGATGTTGAACATGCCGGCGAAATCGGAGACGCCGCGCACATACATCCAGTGCCAGAGCTGCTGTGCACGCATTTTTGCCTGGCGCTCCGGCACGATGCCGGACGCGACGAGCGCCTCGCCCAGTTCGGCGCGCGTCAGGCCGATCAGCGACGGCTTTTCCGGCTGTGTCGCGCGGGCACGCAACGCGTCACGGGCGCCTTCGGCGGTCAGGTCGAATGAAAGGGTCATGGTTGCACTGATATAAGCGGTTTGCGGCCGATTTCATCCATCGGCCTGATATGAAGGGCGGCCCATAGCACAGCTTGGCGGCGGAGTCATGCGATGGCGAGGCGATCCGTGCGCCGACCGATTGACAGATGCGCCGGCCGGTCAGACCTGCGGTCCGTGCTTTTCGCCCGAAAACGGATCACTTGATCGTGTTGAAGTAACGGTTCTCACCGCGCGTTCGAACCCTGAATGGGGCAACCATGCCCTGACAAATGGGAGTATGCACGATGAACTCTATCAAGCTCACCGTCATTGCCAGCTTCGTCGGCCTTTGCGCCTCGCAGGCATTTGCCGAAGACGCGATGGGCACAATGACCATGATGAAGGCAGGGCAAGTCACGGCAATCATGCCGGACGGGCATATGGGCACCATGACGCCGGACCCGAAAATGAGTGCCGAGATGATGAAGATGGCAAAGCCGATCAAGCACTGCATGATGATGATGACCGACGCCAAGGGCAAAGCCTTCATGATCGACACGTCGACCAAGAAGGCTCAGGCGGAATGCGAAAAAATGGCCATGTGAAGCCTGCCGTCGATCGATATTCCCGCCGGCTCGAAGGTCGGCGGGAGCCCATCCGAGCCTTGTTCCCGCAGACCACTCAGCACACGCAGGTCGAGATATCCACCTGTCGGTGTTGAGGGTGTCTCAAGATCAATGCGGAAATGACGATCATTGCGCCGAACCGGCATAACTCATGGTTCCTTGTTCATGGTGCCAAACCGCAGCCATGGACTTTTGCTCCACGTCCGTCTTCCATTTCACGTTTGATGCGAACGCTTGATCGAGGCCATGCCTGTGTTAGGGCTGGGGCTCCGTCGAGAGGACAGACATGGCCGGTACAGTGCGAAAATACCCCTTGCTGCGGCGTTCGCGCGCGATGTGGGGCTCTCGCCGGGTGTGGCAGCCGCGGCTGGTGTTCTGGGCCGGCGCGATCTGCATCGGCGTGATCAGCGTGCTGTTCGCGGTGCTCGCCGACAAGGCGCAGGCGCTGTTCCATGCCATGACCGGCGATGACGGCGGCTGGCGTTTCTATCTGCCGCTGGCGATCACGCCGGTCGGCTTCGTGCTGTGTGCCTGGCTGGCGCAAGCCTTCTTCCCGGGCTCGCAAGGCAGCGGTATTCCGCAGGCGATCGCGGCGCGGCATCTGCGCGACGACGACCGTGGCCACATCCTGTCGCTGAAGCTGGTCGCGGGCAAGATCGCGCTCACCCTGGTCGGCCTGTTCTGCGGCGCTTCGATCGGCCGTGAGGGACCGACCGTGCAGGTCGGCGCGTCGTTGATGCTGCAGGCGGCACGCTGGGGCGGCATGGCGCAGGCGCGCGGCCTGATCCTGGCCGGCTCGGCCGCCGGCATCGCGGCCGCCTTCAACACGCCGCTGGCCGGCATCGTCTTCGCCATCGAGGAAATGGGCCGCACCTACGAAGCGCGGACCAACGGGCTGGTGCTGACGGCGGTGATCCTGGCCGGCATCGCCTCGCTCGGCCTGCTTGGCAACTACACCTATTTCGGTGTCTCGAAGGAGACGATCTCGTTTGCCGCCGAGTGGCCGCTTGTGATTGCCTGCGGCGTCATCGGCGGCGGCCTCGGCGCGCTGTTCTCGCTCCTGGCACTGAAGGCGACGCGCCGGATCCGACGCTGGAACACGGGGCAGCCCTTGCGGCGCGTCCTGCTGGTCGCCGCCATCTGCGGGCTCGGCGTCGCGGCGATCGGCATCGCCTCGGGCGGCTTGACCTTCGGCACCGGCTACGCGCAGGCGCGCGGCGCCGTTGAAGGCACGCCGCTGCCCTGGTTCTTCTTCGCCGAGAAGTTCCTTGCCGGGCTGCTGTCGATGGTCTCGGGCATTCCGGGCGGCATCTTTGCGCCTTCGCTTTCGGTCGGCGCCGGCATCGGCAGCTCGCTCGGCCTCGCCTTCGGCGCCAGCACGGGTGCGGCCGCGTTGCTCGGCATGGCCGGTTATTTCGCCGGCGTCGTGCAGGCGCCGATGACGGCCTTCGTCATCATACTGGAGATGACCGGCAATCACGACAATGTCATCGCGCTAATGCTGGCCTCGATGCTGGGCTACGGCACGGCGCGCATGATCTCGCGCGAGCCACTCTATCACGCGCTGTCGCGCGTCTTCATCGCGGAAGCGATCCGCCGGCGCAGGGCGGAGGCGGCGCCGGAACCAGGTCCGGCGTGAAAAACAAAGGCCGGACTCAAGGGTCCGGCCTCTCTGTTCAAAGCGAAATTTCGACTATTTGCAGTTGGCGATCGACGACAGCGCCGCCGAGATGCCTTTCAGCGAGAAGACGTAGGAGGTGGTGTTGCCGCGGCCGGACTTGGCCTGCACCTTCATGTCGGTGCCGGATTTCATGGCGGCGATCAGCACCGGCTCCTCGGCGGCGTTCTCGACCCAGGCCGACTTGCCGCGCGTGAACATCGAAAACGTCTTCTTGTCGATTGTGACGGTGGCCTTGGAGTTTTCCTGGAAAGTGTAGCCGGCGATGAATTGCGGCTCGTAGGACACCTGCTGGCCGGGCCGCTGGCTGACGAAGAAGAACATGTCGCCATGGTCGAGCGTCGGCGGCTGCTTGTCGGTCGGCACGGTGAGGACATAGCAGACCTTGCCGCCCGATGCCTGGTAGCTGTAGGTGCCCCAGGCATTGTGCTGGCCGATCTTGGTCGCCTGCTGTGCCATCGCCGGCGCTGCGAAGGCCACCAGGACCAGGCTCGAAACTGTCGCAATCAATCCGCGCATCGTTTTTCCCGTATTCCAAATGGTGCGGAGGCGGGCCGCGTGGCGTCCTGCCGTCGCTTCATTTTGATTTAATCTGGGTTACCAAACGGTGAATTACCTCTGAGAAAAGGACGCTCACCCCAGGAAACCGCCGCCGTCTTCGCGCCGCCGCCTTTCAAGCGGCGGGCGCGATGTCCCTTCGGCGACTTGGAGGGCATGAAAGCGGCAAGAGTTTGACTTTCCACAAGCCCTCTGAACGCTGGTGTCCAGCGCGCGCGAAGGCCGGTTCCAGGGCTCAGCCCTTGTCCGATATGGCGTCCTTGGCGGCCTGCCGGTGCGCCGGCGTGATATGGGCGCTGACGGCGGTGATCGCGGCGGTGAGCACGGCGATATCGTCGGTGAAGCCGAGGCCGAGGATGAAGTCGGGGACCATATCCACCGGCAGGACGAAATAACCGAGTGCCGCCACCAGGATGCCTTTTGCGCGCAGCGGCGTGTTCTTGTCCATGGCGCAGTAATAGGCCGCGACGACATCTTCCATGAACGGGATCTGCCGCGCGGCCCTCTTGGCCGTGCGCCAGAATTTCTCGCGCACCTCGCCCTCACCGCCCAGCCTGTCGCCAAAGCCGAAGAAATCAAAACCGGATTTTTGCGCCATCAATTTCTCCTTGCGGGCTCATGCGCTTGCCTGCGCATGGCCGCGGGGCAAAATGTGGTGAAACCCGACGCTTGCTGCAAGAGCTTGGGAGATCGCTGGCCTGAAAATCGGATCAGTCTTTACCGTGCTGTCCTGCGGATCAGGTGATGCCGGCCTAGCGGACACTCCGCTGGCAGTCGTCCTCCCTTGGAGTTCGGCGGCAAACGCCCCTCCCGTCGTCATTCTAGGGCGAAGCAAGGAGCGAAGCGACGCGGCGCAGACCCTAGAATCCATGCCGCGACTCAAGAGCGACGCAGCGGTGCTGAATTCTGCTCGACTGCACCCCTTGGTCAACGTCGCGGCATGGATCCTCGGGTCTGCGCGTCCGCTTCGCTCCCGCTCCGCCCGTGGCTGACGAAGCCGGGGTTGCCGCACCTATGAATTACCCTAGCCAACAAAGCGGTCCATTTTCTTCGCCAACTCGATGTCAAGCGCCGTGACTCCGCCGGCATCGTGCGTGTTCAGCGTCACGTCGACGGTTTTGTAGACATTCGACCAGTCGGGATGATGGTCCATCTTCTCGGCCGCAAGCGCGACGCGGGTCATGAAGGCGAAGGCTTCGGAGAAATTCCTGAAGGTGAACGTCCGTTTGATGGAAGCGCCATCCGCAGCCAGCGACCAGCCTTCGAGGTCTGTCAGCGCCGCGACGATGGCTTCCTTGCCAAGTTTCTCTCTCGTCATGTCCGGTTCCTGTGCTATTTCGAAGATGACTTTCACCATAGCGCCGGATCGATGAGCACGAAGCCCATAAAATCCATTCTGTTCGTCTGCCTGGGCAACATCTGCCGCTCGCCGCTGGCGGAAGGCGTGCTTCGTTCCGTGCTGACGGAACGTGGACTGGGCCGGGACATAGTGCTCGATTCGGCCGCAACCAGCGACTGGGAGGCGGGCTCCGCCCCTGATCGGCGTTCGATCGCCATCGCGTCGCGCCACGGCATCGACATATCGGAACTGCGGGCACGCAAGATCGCGCCCGAGGATTTCTCGCGTTTCGACCTGATCTTCGGCATGGACAGGTCGAACGTCGCCGACCTGAAGACGCTGGCGCCCGCCGGCGTGCGCGACCGCATCCACCTGTTCCTGGAATTTGCGCAGGGAAAGGCGCGCGACGTGCCGGATCCCTATCACGACGGCGAGGAAGCCTTCGCCGAGGTCTACCGCATGATCCGCGAAGCGTCGGAGGCGCTGGCGACGCGGCTTGCCGCGCGCGTATCGGCGCCCGACAGCGGCCAGGCTTCCTCGACGATGTAGGGGCCGCCGCCGACCGAATCGCGCGACGACATCAAGACGAACCGGCTGATGCGGAACGGCAATGTCGAAAAATTGCCGCGCGCCGAAAGATATTGGGCGACGTCCAGCGGGCTCGAATTGCGCAGGCGGGCCAGTGTGACATGCGGCATGAACTTGCGCGGATCGGCCGGAATGCCGAGCCGCTGGCAGATGCGCTCGATTTCAGCCTGAAGCGCCGAGAGATCCGGCGAGGCAGAGACCCCGGCCCATACGGCATGCGGTTTCTTCTGGCCGAAAGCGCCGACGCCCGACAGCGTCAGCGGGAAGGAGGGGCGGTGGACGCGGTCGAGCGCGTTGGCGATCTCGTCGGCGACATGGCCTTCGACATCGCCGATGAAGCGCAGCGTCAGATGATAGTTCTCGACGTCGATCCAGCGGGCCCCGGGCAGGCCGCCCCTGAGCAGGGACAGCGAAAGGGCGGCGTCACGCGGAATTTCGAGGGCGGTGAAAAGACGCGGCATGAAGAGCCTCCCTTCCTCGAATCGAACTGTGCCCCCAGCGAATCATCGATAATCAAACGGGGCAAGAGGTTTGTTGGTCACAGGTCTCGTCAAAAAGATTTCCCCAACGGAAAGGGCCTATCCCGTCTCACGATCCTCCCGGCACCGCCGCGATGGCCTTCTCGACCGCAGGCAGGATGCGCTCGACCATCTGGGCGACCCCCTTGGCGTTCGGATGCAAGCCATCCTCAAGCTGCAGGGCGGACCGGCCGGCTACGCCGTCGAGAAAGAACGGGTACAAGGTAACGCCGTATTTTGCGGCCAGTTCCGGAAAGATGGCGTCGAAGGCGTTCTGATAATCGGCGCCGAGATTGGGCGCTGCGCGCATGCCGGCCAGCAGAACGGCGATCTTGCGCTGTTTCAGCTTGGCCAGCATCGTATCCAGGTTCTTGCGGGTGATGTCGGGGGAAACGCCGCGCAGCATGTCGTTGGCGCCGAGTTCGAGGATGACAAGCTGTGTGCCGTCCGGCACCGACCAGTCGAGCCGCGCCAGCCCGCCGCTGGAGGTGTCGCCGGAAACGCCGGCATTGGCGACGGTCACATCCCTGCCCCTGGCGCGCAGCGCCGCCTGCAGCCTGTCGGTAAAACCTTCGTCGGGTCCGAGGCCGAAGCCGGCCATCAGGCTGTCGCCGAAACCGACGATCTTGAAAGGCTCGGCGCGTGCCGACGAAATGGCGCCGCAAATGGCGAGGAAAACGATCAGGCCTGCGGCAATTCTGCGTTGGAAAGACATGCGGCAGGTCCCATATGACAGAGAATTCTTCCGGCGACGGCCCGGCAGGCGAAGCCCTCATCTCCATATAGGACGCTTTCATTTTGACAGAAGCCGTCATCGAGCTGAAAGACGTATCGCTGACATTGGGCGAAGGCGCCTCGTCCGTCCATGTGCTGAAGGGCGTCAGCCTCGATGTGGCGCGCGGCGAGGCGACCGGCATCGTCGGGCCGTCGGGGTCGGGCAAGTCGACGCTGCTCATGGTTCTCGCCGGTCTGGAAAGGGTCGATTCGGGCACGGTACGAATCGCCGGCGAGCTGCTCAACGGCAAGAGCGAGGATCAGATCGCATCGTTTCGGGGGCGAAACATCGGCATCGTGTTCCAGTCCTTCCATCTCATCCCCAATATGACGGCGCTCGAAAATGTCGCCGTGCCGCTGGAGCTGGCCGGCCATGCCGATCCGTTCTCGGTGGCGGAACGCGAGCTGGCGGCCGTGGGTTTGAGCGACCGCGTCACGCACTATCCCGGCGAACTTTCGGGCGGCGAGCAGCAGCGCGTCGCGATGGCCCGGGCGCTGGCGCCGTCGCCGCGCATCCTCATCGCCGACGAGCCGACCGGCAATCTCGACCAGGCGACCGGCAAGCAGGTCGCCGACCTTTTGTTCGCCAAGGCGGCCGAGCGCGGCATGACGCTGGTGCTGGTCACGCATGATCAGGCGCTCGCGGCGCGCTGTTCGCGCCAGGTCTCCATGCGCTCCGGCAGGATCGAGGCACCGGCGCCGACCAAGGCCATCGCCTGATGTCACCGGCGCGGACGTTGAAGCTCGCCGTCCGCTTCTCCTTGCGCGAGATGCGCGGCGGCCTGTCCGGTTTTCTGATTTTTCTTGCCTGCATCGCGCTCGGCGTCGCGGCGATCGGCGGCGTGAATTCCGTGGCCCGCTCGATCAGTGGCGGCGTTGCCAACCAGGGCCAGACGCTGCTTGGCGGCGATCTGCGCTTCCAGCTTAACCAGCGCGACGCAAGCGAAGCCGAACGCGGCTTCCTCGATGGGCTGGGCACGGTGTCGAGAACCGCCAGCATGCGCTCGATGGCGCGGCTTGCCGACGGCTCCGATCAGGCGCTGGTCGAGGCCAAGGCCGTCGACGAGGCCTATCCGCTTTACGGTGCGCTGGAAACCGAGCCGGCGCTGACGAAGCAGGAACTGTTCGGCGAGCAGTTCGGTGTTTTCGGCGCGGCCGCGCCCGACTTGCTGTTCGAGCGGCTGCATGTGAAGCTCGGCGATCGGCTGAAGCTCGGAACCGCCACCTTCGAACTGCGCGCCAGGCTGGTCACCGAGCCCGATGCCGTGTCCGAAGGTTTCGGTTTCGCGCCGCGCCTGATGATCTCGACCGAGGGCCTGGTCGCGACAGGGCTGGTTCAGCCGGGCAGCCTCGTCGAGAATTCCTACAAGATCCGGCTGGCCCCCGACGCCGACGAGGCGCGGCTCAAGGCCATCCAGGACAAGGCTGCCAAGGATTTCCCGGAGTCCGGCTGGTCGATCCGCACGCGCAGCAATGCGGCCCCGGCGCTCTCTTCCAACATCGAACGCTTTTCGCAATTCCTGACTTTGGTCGGGCTGACGGCGCTGGTGGTCGGCGGCGTCGGCGTCGCCAACGCGGTGCGCGCCTATCTCGACGGCAAGCGCGGCGTCATCGCCACCTTCAAGAGCCTGGGCGCATCGGGCGGCTTCGTCTTTGCCGTTTACCTCGTGCAGATCCTGATGATCGCGGCCCTCGGCATCGCCGCCGGTCTGGTGCTCGGTGCGCTGATGCCCTTCGCCGCGAGCGCCGCGCTTCAGTCCGTCATTCCGGTGCCGGCGCAAGGCGGCTTTTATCCCGGCGCGCTCGGCATGGCGGCGCTGTTCGGATTGCTGGTGACGCTGGCCTTCGCGCTGCTGCCGCTCGGTCGCGCCCGCGATGTGCCGGCGACCGCGCTGTTCCGCGAGATGGGACTGGAAGGCCGCGGTTTTCCACGCGCTATCTATGTCGTTTCGGCGCTCGGCATCGCAGTGCTTCTTGCAGCGCTCGCCATCCTGTTTTCGGGCGACCAGCGCATCGCTTCGATCTTCGTCGGGGCCACCATCTTCGCCTTCCTGGTGCTGCGCCTGGTCGGTGCGCTGGTGCAATGGGCGGCAAGGAAGAGCCCGCGCGTGCGCTTCGTGGCGCTCAGGCTCGCCGTCGGCAACATCCATCGGCCAGGCGCGCTGACGCCGTCGGTGGTGCTGTCGCTGGGGCTTGGCCTGACGCTGCTGGTGACGCTGGCGCTGATCGACGGCAATCTGCGGCGGCAGATCTCCGGCAGCCTGCCTGAGCGGGCGCCGAACTTCTTCTTCGTCGATATCCAGAGCAGCGATGTCGACGGCTTCTCCAGTCTGATCAGCAAGGAGGCCCCGCAGGGGACGCTGGCCAAGGTGCCGATGCTGCGCGGCCGGGTGATGGCGCTCAACGGCGTCGCCGTCGACAAGGTCAAGGTGCCGGCGGAGGGCGCCTGGGTGCTGCGCGGCGACCGCGGCCTGACTTATGAGGCCAAGCAGCCGGACAACGCGACGCTGACCGAGGGGAACTGGTGGCCGGCCGATTATACCGGCGAGCCGCTCGTCTCGTTTTCCGACAAGGAAGGCAAGGAAATCGGGCTGAAGCTCGGCGATACCGTCACCGTCAACGTGCTCGGCCGCAATGTCACGGCCAGGATCGCCAATTTCCGCCAGGTCGAATGGGAGACGATGGGCATCAACTTCGTCATGGTGTTCTCGCCCAACACATTTGCCGGCGCGCCGCATGGCTGGGTGGCGACGCTGACCGAAAAGAGCGCCACCGCGGCTGATGACGCCCGCATCCTCAATGCCGTCACCCGCGCCTTCCCGGCAGTCACTACGGTCCGCGTCAAGGACGCGCTCGACATCGTCAACCGTCTGGTCGGACAGCTCGGCGCGGCGATCAGGGCGGCGGCCGGCGTGGCACTGATCGCGTCGGTGCTTGTGCTGGCCGGCGCACTCGCCGCCGGCAACCGGGCGCGCATCCATGACGCGGTGGTGCTGAAGACGCTCGGTGCGACGCGGCTGACGCTGATATCGGCCTTCTCGCTCGAATACATGCTGATCGGCCTCGCCACGGCGGTCTTCGCGCTCGCCGCCGGCAGTGCCGCCGCATGGTTCGTCGTCGCCCGCATCATGACATTGCCGTCGCATTTCATGCCGGAAGTGGCGGTGGCGACCATTCTCTTTGCGCTGGTCATCACCGTCGGCATCGGTCTCGCCGGCACCTGGCGGGTGCTCGGCCACAAGGCAGCGCCCGTGCTGCGAAACCTCTGAGTCCGCATCGGTTCCACCCCGCCGACGGCCGGCATTTGGTTAAATCGACGTAATGTTTCGCGGCCAAAGGGCTGGAAAACCGCGCCATGCGTGCCTCACGAAGCATTACACCCGGTTACGGTCTTGTTCTTGACGCGAATAACCATCATATTTCGCCGCAGGCATGCTGGAGTCCCGCCAGCGGCGCCTGGGTCCGGGTGGACCCGACACCGGACGGGGCAGAAGCAATAGAGGACCACAATGGCTGAACCCATTCGCAACTATCAGACGCGCGCCGTGCCCGGCGCCGCCGTCGACATCGATCAGGGCCTGCGCGCCTATATGATCAAGGTCTACAATTTGATGGGGCTTGGTCTCCTCATCACTGGTCTTGCCGCCGTCGGCACGATCATGCTGGCCACAACCACCGATCCGGCCTCGGCTGTCGCGACGCTGCCGAGCGGCGAGATGCTGACCTCGTTCGGCTACGCGATCTTCGGCTCGCCGCTGCGCTGGCTGGTGATGCTGGCCCCGCTGGCCGCCGTTCTGTTCCTGTCGTTCCGCGTCCAGTCGATGAGCGTGTCGGCGGCGCAGACGACGTTCTGGGTCTATGCGGGCCTGGTCGGCCTGTCGCTGTCGTCGATCTTCCTGGTCTACACCACCGCCAGCATCTCGCAGACCTTCTTCGCCACCGCCGCGGCCTTCGGCGCGCTGTCGCTGTTCGGCTACACGACCAAGCGCGACCTGACGGCGATGGGCTCGTTCCTGATCATGGGCGTGTTCGGCATCATCATCGCGATGGTCATCAACATCTTCCTGCAGTCGTCGGCGCTGTCCTTCGCCGTCTCGGCGATCGGCGTGCTGGTCTTCGCCGGCCTCACCGCCTACGACACGCAGAAGATCAAGGAGATGTATTTCGAGGGCGACGCCTCCGACGTCGCTGGCCGCAAGGCCATCATGGGCGCGCTGACGCTCTATCTCGACTTCATCAACCTGTTCATGTTCCTGCTCCAGTTCATGGGCGACCGCCGCTGAGGGCTGGTCCGCGTCATGGTCTGACTGGACCATCGGGTTTGGAAGGGGCGGCCCAACGGCCGCCCTTTTCTTTTGCGCCGACCTTTGCTGTTATTGCAGGCAGACAAAGAGGCCTGCATAAAGAATGAGCACTATCGTTATACGGGCCGCACGCGCGGCCGACCTCGACACCATTACGCAAATCTATGCCGACGCTGTGACCCGCGGCACGGCGAGCTACGAGCTGGAGCCGCCAGGTCGCGCCGAAATGGGCACGCGATTCGACACGCTCCAGGCCGGCGGCTTCCCTTACCTTGTGGCGGAAAAGGATGGCGCCGTGCTCGGCTATGCCTATGCCGGTCCCTTCCGGCCGCGCCCGGCCTATCGCTTTGTCGTCGAGGACTCCGTCTATGTCGCGCCTGATGCCAAGGGCCAGGGTGTCGGCCTCAAACTGATGCAAAGCCTGATCGCGGCCGCCGAGGCTGCGGGCTTTTGCCAGATCGTCGCGGTGATCGGCGATGGCCATCCCGACAGCGCTTCCGTCAAGCTGCACGAAAAGCTCGGCTTTCGTCATTCCGGCCGCCTCGAAGGCTCCGGCTACAAGCACGGCCGCTGGCTGGACACGGTGTTCATGCAACTGGCGCTGAACGGCGGGGCATCCGCCCCGCCCGATCCGGAATCATTGCCGGAGCGGAAATTCCGTCAAGAAAAGTAATGGCTTAGATGAGCCCAAGACTGAGGCCAACCGAAGCAATTGCGCCGCTGTTTCAGGCCTCGACCAGCTTCAACTTGCTGTCGAAGACGCCGAGCACACGGCCAAGCTCCTGCCCGCGCTTGAGGATACGGCCGCCCGCGGCGATGACGGCGAAGGCGCCTTGTTTGCGTGCCAGTTTCGGGTCCTTGACGATCTGGAACAGCGGCACCTCGCTGGCCCGGCGGAACACTGAAAACACGGCCCTGTCGGTGAGATGATCGATAGCGTAGTCGCGCCATTCATTGGCGGCAACCATGCGCCCGTAGAGTTTCAGGATCTGGTCCAGTTCGCGCCGCTCGAAGCGCACCGGCTGGTCGAGGCGCGCACGGCGTGCCTCGTGGAGCGGGATCAGTATCGCGGATGCGTCGCCATCCTCCGTCCCGCCGCCGTGATCGGTCATGCCTCGATCCTTCAAAAATGAATCTTTGCCAACCAAAGTTGGCGCTTTCGCCATCGAATTGCAAGTGCCGGCGAAGCGGTGCGGACCCGCGCCATTTCCGTCGCGTCCAGTCACGTTTGCAAACGACATGTTGGAATTGGTGATGCTCCGCCACATTCTCGCCATTTTTTATCCGCGCTCATGCCCCAATGTCCGACGAATTTACCGGCGTTGCCTGAGACGGTTCGGTCCGGCACCGGCTCGTAAACCCCAAGCCCCCCGCCCACGGGTCTGCGTCGGATCGAACCAACCTCGGTTTTTCCTCGGAAAGACCGGGTGCGACGATCCCAAAACCTAAATGACCGACGTCAGAAGCAAGCTGACGTCGGTTTTTTCATGCCTGGATCGCCGCTAATGCGGATTTCCCGCCGTATGGACGGTTTTCAGCCCGATCCGGTGCGACCGGCAGGATCGATGGGCGCCGAAATCTTGGCATGCCGTCCGCGCTTGCCAACGCCATCGCCACTTAATAAGGTGTTAAGTGAAACGGGAGCGGCAATGCCACGCGTATCGGACTCCACGGCGAAAGAGGTGAATGGCACGGTCGCGGCCACCCCTGAGGCCGGCGGCGTCGGTCCCCGCATCAAGGCGCTGCGCATGGCAAGGCGCGTCTCGCTGCGCCGGTTGGCCGATATGACCGGCACGACGGCGAGCTTCATCAGCCAGCTCGAGCGCAATCTGTGCGGCGCCAACACAGGCACGCTGCTCAGGATCGCCGCCGCTCTCGATCTCGGCATCAACGACCTGTTCGAGGGCAGCAGCCGTCCGTTGCACAAGGTGCTGAGGCGCGAGGAACGGCCTGTCGTTCCCGTCGGCGTGCGAGGCCGCAAGATGCTTTTGTCGCGGCGGCCGATCCATCAGTTCGAGGTTTATGCGGGGCATTTCGAGGTCGGCGGCTCGACCGGCGACGACGCCTATGTGCATGGCGGCGAGCATGAGATGTTCATGGTGCTCAAGGGAACCGTCGAACTGACGCTTGCCGACGAGCGACATCTGATGCGCGAAGGCGACAGTGTTGAATACGCGACCTCGGTGCCGCACCGCACGGTCAATGTTGGCGACACGCCGGCGGAGGTGCTCTGGATCATCGCGCCGCCGACCGCCGGCGCGCTCGAACTCGATCGGTACAGGCCCGGAAACCGCTCGCATCCGGGTGAATGAGAACAAATGCGAGCTCTGGAATGGGAGAGTTGAAGATGAGAGTGAAATTTGCACATGCGGCGTGCCTGGGCGTGCTTCTGGCGGCCACGGCCGCGCTCGCGCAATCGAAGCCAGTTGCCGGGGAGGTGGCCGAAGGCTCGCTGAAGGGCAAGACGCTGACCTTCGTGTCCTATGGCGGCATCTACCAGGACGGCCAGGCGGCGGCGCTCAAGGAGTTCGTCGACAAGTCGGGCGTCAAGCTGCTCAATGACGGCCCGACCGAGATCGCCAAGCTGCAGGCGCAGGTCGAGTCCGGCAATGTGACATGGGACGTTGTCGATACCGACGATCTGCCGCCTTATGTCTATTGCGGCAAACTGTTCCAGAAGCTGGACTTCACCAAACTCGACGTCTCGAAAATTCCCGAGGGCCAGGTCGGCGAGTGCTCGGTGCCGGCGATGAACTACGGCGTCGTGCTGATGTACAACACCGAAAAGTACAAGGACAATCCGCCCAAGAGCTGGGCCGACTTCTTCGACACGCAGAAATTCCCCGGCGTGCGCGGAATCGACGGCTCCGGCAGCCCGACCGGTGGCTTGCTGGAACAGGCGTTCAAGGTTGCCGGCGGGGACCCCAAGGCGATGACGGTGGCCGATATCGACAAGGCCATCGATGTGGTTCGCAAGCTGGGCCCCGATACCATCTTCTGGAAGACGGGTGCAGAATCGCAGCAACTCGCCGAATCCGGCGAGGCCGACATGCTGATGATGTGGACAGGCCGCGCCATGACCGCGGTCAAGAACGGCGCCAAATACGCACCGGCCTGGCAGGACTGGCTGGTGGTGATGGATCAGATGACGATCCCCGTCGGCGCCAAGGACACGGAGGCATCCTACGCGCTGCTCAACGCCTATCTTGGCAAGCACGCGCAGGAGGTGTTGACGGAGCAAACGTCTTACACGCCGATCAACAGTGAAGCGCAGCCCAAGGTCGACGCTTCCGTCTCCGCTTTCCTGACCAACACGCCCGAACGCCAGAAGCAGGGCTACAAGCAGAACTTCAAGTTCTGGGTCCCGAACTTCGCGGTGGCGCAGGAGAAGTGGTCCGCGCTGATGTCCGGCAACTGACCGGCTGAGGGAGACCAAGGCCGTGAGCGTGTCCAAGCCAGCCATTCCGGCCGCCGAAAGGCGCCGGGCATGGCGGCCGTTCGCGCTCGCGCTGCCGGCGCTGGTCCTGCTCTTCGCGGTGATTGGCTATCCGCTGCTCACCATCGTCGTGCGCAGCCTGTCGGAGCCGCAGTGGGGCCTGCAGAACTATATCTGGTTCTTCGGCGCGCCCGTCAACCTAGCCGTGCTCCGGCGGACCTTCCTCATTTCAGCATGGGTCACGCTGGTCTGCGTGGTTTGCGCCTATCCCTATGCCTATCTGATGACCGCGGTCCGACCACGCGTGCGCTTGGTGCTGCTGCTATGTGTGTTGATCCCGTTTTGGGTGAGCGGCGTGGTACGCACTTTGTCCTGGGTGATACTGCTGCAGGATTCGGGGGTCATCAACTCGATCCTGCGGGCGCTCGGGTTCGGTGGCATCAGGCTGATCCGCACTCAGACGGGCGTGGTCATCGGCATGGCGCAGGTGCTTTTGCCTTTCATGATCCTGCCGCTCTATTCGGTCATGAAAGGCATCGATCTCAGGCTGATGCAAGCCGCGCGGAGCCTCGGGGCGAGACCCTCGCGCGCGTTCCTCACGGTGTATCTGCCGCTGTCGCTGCCTGGCGTCTATGCCGGTGCGATCATCGTCTTCATCCTGGCGCTCGGCTTCTACATCACGCCGGCCCTGCTCGGCGGACCGCGCTCGACGATGCTGTCGACGCTGGTGCAGACACAGGTGCTCAGTCTCCTGCAATGGGGCAGGGGCGGCGCCATGGGCGTGGTGCTGCTCGTCACGACCTTCGTGCTGCTGGCGCTTGCCGCGCCCGTGATGCGGTCCAGCCATCGGCAAGCGGGGCGGCCCTGATGGAGATGAAGCCGCTTACCCGCCTCATGCTGGGCCTTGTCTGCCTGCTGGTAGCCATATGGTTGGTGGCACCGACGCTCGTCGTGGTGCCGATGTCATTCAACGAGAACAAATCGCTGGCATTTCCACCCCAGGGCTTCTCCTGGCAATGGTACGAAAATTTTGTCACCAATCCGGATTGGTCGACCAGCTTCCTCAACTCACTGAGGGTCGCATCGATCGTTGCGGTTCTGGCAACGGTGCTCGGCACCCTTGCCGCCTTCGGCCTCGACCGCATGCAGGCGCGGCCGGCAAACCTCCTGCGCATGCTGATGCTGACGCCGATGGTGGTGCCGGGCGTGGTCCTGGCCATCGGCATCTACGCCGTCTATCTCGACACGCGGCTTGTCGGCACGCTGCTCGGCTTCGTGCTGGCGCACACCATCCTTGCGCTGCCTTTCGTGCTGATCGCCGTTTCGGCCAATCTCGAAGTGTTCGACAAGCGGCTGGAGACAGCCGCGGCGAGCCTGGGCGCAGGTTCGCTCACCACGTTCCGCACGGTGACGCTGCCGCTGATTGCCCCTGGGGTACTGTCCGGCCTGCTGTTCGCCTTCGCCACCTCCTTCGACGAGATCGTCGTGTCGCTGTTCATCACCAATCCCTATCTCAAGACGTTGCCGGTGCAGATCTTCGCTTCCATCACGCGCGACGCCGATCCGACGGTCGCGGCCGTCGGCACGATCCTCTTATGCGCAACGACACTGCTGATCGGCGGCGGCATGCTGCTTCTTGGCCGTGAGCGGAAGGGAGGCTTATGAATCGGAAAGCGGAAAATCGTGGTGCGGCGATCGACCTGGAGTCGGTAAGCAAGGCCTATGGTTCCTTCAAGGCGCTCGACGGCGTGTCGCTGCGAATCGAGCCGGGTGAATTCATGACGCTGCTCGGCCCGAGCGGCTCAGGCAAGACGACGACGCTGAACGTGATCGCCGGCTTTACCGACCTGACCAGCGGCAAGCTGCTGGTCGGGGAAAAGAGCGTGGTCGGCGTGCCGGCGCACAAGCGCAACATCGGCGTGGTCTTCCAGCACTATGCACTGTTCCCGCACATGACGGTCGGCCGCAATGTCGCCTATCCGCTGAAGCTGCGCGGCGTCACCGGGGCAGAACGCGAACGCCGCGTCCGCCACGCGCTCGACATGGTCAAGATGGCCGATTTCGGCCATCGCTTTCCAAGCGAGCTTTCGGGCGGCCAGCAGCAGCGCGTGGCGCTGGCCCGCGCCATCGTCTTCGATCCGCCGCTGCTGCTGATGGACGAGCCGCTCGGCGCGCTGGACAAGAAACTGCGCGAATGGCTGCAGCTCGAGATCAAGCGCATCCACCGCGAACTCGGCACCACCTTCGTCTATGTGACGCACGACCAGGAGGAGGCGCTGGTGCTCTCCGACCGCATCGCCGTGTTCAACCGCGGCGGTATCGAGCAGATCGGCACCGGCCGCGAACTCTACGACGAGCCGGCGACGCTTTTCGTCGGCAAGTTCATTGGCGATTCCACCGTGCTGCGCGGCCCCGCCGCCACTTCCGGCAAGGAGACGGCGATCGAAATATCAGGCCAGAGAGTGGCGACCGCAAAGCGTCTCGCCAATGGCGGCAAGCCGGTGATGCTGCTGCGTCCCGAAAAGCTGGCGCTTGCGCGTCGCGGCGGCGGCGGGGATGGCCGCAACCGGCTCGCCGGGCGTATCGGCGAGGCCATCTATCTCGGCTCCGGCTCCAAATACGAGGTGGAGCTCGCCGACGGCTCGAAAGCCATCGTGCGCTCGACGCTCGAGGCGGACACTTTTGCCATTGGAGACGAGGTCGACGTGCTCTTCGCCGGCGGCGACGTGAAGCTGCTCGCCGATGACGACAAGGCCGACCTGACGCTTACCTGAAACAGAGCGGCCTCGCCTTTCCATGGAAAACGACGAGGCCGCCTCGTCTCTTGGTTTTTAACGCAGTTCCGGACGGGAAACCGCTCCACACTTTTCCTGGAATCGCACGGAGAACGGATCACAAGATGCAAGCCCAGCGCAATGGCGACGTGTCGTTCTGGTATGCCGACATAGGTGGCCCGCCGGCCAGCCGCCCACCCTTGCCCGGCGACATCGAGGCCGATGTCTGCATCGTCGGCGCCGGCTATACCGGACTGTGGACGGCCTACTATCTGAAGAAGGCGGAGCCCGCGCTGCGCATCGCCATCGTCGAAAAGGAGTTCGCCGGCTTCGGTGCCTCGGGCCGCAATGGCGGATGGCTGTCCGGCGGCTTCAGCTGGTCGCGCGAGAAATATGCAAAAACCTCCTCGCGCGGGGCGGTGATCGACATGCAGCGCGCCATGTCCGGCACGGTCGACGAGGTGATCGCGATTGCCGCTGCCGAAGGGATCGACGCCGATATCCGCCGCGTCGACAACATCACCGTCGCCACAAACGCCGCGCAGCTTGAGCGCGCCAAAGCCGAGTACGAAGAGGCCCGGCACTGGGAAATGCCGCCCGAGCGGCTGGCCTTCCTCGGTGCGCAGGAAGCGCGCGAGCGCATCGCCATCGACAATGTATTGGGCGCCTTCGTCGTGCGCGACGTCGCGCGCGTGCAGCCGGCCAAGCTGGTGCAGGGTCTGGCGGCGGCGGTCGCGCGGCTCGGCGTCGCCATCTACGAACAGACGCAGGTGCTGGCGCTCGAGAAGGGCAAGGTCACCACCGACCGCGGCGTCGTGCGCGCCGAAAAGATTGTGCGCGCCACCGAGGGCTTCACCGCCGGCATTGCCGGCTACGAGCGTCTCTGGCTGCCGCTGAACAGCGCCATCGTGGTGACCGAGAAGCTGCCGCAGAAGCTCTGGGACGAAATCGGCTGGAGCGGCTACGAGGTGCTGGGCGATGCCGCGCATACCTACTGCTATGCGCAGCGCACGCGGGAAGGCCGGATCGCCATGGGCGGCCGGGGCGTGCCCTACCGCTTCGGATCGCGCACCGACACGCGCGGCAAGACACAACAGGCGACCATCGACCAGCTGCACGAGATCCTGACCAGGCTGCTGCCGCAGACCAAAGGCGTGCGGCTCGACCATGCCTGGTGCGGCACGCTCGGCGTGCCGCGCGACTGGTGCACGACGTGCGGCTTCGATCGCGAAAGCGGCATGGGCTGGGCCGGCGGCTATGTCGGGCTCGGCGTTTCCAGTTCGAACCTGTCCGGCCGCACCTTGCGCGACCTGGTGCTCGGACATGACACGGAGCTGACCCGGTTGCCTTGGGTCAACCGCACGGTGAAGAAATGGGAGCCGGAGCCGCTGCGCTGGCTCGGCGTACACGCCATGTACCAGCTCTACCGCATCGCCGACCGGCGGGAGGCAAACGGCCTGGGGCGGACGTCGCGCCTCGCCGCTTTCGCTGATCGCCTGACCGGCCATTGAGGCAGGTCACTCGAACGCGATTCCGTTTGGTCGACAGGCATGAATGGAGACCGACAGCGTCGCCTCATTTCCCGTTTTCGGCGGCGCGCTTCAGAGCCTTCGATCGAACGGCGCATCGGAACCGGGGCGATGAATGAAGGCGGCGCCCAGGATGGGCCCTGGCAGGCCATCCTTGCCGACGGACTGCAAAAGCACGGCGCAGCCGCCCTTCTTGGAAATCTCACTCATCGGCAATTCGTAGCGCTGCGCCTTGCCGTGCCAGATGCCCGCTGTCTGGATGCCGGTCACCGCGTTCCAATAGGTCATCTTGCGGCCCGTGTTCTCGCCCTGGCCGATCGTGACCGTCTGCGGCGGCTCGAAATAGACGATGACGACATGAGCATCGCTGGGACCGGTCCCGCCATCGCCGGCATCGATCATGACGCGGTCGCTGGTCCGGCTGACCTTGATGGCGACCCGCATGTCTTCGCCGATCCTTGCCATGCGGGCGAGTTGGCCATCGACCTCGCCGCGATTGGCGCCGTTCACATGGACCCGGCCGTTGATGACCGCCTGCGGCGTATAGACTGAGCGGTTGCCGAAGGCTCGCATATACTCATATTGCCGCTCGGTGTTTTCCTTGCTGCTCAGCGTGTCCCGCCAGCCGAGATAATCCCAGTAGCCGACGTGATAGGAGAGCGCGACAAGATCCTGCCTCGCGGCAAGTTCGGAGAAGAAGGCGTCGGCAGGCGGGCAGGAACTGCAGCCTTGGCTGGTGAACAGCTCGACCACGCCCACGGGCCTGTCGCCCTGGGGCTTGTCGGCCAGGAGCCTGCCGGACTCGCCGGCGTGCCCGGCACCGGCAAACGCCGAGAAGGCCAGCGCGACCGCTGCCAGCCACAATGATCTACGCGAGGCCATGACCATTCCAATTCCCGCCGGTGATGCCGGCTTTGTTTTGATTGGCTGAAATATGTGGCAGAACCGGAAGTCAACGGGAAGTCACGTTGCGGTGAAATTTTGCCATTGCAAGCCTGGGTAGGGCGGCAATAGGAGAAGCCACTGCATTTCAACCGGCGGTTCGATTCGGGGGCGGGATCATCATCATGTGGCAAAGTTTCCTGGCTCCAGTCGATCTTTATTGCGAGCGAACGGGTCCTGAACTTTGGGCCGAGCCGGTGAATGCTTTGACCAACCTGGCTTTCATTGCCGCGGGACTATGGGGCGTCCGCGAAGTGCGGCGATGCAGGACCGGCATTTTCGCCGAGGTCCTGGCCTGGTGGGTGGTGGCGATCGGCGTCGGCTCGACGATCTTTCACATCTTCGCCACCAAGGGAACGGTCTGGGCCGACGTGGTGCCGATCGCCGGCTTCACGCTGGCCTACACGCTGTTCAACCTGCGCCGCTTCCTGCGCCTGGAATGGGGCAAGGCGATCGCGATCTTCGTCGTTTTCTATGCCGTTGTCGGAGCGATAACTCTGGCCGTGCCGGATTGGCTGCGCCAGGCGTCGAACGGCACCACAGGCTACCTGCCGCCGTTCCTGGCGCTCGCCTTCTTCGGTGTCTGGGTGACGGCCAGCGGCAATCGCGCCGGCTGGTATAATCTGGCCGGATCGGCGATCTTCGTGCTGTCGGTCATCTGCCGCATGGTCGATCCGCTGGTCTGCACCAGCTTCCCGCTCGGCACGCACTTCCTCTGGCACCTGCTCAACGGGCTGATGCTGGGCGTGCTGCTGGCCGCCGCGGCGCGCTACGGCGCGCCACAGCGAGGCAGTAGGCAGTAGGTCCTATTACTGCCTAAGCCCTACTCCCTTGCCGCTACGCGGCAAGATCGCGCAACACGTACTGCAAAATGCCGCCGTTCTTGAAGTAGTCGAGTTCGTCAAGCGTATCGATGCGGCAAATGATCGGCACCTTCTTCACCGTGCCGTCGCCATAGGTGATCCTGGCTTCCATCTTCTGGCGCGGCTTGAGGGCGTCCAGGCCGTCGATCTCGACCAGCTCATCCCCTTTCAGGTTGAGCGAAGCCCATGAGGTGCCTTCCTCGAAGACGAAGGGGATGACGCCCATGCCGACCAGGTTGGAGCGGTGGATGCGCTCGAAGGACTGGGCGATGACCGCGCGGACACCAAGGAGATTCGTTCCCTTGGCCGCCCAGTCGCGCGACGAGCCGTTGCCGTATTCGACGCCGGCGAAGATGACCAGCGGCACGCCTTCCTTCTTGTATTGCATCGCCGCGTCGTAGATCGATTCCTCTTCCTTCGACGGGTAATGGATGGTGTAGCCGCCTTCCCTGCCGTTCTCGCCCAGCATGTGGTTGCGGATGCGGATGTTGGCGAAGGTGCCGCGCATCATCACCTCATGGTTGCCGCGGCGCGTGCCGTACTGGTTGAAGTCGGCAACGCCGACGCCATGCTCGGTAAGGTATTTGCCGGCCGGCGAGGCGGCCTTGATCGAGCCCGCTGGCGAAATGTGGTCGGTGGTGATCTTGTCGCCGAACAAGCCCAGCACGCGGGCGCCCTTGATGTCGCCGATCTTGCCGAAGCCCGTGGTCATGCCGGCGAAATAGGGCGGGTTCTGCACATAGGTGGAATTGTCGTCCCAGGCATAGGTCTGGCCTTCCGGCGCCTTGACGTTCTGCCAGTTCTCATCGCCCTTGAAGACGTCGGCATATTTGCGGGCGAACAGCTCGCGCGTCACGTTCTTCTCGATGAATTCCTGGATTTCCGCCGAGCTCGGCCAGATATCCTTGAGGTAGACCGGCTTGCCGTTCCTGTCCTCGCCGAGCGGCTCGGTAGTCAAGTCTTTCGTCACCGTGCCGGCCAGCGCGTGCGCCACGACCAGCGGCGGCGAGGCGAGATAGTTGGCCTGCACGTCGGGCGAGACACGGCCCTCGAAGTTGCGGTTGCCGGAAAGCACCGCGGCGGCAATCAGACCCTTATCGTTGATGGTCTTGGAGATCGGCGCCGGCAGCGGGCCGGAATTGCCGATGCAGGTGGTGCAGCCGAAGCCGACCAGGTTGAAGCCGATCTGGTCGAGCTCCTTCTGCAGGCCGGATTTCTCGAGATATTCGGCGACCACCTGGCTGCCCGGCGCCAGCGAGGTCTTCACCCAGGGCTTCTGCTTGAGGCCGAGGCGATTGGCGTTGCGGGCGAGCAGGCCGGCGCCGATCAGCACGCTCGGGTTCGAGGTGTTGGTGCAGGAGGTGATGGCGGCGATGACGACGTCGCCATGGCCGAGATCATGGCCGGTGCCTTCGACGGCGTAGCGCTTCGAGATTTCAGCCGCCTTCTTGTATTCGGTGTCCATAGCCTTGACGAAGCCGGCCGGGATGCCTTCCAGCGCGACGCGGCCCTCTGGGCGCTTCGGGCCGGCCATCGACGGCACGACGTCGCCGAGATCGAGGTCCAGCAAGTCGGTGAAGACCGGGTCGGCGGAGCCTGCGTCACGCCACATGCCTTGCGCCTTGGAGTAGGCTTCGACCAGCGCGATGCGGCTTTCCTCGCGGCCCGACATTGTGAGATAGCGGATGGTCTCGCTATCGACCGGGAAGAAGCCGCAGGTGGCGCCATATTCAGGCGCCATATTGCCGATGGTGGCGCGGTCGGCCAGCGTCATGTTGGAGAGACCGGGGCCGAAGAATTCGACGAACTTGCCGACGACGCCCTTCTTGCGCAGCATCTGGGTGACGGTGAGCACGAGGTCGGTGGCGGTGACGCCCTCCTTCAGCTTGCCGGTGAGGCGGAAGCCGATGACCTCGGGCAAAAGCATGGAGACGGGCTGGCCGAGCATGGCCGCCTCGGCTTCGATGCCGCCGACGCCCCAGCCGAGTACGCCGAGGCCGTTGATCATGGTGGTGTGCGAATCGGTACCGACGCAGGTGTCGGGATAGGCTGATGTTTCGCCGTCCTCGGTGTTGGTCCACACCACCTGGCCGAGATATTCGAGGTTGACCTGATGGCAGATGCCGGTACCGGGTGGCACGACGCGGAAATTGCGGAACGCCTGCTGGCCCCATTTCAGGAACTTGTAGCGTTCCTCGTTGCGCTCATATTCGAGCTCGACATTGCGCGCGAAGGCCATCGGCGAGCCGAACTCGTCGACAATGACGGAATGGTCGATGACGAGGTCGACCGGCACCAGCGGGTTGATCTTTTGCGGGTCGCCGCCGAGCGAGGCCATGGCGTCGCGCATCGCCGCCAGGTCGACCACCGCCGGAACGCCGGTGAAATCCTGCATCAGGACGCGGGCAGGGCGATAGGCAATCTCGACGCCGGCCGTCCCCTTGTCGGTCAGCCAGCCGGCGACGGCCTTGATCGAGTCCTTGGTGACGGAGCGGCCGTCCTCGTTGCGCAGAAGGTTCTCCAGCAGAACCTTCATCGAATAAGGCAATTGGGCGATGCCGGTGAGCCCGTTCTTCTCGGCCTCGACGAGGTCGAAATAGGTATATTCGGCGTCGCCCGCTTTCAGCGTGCGGCGGCAATTGAAACTGTCGAGGGATTTTGACACGTGCGATCCGTCCTTGTCTGTTCAGCCTGAAAGGGAACGGACGCCGATGGCATGCAATCACGCGCAAAGGTGCGGGTACGGCCATTTCCGCTGTCCGCTCCCAAGCAACCCGAGCCGTTCAAGGCGGCGCGTGCGCTGGTTCGGCGCTAGTTCTGTTCCCGCGCCGACCGCTGGCACGGATGCACCGCATATAGAGAATTTTCTGGAATAGTTCTAGACAGTTAAAAAGCAAATTTGTGCGATGCGGCAGGGGCCGAGGCGGATTGTTTCAGGGCGGGCGAGGGATGCGGCTTATCGCCGAAAATCTGGGCGGCGAACGCGGCGGCGAGACGGTGTTTTCGGGCATTGGCTTTGAGCTCGATCAAGGCCAGGCGCTTGTCGTCACCGGGCCGAACGGATCAGGCAAATCGACCTTGCTCAGGATCGTCGCCGGACTGCTGCCGAAGGCTGAAGGCAATTTGCTGATCGAGGGCGGCGGCGATGAATTTCCGTCGATCGCTTCGGCCTGCCACTATCTCGGCCATCAGAACGCAATGAAAACGGCGCTCAGCGTGACGGAAAACCTGCGCTTCTGGCGCGACTTCAACGGCGGTGGATCCTTCGGCGTCGAGGAGGCGCTGGAGACGGTCGGACTGGGCGGCATCGGCCATCTGCCGTTCGGCTATCTCTCGACCGGGCAAAGACGACGCGCGGCGATTGCGAAACTGCTGGTCAGCCACCGACCGATCTGGCTGCTCGACGAGCCGACGGCGGGTCTGGACAGGGATTCGGAGGCGCGATTCGCGGGATTGATGAGGGGGCATTGTGCGGATGGTGGGATGATCGTCGCGGCAACGCATCTGCCGCTCGGGATCGAGGGGGCGCAGACGTTGAGGATGGGGCAGGCCTTTTGATGACGGCACTCTACGGCGCCCCCCTCTGTCCTGCCGGACATCTCCCCCTCGAGGGGGGAGATCGGCTGCCAGCTTGGCTTTCGCCAATTACAACGGTTGAAAGATTGGCGCGCCACCGAAGCTGCCAATCTCCCCCCTCGAGGGGGAGATGTCCGGCAGGACAGAGGGGGGCGCTCAAGCGCGAGTATCTCATATCATGCTAGCCCTCCTCCTCCGCGATATCCGCCTTTCGATTCGGGCCGGCGGCGGGGCGCTGACGGGCGTGATCTTCTTCCTCGCCGTGATCGCCACCATTCCCTTCGGCGTCGGGCCGGACCTGAGACTGCTAGCCCGCATCGGCCCGGCGATCCTGTGGATCGGAGCACTGCTCTCTTGCCTGCTCGGCCTCGACCGGTTGTTCCAGGCCGACCGCGAGGACGGCTCGCTCGATCTCCTGGTGCTTGGCAACGACCGCCACATGCTGGCGCTGACGGTGCTCACCAAATGCCTGGCGCATTGGGCGGGCAGCGTGCTGCCGCTGGTGGTCGCCGCGCCCCTGCTCGGCCTGTTCATGAACATGGAGCCGGTCGCCATCGGCGCCACGGCGCTTACGCTGCTGGTCGGCACGCCGGCGATCACCTTCATCGGCGCCGTCGGCGCGGCGGTGGCGGTGGCGCTGCCGCGCGGCGGGCTCCTGATTTCGGTGCTGGTGCTGCCGCTGACCATCCCGGTGCTGATCTTCGGGGTTTCGGCGAGTTATGGCGCGACGGCCAATCCCGATCCGTTCCTGCAACCTTTCCTCATTCTTGCCGCGCTGACGTTGTTTCTTGCCGTGCTCGGACCGCTGGCGGCGGCGCTGGCGCTGCGCCATGGCACGGATTGAGGCGGCCATGACCGGCAAGGGCTGCGGCGCGGCGGCCAATTGCGCGGTCACCGGCGCGGGGCTAAGGGAAGGCATGATCGAGCACGGCGGAAGGATCGAATTGGCGGGCGGCATGCCGACGAGGTGGACGGCATGAGCCCGCATGCGCTCTACGTCACCGCCGCCTATGCCGTCACGGCGATTGCGCTGGCCGGGCTGATTGGCTGGATCCTGCTCGATCAACGGGCCCGCAAGCGCGAACTGGCCGAACTCGAGGCGGCGGGCGTGCGCCGACGCTCCGACAAGGGCGGGGAGCGCGTGTCATGAGCACGGATATGCCAACGCCGGCGCCGGCCCGGCGCCGCCTGTTCGTGCTGTTGCCGCTGCTGGTCTTCCTCGGGCTGGCGGGGCTGTTCCTGGCGCAGCTCCTGTCGGGGCGCGACACTTCGGAGGTGCCGTCGGCGCTGATCGGCCTGCCGGCGCCGCCGACCAACCTGCCCCCGCTGGACGGCACGAACCTGCCGGGACTCGATTCGAAATCGTTTGCCGGCAAGGTGACGCTGGTCAACGTCTTCGCCTCATGGTGCGCGCCTTGCCGCGAAGAGCACCCGGTGCTTTTGGGGCTGGCGCAGGACAGGCGCTTCACCATGGCGGCGCTGAACTACAAGGACCGGCCGGAAAACGCCCGCCGATTCCTCGGCGATCTCGGCAATCCGTTCCAGGCGATCGGCGTCGACGAGGCCGGCCGCACGGCGATCGACTGGGGCGTCTATGGCGTGCCGGAAACCTTCGTCATCGGCAAGGACGGCAAAATAGCCTACAAGCATGTCGGCCCGCTGACGGCCGAGACGGCTCGGACGCTGCTGTTGCCGCAGATCGAGAAGGCGCTGGCCGCGCCGAACTGAGGCGACTTGCCGGCCTACTTGCCGGCCTACTTGCTTGCCTTGGCCCGCTCGATCGCGTCGACGATCATCTTCTTGGCGTATTTGGAATCGTGCCAGCCCTCGATCTTGACCCATTTGCCGGGTTCGAGATCCTTGTAGTGCTCGAAGAAGTGCTGCACCTGATCGCGGGTGATCTCGGGCAGCTGCGTGTATTCGGTGACGTTCTCGTAACGCAACGTCAGCTTCGGCGACGGCACGGCGATGACCTTCTCGTCCTGGCCGGCATTGTCTTCCATGATCAGCACGCCGATCGGCCGCACATTGATGACGCAGCCGGGCACCAGCGCGCGCGTGTTGCAGACCAGCACGTCGATCGGATCGCCGTCGCCAGACAGCGTGTGCGGAACGAAGCCGTAATTGCCGGGATAGCGCATCGAGGTGTGCAGGAAACGGTCGACGAACAGCGTGCCGGCCTCCTTGTCCATCTCGTATTTGATCGGCTCGCCGCCGATCGGCACCTCGATGATGACGTTGACGTCCTCGGGCGGATTCTTTCCGGTGGCGATGGCTTCAATACGCATGATTTATCCCTCTCTCGATTGGCAGACCGATAGCGGGCGGCGCAAAATGGTGCAATGCGGCGAATGGTGCTCAAGAACGCCCAGCAAGACGCAATGGCATTCAATGCGTTCAATCATTAGCAGAAGATGTTTCAGTGTCGTGATTGCGTAGGTTGCGCTTCGCGCCGCTTACGCGATCGTTCCTCGCCGGTCATTCCCAGACGAAAGCAACCTTCTTCAGCGCCTTCTGCTCGAATATCTCGACGCCTTCGGCGATATCGCGGCCGCCGGCGCCGGAATAGAAGGCGAGCGCGTTCTGATTGTCTTCCAGCGCCCACACCACCGTGCCCTTCAATCCGTGGTCGGCAAGCCGCGCCCGTGCCGCCTTGAAAAGCCGGCTGCCGAGCCCGATGCCCTGATATTCCGGCCGAAGGTACAATTCATAGATCTCGCCCTGCTGCTTGAGTTCGCGGGCCCGGTTCTTGCCGATCGTGGCGTAGCCGGCAACCGTGCCGCCAATCTCGATCACCAGGACGGTGGCGGCGCGGCGGATGGCATTGGCCCACCAGTCGGCGCCGCGACGGTTGATCATCGATGTCAGGGTGCGGTGCGGGATGATGCCGCTATAGGCGCCGCGCCAAGCCTGCAAATGCACGTCGGCGATCGCCGCGGCGTCGCGCGATTCGGCTTTGCGGATATCGATGCTCAGCGTATTCATGATTTGTTAACCATAAACCCGCATCGCTCGAATGCAAGAGTCCGGGCAGTCCGGAGGACGCTTTCTCACAGGCCGTCATCGCCTGCGCAATGCGCGTTCGAGGCTGTCGGTTGAGCTCAAATCTCGACCAGATGATCGTCGAGCTCGTTGGTGTCGCCCGACGTGACCGGGAAGTGCTCGGCGAGCACCGCTCCAACCGATCGGATCGCCTTGACGAAGCCGTCGGCAAGCCGGTCGTCGCCGGCATGTGCGGTAAGCTCGCGCACCACATCGTCCCAGACATGCTGGCCGACCTTGGCGTCGATGCCTGAATCGGCGACCACCTCGGCGTAGCGCTCGGTGACCGAGACGAAGACCAGCACGCCGGTGCGCGCGGTCGTGCGGTGGACGTTGCGGGCCAGGAACTGCTTCAGTGCGTTGTCATGCGCGGTCTGATAGCGCAGCCGTCTCGGCACCATATGGATGCGCAGCCCCGGAAAGGCCCATAACAGCAAAAGAAAGCAGGCCAGCGCCAGAAGCTGGGCAATGACGAAGTGCGGCAGGCGGATGGTGAGCCACCAGGCCTCGAGCCCATAGGCGACGGCGAGGCTGACCAGCAGCGTGGCGAGAGCCGCCACGAAGGCAGCCGGAAAGAAGTAGTTGCCGCTGGCATGCGCCACCACGCAGTAGATTTCGCCGTCGGTCCTTGATTCGGCGGCGCGGATCGCCCCGGCGATGCGTTCATGGTCCTGCGGACTGATCGGTCGTATCGCCATGATCCCTCTCACCAGCTTCCCGAAGAGCCGCCGCCGCCGGAAGAGCCCCCACCGCCGGAGAAACCACCGCCGCTACCGCCCGAGGACCAGCCGCCGCCGCCCGACCAGCCGCCGCCACCTGACGACCAGCCGCCACCTGACGATCGCCGGCTCGGCTCGAACGTCATGCCGAGCCAGCGGTAACGGCCGGGACCGATCTTCTGGCCGAAGATCGGCGGCAACACCGAGGCCGCTATGCTGCCGAAGAAAATGAGCGCCCAGATGCCGATGAAGATGGCGAAGAACAAATCGTCGGAATTGAACGGCGCCTGCTGGTTGCGCTTGCCGCGTGCTTCCAGCTCCTCGGGATTGCCGTTGAGCACCATGATCATGTCGTCGACGGCCTTGGTGATGCCGCCGGAGAAATCGCCGGCACGGAAGGCCGGCACCATGTCGTTTTCGATGATCAGCTTGGTGTGCAGGTCGGTCAGCGTGCCTTCCAGCCCGTAGCCGACCTCGATGCGCATCTTGCGGTCGTTCGGCGCGACCAGAAGCAGCACGCCGTTGTTCTCCTTCGCCTGGCCGAGTTTCCAGAACCGGTACAGCCGGTTGGCATAGGGCTCGATCTCCTCGCCGCCGAGACTGGGAATGGTGGCGACGACGATCTGATCGGAGCCCTTCGTCTCGAAATCGG
Source organism: Mesorhizobium sp. BR1-1-15 (assembly GCF_020165475.1). NCBI lineage: Bacteria > Pseudomonadati > Pseudomonadota > Alphaproteobacteria > Hyphomicrobiales > Phyllobacteriaceae > Mesorhizobium > Mesorhizobium sp. BR1-1-15. Next base: position 329,424 of record NZ_JAIUIF010000003.1, on the reverse strand, counting down.
CAAGCTTCTGCGTCAGTGCCGCCCTGGTCGCCGCATCGATGATGCCTGCATTGTCGACGACACGGCCGGTCAGCGCCGGGAGCTCGGCGGCGAGGGCCGCAAATGGCACCACGAGAACGAGGAGCAGGACAGCGACGCGATACATGGCGCGTCGTCCCTCATTGGCGAGCAGGATCACCACGTCGGAATCCGGCAATCATCCGCCCTGTTTCGTGCCGAAATCGACCTTCGGCGTCTGCAATTTGTCCTCCTCGACCGTGAAATTGGCGAAGGGCTCGTTGCCGCGGAACCAGAACGTCGCCCACAGCACCGAGGGGAAGGTCCGCAGCGTCAGATTGTAGTCCCTGACCGCCTGGATGTAGTCACGCCGCGCCACCGCGATGCGGTTCTCGGTACCTTCGAGCTGCGCCTGCAGCGCCAGGAAGTTCTGGTTGGCCTTCAGGTCCGGGTATGCCTCCGACACAGCAAGCAGCCGCGACAGCGCGCTGGTCAGCCCTGCCTGGGCATCCTGGAACCTCTTGAGGGCTTCGGGATCCTTCAACGTTTCTGGCGTTACCGTGACCTGCGTCGCCTTGGCGCGCGCCTCGACCACCGCGTCAAGCGTGTCCTTTTCGTGCGAGGCGTAGCCCTTGACCGTCTCGACCAGGTTGGGGATGAGGTCGGCGCGGCGTTGATACTGGTTCAGCACCTCACTCCACGCCGCCTTGGCGTTCTCCTCCGCCGTCGGGATGGTGTTGTAGCCGCAGCCGGCAAGCAGCGGCAGCATGACGGCCATCACCAGCAAGGCGGGCAGCGTGCGGAATGTCGGGAAAGCAAGGCGCTGGGCAAACATGATCGGTCCCCTCGGTAGAAGTTGCATGCGAAGCATTACCACAATCGGCGCGCAAGAAAACGACCTCGGCGCAGACGGTTACCGATGGGGTTACGGTCGGTCGCAAGGCGCTGTAATTGACGGAGCGAACGCGGTAAGGTCGCCACGAAACAGGACAGCATCATGGTGCAGCGCCAGGACAGCGACACCGAATCGCGCCGCATCCTCGAGCGCGTCGCGCGCGAAACCGATCCGGCCGCCACTTCGCTCGCGGCGCGGACCGCGAAGGCCGTTCGCGACCACGTCGCGGCGGCCGATGCCGACCGCGCGGATCCGATCGAAGTCTGGGGCACGCGCATTGGCCGGATAATTGGGCTGCTGCTGGCGCTGGGCCTGATGGTCTGGCTCGTGCTTTTCCTCACCCGGGGCAGTTAGGATTCCAATGAGCACCGAGCAAGCCGACGCGCCGCGCGCGGTCATCGTCATTTCCAGCCATGTCGCACGCGGCTCGGTCGGCAATCGCGCCGCCGTCTTTGCGCTGGAATCGCTGGGTTTCCCGGTATGGGCGGTGCCGACAATCCTCCTGCCCTGGCATCCCGGCCATGGGCGCGCGACCCGCATCGTGCCGCCGCTCGATCAGTTCAAGGCATTGATGGCCGATCTGGAGCGCGCGCCGTGGCTGGGCGAGGTCGGGGCGGTGCTGTCGGGCTATCTCGGCGAGGCCGGCCAGGCCGAAGCCGTCGCCTCGCTGGTCGCCGCGGTCAAGGCGAGGACGCCCGACGCCGTCTATATCTGCGATCCGGTAATGGGCGATTCGGGCGGGCTCTATGTGCCGGAGCCGACGGCGATCGCCATGCGCGACCGGCTGATGCCGATCGCCGACATTGCTACCCCTAACCGCTATGAGCTGGAATGGATGGCCGGCGTGCCGTTGCCCGACCTGAAGTCGGTGATGGCCGCGGCGCTCCATGCGGGGCCTTCAACCATGCTGGTCACCTCGGCGCCGTCGATGATTTCAGGCGGCACCGGGAATCTTCTGCTCGACGGCAGCCAGGCGCTGCTCGCCGAGCACCGCGTCATCGACAAGCCGCCGAACGGTTTGGGCGACCTGACAGCGGCGGTCTACCTGGCGCGCATCCTCTCCGGCCAGCCGGCGATCAAGGCGCTGCAATCGACGACGGCGGCGGTCTACGAGATCCTGGCGCGCACGGCCAAACGCGGCGGCGACGAATTGCAGCTCGAAACCGATGCGCAGAGCCTGTCGCACCCGATGGCGATGGTGCAGCTTCGCCGTCTCACGCATCCGGGGCGGGACCGCCGCGCGTGACATCGGCCGAAGTCGTTGTTGCCGGCGTCGACGGCTGCAAGGCCGGCTGGATCGTCGTTCGACGTGCACCCGGCTCATTGCCCTCCGTCGAAATTTTCGCCAGCTTCGCCATGCTGCTCGCTGCGGTTCCCGACGACGCGATCGTCGCCGTCGACATGCCGATCGGCCTGCCTGAATTTTCGAGCAAGGGCGGGCGCGGACCGGAGGCGCAGGTCAGGTCGCTGCTCGGGCCACGCCAATCCAGCGTCTTCTCGATCCCCTCTCGTGCGGCACTCTACGCCGATACCGCCGAGTTCACTTCGATCGAAGCCTGGTACGCCGCGCACCGCCGGGCGAGCGACGTGGCCAGGACGACATCCGATCCGCCGCGCGGCGTTTCGATCCAGGCATTCGGCATCTTTGGCAAAATACGCGAGATCGATACGTTGCTGATCTCGCGGCCCGAACTGCGTGGCCGCGTCTTCGAATCGCATCCGGAAGTGGCTTTCTGTCGGCTCAACGGCGGGCAGGCCATGCTGCTGCCGAAGAAGGTCAAGGGCAGCATCAATCCGGCCGGCATGGCGGAACGCAAGGCGCTGCTTAGCCGGCACGGCTATGCCATAGACTTCCTCGATCAGGCGCCGCCGCGCGGTGCGGCCGCTGACGATTTCCTCGATGCGGCGGCGATGATGCTGATCGCCGGCCGCATCGCCGCCTGCACGGCACGGCCGTTTCCCGACCCGCCACTTACCGACGGCTTTGGCATACCGGTCGCCATCTGGGCGTGACAACATTGCCCAGCTTTGCGCCTGACGCAGGGCATTTCTCACCAACCCCACAATTCTGCATTGCTCGCGACGGGCTTTTACCGCTAGAGCGTTTTCTCGACCGCAACGAGCTGCCGCCTCCAACCCGGAAAGCCGCCCATGCCTCACCTTCCCGACCACCTTCTTGCCGGCTACCGCAATTTCATGAACGGTCGCTATCTCACCGAGAGCGGCCGCTATCGCGAGCTCGCCCGGGAGGGGCAAGCGCCGGAAACCATGATCGTCGCGTGCTGCGATTCCCGCTCGGCTCCCGAGGCGATCTTCGACGCAGGGCCCGGCGAACTCTTCGTGCTGCGCAATGTCGGCAATCTGGTGCCGCCTTACGAGCCGGACGGCGAGTTCCACTCGACCTCGGCCGCGCTCGAATTCGCGGTGCAGAGCCTCAAGGTCAAGAACATCGTTGTCATGGGCCATGGCCGCTGCGGCGGTATCCGTGCCGCGCTCGACGCCAATTCCGCGCCACTGTCGCCGGGCGATTTCATCGGCAAATGGATGAGCCTGATCGCGCCGGCCGCCGAGACCGTGTCGGCCAGCACCTTCATGACTGCGACGGAGCGCCAGACGGCGCTGGAGCGCATCTCGATCCGCTATTCCCTCGCCAATCTCAGGACCTTTCCCTGCGTCTCGATCCTTGAGGGCAAGGGGCGGCTGTCGCTGCACGGTGCCTGGTTCGACATTTCGACCGGCGAGCTCTGGGTGATGAACAAGGAAACCGGCGATTTCGAGCGCCCGGTGCTGGAGTGACCGAAACGGCACGCCAGGCAATGAACATCCGGCCGGTCATGTTCACCGCCGCCGCACTGCTGATGGCGATAATGGCCGCCCGCGCCGATGACGGCGCCATCATCAGCCGGTGGTATTCGGCCCTGCTGGTCGCCGACCGCACCGAACTTTCCGACCTGCTCGCCGACAATGTGCGCATCGAACTCGATGACCTCGGCATTGTGCAGGGAAAGCAGGAGTTCATCGCCTCGCTCGACGAATGGAAAGGTGCGGTTGCGGGTGCCGCGATCCGACACCGGATCGAGAAGAACGAAGGCGGCGTCACCACGGTGATCGCCTGCTACGACTTCCCCGACAATGACATGCTGATGCATGAGACGTTCGCCATAGCGGGCGACCGCATCACGGCCAGCACGCAGAAAGCGCTTGCGGAAAGCTGCGAAGCCTACTGACCGGCAGCGCTGTTGCGCGCGCCGGACGAGCGCCCTACATCGGTGATTTCAGCCCCTCCCGACCTGCCAGCCCGAAAGACAATCCATGCCCGCCACGAAAGCCGTCGACCTCGCCGCCCATCCGCTGACCACGTGGCAAGGGCCACTCGGCCTGCCCGATTTCGCCCGATTTGGCGACGACGAGTTCGCACCCGTCTTCGACGCGGCGCTGAAGGCGCATGAGGCCGAGATCGAGGCCATTGCCGCGAACGAGGATACGCCGACCATCGAGAACACGCTTCAAGCCCTGGAGCTCGCCGGCGAGGCGCTCGACCATGTCTCGTCGATCTTCTGGTGCCGCGCCGGGGCCCACACCAACGAGGATATCCAGACGCTGGAGCGCGACATCTCGCCAAGAATGTCGAGGCATTTCTCGGCGATCTCGATGAATGAAAGGCTCTTTGCCCGCATCGACGATCTTTACCAGCGCCGCGAGACGCTCAAGCTCGATGCCGAGACGCTGCGGGTGCTGGAAGAGACCTGGAAGGGTTTTGTCCGCTCGGGCGCGAAACTCGACGCCGAGGGCAAGAAGCGGCTGGCAGGGATCAACGAGGAGCTGTCGTCGCTCGGCACCAGCTTCGGCCAGAACGTGCTTGCCGACGAGCGCGACTGGGCGCTGTTCCTGGACGAGGCCGACCTGGCCGGACTGCCGGATTTCGTGAAGAGCTCGATGGCCGAAGCCGCCGAGATGCGCGGCCAGAAAGGCCGCTACGCCGTCACCTTGTCGCGCTCGATCTACGAGCCGTTCTCGACCTTCTCGGAGCGCCGCGACTTGCGAGAGATCGCCTTCCGCGCCTTCACCATGCGCGGCCAGAATGGCGGCGCGACCGACAATACGGCCGTGGTGCGCGACATGCTGAAGCTGCGCGCCGAGAAGGCGAAGCTGCTCGGCTACGGCTCCTTCGCGGCGCTGAAGCTCGACGACACCATGGCCAAGACGCCCAAGGCGGTGCACGACCTGCTCGATCCCGTCTGGGAAAAGGCGTTGGAAAAGGCCGCCGCCGACCAAAAGGAGCTGGAACGGCTGGCGGCGGAAGCCGGCAGCAACGAAAAATTCGCCGCCTGGGATTGGCGTTTCTACCAGGAGAAGCTGCGCGCGGAGAAATTCGCCTTCGACGAGGCGGAATTGAAGCCCTATCTCCAGCTCGACCGGATCATCGATGCCTGTTTCGACGTCGCGACAAGACTGTTCGGCATCACCTTCGAAGAGAGGAAAGGCATTGCCGCCTGGCATCCGGACGCGCGTGTGTTCGTGGTGAAGAATGCCGATGGCAGCGAGCGCGGCCTGTTCCTGGCCGACTATTTCGCGCGGCCGTCGAAACGCTCCGGGGCCTGGATGAGCGCACTGAAATCAGGCTACCGCCTGGGCCCCGGCGCGAGCCCGATCATCTACAACATCATGAATTTCGCCAAGCCGCCCCTGGGCGAGCCGGCGCTGCTGTCGGTGGACGAGGCGAAGACCTTGTTCCATGAATTCGGCCATGCCCTGCACGGCATGCTGACCGACGTCACCTGGCCTTCGGTGTCGGGCACTTCCGTCAGCCGCGATTTCGTCGAACTGCCCTCGCAGCTCTACGAACACTGGCTGACCGTGCCGGCGGTGCTGGAAAAGCACGCTTTGCATGTCAAGACCGGCAAGCCGATGCCGAAGGCTCTGCTCGACAAGATGCTGGCGGCACGCACTTTCGGGGCTGGCTTTGCCACGGTGGAATTCACCGCCTCGGCGCTGATCGACATGGCCTTCCATGCAAGGCCCGACGCGCCTGAGGAGCCACTTCGTTTCGAGGCCGAAACGCTCGAAAAACTCGACATGCCCGACACCATCGCGATGCGCCACCGCACGCCGCATTTCGGCCATGTCTTTGCCGGCGAGGGCTATTCGGCCGGCTACTATTCCTACATGTGGTCGGAAGTACTCGACGCCGACGCCTTCGCCGCTTTCGAGGAGACGGGCGACCCCTTCAATCCCGCGCTGGCCGAGCGGCTGAGAAAGAACATCTATGCCGCCGGCGGCTCGAAGGATCCGGAAGAACTCTACACCGCGTTTCGCGGCAAGATGCCGTCGCCGGAAGCCATGATGGTGAAGCGGGGGCTGGTGTAGGGCGAGCCTTCCCTTCTCCCCTTGTTGTGGGAGAAGGTGGATCGGCGCGCAGCGCCGAGACGGTTGAGGGGTGTTCCAGCGGAGTGAGGCGTGGGTGTTCCCTGGAACGCCCCTCATCCGTCGCCTTCGGCGACACCTTCTCCCACAAGGGAAGAAGGGGGAGCCTTGTCCTTCCACGGATCCGCCACCCTTGGCCAGATCGCCCGCTTCAGTTTCCTGTAATCCGTCACCGCCGGATTGCTGGGATACGCGCTCGGCGCCGAGAGATAGATGATCTCGGCGGCGATCGGTTCGAAGCCGGCGTAGAAATGGTTGGTCGATTTGATCAGCAGCATGTCCTTGGCCAGCGGATCGACGCCGATGTTGGAAAAAATGTCCGGTTCGAAGGTCTGCGTGCGGTTGGTGTTGAGGATGATGTCGACCTCGGTGCCCTCGATGCGGATCAACGCGGCGGGCCCGAGCGTCACCCGGCTCGGCCCGAAGCTCTGCCAACCTTCGGCGAGAACTTTCAGCACCATGACGCGGGCGTCGATCGGCTCGCCGGCCTGGGGACCGGCCTTGCCGCCGAAACGCAGGTCGATGACGGCGCCCTCGCCCGCGGCCCGGCAGAAGGTCACGGCGACCGGATCCCAGATCGTCGCCACGCCGACATTGTCGATGCCGCGGGCCAAAAGCTCCCGCAGCACGATGGTGCCGTCACCCGGCACGCCGCCGCCCGGATTGTCCCAGATGTCGGCGATGACCACCGGCCTGCCGCGCTTTTCAGCGTGCACCGCCAGCGCCCGATCGATGCCATCGCCGGCGCTCAGCATCGTCATCGCCGTCTTTTGGCGCATCGCGTAGAGCTCGCGTCCCAGCGTTTCGGCCAGCGCGTCGCCCTTGGCCTTGTCATTGTCGGTGACGACGAGGATACGCGTGCCCATTTCGGGCACATCCGCCGCCATGAAGCCATGGATGACCGAAACCGACAGCACGCCGTCCCTGCCGTGCAGCGCCTTGATACGGTCGACGAAGGAGCGCATCGGTTCGCGGCTGGTCGGCAGCACCTGGATCATGCGGCAGTCGAAGGTCGAGATGACGGGCTTGATCTCGCCACGCGCCGCGGCGAGGCCAAGCTCGACGACATGTTCGCCGCGTTCGTAGAAATCGGTGTGCGGGAATTCTAGGAAATAAGCCATGACGTCGCACGCTGCCACGCGCTTCGGCGTCAGGTGGCTGTGCGGGTCGAACTCGCAGGCGATCACCACCTTCGGGCCGACGATCCCGCGCACGCGTTCGAGAAGGTCGCCTTCGCAATCGTCATAGCCCTGCGCCACCATTGCGCCGTGCAGTCCGAGGATAACCGCTTCGACCGGCAGTGCCGCCGTGAGCTGGGCGAGGATCTCGTCGCGCAGCTCCTCGTATGTCTGCCGCTGCACCAGGCCGCCGGGTTCGGCCCAGGTGGCGGTGCCCTCGATGACGTCGAGCCCCTCGCCGGCCGCGCGCCGGCGCAGGGCGACGATCGGCGAGGAGCACAGCGTCGGCGTCTCCGGATGCTTGCCCGGCCCGGCATAGAAGGCCATCTCGAACGATGCCCTGTCGGTCGGCACCGGCGAAAAGGTGTTGGTTTCCGTCGCCAGCGAGGCGGTGAAGATGCGCATGAAAGCTCCGTGGACAGGTTACTCTTCGTTCTCGCAATTCCGGACGGAAAACCGCCACACACTTTTTCAATGGAATTGCTATTTCAATGGAATTGCTATTTGACGGCCCCGAGCGCCAGCCCCCGCACGAGGTAGCGCTGCAGCCAGATGAACAGGATCGCCACTGGCAACGTCGCCAGCAGCGTGGCGGCCATGACGTGATGCCATTCGATGGTGTAGCGCCCGGCGACCAGCGAGAACACCTGGATCGGCAGCGTATAGCTCTCCTGGCTGCGCAGCATGGTGAGCGCCACGACGAATTCGTTCCAGGCGTTGATGAAGGTGAAGATGGCGGTGACGGCAATGGCCGGCAGGCAGAGCGGCAGAAACACTTTGCGCAGCGTCAGCCAGCGGCCGGCGCCTTCCATCCAGGCCGCCTCCTCGAGATCGCGCGGGATGGTGTCGAAATAGCTCTGCAGCATCCACACGGTGAAGGCGACGTTGAAGGCCATGTAGATGAAGCCGAGCGCGGTCGTCGATTCGACCAGCCCCCAGGCGGCCATCAACCGGAACAGGCCGAGCACCAGCACGATCGGCGAGATCATCTGCGAGATCAGCAGGAACTGGCGGAAGGCGCTGTAGCCGGCAAAACGAAAGCGCGACATGGCATAGGCCGCCGGCACGGAGATCAGGATAGCCCCGACGGTGGCGATCACCGAGACATAGAGCGAATTGGCGAGCGCCCGGCCGAAGCCGGTCGCCACCCACATGTCGGCAAAATTCGACCAGCGGAATTCGCTCGGCCACCATGTCGGCGACAGCACCTCCTGCCGCGGCTTGACCGCGGTCAGGAACATCACCGCGAAGGGGAAGACCGTCACCACGATCAAAGGCGCCAGCAGCAGCCAGGCGATGACGGTACGTTTCAGCTTGCTCCTCATACGCGCTGCTCCCGCATGGCGAGGCGCACATAGATCATGGTGAAGACCAGCAATATGGCGAACATCACCAGCGACACGGCGGAAGCCTCCCCCAGTTTGCCGATGCGGAAGGCAAGCTTGTAGAGGTGAGTGACCAGGATGTCGGTCGAGTTGGCCGGCCCGCCCTGCGTCATTACCCAGATGATCGGGAAGGAATTGAAGACGTAGATGGTGTTGAGCACGATGGCGATGTTGATGAACGGTTTCAGGAGCGGAAAGGTGATTTCGCGGAACTGCTGTGCCGGCGTCGCTCCTTCGAGCGCGGCGGCCTCGTAGAGATCGTCCGGAATCGAAGACAGGCCGCCGAGGAAGATCGTCGTGGTGAACGGCACCGTCACCAATATGCCGATCAGCACCTGCATCGGGAACGCCGTCTCGGCGCTGGCCAGCCATTGGACATTGTGATCGATCAGGCCGAGGCCGAGCAGCGCCGAATTCAGCATGCCGCTTTCGCCGCTCAGCGCCCAGCGCCAGACCACCGCCGTCATGGTCAGCGACACCGCCCAGGGCAGCATGATGATGACGCGGGCAAGGCCGCGGCCGTAAAAATCGGTGTTGAGGATGATCGCGACCGGGATCGACAGAAGCAGCGCGCCGCCAACCACCAGCACGGTCCATATCCCCGTGCGCCACAGTGCCGCGACGAAATCGGGATCGGTGGTGAGGGCGGCGAAATTGGCAAGGCCGCTGAATTCGCGCAGCTGGCCGAAGCGGTTGACGTCATGCGTGGCGATCTGGATCAGGTCCCAGACCGGCCAGAAGATCACGATTGCCGCCAGGAACAGGCTGGGCAAGGTCAGCAGATAGGGCAAGAAGCGATTTTGCATCGGCTGGCCTGCAACCTCGGCGCACGGGATCGGAAGGTTCTGCTTATGCGGATTTCGGATCGGGAGACCAAAGATGTGGCGCGCCCCGCCTGAGTGGGGCGCGCCACGGGCGCAGGGAGATACGCCCTATTTCTTCAGCACGGCGTTGGCCTTCGCCGCCGCATCCTTCAAACCTGCCTCCGGGTCGCCGCCGAGGTATATCTTCTGGATCGCGTCCGAGGTGATCTGGGCGATCTCTTCCCAGCCCGGGATGACCGGCGCGAAGCGGGCATCGGGCAGAAGCGCGGTGAAGGCGGCGAGGTCGGCATTGTTGACGTAATAGTCCATCTTGGCCTCTTCCTTGTTCACCGGCAGGAAGCCCTCGCCTTGCGTGAACTTGGCGCGCTGTTCCGTGGTGAACAGGAAGTCGAGCAGTTTCCAGGCCTCGTCCTTGTTCTTGGAGTTCTTGAACATGATGATGGAATCGGTGACGCCATAGGTGCCGCGCTCGCCGGTCGGGCCGGCGGGTATAGCCGCCACGCCGTATTTCAGGCTCGGCGCCTCTTCCTTGATCTGGTTGGACAGGAAGGGTGCGGTGATCATCATGCCGACCTTGCCCTGCTTGAACAGGTTCTGAACGTCCTCACGGTTGTTGGAGGTGACGCCGGGCTCCGTCAGGCCCTCGTCGATCATCGACTTGTAGAGCTTGGCGGCTTCGAGCGCGCCAGGCGTGCTCAAGCCCGATGTGCCGTCCTTGTTGAGGATCTCGGTGCCGTATGACCACATCGCATAGTAATAGTAGACGTCGGTCTCGATCTCCTTGCCCTGCAGGCCGAAGCCGAATGTGCCGGACCCCAGCGCCTTGATCTTGCGGGCGTCCTCCTGCAGCTCGGTCCAATCGGCCGGAGGCTTGGCGATGCCTGCCTTCTCGAACAGCTCCTTGTTGTAATACATGGCGCGCGCCGAAGCGGCGATCGGCAGGCCGTAGGTCTTGCCGTCCATGATCGAAGGCGACAGGAACGTGTCGATGAAACGGCCCTTGAAGTCTGGCGTGATGTAGCTGTCGAGCGGCTCGGCGACGTCCTGCTGCACGAAGTCGATCAGCCAGCGCGTGCCGATGATCGAGAGATCCGCATTGGTGCCGGCGGTGATGTCGGTGGTCAGCTTCTGCAAGAGCACATCCCACGGCACCACTTCGAACTTGACCGTGATGCCGGGGTTCTTTGCCTCGAACTCCTTCTTGACCTCCTCGAAGTAGGGGCCGGTCTTGGCGCTGTATTCGGCGACGGTGACGCGCACCTCGCCGGCTTGCGCCTGTGCCGCGAAGGCCAGCATGCTCATTCCGGCCATCAAGCCGACAGTCCATTTCGCAATGCTCATCCGATCTCTCCCATTTTGTTCCGCGCTTTTGCGCTCCTCACGCCGATGTTGGCGCAGGATTATGTGACTTTCCTACATTATCGAGGATCTGGCCGCACGCAAGCAGATTATCGTGTTGCTTAATTACATTCCATTCACTAGCCTGCCGGCATCTACCTAGAGCAGTTCCCCGTTTCACAGAAAACGGAGAACCACTCTAACTCTTTGTTTTGACGCAATTCCGGACGGAAAACCGTATACACTTTTCTGGAATTGCTCTAACTGCCGGAGGAGCAAGCGCCGTGGTTTCGAAAGCCGAATTCGAAGGCCGCACTGTCGTTGTCACGGGCGCCGGCGGTGGCCTCGGCTCGGCGATCGTCGCGTTGCTGGCCGGAAGAGGCGCGCGGGTGGTCGGTTGCGATCAATCGGAGGAGGCGTTGGCAAGCCCGCACCTCGCCTCGCGCCATGTCTTCAACCTTCTCGACCGGGTTTCGGTCGAGGCAGCCGTCGCGGCCGTGCTCGACAAGGACGGCGTGCCCGACATCCTGATCAACAATGCCGGCTGGACGCGCGCGGAGACGCTCGGCGCATTGACGACCGACAGGATAGGGCAGGAAGTCGACCTCAACCTGACCGGCGTGATGACTTTTGCCGACCCGCTGGTCAAGGCGATGGCGGCGCGCGGTTCGGGCAGCGTCGTCTTCATTTCTTCCGTCAACGCCATCGCCCATTTCGGCAACCCCGCCTATGCCGCCGCCAAAGCCGGTATCAACGCCTATGCCAAGGCGATCGCCGTCGAGCTCGGCCGCAGCGGCGTTCGCGCCAATGTCGTCTGTCCGGGATCGATCCGTACCGCCGCCTGGGACCATCGCCTGGCCAAGAACCCCGACATTCTCGGCAAGCTCCAGCGGCTATATCCGCTCGGCCGCATCGTCAATGCCTCGGAGGTGGCGGAAGCCGTGGCGTTTCTTGCCTCCGACCGGGCGTCCGGCGTAACGGGCGTGGTGATGCCGGTGGATGCCGGCCTGACCGCCGGCTGCCTGCCGTTCATCGACGACATAGTGGGAGCGTGACCATGACCGACGTCCAGTTCCGCGGCCTTTCGAAATCCTTCGGCCAGCACAGCATCCTCGAGAATATCGACCTCGACATCGAGAGCGGCGAATTTGTCGTGCTGGTCGGCCCGTCCGGCTGCGGCAAGTCGACCTTGCTGCGCATGCTGGCCGGACTGGAAACGATAAGCTCGGGCGATCTCGTCATTGGCGGCGTGCGCGCCAACGACCTGCCGCCGCAGCAGCGCAACATCGCCATGGTCTTCCAGTCCTATGCGCTGTTTCCGCATCTCAAGGCCTCCGACAATATCGGCTTCGGGCCAAAAATCCGCGGCGAGAGCCGCGCCACGGTCGAGGACAAGGTCAAGAAGGCATCCGGCGTCCTCAACCTGTTCTCCTATCTCGACCGTTACCCCCGGCAATTGTCGGGCGGCCAGCGCCAGCGCGTCGCCATGGGCCGCGCCATCGTGCGCGAACCCTCGGTCTTCCTGTTCGACGAACCTCTGTCCAATCTCGACGCGCAGTTGCGGGTGCAGATGCGCACCGAGATCAAAGCGCTGCACCAGAGACTGAAATCGACGGTCGTCTACGTCACCCACGATCAGATCGAGGCCATGACCATGGCCGACCGCATCGTGGTGATGGATCGCGGCCGGATCCAGCAGGTCGGGCCGCCACTGGAGCTCTATGACCGGCCGGCCAACAAGTTCGTTGCCGGCTTTCTCGGCTCGCCCTCGATGAGTTTCGTTTCCGGGTCCCTCAAGACGACGGCCACGAACAGCTGGTTCGAATCGACCGGCGGCGGAAGGCTTGCGCTTGGCGGCAAAGAGGTGCCGACAGGCGGTGCGGTGGAGGCCGGCATCCGGCCCGAACATTTTGTCATCGGCGAAGCTGCCGACGCGATGACCATCAAGGTGGACGTCGTCGAGCCGACGGGCTCCGAAACCCATGTCTACGGCGCCATCGGCAGCGATACGGTGCGCGTCGTCTTCCGCGACCGGATGCAGGTGAAGCCGGGCGACCGCCTGCCGGTCTCGGTCGAGCCGCGCAACATCCATCTTTTCGAGAAGGCGACGGGCCTGCCTCTATGAAAGCACAAGCGTGAAGACAACGGCATGAAGACACCGGCCGACATCATCACCCGGTTGCAACTGATGTCGCAGGACGGCACCAAGTCGGATCGTCGGCTGGCGGGCCTGGTCCTGTCCGATCTCGATTTCGCCTCCAAGGCGGCGATCTCGGAGATCGCCGCGCGCGTCGGCGTCAGCGAGCCGACGGTGACCCGCTTCTGCCGCAATCTCGGCTGCGAAGGCCTGCGCGACTTCAAGTTCTACCTGGCGCAGGCGATCGCCATTGGCGGACAGTATCTGTCGCCTGAGCCGCTGAGCCGCGACGCCCGTGAGCAGCGCATCGCATCGGCCATCACCGAGGCGGCGATATCGGCCATCCAGCGCGCCAGCGAAAACCTCGACATGACGACGCTGGTCGATGTCGCCGCGCGCATTGCCACGTCAGGCAACGTGCTGTGTGTCGGCTCCGGCGGCATTTCCTCGATGATGGCGACCGAGATGCAGAACCGGCTGTTCAGGCTGGGCCTGCCGGTGCTGGCGCAGATCGACGGGCAATTGCAGCGCATGTACGCCGCCGTGGCCACGCCCGACACCACGCTGGTCGCCTTCTCGGTTTCCGGCTATGCACGGTCGGTCATCGAGGCGGTGCAGGTCGCGCAGCAATATGGCGCCACAACGGTCGCCGTCACCGCGCCGGACTCGGCATTGGCCAGGGCCGCCGACACCGTCATCCATTTGCAGCCGCTCGAGGACGGCAACATCTACAAGCCGACATCGTCGCGCTATGCGCTGCTGGCGATCGTCGACATGATCGTCACGTCGGTGGCCGAGACGCGCGGCCCGAAGGTGCTGGAGAATTTGCGCCGCATCAAGCAGAGCGTGAACACGCTGAAGGTCGACGATCCGCGTTTGCCGCTGGGCGATTGAACTTCAGGCCGAAGCACTGAGCGCCTCGATGCGCTGCATCAGCACCTGGGGTTCGCCCGTCACGCGCAGCGTCTTGAGCCGTGCCGTGCCGCCGACGACAACCGAAACGGCCGAGGCCGGCACTCCAAGCGTCTTGGCGGCCAGCTTCTCCAGCGCTCGATTGGCGGCGCCGTTTTCGGGCACGGCGCGGACCCGTGCCTTCAAATGGCTTCGCCCATCAGCCGATGTCTCTATGCTTTCGAACCTGTCGATGGAAGACTTCGGTGTCAGCCGGACGAACAATTCGATGCCGTTCTCGCGGATGCGGAACGGGGCACTCATGCGAGCATCGGGTTCACAGCACCAGCGGTGCCACGGTGGTGAGCAGGAACTGCCTGAGGAAGAACAGGATCAGCAGCAGGATGATCGGCGAGATGTCGATACCGCCAAGGTCCGGCATGAAACGTCGGATCGGCCTGAGCGCCGGTTCGGTCAGCCGGTAGAGCATATTGCCGATGCTGCCGACAAACTGGTTGCGCGAGTTGACGACGTTGAAGGCATAGAGCCAGGAAAAGATCGCCGAGATGATGATGACCCACCAATAGAGGTCGAGCGCCATGACGATTGTTTGAATGAGGGCGAGCATGCCGGTCTCCAATTGTTGCCGACATGTAGCCATTGCGCGCGAAACCGGCAAGGGCAGGCTTCGGCCGCCAGGATTTCGGCAAAACGTCGCCTTGACAGAAAACTGCCGTGCCCGATAAATGCGCCATCCGCTGGACGGGGCTGTAGCTCAGCTGGGAGAGCGCGTCGTTCGCAATGACGAGGTCAGGGGTTCGATCCCCCTCAGCTCCACCAGCGGGATAGTCGTTTTCTTCTCTTCGCTGCATTGCAACAGCCGAACCCACGTCGGTGGCTACGGTGCGAAATGTCACGACACTGGCGCCCTTTTCCGTCCATCATGAAGGATTGCGAGAGCCTTCCGGGGCAAACGCCTGTCAATTGGACTTATGGCGGTGATCGCTATGGAATCGCGCTATTTTTTTTGGAATCCACCCCATTAGAGTGACATTACCAAATCAGTTTTTTCTGTGTGTTGTAGCAAGGCGTTTCGGTGGGGGCGGCTGACGGCGCTATACGGATTTGGAAGTCGATATGAAGAACCCGCCCGCGGAAGCAAAACGTGTCAATTCGCGAGTATCTCGCTGCAAATCTCAGACGGCTCTGTAAGGAGCATGCCTCGGTAAGCGCGGTATGCCGGGAACTGGGCATCAATCGCACGCAGTTCGAACGCTACCTTCAGGGACAGACCGTTCCGAACAAGGCGACAGCCAAGCTGATCTGCGACTATTTCCGCATCGACGAAGCCGAATTGTACCGGGAACCGGGCGCGCCGAAGCCTGCGGTTCGTGGCCTGCCACCGATTTCCGAAAGCCTGTTCAACCAAATGATCCGGCCGCCCGCCCCGTCGATCGCGGGCGGCACCTACTTCACCTATTTTTCGATCCCGGCCCGCCCCGACCTGTTGATGCGGTCGGTGACCTTCGTGCGGCGCGACGCCGAGCTGGTGACGTTCCGAAGGGTTACCGGATGGTCGGAGCGCCGGGGAACGACATGGGCGCGGGCGCGCGGCAATCATTACGGCGTGGCGATCTCGCGCCTGAACTGGATCTACTTCAGCGGCGTCAATCGCCGCCAGACCGGTGAACCATCGCTGATCTCGGTGCAGTGGGCTCCCATCTCGGAACCGGTACTGATTGGCAAGGCCATGCTTCTGACGGAAGCCGGGCCGGCCTTCGTGTCGGTCATCATGCGGCAGGACGTATCCATCGGCCCGCGGCAGGCGATCCGCATGGCGCACGTCGTCAAGCTCGACGACCCGAGCCTCGACCAGCTCGTGGTCAGCCTCGCTCGGGAGGGGCTGGACTGATCGCGTCAGAATCTTCCCTTTTACGCTAAATAAGAATAACTCTATCCGGAAATAGCGTATGCCGGCAGTCATCTACTCCGTATGTGAGTAAAATCGATTTTTTGTACTTTAGTGCTAAGAAAGATAATTTAGATTAATGCAGTTTTACTACCATTTTAACAAACCATTAACTCTTTCGATCTTACCTTCCGCCCGTGGATCCCGTTTTTGGGGATCTTTTCAACAGATCCCATTTGGGGGTCAGGAAGGGATGAAAATGGCGAAGAAAGTGAACACTGCTCCGAAGCTGACGATTGCCGCAGGCACCCAGACCGTCTTCTTTTCGCAGGGCATGCACTACAACAAGCGCTGAGCTGCCCGAGGCGCCGGCGACGGTTGTTCGTCGGCGCCTCGCCTTCGCAATAACATTTCTGCATTCGGCTTTCGGCATCATGAAAATGCGCTCCGCAAAAACGCTTGTCTTCTACCCCGGCGCCAACAAGGTCACGGCGTGCAATTTCCTGACCAGAAGCGTCTTCGAATGCAGTTCCGAGGTGATCGGTCTTCTCGCATCCTGGGACAAATGGGCATCCGCCGCGGAGATCGCGCGGGACCACGGATGGTCGCGATCAGAGCTGGATGCCGTCATCCCCCAATTGCTCGATTTTTCCGCACTGGTGACCGCCGGGTCGCAACTGGCCGAACAGGAGAGCCAATTCTCGGGACAATGGAACTGGGGCATTCCGACCGCGCTGATGCATTTCTGCGTCCAGGACAGCGAGTTCATGACCATCGAACAGGCAGAGGCACGGCAGATCGAACGCGCCGGTCACACCGTGCAGCCCGACCTCGTGCTCAGGAATTCCGCGGCGGCCATCCGGCTGCCGGACGCGCTGGACGACAATGAACTCATTGCCCTGATGGCGCAGCGTCGCACGAACCGAACGGCGGCGGCGCCCACCATCACCGCGAAACAGCTTTCCGACTGTCTGTTCGCGGGCATGGGCATCACCGGCGAGACCAGCAACTGCGTTGGCGCCCTGCCGCTGGGCATGACCCCTTCCGGCGGCGCGAGAAACCCCTACGAAGCCTATGTGGTCGCGCCGGCGGTGGAAGGGCTGGAGCCCGGCGTCTATCACTACTCGGCTGTCGGACACGATCTTGAAAGGATTTCGGCGAACCACCTGCCGAAAGTCTCCGAGCTGGTCGGCGGACAGGAATGGGCCGACCCCATGCCCTGCCTGGTCCTGCTCTGCGCAAGGCTCGACCGCACCATGTGGAAGTATGAGGACGCCAACGCCTATCGTGTCGTGCTGATCGAAGCTGGCCATATCGGCCAGAACATGATGCTTGCAGCGACCAGGCACGGCCTGTCGGCCTGCCCGACCGCGGCGCTCAGCCACTCGGCGATCAAGCGCCTGCTCGGCCTCGACCGGCTCACCGACGCGCCCATCTACGCCTTGACACTGTCTATCCCGGAAACCGATCCGCGCCCGGCAGCGGGGTCGATCAATTAGCCGATTGATTATGTTCAGAGTGCCCGGTGAGGGGGTCCCCTGAATTCCACCACATCACAGGAGCAGCAAGTGGCCAACCAATCCCTACGCCAGTCCGAGATCGACAGTCTCCAATATATCGCGTCGATGGCCAATGAGCTGGTGCAGATGGCCGAAGCAAGCCGTTTCCCCATGATGTCCTATCTGCTGGGCATGGCTTATGCCGAGGCTTTCGACGTCCTTCGCGGCGCCCGGCCGGCGAGGCATCCGCAGCTCAGCGGCAATTCGATGCACCCCAGGACGCAGGCGAAAGACAATCGCGTCCAGCCGAGGAGAGCATAGCCAGATCCGGCCATCATCTCGGTGCGCAATGGCGTGCCCCGGGACGTGCGCGGCAAGGCCTGCTGCCGTCCTTGAGGAAGGCCGCCGTCGGCTTGACCGCATCGAGATGGCCTATTGGTTTGGTTGGAACACGCGGGCGCAGAGGCAACATCATCCAAGGCCGGCCGGCCGATGTCGCCGCGATCGCTGCAATGATCGCCCGCAGCCCGCCGAACCGGCCTTTATGCACGACGACCTGAGGGGAACCCACAAATGAACATGATCGCAGCCATCAAAAGCGCCGATGCCGGTGAAAGTGTCTTCAGCCGCCTCCATGCCCTGATCGCCAGCCGGCCGGCATCGCCGGATGCGGCGCGCCTTCAAGCGCGCCAACTGGTTTCCACGGCGATAGCCGACACCTGGCACGCCGACAGTCTCTGGGGGGCGGTGGATGCCTTCCATGCCCATTTCGACTTCATGATGCAGACCATCGAGATCAACGGCGCCGACGATCCGAACCTCAGGATCCTGCGCATGAGATGCCGCTTCTACCTCGAGCAGGTCGAGGCCCTGTGTCTGTCGATGAGCTATCGGTAGGCCGACCGTTCGACCTTGCTTTGATCCGTGTATGTCGTTTCTCCTGAACCGGGTTCAGTCTTGGGCGACATGCATCAGTTCCGAAGGCTGAATACGAATGGCGCCGTGCGGCTGACGCGCGAACCCAGCTCCGGCGGCGGCGGCGGCACGGTGGCGCCCTGCAGCACAGCGAGCGCGGCGCGGTCGAGGTCGGGATCGCCCGAGGAGCGGACGACGCGCGCCGACGTCACCCGGCCTGAGGCGTCCACCGTGAAGGTGACGTTCGCATTGCCTTGCGAGCGTCGCGATTTCGCGGCGCTCGGATAGCGCGTATGCCGCTTGATCCATGACAGCAGCCGCGATTCCCACTTGGCCGGGCTGACGCCGGACGCCCCGGACGCCGATTTCGGCGCCGCTGTCCTGGCGGCGGGCTTTGCTTCCGCGCTCGCGGCGGTTACCGTCTTCGGCGGCGGCGCCTTATCCTTCTTCGGCTTGGGCTTCTCGACGGGCTTTTTCACCTTGGCCTGGACGGATTTCTTTTCCCTGGGCGTCTCGACCGGCTTCGGCTGCGGCAGCGGCACGACGACGTCAGGCGCGACCGTCTCGACCATGTCAGGGACGATCTCTTCAAGCGGGGGCTGGTCGGCCGGCTCAGCCCGCGTCGTTTCAGTCGGTTCGGTCGTGTCAGGCGGCGTTGCATCCGGCTCGGCAACGGGCTCCGCTTGCTCGGCCATTTTCTCGGGCTCGGCTTCGGCGGCCTTTTCGGTGTCCTCGACCGGCTCGGCCTGGTCGGGCACAGCGGCGTCCAACATCGCGGCTTGTTCGGGCACGGCCGGCGTCGCGACCATCGGCGCCATCTCGATGGCCAGCGCCGGCGGCGGCCCGCCATCCGCCGGGTCGACCGGAGTGAAGCTCTGTACCGCATAGGCGACCGCAACATGCGCCCCAAGCACCAGCGCGGCCGCAACCGCCCACAGGCCGAGGTCGCGCCAGCCGAGGCGCGACAGCTCCACCGTTGGCGAGGCGGCCGCTTGCCCGGTCATGGACCAGCGGCTCCGCTTGGCGCCACTGCGGGAGCATCGCCGGCGGGCGCAGCCTCCAGGCCGACCAGGGCGATCTTCAGGTAGCCGGCGCCGCGCAGCAGGTTCATCGCCTCCATCAGGTCGCCATAGGCAACCGCCTTGTCGGCGCGAAGGAAGATGCGCGCCTGCTTGTCGCCTTTGGTCCTGCCGTCAAGCGTGGCGGCGAAAACCTGGCGCGGCACGGTGTCGTTGCCGATCGCCAGCGAGAGGTCATCCTTCAACGTCAGGAACAGCGGCGTCTCCGGCCGCGGCGCCGGCGTCGCGGTCGAGCCCGGCAGGTCGACATTGACATCCACCGTCGCCAAGGGCGCTGCGACCATGAAGATGATCAGCAGCACCAGGATGACGTCGATGAAGGGCGTGACATTGATCTCGTGGCTTTCCTCGAGATCGTCGTCCATGGTCTGACGGATGCGGCTGCCCATGGTCTTGCCCCGCTACTGCGCCGCCAGCGCCGTTGCCGGCGCCACCGTGCGGAAATCGAGGTCGCGACTGACCAGCCGTTCGACGCCAGCCGAGGCGTCGGCGAGGATCTGCCGGTAGCCGGCTATCGAGCGCGCAAAGACGTTGTAGATGACGACGGCCGGTATCGCGGCGACGAGCCCCATTGCGGTGGCGAGAAGGGCCTCGGCAATGCCCGGCGCCACCACCGCCAGATTGGTGGTCTGCGCCTGCGAAATGCCGATGAAGGCGTTCATGATGCCCCATACGGTGCCGAACAGACCGACGAAAGGCGCGGTCGAGCCGATCGTCGCCAGCAGGCCGGTGCCGCGCGACATGCGTCGCGCCGCCGCCGCCTCGATGCGTGTCAGGCGCGAGGCGACCCGCTCCTTCAGCCCGTCGCCGCCGGCATGGTCGAGCGCGCCGGCCGAAAGCGCCGATTCTTCCTCCGCCGCCCGCACCAGCAGGGCGCCGGTGCCGCCGTTGCGGCCGAGCGCGCGGCTCGCCTGCTTCAGCGTCGCGGCATTGCCGATGGCCCGCGCGGCGCGACGAGCGCCAAGCTTGCCGGCAAGCACTTCCAGCGACTTGGCCAGCCATATCGTCCAGGTGACGAGCGAGGCGAAGGCCAGCCCGATCATCACCGCCTTGACGATGATGTCGGCAGCCATGAACATGCCCCATGGCGACAGATCGTGCGGCAAGCTCAGCGCCGGCGAGGGCTCGGCCGCCGTACCGGCCCCGGCTTGCGGCTGTGCAGGCGCTAGGGCTCCCACGGGAGCGGCGGGCGCGGCCGGCGATGGTGCTGGCGCCGTAATGGTGGCGGGCGTGCCGCTTGCCGGCTGCTCCTGCGCCGGCGCGCTGGCGGCCGCCAGCATGGCGGATGCAAACAGCGCTGCGACCAAACCGGTTCTCGACATCGTCTTCTTCCTCGTTCTCACAGCCGCCGGTCTCCCCCGCCGTGGCGCTGAAGCGTCACTGGACGTAGCCGACGGGCTGGCCTGTGACGGGGTGCGCGAACACGCCCATCTCGACCCCGAAAATGCCCTTGAGCACATCGCCTTGCATGATTTCGCCGGGCGTGCCGCGCGTCAGCAGCCTGCCGTCCTTCAGGGCAATCAGCTCGTCGCAATAGCGCGCCGCCATGTTGGGATCGTGCAGCACCACGACGACGCAAAGGTCGCGCTTGCGGCTGAGATCCCTGACCAACCCAAGCACCTCGACCTGATGGGCGATATCGAGCGCCGAGATAGGCTCATCGAGCAGCATGACGCCGGCATCCTGCGCCACCAGCATGGCGAGCCAGGCGCGCTGGCGCTCGCCGCCCGACAGCTCGTCGACCAGCCGGTCGGCAAAGCCGGCCATGTCGGTCAGGGCCAGCGCCTCCTCGACATGCCGTCTGTCGTCCTGGCCGAAGCGGCCGAGCGCGCCATGCCAGGGATAACGTCCGAGCGCCGCCAGCTCGCGCACGGTCAAGCCGGTCGCCGCCGGCGTCGTCTGCGGCAGATAGGCAAGCGCCCGCGCCAGTTCGCGCGCACCCCACTGGGCCAAAGGCCGCCTGGCGAAGGTGATGGCGCCAGAGCTTGCCGGCTGCTGGCGCGCCAAAAGCTTGACCAGCGTCGACTTGCCGGACCCGTTGTGGCCGATCAGCCCGTAGACGCGCGCGCACTGCAATTCGAGCGAAACCGGACCGAGCAGCGTCCGCTCGCCCACGGCAAAGCGCACCGCGTCTATGTGGAAAGCAGTCTGGGTGTCAGTTCCGGTCAAGGTCCGTCTCCAGTACGGCTGCGGGCATGTCATCAATCCGGTTTTCGGCAACCGTGCCCGGTTGACTATGAAACATGACTTTACTAGTCAACAATTAAGTTGAGTTTTTGCATCAACAAAACACCGTGACGCCTGATGCCGCTTCGAATTTCAGGCAACGAAGCGTTTCCGTGAAGCGATGAACCGCTCTAAGGTCTTCGCTGAAACAGGAAACCGCGCATGATCAAGGCGACACCCTTCGACTTTCCCTATGACGGCAGGCTGGTGGCCGAGAACACCGCGCTGGTCGTGATCGACCTGCAGCAGGATTTCCTGTCGACGACGGGTTACTTCGCCAGGAAGGGATATGATCCGTCGCCGTTGAGAGCGATCTTGCCCGCGGTGAGCCGGCTGATCGCCGCTGCCCGCGAGGCGGGCGTCAGCATCGTCCATACAAGGCAGGGCTACCGGGCCGACATGGCCGACATGACGCCTTACGAGAAATGGCGCCGCAGGCGGGCCGGCCTCGACGGCACCGAAATCCTGCTTCGTTCGGGTCCGGGTTTTCAGATCGTTCCGGAGATCGACGTCGCGCCGCGGGACATCATCGTCGACAAGACCTGCAACGGCGCCTTCACCTATACGGATTTCGAGCTCGTGCTGCGCGCGCGAGGCATCACGCATCTTCTGTTTTGCGGATGCACTACGGATGTCTGCGTGCACACGACGCTGCGCGAAGCCTGCGATCGCAACTTCCAGTGCTTGACGATCTCTGACGCCTGCGCCAGCGGCGACAGACGGGCGCATGAGGCGGCCCTTCACATGGTGACGGTCGAAGACGGCGTCTTCGGCGTGCTGGCGGATTCTGGTGCAGTCATTGAAGGCCTGTCACGGCTGGGTAACAAGGCGCGTTAAAGGATTAGGTACCGCAGAGCAGCCTCGCACGTCATAGACACGGCAGGATAGCACCCTCCGGCAGGCCAGAGCGGTTGGAAAGGAAAATTTCTCCGCAGTTCAGCCCGTTGCCCGTGTTTCCAGTCCCGTGCGCTGCGCGAAAGCCCCATGCTGGAACTCGCCGCTTTCACGCCGCGCCAGCGAATTGCGCAGCAGCGCGATCGTCTCGCGGCCGACTGTCGCGATCTCGCGCGGCGTGTCGACACCGACGATCATGAATTCATCGATGCCGAGAGCCGCGTAAGCAAGCAGCGACAGGGCGGCCTGGGCCGGCGGACCGGAGACATCGACCGCCTTGTGCCCTGCCGAGGAAATTCCCCGGTGGATGCGGACCGGAAGGGCGAAGCGTAGTCTGGCGGCCCGGCCATGTTCGGCGGCGGCGCCGCGCACACGCTCCATCAACTGCCTGACATCGTCGATCGAACCGGGCGCCAGTTCGAAGACGTCGGCATGCCGGCCGGCCACTTTCAGTGCCGTGCCGGACTGCCCGCCCATGCGGATGACGAGGTCGGCACCATGAGGCCCCTTGCGCGGAACATAGCCGCCCTTGATGCTGTAGAACGCGCCTTCATGGTCGAAAGGCCGCTCGTTCGACCATAGCCGCTTCAACAGAACCAGATATTCGTCGATGCGCTGCCAGAGGACACCGTGTCCGACCGGACGCGCTTCGGCATCGTCGTCGCTTAACGGCTCGCTGATCATCCTGAGCGCCAGGCGGCCGCCGCTGCGGGCGTCGATCGAGGCAAGTTGCCGCGCCGCCACGGTCGGTTCGACCACGCCGGCCCAATGGGTGAGGACCACTTCCAGCGACGAGCTGCGGTCCAGCACCTGGGCGGCAAGATCCATATTGGTCAGCAGGCCGGCCGGATCGTCGACGACGAGGTTGCGGAAACCGCCATCCTCGATCAGCGCCAGCCTGGTCGCCGTCTCGGCAAAGTCGTAGAAAAAGGAAACTGCGCTATCGGCAGGATAGGTCTTGCCGGGCACATGCGTGAATTCGATCGGCATTGCCATCTCCTCCATCTCTGGAATCACGGATGCGGTCAGATACGAATCAATGGCGCACGCGAAAGCGCACCGGGATCCGGTTCATTCAACTCCGATTGCCTGAAGGCGGTGGGTCGTCAGCCTGGCCGGACCACGGCTCAGGGAATGAGGCCCAGAACAACAGCCCCGGTGAACACGAACGCAAGGGCAAAGACGACATAGGCGAAAGCACCGGCATAGGCCGGGCGGAAGCTCTGGGCATTGGCCAGCCTCTGGCCGCTGCTGCGGGTCTCGGTGTTCTGCATATAGGACATGTCGACCTCCGTCTCGCCGGTTAATCTATAAAAGTTGTAGACTTTGTCGATTGCTATTTTTCGGCCATGCGCAGAATTTTTTTCTAACAGCGCCGTGAGAACTGGCGCTGAGTTGCTGCAGAGCGGCATCGGCGTGATCGACGGACATGGCAGCGTCGGTTTCACTTCCGGCGCTCGACGGCACTTCACTTGCCGATCCATTCGTGCATTGGCTGCCCCGCGCGGGCAGGATAGCATCGCGGCAGAGCGACAATGCGAGATCGTCCAAAGGACATTTGGGAGGAGCAAGGAAATGGGAGCAAGACTGGCCGGCAAGGTCGCCATCGTTTCGGGCGGCGCGACGGGAATGGGCGGGGCGGCCTCGGAACTGTTCGCGGCGGAAGGCGCAAAGGTGGCGATCATCGACCGCAATGGCGAAGCGGCGGCAGCCACCGCCGCGGCGATCCGGGCGCGCGGCCAAATCGCGGAGCATTTTGTCGCCGACGTTTCCGACGAGGCGCAGGTCGAGGCGGCCGTGAAGGGCGCGGCCGAGAAGTTCGGCGCGGTTACCGTCCTGTTCAATCATGCCGGCACCATCGTGATAAAGCCGTTCCTGGAGACCAGCGTGCAGGAATGGGACTGGCTGCATGCCGTCAACGTGCGCTCGATGTTCCTGATGACCCGCGCCGTGCTGCCCGGCATGATCGCGGCCGGCGGCGGCTCGATCGTCTGCACCTCGTCGATCTCGGCGGTGGCGGCGACGCCGAACGAAGTGCTCTATGACACCACCAAGGGCGCCTGTCACATGTTCGCGCGCGCCATCGCCGTGGAATTCCGCGACCGCAACATCCGCTGCAACGCCGTCTGCCCCGGCTTCATCCGCACACCGCATGGGCTGCGCGAGGTCGCCGATCTGGGCAAGCTCGGCGTCGATGTCTCCGACGCGGCGCTGGCTGCGCAGCAGGGGCGGATCGGCGAACCGGAAGAGGTGGCAAAGGCGGCGCTGTACCTCGCCAGCGACGAATCGAGCTTCGTCAACGGGGCCCATCTGTTCGTCGACAATGGTTTTACCGCGATGTGAGGTGTCCCAAAGGTCCAGGGTCTTCGTCCCAAGCCCTACTCGTCTATCGTTCTTCCCGTCGAAACGGCTTCAGCAGCGCCGACGGCGCCACCGCGTTGCGCGACATCACCGCCATGGCGACGATGGTGAAGATGAAAGGCAGCATCAGGAACGCCTCGTAGGGAATATGCCCGAGACCACTCGCCTGCATGCGCAACTGCAAGGCATCGACAAAGGCGAATAGCAGCGCGGCGCCCGCCGAGCGCCACGGGTCCCAGCGGCCGAACACGACCAGGGCGATCGCCACCCAGCCGCGCCCCGAGACGACGCCGAAGGTGAAGGCGTTGAACTGCGCCATCGACAGAAAGGCGCCGGCCAGCCCCATCAGCGCCCCGCCGAGAATGACCGCCTGGAAGCGGGTGACAATGACGCTGACGCCGGCGGAGTCGGCGGCGCGCGGGTTTTCGCCGACCATGCGCACCGACAGCCCCCATGGCGTGCGGTAGAGCACGAAGGCGGCGATCGGGATGGCCAGGATCGCCATGTAGACCAGCGCGAACTGGTTGAACACCGCCGGCCCAAGCACGGGAATCTCGGAGAGGACCGGGATCGGCAGCGTCTGAAAACCGTTGATGCTCGGCGGCACCGATTGCTGGCCGAAGATCAGCCGGTAGAGGAAATAGGCCAGACCCGACGCAAGCAGCGTCACGCCGATGCCGCAGACATGCTGGCTTAAGCCCAGCGCCACCGTGAACAGCGCATGCAGCGCCCCCATCAGCATGCCGGTCAGCACCGCCGCCAGGACGCCCAGCCACAGGTTGCCGCTGAGGCTGGCGGCGGTGAAGCCGGCCATTGCCGACAACAGCATGATGCCTTCGATGCCGAGATTGAGCACGCCGGCGCGCTCGGAGAACATTTCGCCAAGCGTGGCGAAAGCCAAGGGCGTGGCGATGCGGATGATGGCGGCCAAGAAGCCGACCTGGAAGATCTGTTCGAACACCGCGCTCATTGGGCGGCTCCGACGCGGCGGATGCGATAGGCGGTGAACAGCAGCGCCACCAGCATGGCAAGCAGTGCCGTGCCCTGGATGACATCGCTGAGGAAGGCCGGCACGCCGGTCGCGCGCGACATCGCCTCGGCGCCGGTCATCACGGCAGCCAGGAAGATTGCCGCCGGCACCACGCCGAGCGGGTTGAGCCGCGCCAGCATTGCAACGACGATGCCGGAATAACCGTAGCCCGGCGAGATGTCGCTCATCACCTGAAAATGCACGCCGCCAACCTCGCCGACGCCGGCGAGCCCGGCTAGCGCACCGGACAGCAACGCCGTCGAGAGCAGCACCCGCTGGACATTGATGCCGCCATATCTGGCCGCTTCCGGATTTTCGCCGGTGACCCGGATCCGGAAGCCGAGCGTGGTGCGCACGATCAGGAACCAGATCAGCGGTGCCGCGATAAGCGCCACGATGACGCCGAGATGCAGCCGCGTGCCCTCGATCAGCACCGGAAAATTGGCCGAATCCTCAATCGGAGGCGAGATCGGATAGCCACTGAAACTATCCTTCCATGGCCCTTCGATCAGCGCCATCAGCGCGTAATAGATGACCGAATTGAGCAGCAGCGAACTGACGACGTCGTCGACCTTGAATTTCACCCGCAGCGTTGCCGGCACGAGCGCGACGGCTGCACCGGCCGCGGCGCCTGCCACTGCCATCAAAAGCATGGCGAGCGGTCCCGGCATCGGGATCGCGCCGACGAAGCAGCTCGCCACCGCGCCGGCAAGCAGTTGCCCTTCGGCGCCGATGTTCCAGAATTTGGCGCGGAAGGCGACAGCCACCGCCAGCCCGGTGAAGATCATGGGCGCGGCGCGCGCCAGCGTTTCGGTGATCGCATAGCTGTCGCCGAGCGACGCCGTGAACATAACGCCGTAGGATTCGAGCACGCCGGCGCCGGCCAGCGCGATCAGGCCGCTGCACAGCACCAGCGCGGCACCGATCGCCAGCAACGGCAGAGCCAGGTTGAACCAGGCGGGCGTCGAGCTGCGGACTTCGAGGCGAAACATCAGCTATGGCCCTCCGCTCCGGTCATCAGCAGCCCCAGCCGTGCGATCGTCGCATCGGCGCTGGGAAGCGTGCCGGCGATGCGGCCCTCATACATCACCGCGATGCGGTCGCAGAGCACGAGCAACTCTTCCAGATCCTCGCCGATGACGATGATGCCGCAGCCCTTGGCGCGCATGTCGAGGAATTTTTCATGGATGAAGCGCGCGGCTCCGATGTCGAGGCCGCGCGTCGGCTGCGAAACGACAAGCACCTTCGGATCGAAGGCGAGCTCGCGCGCCAAAAGCGCCTTCTGCAGATTGCCGCCGGACAGGGCGCCGGCGCGCGTCATCGGCCCGGGGCATCTGATATCATAGGCCTTGATCTGCGCCTCGGCGAAGGCGCGGATCGCATCCGGCTTGAGCAGGCCCTTGCTGCTGAAAGCGGCGGTGCCAATGCGCGGCAGCACCATGGAATCGGCGAGCGGCAAGTTGGTGACCAGTCCCGTCGTCATGCGATCTTCCGGGATGCGGCCAAGGCCCAGCGCCTGCACCTCGCGCGGCGAGAAGCGAGACACTTTCTGCCCCGCAATCGTCATCAGACCGGCATCCGGGGCTCGCACACCCGAGATCACCTCCGCCAGTGCCCGCTGGCCATTGCCGGAGACACCGGCAATGCCGAGGATCTCGCCGGCGCGCACGGAAAGCGACACATCGCGCAGCGGCGTGCCCGAATGGCTCGAGGTGGAAATGCCGTCGAGAGTGAGCACCGCTGCCCCCGGCGTCGATGGCCCCTTGGCCGGCGGCACGATCTCGTGGCCGCACATCAGTCGCGCCATTTCCGCCGATGTGGTGTTGGCCGGATCGTCGACGCGGCCGGCGACGCGGCCATGCCGCAGCACCGTGCAGCGATGGGTGAGCGCGCGCACCTCGTTGAGCTTGTGCGAGATGAAGATGATGCCCAGACCCTGCGCCGCCATCGACCGCAAGGCCGAAAACAGCCCGTCGACTTCGCTCGGCGCAAGCACCGCGGTCGGCTCGTCGAGAATCAGCAGTTTTGCGCCGCGAAACAGCGCCTTGACGATCTCGAGACGTTGCTGCTCTCCGACAGACAGCGCCGAGACCGGCAGGCTGGGATCGAGTGTCAGCCCGTGCTGGCGGCTGATTTCAACCAACCGCGCCAGTCCGCCGGCGCGGTCGATCCGCCCGGATTTGCCTGGTATGCCGATAAGCAGGTTTTCCAGTACCGTGAGCCGTGGCGCCAGGTGAAAATGCTGGTGCACCATGCCGATGCCGGCGGCCAGCGCATCGGCCGAACTGGTGATCCGCACCTTCCGGCCCTGGATGAGGATCTCGCCGGCGTCGGGCGCATAGGCGCCGAACAGCACGTTCATCAGCGTCGTCTTGCCGGCGCCGTTCTCGCCCAGCAAGCCGAGGATCTCGCCGGGCGCCACGCTGAGGTCGACGGCTTCGTTCGCCTTGACGGCGCCGAAACTCTTGGTGATGCCACGCATTTCGATGAGGGGGGCGGGCAAGGGCGCTCCTGCGGAGATGGCTCTGCTTCACCCTCCCCTTGTGGGGAGGGTCGGCTTGCGATCGCAGCGAAGCGAAGATCGTAAGACGGGGTGGGGTGCGGCGCCGACCCCAACCCGCTCCGCTTCGCGGATCGACCCTCCCCACAAGGGGGAGGGTTAAGGAACTCAATCCGAAACCGGTGTGTTCTCGTCCACGTCGACGCGGAAATTGCCTTCGAGGATTTCGGCCTTCTTCTTCTCGACCATGTCCTTGACCTCGGCCGGCAGCGTCTTGTCGAACTTATGGTAAGGCGCCAGGTGAGAACCGCCCTTGGCCATGCGCGAGAAATCGCCATAGTCCTGCGCCGTGAAGACGCCGGCCTTGACCAGTTTTATGGCTTGTTCGACGGTGGGATACATATCCCAGACCGGGCCGGTAATGACGGTGTCGGGGCCAAGGCTCGACTGGTCGGACATGTTGGAGATGGCGTAGATCTTTTTCTCCACCGCCGCTTCGATGACCCCGAAACGCTCGGCATAGATGACGTCGACGCCGGCGTCGATCTGCGCCACCGCCGCTTCCTTGGCCTTGGGCGGATCAAAGAAGGAACCGATGAAGGCGACCTTCTTCTTGATGTTCGGATTGACCTCCTTGGCGCCGGCGAAGAAGGCGTTGACCAGCCGGTTCACTTCCGGAATGCCCATCGCCGCGACGGCGCCGACCGTGCCCGACTTCGACATCTTGCCGGCGATCATGCCGGAGAGATAGGCGGGCTCGTGGATCCAATTGTCGAAGACGCCGAAATTGGGCTCCGCCGGCCCGGCGCCGGAGCCGAACAGAAAAGCAGTCTTCGGGAACTGCTTGGCGGTACGGCGCGATTCACGCTCGGCGGCGAAGGCATCGCCCAGCACCAGTTCATAGCCGCCCTGTGCATATTCGCGCATGACGCGGCTGAAGTCGGCGGTCTGCACCTTCTCCGACCATTTATACTCGATGCCGAGTTCCTTCTCGGCCTTCTGCAAAGCGACATGGATCTGATTGTCCCACGGCTCCTCGATGGGCGTGGCGAAGATCGCCGCTACTTTCAGCTTCTTGTCCTTGGCGAAGGCGCCGCCCGGCAGCATCGCGGCGGCCAGGCCAAGCGCGCCCAGCTCCAGCACGTTGCGCCGCGAAAGGCCTTCGCGCGTTGAATGAGATTTGTTCTTCCGGCTTTCCATTGCAGTCCCCTCTGTTCGACAGCCGTGTCGAGCCGGCCGTTCTAAAAATCAGACGAGGAACTATGGAACGGGTCCGGACTTTTGTCCACATGGTCAAATTTGGCAGATCGATCATATCCACTCTCCTGGACTAGCCGGGAGAGCGGTTGTTCAGACCCGTTCGAGCGCGATGGCGATGCCCTGGCCGACGCCGATGCACATGGTCGCCAGCGCATAGCGGCCGCCGCGTTCGCGCAGCTCCAGCGCCGCCGTGCCGGAGATGCGCGCGCCCGACATGCCCAAGGGGTGGCCGAGCGCTATGGCGCCGCCATTCGGGTTGACGTGCGGCGCATCCACCGCGATGCCGAGCTGGCGCAGCACTGCGATGCCTTGCGAGGCGAAGGCTTCGTTGAGCTCGATGACATCGAACTGTTTTGGCGTCAGGCCAAGCCGTGCGCACAGTTTTTGCGTCGCCGGCGCCGGGCCGATGCCCATGATGCGCGGCGCGACGCCGACGGCGGCCCCGCCGAGGATGCGGGCGATCGGCGTCAGGCCGTATTTCCTGGCCGCCGCTTCCGAAGCGACGATCAGCGCCGCCGCCCCGTCATTGACGCCCGAGGCATTGCCGGCGGTCACCGTGCCGCCTTGCCGGAACGGCGTCGGCAGCTTGGCCAAGGCCTCTATCGTGGTGCCAGCGCGGGGGTGCTCGTCCTTAGAGACGACAACCGGATCGCCCTTGCGCTGCGGAATGGTCACCGCGGTTATTTCCTTGGCCAGCCGGCCATTGGACTGCGCGGCGACGGCCTTGTCCTGGCTGCGCACCGCGAAAGCGTCCTGGTCCGCGCGGGAAACCGAAAAATCCTCGGCGACATTTTCGCCCGTCTCCGGCATGGAATCGACGCCATACTGACTCTTCATCAGCGGGTTGACGAAGCGCCAGCCGATCGTGGTGTCGTAGATCTCGGCATTGCGTGAAAACGCCGTCTCGGCCTTGGGCATGACGAAGGGCGCCCGGCTCATCGATTCGACGCCGCCCGCGATCATCAGCTCGGCCTCGCCGGCCTTGATTGCACGGGCGGCGATGGTCAGCGCATCCATGCCCGAGCCGCACAGGCGGTTGACGGTCGAGCCGGGGATTTCCTTCGGCAGGCCGGCCAGCAGCAGCGCCATGCGCGCCACGTTGCGGTTGTCCTCGCCGGCCTG
The DNA here is from genome assembly GCF_020165475.1 of Mesorhizobium sp. BR1-1-15. Taxonomy (NCBI): domain Bacteria; kingdom Pseudomonadati; phylum Pseudomonadota; class Alphaproteobacteria; order Hyphomicrobiales; family Phyllobacteriaceae; genus Mesorhizobium; species Mesorhizobium sp. BR1-1-15. The sequence continues at coordinate 298,560 of NZ_JAIUIF010000003.1, read as the reverse complement.
GTTGGCGCAACCGTAGACAACGTCGTCGACCGCCTGCCAGTCGACGCCGGCATTGCGCTCGATCAGTGCCTTCAGCGGAATGGCGCCGAGGTCGTCGGCGCGTACCGAGGACAGCGAGCCGCCAAAGCGGCCGATCGGCGTGCGGATATAGTCGCAGATATAGGCTTCGGCCATGTCAGTCAGCTCTCCCGTTTCCCTCATGCGCCGCCTTGGTGCGACGCGTGCAGGTCGCGCAATGTCGTAGCTCGGTTCGCTTGGCGCCGGCATTTCGTCAAGCGCCTGCGCGAACTTAACCACCCAGCCACAGCTCTCCTGCCCTGCTGGCGAATCACGCTTGGATGCAGCGCCACGATCAGCCGGTTGGCCGCGAGCTCAATGCTTCATCCGATCCCTCATCGCATACCACAGCATTCCCAGCACATAGAGCGGCCCGCGCAGCGCCGTGCCTCCGGGGAAGGGCATCGGGGTCAGCGTCGAGAACAGGTCCAGCCGCGAGGCGTCGCCGGTGATGGCTTCGGCGAGCAGCTTGCCCGACAGCGTCGACAGGATGACGCCCTTGCCGGAATAGCCGTGCGCGTAATAGACCTCGCCATAGTGCCCGACATGCGGCAGTCGCGACGTCGTCACCGACACCAGCCCACCCCAGGCATGGTCGATCCGGCAGCCCTTGAGCTGCGGAAAGGTGCCTTCCATGTGCGGCCGCACGAAACCGGCAATATCGGCCGGCGGCGACGGCGTGTAGCGCTCGCCGCCGCCGAACAGCAGGCGACCGTCGGCCGACATGCGGTAATAGTTGACGACGAAGCGCGTGTCGGACACCGCGACATTGGCAGGAATGACGTTGCGGGAGCCCTCCAGCGGCTCGGTGGCGACGATGTAGTTGCCGACCGGCATGATGCGGCTGTTGACGCGCGGCTCCAGCCCATTGAGCAGCGCGTCGCCAGCCAGCACGACATGCTTTGCGCGCACCGATCCTTTTGACGTCGAGACCCGGATCGAAGGCTCGCGCTCAAGCCGCACGGCCACCGAATTCTCGTGGATGACGACGCCGGCCGCGCTTGCAGCGCGGGCAAGCCCGAGCGTGTAATTCAAGGGATGCATGTGGCCGCCGAGCGGCTCGTACATCGCGCCGTGATAGGGCGTGTCGACCTTGGCCCGGGCCTGCGCCGCCGACAGGATCTCGACGTCGCGGAATTTCATCACGCTCTCTAGGCATTTCGCCTCTTCCTCCAAATCCCTGAGATCGGAGCCGTTGACCGCGCCGACCAGATGGCCGGTCAGCCTGAGATCACAGTCGATCGTATGGCGCTCGATAATGTCGAGCACCAGGCTGCGCGCCTCGAAGGCGAGATCGAACAGCGCCTTTGCCCGTTCAGGCCCATAAAGCTTGACCAGGCCCTTGGCGCCCTTGCGCAGGCCGGGGATCATCTGGCCGCCATTGCGGCCCGAAGCGCCCCAGCCAATCTTGCCGCCTTCCAGCAGCACCACCTTCAAGCCGCGTTCGGCGGCGTGAAGAGCGGCCGACAGACCGGTGCAGCCGCCGCCGACGACCACCAGGTCGGCCTCGACATCGCCGATAAGTGCCGGATGGTCCGGCGCCGGATTGGCGGTGGCGACATAGTAGGACTTGCCGATGTCGAGACCGGAATTGAAACCCGTTGAAGATGCCATGATCACACCTTCAGCAGCAGGTGGTCGCGTTCCCAGCTCGTCACCACGCTCTGGAACAGGTCGAGCTCGACGCTTTTCACGCGCAGATAGGTCTGGAAGAAGTCCTCGCCGAGCAGTTTGCGCACCGGTTCACAGGCCTCGAAACGATCCAGCGCCTCCTCCATCGTTTTCGGCAGCGTGCTCTTGATCTTGTAGGCATTTCCGGATGCTTCCGCCGAGCGCGCCAGCTTCTGTTCGACGCCCAGATAGCCAGCCAGAAGCGAGCCGGCGATCGCCAGATACGGATTGCAATCGGCACCCGGCAGCCGGTTCTCCACCCGCCGCGCGGCGCGCCCGCCGGCCGGCACGCGCAGGCCGCAGGAGCGGTTGTCATGCGACCATTCGATGTTGGCCGGCGCGCTGTGGTTTGGTCTAACGCGTCGGAACGAATTCACGTTGGGCGCGAACAGCGGCATGATTTCGGGAATGTATTTTTGCAGGCCGCCGATGAAATAACCGAACATCGCGGTATCGGCATCATCGCTGCCGGCAAACAACGTGTTGCCGGCCTCGTCGATGACGGACATGTGCAGATGCATCGAGCTGCCGGCCTGTGCGGCAATCGGCTTGGCCATGAAGGTGGCGTGCATGCCGTCTTGCTGGGCGGCCTGGCGCGTCAGCCGTTTGAACAGCAGCACCTTGTCGGCCAGCGGCAGCGCGTCGCCATGCAGGAAGTTGATCTCCAACTGCCCCGGTCCCGATTCATGAATCAGCGTATCGAGCGGCAGTCCGGCGATCGCAGCATAGTCATAGATGCGCCGAACCACCGGTTCGTATTCCTCGAGCGCCGCCATGTCATAAGGATGCTGCACGGCCTCGGCGCGGCCATTGCCGCCGGTCGGCGCGGTCAGCGGCTTGTCGGGATCGGGATTGGGCGCGGTCAGGTAGAATTCGAGCTCCGGCGCCACTACCGCCCGCCAGCCGCGCTGCCGGTAGAGATCGAGCACGGCGCGCAGAACATGGCGCGGCGAGGCCATCCATGGCCGGCCGTCCATGTGGAAGGCGTCGGCGAAGACGTAGGCCTTGCCAGCGCCGGCGCCCGGCGCCAGGCAAAGCGTCGAGACATCGGGCACCATGCGCATGTCGGGGTCCGAATACGCAAAACCCTCGTCGATGGAACCGGAATAGCGGCCGTCTATGCTGACCAGGAAGGCGCTGCTCGGCAGATAAAGCGCACGGTCTTCCAGCGCTTTGAGGAATTTTGCCGTCGGCAGCGCCTTGCCGCGCAGCACGCCGTTCATGTCGGGCACCAGGCATTCGACCTCGTTGATGCCGTGCTGCGCCAACCATGCCTTGGGATCGCTGAAGGGCGCGGTATTCGTGTTCTTCTCAAGCATTTCGTTCAAGTCCGTATCAGAGAGAGTATGGCTTGCGCGGCCACGTTCTGGGTGTCAGCGCCATCTGGCTGCATTTCCCTTGAGGCGGGCGCGCATGGCGTCGTCGGCCAGCAGGCCGGGAATGGCTCTCTCCAATCCTCCTTCGGTCCAGCCGTCCCGGCCAATATGATCGCCGGTGCCGGTCTCTTCGGCGCGAGGTGCATTGTCGTGGCCGTCCCGGCAATAGGGCATGATCAGCGACGCCACACAGAAGCGCAGCGCCTCGCAAAAGCCGGTGTTGCCGCCGTGGTGGATGAACAAATCCAACTTCGCCACCGCCGAGGACTGCGGAAACCAGGCGCCGAGATAGACATTGTCGGGCACCGCTCGGTAAGCGTCGCGCAGGCCGCCGACATTGACGATGAAGCGCGCCGGCAGCTTGTCGGCAAAGACGCCGGAAAGGCCGGCATGGAAGATGAAGGCGGGGCCCCGCACGGCCCGCGCGATGCCGACGCAATTCAGCGCCGCGCCGAAGCCTGCTTCGGGGAACAGCGCGATGGTCGGGCTGGCTTTACGCGTCAATTATTTCCTCTTCATTCCGGCCGGCTGATCATGCCGAACGGCGCGGGAGCGCCGCGGCCGGCCGCTTGCGGTCGCAGTTTGCGAGAGCCGCAGATGGACGCGAAGCAGATCGGCAGTAACCTAATACTGCCGGCTTTCGAGCTGGTCGAGTATTTTCAGATATTCGCGCAACGATTGCCGCAGCCGAAGACGTTGGCGGCCGCGGCATCCATGCCAGCAGCCACCGCAGCTTGAGGTGATCGGACAAGACATCGGCCACGAAGCGGTTGGCCGCAAACACATGTGAGGCCGGATGCCCCGTCGTTCTTGGCGATGCTAGGGCGTCGGTTGCATTGCAGCGGCCGTCTCGTCGATCTTGCCGGCAAGGACGCCTTGGGCCCAAGCGGTGACCTCGGCGTCGACGGGCTTGTTGGCCATATCGGTCAACGCCGCGTCGAGCGTGGCCGGGTCGGTGCCGACCGCCACCGCGTCGACCACCTCCTGCTGGGCGGCGATCTGGTCCTGCAGAGCCGATATCTGTCCAGGCAGGGCCGCCTGCTCCTCGGGGGTCATGGCGGCGATCTGGTCCGGCGTCAGCGACGTCAGTGCGTCCAGCTGTGAATTCAAAGCGTCCAGCTGGATTTGTGCGACCTTGGCTTTTGCCGACTGCGTCACGAAGGCCTGAAGCGCAGCGAATTTCTTGCTCTTGGAATTCATATAGGCGTTGACGTTGCGCTGCAGCGAGTTCAGCCGGCCGAGCTTGGCGTGGAGGTTCTTTTCCTTGGGCAGGGACGAAACCTTTGTCTTCGTATCGACCGTGATCGTTGCGTCCCTTGTCGCCTTGGCTACCTGCCCGCGGGCCGACGAGGACTTGCCGTGCGCAGCGCCGCTGTTGCCGTGGGCGCCGCCATTGCCATTGCCATTGCCGCCGCTGTGACCACCGCCATGGCCTCCGCCGTGTCCATTGCCGGCCAGTGCCGGAGACGCCAGAAGCGCCAGTGCGGCTAGCGCCGCCAACACAGTTTTCCGGTTTGTCATGTCAGTCTCCTGGGGAAACGCCCTGCGCCCGCTGCTATCGTAAGTTCGTATGAGAAGCCGCTAATTATGCGCAGTAAACTTTAGACAAAGACTGTCTCAATAAGAGAGCTGGGCAACCTGTCGGCACAGTAACTGGTTGACATTAAAAGGAAATCTATGTCTTTGAACGGCTGCGGTACTGAAGTCCCATGCCGGTCGGACCATGGTCCGAACTGCCGGTCAGAGTTGATTTCGGCGCTGCCGGCCGGCGACGCGGCTCTGGCCCAGAACGCGCAGGCGACGGCGCTTTTCACCAATCGGCCGAAGGCCCAGACGGCTGATTCAGCCGATGCTTTCGCCACCGTCGATCACCAACGCCTGGCCGGTCATGAAGGATGACCGATCGGACACGAGGAAGAGGATCGCCTCGGCGATCTCCTCGGCGCTGGCCCAGCGGCCCATCGGGATCTTGGTGCGGACATAGGCTTCGATTGCCTCGCGTCCGCCCATCTGGGCGATGAACGGTCCATTGAACGGCGTGTCGACCCAGCCGGGGCAGAGCGCGTTGACGCGCACATTGTGGCGGGCATAGTCGAGCGACATCTGCCTGGTCATCGCCACCACGGCATGTTTCGAGGTCGCATAGGCGATCATCTCGCGGTCGTAGAACACGCCCGAATTGGAGGCCGTGTTCAGGATGACGCCGCCGCCCTGTGCGACCATCGATGGCATGACGATCCTTGCCGCCAGGAACTGCGCCCGCACATTGACCCGCCAGGAAGCGTCCATGCCGCCGGTCTCGACCTCGGTCAGCGTGCCGCCGACCTGGATGCCGGCGTGATTGTGCAGGATGTCGATGCGCCCATGCCGGTCGAGTGTACCGGCAAGGAGCTGCTCGACCGCATTGTCGTCCGAGACGTCGGTGGCGACCGCCTCCGACCGGCCGCCCGCGGCGCGTATATCTGAAGCCGTCGCCTCGCCGCTGGTCCGATCCCTGTCCGCGATGACGACCACCGCGCCTTCCCTGGCCATGAGCATGGCGCCGGCGCGCCCGATGCCGGAACCGGCGCCTGTCACCACGGCGATGCGGTCTTCGAGGATCATGATGCGACCTTCAGTTTGACGGCTTGCGCTGGCGCAGCTGCCATTGGGCAAGCACCACAAGCAGGACGGACGCGACGAGCACGATCGTCGCGATGGCATTGATCTCCGGCGTCACCCCGCGCCGGATCGACGCAAAGACATAGATCGGCAGCGTCGTCTGCGCACCGGCGACGAAAAAGGCGACGATGAAATCGTCGAAGGAGAAGGTGAAGGCGAGCAGGAAGCCGGCGACCACCGCCGGCAAGATCTGCGGCAGGACGATGGAACGGAACGTCGTCAGCGGCGTGGCATAGAGATCGCTCGAGGCCTCGACCAGATTGCGGTCGAGGCTGCCGAGGCGCGTGCCGACGATCATCGTCACCAGCGCCATCGAAAACAGGCCGTGCGCGGCGATGATCGAACCATAGCCGAGCGACAGGCGCGGCGGCTGATCGTCCGGCCAGATCGAGGCGAGGAACGGATTGACGACGGCAAACAGCTGGACGAGCGCGACCAGTGTCGAAATGCCGATGACGACGCCGGGAACGACGATTGCGGCTCCAAGCAAGGCGTCGAAGACAGCGCGGGTCCGCACCCCGACGCGTGCCAGGCCGAGCGCGGCCGCCGTGCCGGACACCGCCGCCAGCAAGGCGCTGGTGGTGGCGATGAACAGGCTGTTCTTCAGCGCCTCGACCAGGAATGGGTTCGCCAGCGCCTTGCCGTACCATTGCACCGAAAAACCGGTGAACTCGCTGGCGTGGTGACCGGCGTTGAAGGAAAACAGCACGACCAGCGCGATCGGCATGTAGAGGAAGGCGAAAACGGCGATGACGAACGCGCGCATCAGATCAGATCCACCCGGCGAGCGCCCGAGACGCGGGTCGAGATGCGGTTGGCGGCAATCAGCACCACCACCGAAACCAGCACCAGCGTGATCGCGATGGCCGATCCGAACGGCCAGTTGCGCGACTGCAGGAACAGGTCGACCAGCGCATTGCCGATGAAGAACACCTTGCCACCGCCAAGCAGCGTCGGGATCAGGTATTCGCCGAGCAGCAGGATCATCACCAGCGAGAAGCCGGTCATCACGCCGGGCAGCGACAGTTTCAAGGTCACGCCCAGGAAAGTGGAGAGCGGCGTCGCGCCGAGATCGGCGGAGGCCTCCAGCAGGCCGCGATCGAGCCGCTCGAGGCTGACATAGATCGGCAGGATCATCAGCGGCAGATAGCCGTAGACGATGCCGAGCAGGACGGCGCCCGGCGTGTTGATCAGCCTGACGTCCTCGATGCCGGCAAGCGCGAGCAGCGCCGGGATGCCGCGTCCGCCCAGAATGTACATCCAGGCATAGGTCCGCATCAGCAGACTGGTCCAGAACGGAATGACGACCAGCGCGAGCAGGATCAGCCGCCAGCGCTGCGGCGCCCGCAGGGCGAGGTAATAGGCGACGGGATAGGCGACGAGCAGACAGGCGAGCGCGCCCACCGGAGCCAGCACCATCGTGTTCCAGAACGCGGTCGCCCGCGCCGGAAGATTGGCATATTGCGCCAGCGTGAAGGCCGCCTGATAGCCGCCCTCCGGCGCCCGCTCGCCGACGCTGAAGACGGCGATGGCCATGAACGGCAGCACCAGGAACACGACGAGCCAGGCGGCCGCCGGCCCGAGCAGCATGGCCGTCAGCAGATTTTTGCGAATGCCGCGCATCGAAGGATTGCCCTGGTGCCGGCGGGTCTGGGCCCGCCGGTCAAGTTGTCTCGAATGGGATTTGTTGCCCGCCTGGCTCAAGCCGACTTGAAGCGCGCCATCAGCTCGGCGCGGCCCGGATCGGTCAGCGTTGCCGCCGCGCCGAATTCCAGCGGCGTCAACAGGTCGGCCGCCGGATAGAGGATCGGATTGTCCAGCACCTCCTTCGGCAGCAGCTTGTTGACGCGGGCGTCGGTGGAAGGCGCGCCGTTGGCGAGGTGCTCCTTGACCGCGACCTGCGGGTTCATCAGATAGTTGAGCAGGGCGTAGCCGGCCGGCTTGTTCGGCGCGTCCTTCGGGATGGCGTAGAAGTCGGTCCAGATCTCGCCGCCTTCCTTGCCCAGCACATAGGCGATCTCCGGAATGTCGCGATGGAGCTGCGCACCGTCATTGGTCCAGCACATGGTCATCCAGGCATCGCCCGCGCGCATGCCCGGCTGGTAGTCGGAAGACACCGCGAACAGATGCGGCTTGACCTTGAGCAGCAATTCCTCGGCCTTGGCGAGTTCGTCCTGCTTCAGCGAGTTGAAGGAGTAGCCGTAATATTTCAGCGCATTGCCGATGGTGGTCAGCTGATAGTCGTGCACCATAGTGCGGCCGTCGCCCTCGGTCATGGCGGTGTCCCAGAATTCCTTCCAGCTCGTCATCGGCTTGGTCAGCTTCTTGGTGTTGACGGCAAATCCTGTCGTGCCCCAATTCTTCGGCACGGCGTAGATCGTGCCGTCGATCGTGCCTTCCGAGGTGAAGCGCGGGTCTTCCTGCGTGCCGTCGAAATTCGGCAGCTTAGCCATGTCCAACGGCTCGATGATGCCGAGCTTCTTGTAGGTCGAGATGGTGTAATTGGTCGGCACGAACAGGCTCCAGCCCGACGCCCCGGCCTGCAATTTGGCCAGCATCTCCTCATTCGAGCCGAACACGTTGACCTCGACGGCCACGCCTGTGTCCTTCTTGAAATTCTCGAAGGTCTGCGGGTCGTGATAGTTGGGCCAGGTGGCAATCGACATGCGGTCGCCGAGGTTCTCGGCGGCAAAGGCCGGCGTCGGCATGATGCCGATCTCGCGCGCCATCACCGCCGTCGCGATGCCGAGGCCGGTGAGGCCAAGGAAGTCGCGGCGGCCGATCGAGCCGCGCTTGAGGCGCATTAGCTGGTCGACGAAATTCTCGGGGCTTATCGGCAGTCCGTCACGATATGATTTCGACATGTTTTTCTACCCTCTGGTTGGTCCCGTTGTTCTTTGGATCCGCGAACGCCAACGGCGTTCCGGCGGCAAAGCCGATGGCGACGGGTTCACCCGGCTTGAAGAGATTGCCCTGGCCGATCATGTGGTCGGCCTTGGCCAGCAGCGTTCCGATGCCCTGGACCTCGACTGCGTATTCCGCCGTGGAGCCCAGAAAGATCCGGTTGCGGACGATGCCCTTGAGCGGGCCGCTAGTCGGGCCACCGAGACTGAGCGATTCAGGACGCAGGCTGACCGAAACGGTTTCGCCCTGCCGCAAATCCACCCGCTTGCGCGCCGCGATGACGGTGCCATCGGCCAGCTTCACATCCACCAGATCGCCCGAATGCCCTGCGACGGCGCCGCTCAAGAGATTGGTCTTGCCGACGAAATCGGCGACGAACAGGTCGGCCGGTTCGTCATAAATCTCGCTCGGCTGCCCAAGCTGAACGATGCGGCCGCCATTCATGACGCAGACGAAATCGCTCATCGACAGCGCTTCCTCCTGGTCGTGGGTGACCAGCACGAAGGTGATGCCGATCTCGCGTTGCAGGTTCTGCAATTCGATCTGCATGTCGGTGCGCAGCTTCTTGTCGAGCGCCGCCAGCGGCTCGTCGAGCAGCAGCACCGCCGGTTTGTTGACCAGCGCGCGGGCGAGAGCGACACGCTGCTGCTGGCCGCCGGACAGTTCGTGGACCTTGCGGCCGCCATAACCGGCGAGCCGCACCATTTCCAGCGCTTTGCCTGCCCGCAGGCCGATCTCGCGCGACGACAGCCGCGGTCGTGCCTGGCGCAACCCGTAGGCGACATTGTCGTTCACGTCCAAATGCGGGAACAGTGCATATTGCTGGAACACCATGTTGACAGGCCGCCTGTAGGGCGGCGTGTCGGCCATGTCCTGGCCGCGGATGAGCACCTTGCCCTCGCTCGGCTGTTCGAAGCCGCCGATCATGCGCAGGCAGGTCGTCTTGCCGCAGCCGGATGGTCCGAGCAGGGCGACGAAGGCGGAGGGCGGCACGGCCAGATCGATGCCGCTGACCGCGGTCACCGCGCCATAGCGCTTGGTGACGCCGCGAAACTCGATGTCGGGCACTGCGGTCAAGGCTGCGGGCTCCAGCGACAGGACGATGCGATTTCGGGACGCTACCAGAGCCAATGGCAGCTAGTATATACCTCGCAGGTGGTATATCTGACCTATTTTCTTGTTTAAGGGGGTATTGGATGTCCCGCAGCGACGACTACAGCCAGCTCGCCGCGCTGGTCGCGGCGACGCGGGAGACGAGCGGCGACGTCTTCGGCAAGGCGATGGTCGCTTGGCTGCGGCAGCATGTCGGCTTCGACCACTGCGTGGTCTTCGGCTATCGCGGCGCTGCACGCCCGCCGCTGCTGTTCGAGACCTTCTCGTCGGCCGAGAGCCATGTCTTCGTTGCGCTTTACCAGGAAGGCCCATACCTGCTGGATCCGTTCCACCATGCGGCGGTCGAGCGCAAGGAAGGGTTCTGGCGCATGCGCGAGCTGGCGCCCGACCGCTTCTACGCCAGCGAATATTTTCGCTCCTACTACAGCCAGACCAGGCTGGCCGAGGAGGTCGGCTTCTTCGTTCCGCTGCCGGGCAAGGATGCGCTGGTGCTGTCGCTGATGCGGCTGCGCGCTTCAGGTCCGTTCGGGACCGCCGACGCCAGACTGCTGCGCGACATGGCGCCGGCGGTGGTCGCCTTCGCCCGATTGCGCTGGCCCGCCCTTCCCGCCGACGAGCCGGCCGAGGCCAGGCAAGACGATGCATTGGCGGCGGTCAACGAGTTCGATCGCGCCCATATCTGGAAGAGCCTGTCCCTGACGCCGCGCGAAAAGCATGTCGTCGATCTAGTGCTGCAAGGGCATTCCACCGAATCAATCGCCCGGGCCATGCGCATCGTGCCGGGGACGGTGAAGGTCCATCGCCGCAACATCTATCGCAAGCTCAAGATCAAATCGCAGGCCGGCCTTTTTGCCCGCTTTGTCGAAATCATCGACGCGCGGATAAGATAATTCCGACGGCCTTCAACCGCCTTTCGATCAAGGTCTTGCGCCAGCCTCCCAGGAGCCGGTCTCGGCCATCCGTTTCAGCAGCCGCGCCGGCTTGAAAACATCCTTGCCCGTCCGCTGGTGCCAATATTCGAGCCGCTCGACGATCCTGGGCGCGCCTTCGAGGCCGGCCCAGAACATCGGACCGCCCTTGCCGATGGGAAAGCCATAGCCGTTGACCCAGATGACATCGATGTCGGAGGCGCGGGCGGCTATCCCTTCTTCCAGAATCTTGGCCCCCTCGTTGACCATGGGATAGAGCGTGCGCTCGATGATTTCTTCCGCGCTGATTTCGCGCGACGCGATGCCCTTCTCGGCTGCCTTACCGCGGATCAGCGCATCGATCTGCGGGTCCGGGACCGGCATACGTGACCCGTTCTCGTAAAGATAATAACCTCGACCGGTTTTCTGGCCGAAACGCCCCTGTTCGCACAACGTGTCGGCGATCACGGCCGTCTGGCCTCGCGCCTTGCGGTTGCGCCAGCTAATGTCGAGGCCGGCGAGATCGCTCATCTGGAAGGGCCCCATCGGCCAGCCGAAATCGGTGAAGGCCTTGTCGATCTGGCTGGGCGTCGCGCCTTCCAGCAGCAAGGCTTCCGATTCGGAGCCGCGCGCGGCCAGCATGCGGTTGCCGACGAAGCCGTGGCAGACGCCGACGACGACGGCCACCTTGCCGATCCGCCGCGCCAAGTCGACTACGGTTGCCAGCGCGTCGGGCGCGGTCTTGTCGGCGCGCACGATCTCCAACAGCTTCATGACGTTGGCCGGCGAGAAGAAGTGCAGGCCGAGCACGTCCTGCGGGCGCGAGATCGAGGCGGCGATTTCGTCGATATCGAGATAAGAGGTGTTGGTGGCAAGGATGGCGCCCGGCTTGGCCGCGGCGTCGAGCTTGCCGAACACCTCCTTCTTGACCGCCATGTCCTCGAACACCGCCTCGATGATCAGGTCACAATCGGCGAGGTCGGAATAGTCGGTGGAGCCCTTGAATTGAGCGAGGCGTTGGCGCCTGGCATCTTCGGTCAAGGAGCCGCGCGAAACGGAGGCGGCATAATTCTTGTCGATCATGCCGAGCCCGCGCTGCAAGGCTTCCTCGCTGGTCTCCAATAAGGTGACTGGAAAACCGCCATTGGCGAAGGCCATGGCGATGCCGCCGCCCATCGTGCCGGCGCCGATGACGCCGACGCGGGCGATCCTGCGCCGGACAAGGTCCTTGCCCGGGATCTTTGCGGCTTCACGCTCGGCGAAGAACAGATGCCGCTGCGCCCGCGACTGATCGCCGGCAACCAGCTTCATGAACAGCGCGCGTTCGGCAGCCAGAGCTTCCTCGAACGACATCGTGACGGTGTTGCGCACCGCTTGCGCGCAAGCGATCGGTGCGTCGAGGCCGCGCGCCTTCCTGGCGAGATCCGCCGCCTCGGCATCGAAAGCGGCCAGCTCGGTTTTCTTGATCTCGTCATCGCGGTCGCGCACCGGCGTGAACGGCCCGCCCTTGCGAGCGATCTCCCTGGCGAAGTTCACGGCATGCGTGGTCACGTTACTCTCGAAGACAGCATCGACCAGTCCGGCTTCATGCGCCTCATCAGCACCGACCAGCGCACCGGAAACGATCATCCTGAGCGCTTTGATCGCGCCGACGAGGCGCGGCAGCCGCACCGTGCCGCCGCCGCCTGGCAGCAGTCCAAGCTTCACCTCGGGCAGGCCGAGCCTGGCGTCGGCATCGGCAACGCGGAAGTGACAGCCGAGCGCCAGCTCCAGCCCGCCGCCCAGCGCGGTGCCGTGGATGGCGGCGACCGTAGGTTTGGCGATGGTTTCCAGCGTCCCAATGATGGCACGCAGCTCGGGCTGCTGCACGGGCTTGCCGAATTCGGTGATGTCGGCGCCGGCGACGAAGGTCCGGCCCGCGCATGCGACGACGATGACCGCGACGGATGCGTCGTCACGCAAGGCAACCAGCGCCTGCATCAGTGGTTCGCGGACATGAAAGCTCAGCGCGTTGACCGGCGGGTTGTTGATGGTGATGATGGCGACGTCGTTGTCCCTGGCGACGCTGACAAAATTGGACAAGCTGAACCTCCCGAGACCGGCTGCGATCGGGAGGGTTTACTAGGCCGCGCCGCGAATGGGAACCGTGTGTCGCACTGGCACAAGACTTGTCAGGACAGGCTGTAGGGCGGCACGCTGGCGAGTTGCGGTTGAAGTGAGGCGAATATCACCGCACCGCCTTCTCCCCGCCGGCCGCCGTGATCACGCCGACGATGATCAGCCCGGTCAAGAGCAGGCGCACGCCGGCGCTGACGCCGAATGTGTTGAGCATGGTCAAAAGCAGCACCAGGAACAGTGCTGCGCCCCAAACGCCGGGGACATTGGCCTTGCCGCCGGCCACCGAGGTGCCGCCGATGACCACCACGGCGATCGAAGCCAGCAAATACTCGTTGCCGATATCGACATTGGCGCCGCGGAAATAACCGGCGAGCAGCGCGCCGTCGATGCCGCCGAGCGCGCCCGACAGCGTGTAGGTGAGGAAACGGACGCGGCCGACATTGACGCCGGCGAGCCAGGCGGCGCGGATGTTCTGGCCTATCGCCAGCACCGAGCGACCATAGATCATGCGCTGCAAGGCGATGGCTGCACCGATGGTAAACAGCACGGTGAGAACCGCCAGCACCGGAATGCCAAGAACCTGCCGGTTGGCGAAATCGGCAAAGCCCGGCGGCGGCTTGATCTGCAATCCGCGCCCATAGCTGATGTCGACCGACTGGATGATGAAGCTCGCCGACAAAGTGGCGATGATCGGCGGTATTCGCAGCGCCCAGATCAGCAGATAGTTGACGGCACCGATCGCGGCACCACAGGCAAGCGCGGCCAGCAGCCCGACCACGATCATGGCATCGCTGCCGCCCATCACCTTCATGGCCACCGCGCTGGCGAGCCCGATATTGGCCGGTAGCGACAGGTCGACATTGCCCGGCCCAAGCGTGATGACGAACATCTGGCCGACGCCGACGATGACGGTGAACACCGCGAGCGAAAGGGCAGCGGTTACCATGCCGCCGGCGCCATAGCCGCCGGTGAAGGCGATCGTCGCCAGCCACACCACAAGCGCGCCGACGAACGACCAGATCCAGGGTTTGGCAGCCAGCGATCTAACCAGCGTCATCGCTCACCTCTCCTTGCGGCTGATCAGCACTCGCGCCGCCAGCACGATGATCAGGATGGCGCCATTGGCCGCCACCTGCCAGTCGGGCGGGATGTGCATGAAGGTGAGCAGCGGCGATGCCGCCAGCGCCAAGGTCAGCGCGCCGATTACCGCGCCGATCGGCGACACGCGTCCGCCGACGAATTCGCCGCCGCCGAGGATGACGCCGGCGATCGAAAGCAGCGTGTAGCCATTGCCGATATTGGCATCGGCCGAAGTGGTGATGCCGATCAGCGCCATGCCGGACAGCACGCCGAACAGACCCGTCAGCGCGAACAACACGACCTTGGTCTTGAGCAGCGACCAGCCGGCACGTTTGAGCGCAGCCGGGTTGCCGCCCGAGCCGCGCAGGATCACGCCATAGGAGGTGCGCATCAGGCCGAAATGGACAATGAGGCCGATCAGCAGCGCCGCGATGATCGGGAAGGGCACAAAGGGCGGCTTGAACGCCATGATCGCCAGCAGCCAGTCCGGCGCCTTGCCGCCGGGCTTGGGCAGGACGAGAATGGCCAGCCCCTGCCAGACGAAACTCATGCCCAGCGTCACTACGATCGATGGCAAATTGCGCAGGTGGATCAGCGCGCCGAGCAGCGCATAGACGCCGATCGATCCGAGCAGGACGAGGACGCCGATGAGCGGTGCGTCCTTCAACCAGGTCGCGGTTACGCAGCCGACGAAACCGACAAAGGTGCCGATCGACAGGTCGAGCTCGTTGCCCGATATGACGAACATCTGCGCAATCGTCGCCAGCGCGATCGGGATCGCCAGGTTGAGCATCAGGCCGAAGCCGAAATAGCTGATGGCGCGCGGATTGAGCCAGGCGATGGCGAGCAGCACCAGCACCAGCGACAGCGCCGGCAGCAGCCCGCGCAGCAGGCGGGCGCGTGCCGCTCCGCTCCCAAAGGTCTTCGAACCGTTTTGAACAGAGACGGCCGTCATCTCAGGCCGCGTCGCCGAAGGAGGACTGGATGATCTTTTCTTCCGTCAGCTCGTCGCGCGTCAGATTGGCGACGATGCGGCCGTTCTTGAAGACATAGACATGGTCGCAATTGTCGAGTTCTTCCGTTTCCGTGGTGTACCAGAGGAAGGTGCGACCTTTGCCGGCCTCCTCGCGCACGAGATCGTAAACCTCGAGCTTGGTGCCGATGTCGACGCCGCGCATCGGGTCGTCCATGAGCACGATCCCGGCATCGGAGCCGAGAGCCCGGGCGAACAAGGCCTTCTGCTGGTTGCCGCCCGACAGCGAAAAGATGTTGTTGTTCATATCCGGCGTGCGGATGCCGATCTTCTTTTGCCAGAACCCGGCCAGTTCGGCCTCGCGCCGAGGCGAGATCAACAGCCCGTTGCGCAGCCGAGCCAGCGAGCGGATGCCGATATTTTCAGCGATCGACCACTGCGGGAAGATGCCGTCCGCCTGGCGGTCGCCGGCCACAAGCGCCACCGGTGCGGTGACCTCGACGCCGGCCTTGGCGCGCGATGCCGCGGCGAAGATCGCCAGCAGCAGGTCGGTCTGGCCATGGCCGGCCAGGCCGGCGAGTCCGATGATCTCGCCGGCGCGGGCCACCAGCTCCTTGCCGTCCTGCTGCCGCGCCGGCCGTGCGCGCACGCGCAACGGGCCGGCCTCGGCTTTCCGGATTTCGGTGGCGGTCCTCCGATGTCCTTCGGCGCCGCCCATGGTGGCGACCAGCCTATCGCGGTCGAAAGCGTTGGCCGCGTCGGCGGCGACAACCTTGCCGTCGCGCATCACGACGATGCGATCGGCGTTCTGCAGCACTTCGCCCAGCACATGCGAGATGAGAATGCAGCTGCCGCCCGACGCGACGAAGCGGCGCACGAAGGCAAGCAGCTGACCCGCCGTGTGCGCGTCGAGCGAGGACGTCGGCTCGTCGAGGATAACCAGGTGCAGCGGCTCGCGGGTCAGCGTGAACGCGCGCGCCACCTCCACCATCTGTCGCCGTCCGATTGAAAGGTCACCGGCGATGTCGGCCGCCGAAATGCCATGGTCGGGAAAGATTTCGTCCAGCTTGGCCGTGATCAGCTCGGCCGCCTTGCGCCGCCAGCCGAAGCCGGTGAGCGAGGCGTGGTTGATGCGCGTGTTCTCGGCGACGCTGAGATTGGGGCACAGCGACAATTCCTGGAACACGCAGCGTATGCCGAGCTGCTGTGCCCGCGACACCGAGTAGTTCTCCTCGGCCTCACCATGCACGCCGATCGTTCCGCTGTCGGGTGTCAGCGTGCCCGCCACCATGTGCATGAGCGTCGATTTGCCGGCGCCGTTGTGGCCGACGAGGCCGACGCACTCGCCGGGCCCGACAGTGAAGTCGACGCCGCCAAGCGCGCGAACGGCGCCGAAATGCTTTTCGGCGCCGTTCAGTCGAATGATGTCCGCGGTCCCCTCTGGCATGCTCAACGATATCCGGTCGGCGATGCGCACGGCAACGCGTGTGCGACATTCACTTGATATTGGCTTTGATGGCCGCGATGGCATCTTCCTGTGTGTATTCGTGCGTGGCGACCCCGCCCTCCTTGATCTTCGGCAGAGCGGCCTCGAAATCATCCTGGGTGAAGGCGAGATACGGCACCAGCAGGTCGTGGGGAATGTCCTTGCGGCCATCGAGCACTTGCTGCGCCACCCAGAAGGCCAGCGTCGACACACCGGGCGCGATGGAGGCCGACCAGGTCTGGTAGCCGTCCTTCTCCTTCTGCTCCTTCCACCATTTCAGCTCGTCCTGGCGGTTGCCCATGATGATGGTCGGGCGCGGCTTGCCGGCGGCGGCGAAGGCTTGCGCGGCGCCATAGCCGTCACCGCCCTGGTCGACGATGCCGACGATGTCGGGCAGTGACGGCAGAATAGTCGCGACCGCCTTCTGCGCCGTGGTCTGGTCCCAGTCGCCGGTCACCGAGCCGACGATCTTGAATTCGGGGTGAGCGGCGACGCCCTCGAGGATGCCGGCATGGATGGCGTCGTCGATCGACGTGCCCGCGAGGCCACGGATTTCAAGCAGGTTGCCGCCCTTGGGCTGGAACTTGGCCATCTGCTCGACTTCCTGCTTGCCCATGTCCTTGAAGTCGACCACGACGCGGTAGGCGCAAGGCTCGGTGACGGTGCCGTCGAAGGAGACGACGACGATGCCGGCATCGCAGGCCTGCTTGATGGCGCCGTTCAGCGCATCCGGCGAGGCGGCGTTGATGACGATGGCGTCATAGCCCTGCAGGATCAGGTTCTGCACCTGGGCGGCCTGCGTCGGCACTTCCTTGTCGGCGGTGGTGAAAACATCGGCCGCTGCGACGATCTTGTCGTCGACCGCTTTCTTGGTGACGATGCCGTAGCTGTCGAGCATAGCCTGCCGCCACGAATTGCCGGCGTAATTGTTGGAGAAAGCGATTTTCTTGCCGCTGGTGTCGGCAAATGCCGTACCGGCTGCGAGCACCGCTGCAAGGGTGCCCAGAACGAACAATTTCTTCATGTCATACTCCTCCCGAGAGTTGCTGGTCTTGATGGCTGTTGGTGACTATCGCGCTTGCGTACCTGTTTTTTATCTATTGTCAGACAAAAGTGCAGAAGGCCGGCGAGCTGTCAACTGCAATCCATAAGGAGCCGCCGATCACTTTGCGGTGCGATCATTGAAATAGCTTCGGTGGATGGGCTAGGCATGCGGGCAGGAGGCCGCAGACGCATGGCAGTGACGCCGATCGTTCCCCCGGGGGCTCCGGGAATTCCGGCGCGCTGGACGTCGAGCGCCAAAAGCGGCGTCGGCGCGGCGCTTTCGCCCTCGAGCCGCGTCTGGTTCACGCTCAGCCATGGCATCCTGAACGAGATCTATTATCCCGGTGTCGACAGTGCCTGCACGCGCGACCTCGGCTTGATCGTCACCGGCCCGAACGGATATTTCTCGGAAGAAAAGCGCGATGCCGCGCATGGCATCGAACTGTTCGAAGAAGGCGTGCCAGGCTACAGGCTGGTCAACACCGCTGATGACGGTGCCTACCGGATCGAGAAGCGCATCCTGGCCGACCCGGCGCGACCAACCTTGCTGCAGGAGATCACCTTCACGCCGCTCAAGGGCGCGCCGGGCGACGACTTCCGCGTCCACGCCTTGCTGGCGCCGCATCTGGTCAATGCCGGGATGGGCAACACCGCCTGGATCGGCGACCACGAGGGAGAGCCTGTGCTGTTCGCCTCGGGTCGCGGCACCTGCTTGGCGTTGGCCTCATCGCTGTCTTGGCGGAACTGCTCGGCCGGCTATGTCGGCGTCTCCGACGGCTGGCAGCAACTGCGCAACACCGGTCGGCTCGATCCAGCCTTTCAGCGAGCCGAGGACGGCAATGTCGCGCTGACCGGCGAAATCGGGTTTTCCGCCAACAGCACCAAAACGGTACTGGCGCTGGGCTTCGGGGCGACGTCCGAAGAGGCCGCTCGAAATGCCTTCGCCAGCCTCAGGCAGGGTTTCGCGGCGGCGGCGACGTCCTACGCCGAACAATGGCGCGAATGGCAGGCTGGCCTGCTGCGGCTGGACCGCCGTGGCGCGTCCGGAGTGAACAGCTACAGGATCTCCACCGCCGTGCTGGCGACGCATCGATCATCGACCCCGCGGGGTGCGGCGGTCGCCAGCCTGTCGATTCCGTGGGGCTTCGACAAGGGCGACGACGATCTCGGCGGCTACCATCTGATCTGGCCGCGCGATCTGGTCGAGACGGCGGGCGGCTTTCTCGCCGCCGGCGATGCCGCTTCGGCCCTGCAAACCCTCGACTATCTCTGCTCCATCCAGCAGCCGGATGGCCACTGGCCGCAGAACGCCTGGCTCGATGGGACAGCTTATTGGCCGGGCATCCAGATGGACGAATGCGCCTTTCCGCTGCTGCTGGCGGATGCGCTGCGGCGCCAGGGCCATTTGCCGCGCGCCAGGCTCTCTGGCTTCCTGCCGATGATCGAGCGCGCCGCAGCCTATGTCGTGCGCAATGGACCCGTCACCGGCGAGGACCGTTGGGAGGAGGATTCCGGTTACAGCCCGTTCACGCTCGCCGTTGAGATCGCGGCGCTGCTTGCCGCCGCGGATATGCTGGAGGCCTGCGGCAAGCAGGACGCAGCAAGCTATCTGCGCGAGACCGCCGACGGCTGGAACGACCAGGTCGAGCGCTGGACCTATGTCACCGGCACGGCAAGCTGCGAGGCGACCGGCGTCGCGGGTTACTATGTCCGCATCGCACCGCCCGACAGCGCCGAGGCCGGTTCGCCGAAGGACGGCTATGTGCCGATCAAAAACCGCCCGCCTGGCGATGCCGACCGGCCGGCGCAGGAAATCGTCAGCCCGGACGCATTGGCCCTGGTGCGCTTTGGCCTCAGGGCAGCCGACGATCCGCGCATCGTCGACACGGTCAAGGTCATCGACGCGCAGCTGCGCCGGCAACTGCCGCAGGGGCCGCTCTGGTATCGCTACACCGGCGACGGCTATGGCGAGCATGAGGACGGCGCGCCATTCGACGGCACCGGCCAGGGCCGCCCCTGGCCGTTGCTCGCCGGCGAACGGGCCCATTACGAGCTGGCGGCCGGACGCAAGGACAAGGCGACCTCGCTGCTGGCGGCAATGGAGGGCTCGTCCGGACCGGGCGGCCTGTTGCCGGAGCAGATCTGGGACGGCGCCGACCTCCCCGAGCGCGAACTGCTGCATGGCAAGCCCTCGGGCAGCGCCATGCCGCTGGTCTGGGCGCATTCCGAACATATCAAGCTGCTGCGCTCGCTGCGCGACGGCGCGGTGTTCGACATGCCGCCCCAAGGCGTCGAACGCTATATCGACAATAGGACCGTCTCGCCGTTCCGGACATGGCGCTTCAACAACAAGATCCGTTCCATGCCGGCCGGCAAGACAATGCGCGTCGAGCTTTTGGCGAAGGCAACCGTTCATTGGAGCGTCGACAATTGGGCGACCGTGCATGACAGCGCGACCAGCGAGAATGCCTTCGGCGTCCATGTTGCTGATCTGCCGGTCGCCGGCCTGCCCGAGGGGAGCACGCTGATCTTCACTTTTTTCTGGCCCGGCAGCGGCGATTGGGAGAATGTCGACTTCTCCGTCATCATTGGTGAACAGGACAGACTGTAGATCCTTCCCGGCAGATCCTCTTCAAGACACAAGGATGAGACCATGCAGATCGGAATGATGGGACTGGGCCGAATGGGCGCCAACATGGTCCGGCGCCTGATGCGTGACGGCCACGAATGCGTCGTCTACGACATCAACCCGGCAAGCGTCGCGGCCCTGGTCGGCGACGGCGCCTCGGGGGCTGCATCGATGGCGGAATTCGTCGGCAAGCTCGCCAAGCCGCGCTGCGTGTGGCTGATGCTGCCTGCGGCCATCACCGGCAAGATCGTCGATCAGGTGGCGGCGCTGATGGAACCCGGCGACATCATCATCGACGGCGGCAATTCCTACTATCACGACGACGTCGACCGGGCCGCCAAGCTCGCCGCCAAAGGCCTCAACTATGTCGATGTCGGCACCAGCGGCGGCGTCTGGGGCCTGGATCGCGGCTACTGCCTGATGATCGGCGGGCCCGATGACGCGGTCCGGCATCTCGATTCGGTCTTCGCCACGCTGGCGCCCGGCGCGGATGCGGGTGCGCCCGCTCCCGACAAGACGGCCGGCACGGCGCCCTTCGGCTATCTGCATTGTGGCCCGAGCGGCGCCGGCCACTTCGTCAAGATGGTCCATAACGGCATCGAGTACGGCGTCATGGCCGCCTATGCCGAAGGCATGAATATTCTCAAGGCCGGCAATGCCGGCAAGGTCAAGCGCGAGGCCGATGCCGAGACCAGCCCGTTGCAGAACCCCGAATACTA
The DNA here is from genome assembly GCF_020165475.1 of Mesorhizobium sp. BR1-1-15. Lineage (NCBI taxonomy): Bacteria > Pseudomonadati > Pseudomonadota > Alphaproteobacteria > Hyphomicrobiales > Phyllobacteriaceae > Mesorhizobium > Mesorhizobium sp. BR1-1-15. The sequence continues at coordinate 277,821 of NZ_JAIUIF010000003.1, read as the reverse complement.
CCAGTTTGACATCGACCTTGCCGAGGTGGCCGAGGTCTGGCGGCATGGCAGCGTCATCGGCTCGTGGCTGCTTGATCTCACCGCCGGCGCGTTGAAGAGCGATCCCGGCCTGACCCAGTTTGGCGGCCGGGTGTCCGATTCCGGCGAAGGCCGCTGGACCCTGAAAGCGGCCATCGACACCGGCGTGCCGGCGCCGGTGCTGTCCTCGGCCCTCTTCGACCGCTTCTCCTCGCAAGGCGAATCCGAATTCGCCGACAAGCTCTTGTCGGCCATGCGCTATGCATTCGGCGGCCATGTCGAAAAACCGAAGGCCGGCAAGTGACGGCGGCAGGGGAGACGCGCTCATGAGCCCGGAACGGTCCGATACGCTGGTGCTCTTCGGGGCGACCGGCGACCTCGCCCACAAGAAGATATTTCCTTCCCTCTATGCCATGGTCGCCAAGGGAACGCTTACCGAACCGGTGATCGGCGTCGCCTTCGACGCCTGGGATTTGAGGAAATTGCAGGACCGCGCGCGCGACGGCATCGTCAATACGCTCGGCAAGATCGACGAGAAGGTGTTCGCCAAGCTCGCTTCGCTGCTGCGCTATGTCAGCGGCGACTATCGCGACCCGGCCACGTTCGAGAAACTGAAGAGCGCGCTGGGCACCGCCCAGCGGCCGCTGCACTACATGGCGGTGCCGCCGACCATGTTCGAGACGGTGGTCCAGGGCCTGGAGCAATCGGGCACGGCGCGCGGCGCGCGGCTGATGGTGGAAAAGCCCTTCGGCCATGACCTGCAATCGGCGCGCTGGCTGAACCGAGTGCTGCATCTGGTGTTCGACGAACAGTCGATCTTCCGCATCGATCACTATCTCGGCAAGGAGGCGATCCAGAACCTGCTCTATTTCCGCTTCGCCAATTCCTTCCTGGAACCGATCTGGAACCGCAATTTCGTCGAGAGCGTGCAGATCACCATGGCCGAGGATTTCGGCATCGATGGGCGCGGCCGCTTCTATGACGAGGTCGGCTGCGTCAGGGACGTCATCGAGAACCATCTGCTCAACATCCTCCTGCTGCTGGCGATGGAACCGCCGGTCGGCCGTTCCGCCGACGACCTGATCGACGAGAAGGTGCAGGTGCTGCGCGCGATCCGCACCCTGACCAAGGACGATATCGTGCGTGGCCAATTCGACGGCTATCTCGCCGAGCCCGGCGTGGCGCCCAACTCGCCGGTCGAAACCTTCGCGGCGGTGCGCTTCCTCGTCGACACCTGGCGCTGGCGGGACGTGCCGTTCTTCATCCGCGCCGGCAAGAACATGCCGGTGCATGCCACGGAGGTGATCGTGCGGCTGAAGCGGCCGCCGCTCGATGTCTTCGACCCGATTAAGCCGAACGACGCCAACTATGTGCGCTTCCGCATCGACCCGCAGGTGGCGATCTCGATCGGCGCCCAGCGCAAGGCAGCGGGCGACGACATGGTCGGCGAACAGGTCGAACTGACGGCGCTCGACGACAGCAAGGGCGATATGCCGCCCTATGAACGGCTGATCGGCGATGCCATGAACGGCAATGGCCAGCTTTTTACCCGCCAGGACGCCAGCGAACTTGCCTGGCGCATCGTCGGGCCGGTCCTCGGCGACACCACGCCGCCGCATCTTTATGAACCGAAGACCTGGGGGCCGGCAGCCGCCATGAACGGCTTCGGGCCGCCGAACGGCTGGATCAATCCATCGAAATAGGCTGGGAGAGGGCAGCATGGCCAGGACGGCAAGGCCGAAAGCGGCGAGCGGCGATCCGATCGTGCTGTCGATCGACATAGGCGGCTCGCACGTCAAGATCCTCACCAGCTCAGGCGGTGCTGAGCGCCGCGCCGATTCCGGGCCGGACCTGAGGCCCCAGCAGATGATCGATGCGGTGAAGGCGCTGGCCGACGGACTGTCCTACGACGTCATCTCGATGGGCTATCCCGGCCCGGTGCATCACAACAGGCCCTTGTTCGATCCCGCCAATCTCGGCAAGGGCTGGGCCGGCTTCGACTTCGCCGCGCAGTTCGGCAAACCGGTCAAGGTGGTCAACGACGCGCTGATGCAGGCCATCGGCAGCTATGAAGGCGGTCGCATGCTGTTCCTGGGGTTGGGAACCGGCCTGGGTGCGGCGATGATCGTCGACAACGTCGCCCAACCGATGGAACTCGCCCATCTTCCCTATAAGAAGGGCAAGAGCTTCGAGGACTATGTCGGTGAGCGCGGCCTGATAAAACGCGGCAAGAAGAAATGGCGAAAATCCGTTTTCGACGTCGTCGACCGGCTGCGCGCCGCCATGCAGCCCGATTATGTCGTCATCGGCGGCGGCAATGTCGACAAGCTCGGCGATTTGCCCGCCGACAGCAGGCGCGGCGACAACACACGCGCCTTCGAAGGCGGATTTCGTCTGTGGCGAGACAAGGCCCTGATCGTCTGATAGTATTACAGTTCAGTATAGTTATTCAAAATAATGTGTGACGCGGGGCCAAGTCGTTGCATTGCGCAGATTTGCCGACTAGGAATTCCGGCGCACTACATCGCGACGAACCGCGAGGGACGTGCAAAGACGCCGCCGCACTTTAACTTTGCGCATCATCCCATCCGAAACTGTGCCGATTTCGGGCCCCATACGCCATAGACGGAGGAAAATAGATTGACCGACGACAGCAACGACGCTCGCAAGGATATCGACCTTCTCGAGCTGACCGCCCATATCGTGTCGGCTTACGTCGAGAAGAACCGCCTGCCCGCCTCCGGCCTGGCCGACCTCATCGCCAGCGTCAGCGCTTCGATCAGCGGGCTCGGCCAGCCGGCCGTACCCGTGGCGGCGCCGCTCGTGCCGGCGGTCAATCCCAAGAAGTCGGTGACGCCGGATTTCATCATCTGCCTGGAGGACGGCAAGAAGTTCAAATCGCTGAAGCGTCATCTGGGCGTGCATTTCGGCCTGACGCCGGACGCCTACCGCGCCAAATGGGGCTTGCCGTCGGACTATCCGATGGTCGCTCCCAATTACGCGGCCTCGCGTTCGGAACTGGCTAAGTCGATCGGTCTCGGCCGCAAGGCCGTCGCCCCGAAAGCGCCGGCCAGGGGCAGGAAAGCCAAGGTCTCGGCCTGAGCGCGCATTCCGGCGCTGAGCCAATGGTTTGATTGAGGCCTGCCGGCGGTCCGTCTTGGCAGGCTTCATGCTTTTGTGGCTTGGATGTGCAGACAGGCCTTGGGAAAGCCATGAACTACACCAGGCTGGTGATCGAGAAAGAGGCGCCGCAGGAATACGGCTACGACCGCATCCGTTACAATCTCTCCGAAATTCGATCGCCGACCAGAAGCTATTCGACCTCGGCCTGTCGCTGCCCGATCTTGCGCTCTTCCACGGCGAGCGCGCAATTGCAGGGGGGCTCGACGCCATCTCCGCCGCGCTGAGGGAATGATTTTCCACCCCGCCTGCAGGCAGGCAGGAAAGCTCAGTTCGCTGCCGGAACGGAACAGCTCAGATCGCCTTCCTTGCAGTTCAGGTAACCGTCGAAATCCTTGACCCGGGATTGCGTCAGGCCATCCATGCACATCGAGAGGAGCATGGGGACCACGCTGCCTCCGGCCGCTCCCGCGGTCTGGAAATTGCACTCAGCGTCGCGGAACTTGATCCAATCCTGCTGCGCTTGGACAAGAAGCTTCTTGGTATCCGCGTCGTCCTTCAGGCGGGTTTCGATCTGCTTGTAAAGTTCGTTGAGCTTCTTGTCGGATTTCCTGAACGAAGCATCGGCGCACTGGTTCATGGTGGCCTGATCCTTGGCGCCGGCGCACTTGTCCTTGGCAAAAGCGAAAGCCGGCATGGCCAGAACCACGGCGGTGGTCAGAATTGCGGTTTTCATTGGTCTCGTCCTCTTTGCAGGTGAGCGGCATCGTCATTCCGTAACGGTTTCGGCGAAGCACCTGGCCAGCTTTTCCGGTGCTCCAAGCTTCTTCGCCCAGGATACCAGTCCAGGCTTTTCCGATGGATCGGCATAGCCGCCCCATACGTCACGAAACTGCTTCTTTCCGTCGACGGTCTGGAAGAACATCACGCCGTCATCGCTCACAGGCGTGGAGACATAAGCGGCGCTCCAGTTGCCGCTTTCCAAGATGGTGATGAACTTGGCGCGGGCGGGCTTGAACTTATTGTCCATCGCCGAAGCGACGAGCGGTGCATATTCCTGTTTGCGCGCCTTCGTCACTTCGACCTTGACGCCGTCGCAGGCATCGTTCGCGAAAGCAGATGTCGGTATCAACCCCGCCAGCCCGATCATGACGATTTTGGCGTGCCGTCGAACCAAGTCGCCGAATTCAGACATAGGTGGTTTTCCTCTTCCTTTGCGGAGTGTGGCTGTCAGTCGGAATCGTCGTCACCCGATGAATTGTCATCGTCAGGCGCATCGACCTGGCAGCCAATGCCATTGCACCCCTGATAGTTGCCCTGCGTATCGAAGTTTGGATTGCCTTGCCTGTCGTATTGCGGCCTGTCGTCGATGCTTTGATCCCCATCGCCAGGGTCATCGACTTTGCATCCGATCCCATGGCAGCCAATGTATCTGCCTCGCGTATCGAAATTGGGATTGCCTTGCTTGTCGTATTGCGGCCTGGTGTCGATGGTCTGATCGTCGGTGGTGCAGCCGGCGACCGCCAGTAAAACACTGGCGATGACCGAATAGACTATATGTTTCACGGTTTATTCTCCTCGCTCCCCGGCGGCAGCGATTCATCCGTCGATCGGGGGACGATCCGAAGAGGACAAAAGCTTCGCGGACCACGAAACGCCCGGGCTGTGGTCCAGGCATTCGACGACTTTGCTGCCGGCTGTCGCAATTCCTCAAGTCGAGGGGAACGCTCCCAGCGGGAGCCGCCTTGGCGAATGTCCATTTCCCTCTCCATGCCTAGCGCCCATCCGCCCAAGCATGCCAACGATCCGCCGGCGCGGTTGATGTATCCATAGGTTGTAGCCGATGTCGCCGGCTAGCAAGGGAAAATTGCCAGATCTTGAGTTCTGTTTTGAGAATGCTTAATAACCCAGTAAGCACCCTGCTTGATTTAGCAAGTACTTAAATATGATTGACAGAAAGGCTCCAGCAAAAAGATTGCTGGGTTACGCCTACGCTTTTCGACTATTCCAGCATAAAATGGTCTATTATTCCAATTCACAAGGGACGACGATATATAAGGGTGGAGTTACGCTCGACATTATCGCCAGAACCCCAATGTATTGGTAGGTTTCGGCCAGGCCAGTGGGCAGGCCGAAAGAATGCTGCTCACGGATCGGCTTTCAAGGTTATCGCGTGCACGATGGGGGGGCATGCGGTCTTCGAGACACCCGATAGGCTTTCCTGTCCCGCCGGGTCTTGGCGGGTGAGTTTCGTGTGCGTTCGATGGAACACGTCAGAAAATCCTTGATCCAGAACCTGTTTTTTGCGCGCGTCATACGTCGAACTGGGCTAAAGGGCTCCCCGGCCGGACCAGCGTCCATCGTGGAAGTGCCCCGCCGGCCTCCATCCTTCTAACGGGGCCTCGTTCCATGACCTCCGAACAGATATCACCGGACCAGCGCTATGCCGCGTTCCGCCATCGCTCCTTCCTGAGCTATTGGGCGGCGCGCTTCCTCACCACATTCGCCACCATGATCGTGTCCGTCGCGGTCGGCTGGCAGATGTACGATCTGACCCGCGACCCGCTCGATCTCGGGCTTGTCGGCATCGTCCAGTTCCTGCCTGCGCTGCTCCTGGTGCTGGTCACGGGGGTCGTTGCCGACCGTTTCGGCCGCCGGCTGATCATGGCGCTGGCGGTGCTGCTCGAGGCGATCTGCGCGCTCGCGCTGCTCATCCTGACCCTGCGCGGCATCAGTGGCCCGCTGCCAATCTTCATCGTGCTCGCCATGTTCGGCATCGCCCGCGCCTTCTTCGGACCGGCCTCGTCGTCGCTGTTCGCCAATCTGGTGCCGCCCCGGGATTTCGCCAACGCCATTGCCTGGAACTCGTCGGCCTGGCAGACGGCGACCATCGTCGGGCCGGTCGCCGGCGGCCTTCTCTACGGCGTATCGGCCGAGGTGGCCTATGGCACGGCCACGGCGCTGATGCTCGTCGCCGGGCTGCTGATCTTCACCATACCGAGGCCGGCACAGCGCAGCGAGACCGACAAGCCGACCATGCAGACCCTGTTCGCCGGCTTCGGTTACATCTGGGGCGAGAAGATCGTGCTTGGCGCCATCTCGCTCGATCTCTTCGCCGTGCTCCTGTCCGGCGCCTCGGCGCTGCTGCCGATCTATGCCCGCGACATATTGCAACTCGGTCCCTGGGGACTTGGTTTGCTGCGCTCGGCGCCAGGGGTGGGTGCCATCTGTGTCGCCATCTGGCTCGCTGGTCATCCTATCCGCAACCACGCGGGCCTGATCATGCTCGGCTTCGTGGCCGCGTTCGGCGCCTTTACGGTGCTGTTCGGCCTGTCGACCATCGCCTGGCTGTCGATCCTGGCATTGGCCTTCCTCGGCGCCACCGACATGTTCAGCGTCTACATCAGGGAAACCTTGATCCAGCTCTGGACCCCCGATCATGTCCGCGGCCGCGTCAACGCCGTCAATCAGGTCTTCGTCGGCGCCTCCAACGAGCTCGGCGAATTCCGCGCCGGCACCATGGCGGCGCTGATCGGCACGGTGCCGGCCGTCGTCATCGGCGGCGTCGGCGCCATCGCCGTTGCCGGCCTGTGGGCCTACCTGTTCCCGGCGCTCCGAAGGGTGCGGCACCTCAATGGACGAAACTGACGGGGCATCGAATTCAGGTCCACCGGTATCGGCGGGCTGCGAATCCGTGCTAAGCCGCCGCCCGACCAACCAAAGGACGATACCTGTGAGCGAACCGACCGTGGCTGAGGCAACCGAGAGTATCTATGTGTCGCTGCGGGCCGACAATGCCGATCTCGACGCCCATATCGCGACGCTTAAGGCAGCGCTGGCACGAGAGGGGATGAAGCAGGCGGTGTTCGATCCCACCAAACTGGCGCAGAACAACCGCTCGGGCCGCAAATTGATGCAGGCTTATTTTCGTCAGCGCGGCGTGAGCGTGACGTTTTCGAACTAGCAGGCGTTAAACGACCCGCCATCAGGGGATGGTTGTGCCGCGACCGCGCCGTCGGCCGCCGAAAATCAGCACCAGGAACTCGTCCAGCCAGCGCTTGAGGTGCATGTCCCAGATCAGCCTGCCGCCGAGATGGTCGCGGCCGGGCTGGGCGCCCGGCAATTCGAAGCGGTGCGCGCCGCGCACCACCCAGCGCTGCATCATCAGCCTGGTCAATTCGCCGTGGAACTGGATGCCCCAGGCATTGTCGCGGTAGCGGAAAGCCTGGTTGGGATAGGTCTCGGCGGTCGCCAGCAAGGTCGCGTCGCTGGGCAGCGAAAAACCTTCGCGGTGGAACTGATAGACCATTTCCGGCCAGCGCATCAGTTTCTGGCCCGCTTCCGTCGCCTTCAACGGATACCAGCCGATCTCGACAAGCCCTTCGCCATGCCCCTCGACCTTGCCGCCCAAATGGTTGACCAGCATCTGCGCGCCAAGGCAGATGCCCAGCAGCGGCCGGTTCTCGCGCAGCGGAACCTCAAGCCACTCGGTCTCGCGGCGGACGAACTCGTCCTCGTCATTGGCGCTCATCGGCCCGCCGAACACCACGGCCCCGGCATGGCCGTCGAGCGTCTCTGGCAAGGGATCGCCAAGCGGCGGGCGGCGGATGTCGAGATCGAAGCCCTCTTCGAGAAGCATGTGGCCGACGCGCCCGGGGCTCGAATTCTCCTGATGCAGCACGATCAGGATTCTCGGCTTCGAACGCGGCGGCATCGGCGGCATCGGCGGATGGATCCTATTCGTCGCTCGACGTTCCACGGGCCCCCGGCGCCGCGGCCGCCGCCTTGCGGCGCGCCTCGATGCGATCCTGGCGTTCGACGCCGATCAGCTCGGCAACGCGCCAGACCGTGTTGTCTTCCAACTCGTGCAGCTCGCCATCGGCATAGACGATCTCCCACATCAGGCCGATGAAAGCCTTGCGGCCTTCGGCATCGAGGTGGCGCTTCAGCACGCTGGTGAAGGCATAGAGGTCGATCGCCTCGTTGTCGGCGCGCTCGCCGGCGGCGGCCAGCGCGTCGAGCTCGTTGCCGCTGACCGAATAGGCCTGCGCCAGCACTGCCTTGAACCGTTCCCACTCGACGTCCTGGCGCACGCCGTCGGCGCTCATCACGTGGTAGAGCAGCGCCGAGGCTGCCACGCGCGGATCATCGGCGCTGGCGCGGGCGCCGGTGCCGGTCGGCAAATCCCTCAGAAACGACAAAACGCGTTCGAACATCGATCCATTCCCAAACGGCCGGGCCACCCAGCCAACTCAAAACAACCGGAACCGGCGCGGCGACTTTTCCGCCGCATCGTCCGGATCGACGCCGGGATCGTCCGGCAGGCGTGCCAGTTCCTGCGCCGGTTCGACGGCCTCGGCATCGGCGGGCACCGCGGCGAAAGCCTGCGCCGTCACCGGCCTGACGTGGTCCTGATCGTTCTCGGCCTGCTTGCCGGCCGTCTCGCCGCCCGGGCCAGCGTGATCGATCACCTCGACCGACTCTTCCTGCGCCGGCCTGCCCGGCGCCTCGATCGCCACCGCCGGGGCGTCCGGCGCATCGTCACGGCTGTCGATCAGCTGGCCGAGACGCTCCATCGGGGCGCGCCACTCGAAGGCGTCAAGCCGGCCGGTGACCGGCGATACCGGCGCCCAGCGCTCCGAGACGACGCCGTCGGCGACCCAGGCCGGGTCGCGCGGCGCCCGCACCGCCTTGGACAAGAGCTGTCGCACCTTGCCCTGGTCGCCCGTCTCGGCTTCTTCGATGTCGGCCAAAAGCAGATAGGCGCCCTCGCGGCGGTCCATCCGGATCGCCGCCTCGGCTTCGCGGCGGGCAGTCGCAAAATCCTGTGCATCGAGCGCGGCGCGCGCCACCGTCATCGAGGATTCGGCGTGGTTCTTCCTCATCTCCTGCAATTTCTTCGCCCGGTTGAGGCGATCGAGCACGGCGTCACCTGGCCTTGCATGGGTATAGAGCTCCGCTATCTCCGGATGCGGTTCGGCCCTCCAGGCCGTCTCGAGGATCTTCGAGCCCTTGCGCACGTCGTTTTGGCGAAACAGCAGCGTCGCAGCCGCGACCGCGGCCGGCGCGAACTCCGGCTGCAGCCGATTGGCCTCTATCGCCGCCGTGCGGGCGGCTGCGGGATCGCTGTCGGCGAGTGACTGCGCCTTGGCGGTCAACAGCACGGCGCGTCGGCGGTTGGCGGCGTCACGTTCGATCTGGCGGGTCGCCTTCTGCGCCTCGACCAGCTTCAGCGCGCCGTCCCAGTCGCCGCGCCCGGTCAGCTCTTCAAGCGTCGATTCGGCCGCCCAGGCCAGTTGCGGCGCCATGCCGGCGGCGCGCCCGGCATAGTGCCTGGCGGCATTGCGGTCCCCCAGGCGCTCGGCTTCGAGATAAAGCCCGCGCAGGCCGAGCAGCCGCATTTCGGGATCGTCGAGCATGCTCTCGAATTTCTGGCGCGCGCCTTCGTGGTCGCCTTCGAGCAGCGAAGCCTGGGCCTCGAGCAGATGGATCAATGGCTCCTGGTCGGAGCGGATCAGCTTGGCCGCTTCCTTGGTCTTCTTGCGGGCCAGCGCGCCGTCGCCGGCGCCGGCGGCGATCATGCCAGTCGACAGCGCCTGATAACCGCGGTCGCGGCGCCGCACCCGGAAATAGCGCGAAATGGTGTAGGGGCTGTTCCAGACCGACTTGATCAGCCACCACAGGATCATCACCGCCGCGACGACAGCGACCACCGCCACCGCCGCCACCATCAGGCTGACCTGATACTGGTAGCCGTTGAAGGTGATGACCATGTCACCCGGCCGGTCCGCCAGCCAGGCAAAGCCTAGGCCCAGCGCGAAGACGACGGCGAGGAAGAGCAGGATTCGGATCATCGCCAGTTCCTCACGCCTTCATCGCGCCTGATATCAGCGCATCGATCAGCGTCTCGACCTCGATGCGTGCCTTCAGCTTGCCGGCAAAATCGGCGCCGGCCGCCTTTGCAGGCGCGGGCAGCGTCTCATATTCGGTGAGCGCCTTGGCATAGTCGCCCTGATTGACCGCCACCTCCATGCGCGCAATGGTTTCCGGCGCGCCGGCGCCCTGGACAGCGCCGATCGGCCGGACCTTGACCAGCGATTCGGCGCTCGACAGAAGGTTCTGCAGCAGCCCGGCATTTTCGTCGACCGGCGTGGCCGCCGCGACCATGGCGTTGGCGGCGGCATCCATCTGCGATGCGATCTCGGTGCGGGTCTGGACGCCCTTTTGCGCGTAGGCACGCAGAGCCACAAGCTGCGGCGCGTCCGGCGCGATCGCGGCGAAGGTCTCAAGCTCGGCACCAAACGGCGCGCCACGGTCGAGCGCCGCCTTCAGTGCCGAAGCGGCGATGGCGAGCGCGACCTTCGGCTGTCCGGCCTGCGCCTCGACTTTCCCAGAAAGCTGCGACACCGACTGCTCCAGCGCGGTGAGCCGACTGTCCTGCTTCGCCGCCGCCTCGCCGGCCGATTTCACCAGCGCATCGAGGCCGGCCACCCTTTCATTGAGCGGACCGAGATCGACTGGGGCCGAGTTGCCGGCCTTACCGAGCGCCGTAACCGCCGTCTCGATCTGCCTGACCTTGTCGCCAAGCGCGGCCAGCCCGGCATTGTCGCCCGCTCCGCCTTGCTCGACCGCCGATTTGAGCGCTGCGACATCCGTCCTGACCTGATCCAACGCCGCGGACAACCCGTCGACCTTGGCCGACGCACCGCCGTCGCCGGCTTGCCTCAGATCCGCGATCTCGGTTCTGAGCGCGCCGATTTCGCCGTTGACGCCTTCGAGCGAGACGCTGGGAGCGGACCCCGGCGCGCCGAGCAGGCCGGCGAACTGCAATCCGCCGGCGCCGACCAGTGCGATGACACCGCCGATGATGCCGGCCGCGATGCCGTTGACCCGCTTCGGCGGCGGTGCGGATGCGGTTTTCCCGTTCCCCGCCGAGGCGCCGGTCACCCGCCCGGCCGGTTCAGGTTCGGCGCGCTTCGCCGAAGCGTCCTCGAAACTGTAGTCGAAGGCGCCGGCCTTGCCAGCGGCGTCCTCCGGGGAACCGGGGTAGGCTGCCGCCGGTTCGTCCGCCTTGGCGGCGCTTTCCGCGGATCGTTCCGATCGGGGCGCTGTCGCCTCGGCGTGCTCCCAGGGTTCTAGATCGGTCTGGTCGGCGTGCACAGGCTCTTCGGGCGCCTCCGGCTGCGAGGCGTTCGCGGCTTCCTCCGCCTTGGCCTCATCGGTTTGCGCCCCGGCCCTGGCGGCATTCTCGTCGGCGATGCGGGAAACGGCGCCGGGCTCAAGTTCGATGGTCACCGGCTCGCGGCGGCTTTTCGAATGTCGCATCTTCGGCGTCTTCACCATGCTTGGGCTCCGCAAATTCGCTTGGGGATGGTTCAAAGAGGGTCTAGCACATCACCAAGCGGTGAAAAGGGGCGGTGTGATGACGCGGCTCAGGACCCGGGCCGCAAAAGCGAAAGCAGCGCACCCTCGTCGGGCCGCGCGGCTATGTGGATGCGGTCGCCAGCGACGTCGCCAAGGACGGCGGCGATGCGATGCGACAGGGCAAAAACCCGCGTCTTGTCAAAGGCTTCATGCAGCGCAGGCCGCCTGACCAGGGCCTGCAGCGCGGTAGCCGCCCTGGCGGAATAGAGCAGCACCGCATCCGCGGTTTGCCCCGACAGACGGGCAAGCACGGCCTCGTCCGAATAGGTCACGGCGAGCGTGTCGTATGTCTCGACGGGGCGGACCCCGACGTCGGCAGCTTGCAGCCGCTGCTCGAATGCCGGGAAGCGCACGCGTCCGCAGAGATAGACAATGGTCTTGCCCTGGAATTCGCCGGCAAGACTGCCGGCAAGACCTTCGGCATTGCCGGGACCTTCGCTGACGGACAAAAATCCTGCTTCACGCGCGGCTTGCGCGGTCCTCTTGCCGACGGCATGGCAAGGCAAGTCCGAAAGCCGGGCGACGACCTCCTTAGGCGCAAAGCGCACGCCATTGGCGCTGGTCACCGCAACGGCCACGGCATTGCCGATGACGAGGTCCGCATCGATCGGCAAGGTCACCGTCTCGGTCAGCGGCAAAAGCACCGGTAGAAACCCCATGTCCTTGAGCAGTCGCGCGGTGCGGGAGGCGCTCGGTTCAGGCCGCGTCACCAGAACGCGCTGCACCATCAGGCCCAGCCGTCGAAGAATGTCTCGCCGGCCCTGGCCCGCACCGTCCTTGCCGCCTCTTCACCGATGCGGGCGGCATCCAGCGCCGGGCCTTTCATCTCGACCATGTGCGACTGCGTGCCATCAGGCGAGATGATCAATCCCGCGAAAGAAAGGTCCGCGCCGTCTATCACGGCATGACCGGCAATCGGCGTGCGGCAAGAGCCGTCGAGGGCCGCCAGGAAAGCGCGCTCGCAAGCCAGCGCCTGTCCGGTCGGCAGGTCGTGGATGGCCGCCAGCATCTGTTCGACGTCGCCATCGCCTATGCGGGTTTCGATGCCGATCGCGCCTTGGCCCGGCGCCGGCGGAAAGATGTCGAGCGGGATCAGATCGGTGACCACGTGGCCGAGCCCGAGCCGCTTCAGCCCGGCATGGGCGAGGATGGTGCCGGCGGCGACGCCTTCATCGAGCTTGCGCAGCCGCGTCTGCACATTGCCACGAAACATCACCACGTCGAGATCCGGCCGCATGCGGCGGATCAGCGCCTGCCGCCTGAGCGACGACGAGCCGACTTTGGCGCCACGCGGCAGGTCTGCAATCGTCTTAGCCGCCCTGCCGACAAAGGCGTCGCGTGCGTCCTCACGCGGCAAAAAGGCTGAGAGCTCCAGGCCGTCGGGCAACTGCGTCGGCATGTCCTTCGAGGAATGCACGGCAATGTCGATCGCGCGGGCGAGCAGCGCCTCCTCGATCTCCTTGGTGAACAGGCCCTTGCCGCCAGCTTCCGACAGCGGCCGGTCCTGGATGCGGTCGCCGCTGGTCGAGATGACGACGATTTCGAACGCTTCTTGCGGCAAACCATGCGCCGCCATAAGCCGCGCCTGGGTTTCCTGCGCCTGCGCCAGCGCCAGCGGGCTGCCGCGTGTTCCGATCTTCAAGATTGTTTGCATGGCGCGCGGTCCGTGATAACCCCCCGGCAAGCGAAGTCGCCTTTTCCGGGCGTCTCCTACCGGGGAATGCCCCGATACACAATCCTTGGGGACAGCGACCAATTGATCCGCGTTCTGGGCATTGAAACGAGTTGTGACGAGACCGCCGCCAGCGTCGTGGCGTTGGAGGGCGATGCCGCGCCCAAAATCCTGTCCAATATCGTGCTGTCGCAGATCGAGGAGCATGCCGCCTTCGGCGGGGTTGTGCCGGAGATCGCCGCGCGCGCCCATGTCGAGGCGCTGGACGGCATTGTCGAGGCAGCCCTTGCCGATTCGGGCGTGGCGCTGGCCGACATCGACGCCATCGCCGCGACCGCAGGTCCGGGCCTCGTCGGGGGCCTCATCGTCGGGCTGATGACGGCCAAGGCGATCGCGGCCGCAACCGGCAAGCCGCTGATCGCCGTCAACCATCTCGAAGGCCATGCCTTGACGGCGCGGCTGACCGATGGGCTCGACTTTCCCTATCTCCTGCTGCTGGTCTCCGGCGGCCACACACAGATCCTGGCCGTGCGTGGCGTCGGCGACTACCAGCGCTGGGCGACGACCATCGACGACGCGCTCGGCGAAGCATTCGACAAGACGGCCAAGATGCTTGGCCTGCCCTATCCCGGCGGTCCCAATGTCGAGAAGGCGGCGGCATCGGGCGATGCGGGTCGTTTTGCCTTCCCGCGTCCGATGAAGGGATCGGCGCAGCCCGATTTTTCGTTCTCCGGCCTGAAGACCGCCGTGCGCCAGGCGGCGAGCGCTATCGAGCCCTTGAGCGACCGGGACGTCGCCGACATCTGCGCGTCCTTCCAAGCGGCGGTGGCCGACGCGCTGGGCGACCGTGTCTCGCGCGCGCTCGCCCGGTTCCGCCGGGAATTCCCCGGCACGGCCGCGCCGGCGCTGGTCGTCGCCGGCGGCGTCGCCGCCAACCATACGATCAAGGCGACGCTGGAACGGCTGTGCGCCGAGGCGCGCTTCGCCTTCGTCGCGCCACCGCTGAAACTTTGCACCGACAATGCGGCAATGATCGCCTGGGCCGGCATCGAGCGGATGCGCGAAGGCCTGGCGCAAGAAAACGGCTTCGATTTCGTGCCGCGCTCGCGCTGGCCGCTGGACAGCATCTCCGCGCCGATGATCGGCTCGGGCCGGCGCGGGGCCAAGGCATGAACAAGGAGGGCATGAGCAAGGAGGGCATGAGCGGCATTGAGACCGCGCCAACCGGCTGGCGCGTTGCCGTGCTCGGTGGCGGGGCCTGGGGTACCGCTCTGGCGCTGGCCATGCTGCGCGCCGGCCATTTCGTCCGCCTTTATGCGCGCGACCCGGAGACCGTCGCCGCGATCGATCACGGCGAAAATCGACGCTATCTACCTGGCATCGCGCTCCAGGCCGGCATCGTGGCGACGAGCAACATCCAAGCCGCGCTCGACGGTGCCGATTGCGTGCTGGCGGTGACGCCGGCGCAATCGTTGCGGGCCATGCTTGCTCACGCCAACGGCCATATGCCGGCCGGCGTCCCGCTGGTGCTATGCGCCAAGGGCATCGAGCGCGATACCGGCGCCTTGCTGTCGGCGATCGTCGGGGAAATCCTGCCTGGGAATCCGGTCGCCGCTCTGTCCGGTCCGAGCTTCGCCACGGACGTTGCCCGGGGCTTGCCGACGGCGGTGGTGGTTGCCGCCCGGGACGAGGCGCTGGCGGCCAAGCTTGCCGCGCGCTTCTCGGCGGAAAATCTGCGCTGCTATTCGAATGATGATTTGATCGGCGTCGAGATCGGCGGCGCCTTGAAGAACGTCTTCGCCATCGCCGCGGGTGCCGTCACTGGCGCCGGGCTTGGCGCCAGTGCCCAGGCCGCCATGGTGACGCGCGGCTTCGTCGAACTGCGCCGCATCGGTGCCGCCTTCGGCGCCAGGCCCGAGACGTTGATGGGGCTTTCCGGCCTTGGCGACCTGCTGCTCACCTGCTCGTCCACGCAATCGCGCAACTTTGCCTACGGATTGGCGCTCGGCCAGGGCAAGCCGCTTGATGTGCTGCCGCTGGCGGAAGGCGTGCCGACGGCGGCGATCGCCGCCCGCATCGCCACCGAGCGCGGCATCGACGCGCCTATCATCGCCGCCGTCGCCGCCATACTGGACGGCACCATCACCATCCGGCAGGCTGTGGCGGCCTTGATGACCCGGCCGCTGAAGACCGAAACCGACGATTGATTCCAGCATCAGGAGACAGAGACATGTTGTTCGCGTTGATTTGCAAGGACAAGCCCGGAAGCACGCAAGTGCGCATCGATACGCGGCCGGAGCACCTCGCTTTTCTCGAAGGGCTGAACAGCGACAAGAAGCTGGCCTTCGCCGGTCCGTTCCTCGACGCCGACGGCAAGTCCAACGGCAGCCTCGTCGTCGTCGAAGCGCCTGACATGGCAGGCGCGCAGGCGCTGTCAGCCGCCGATCCCTATGCCAAGGCGGGACTGTTCGAAAGCGTCGAGGTCCGCCAGTGGAACTGGACCTTCAACAAGCCGGCGGCTAACTAATCGGCACAAGGCTGGAGGAGCAATACGAATGAACTACTGGCTGTTCAAATCCGAACCCTCGGTCTTCTCGTTCGAGGCGTTGAAGGCCAAGGGCAAGGCAGGCACGCAATGGGACGGCGTGCGCAACTATGCGGCGCGCAACAACATGAAGGCCATGCAGATCGGTGATCTCGGCTTCTTCTACCACTCCAACGAGGGGCTGAACGTGGTCGGCATCGCCGAAGTGTGCGCACTGGCTCATCCCGACACCACATCGGACGATCCGCGCTGGGAATGCGTCGACATCCGCGCCTTCAAGGATGTGCCGAACCCGCCGACGCTGGAGCAGGTCAAGGCCAATCCCAAGCTCGCCGACATGGCGCTGGTGCGGCTCGGGCGGCTTTCCGTGCAGCCGGTGACGCCGGCCGAATGGAAGGAAGTCTGCCGCATGGGTGGCCTGACGCCGGCTCCGTGACGGTTCTCACGAGCCGTAGCGCCGAACGCTTCATCCTCGAAAATACGGCGCTGATGGCGCCGCCGCATGTGCCCGAGATTGCGCTGTATCTTGCCGACGAGGCGCATGATCTGTGGCAGCGGACGGAGGACGAGCTGGTCGAGATCGGGCTGCCGCCGCCTTTCTGGGCCTTTGCCTGGGCCGGCGGCCAGGGGCTTGCCCGCCATATCATCGACAACCCGGCCATGGTGCGGGGCAAGCGCGTGCTCGACTTCGCCTCCGGCTCCGGTCTCGTCGCCATCGCCGCGGCCAAAGCCGGCGCGGCAGGGGTGACCGCCGCCGACATCGACCCGTTCTGCGCCACGGCGGTTCGCCTCAATGCGCAAGCCAATGGCGTCGCGGTCGAATTCGTCCAGAATGACTGCGTCGGAACGGATGCGGACTGGGACGTGGTTCTTGCCGGCGATGTCTTCTACGACAAGCCGTTCGCAGACCGGCTGACGCCCTGGTTCGCGGCTCTGAAGCGGCGCGGCGCCGATATCCTGATCGGCGATCCCGGCCGCTCCTATCTGCCGCGGTCGGGGCTGGAACCGCTTGGCGTCTACCAGGTGCCGGTGACGCGGGCGCTCGAGGATGCCGAAATAAAACGCACCACCGTCTGGCGGTGGAGCATCGCGCGCCCGGCTTGACGCCGCCACTGAACAGGCGTTTCCATGAGCTCCGTATCAGAGGGGGATATCATGGATTTTTCAGCGGTTAACTGGCTGGCGGTGATCGTCGCCGCAATCCTGGCGTGGCTGTTCGGCGCCGGCTGGTACACCGGTTTGAGTAAGCCATGGCTGAAGGCTGCAAAACTCGATCCGGCGACCATGAAGAGATCGTTGCTGCCGTTTCTCATCTCTTTCATCGCCGAGTTGGTCATGGCGCTTGTGATGGCCCTAGTCGTCGGCGCGGTGACTGGCGGCGAGCCGACATTGCTGGCGGGACTGGTCTTCGGTTTCGTGCTTTGGCTCGGCTTCGTCGCAACCACGCTGTCGGTCAATCATCGCTACGAGAATTTCGGCTGGGACCTGACCGTCATCGACGGCGGCCACTGGCTTGGCGTGCTGTTGATCATCGGCGCCGTGGTCGGCTGGTTCGGTGCCGCGGCGAGTTGAACGCAGCGGCGCCTGCAGGGTGGCGGCCTCCGCTACACCCTGTCCGCGGTTTGGGATTTTGCCATTTCCTCCAGAATCCACGTGCGAAAGGCAACGATACGCGGATCGTTCACCAGTTCCTTGGGATAGACCAGGAAATAGGCGAATTCCGGCGCGACCTTGATGCCGAGTTCGAAAGGCCGCACCAACCTACCTTCGGAAAGGTCGTTGGCCACCATGGCGAAATCGGCGAGCGCCACGGCGCTGCCCTCCATCGCCGCCTGGACCGCGTCGGCCGAGGTGCCGAAAACGATGGTGCGGCTGTCGTCGAAATCGTCGACGCCGGCTGCCGCCATCCACATGCGCCAGTTCGGCCAGGTCACGCCCTGACGCGCCCATTCGATATGGGCAAGCGTGTGATGGAAGAGATCGCGCGGTTCGCGCAGCGGCGGACCTGACGCCAGCAGGCTCGGGCTGCACACCGGGATGATGACGTTGTCGAACAGCCGATGCGCGCAAAGTCCCGGATATCTGCCGGCGCCGAAGCGGATGCCGACATCGACATCGTCAAGGTCGAAATCCCGCAATCCGTAGGCGATGTCGAACCTGAGTTCGATGCCTTCATGTTTTTTTCGAAAATCCTCGACCCGCCGCATCAGCCATTTCGTCGCGAATTGGGCGTCGAGCGTCACTTTCAGCAGCGTCGTGCCGCGCGTCATCTTCTGTGCCCGCGAGACGGCCTTGCCAAGCAGATCGAGCGCATCGGCAGAGGCCTCGAACAGCACCGTTCCGGCCTCCGTCAGCCGGATGCTGCGGCTGGAGCGCGTGAACAGGACGATGCCGAGCTGGTCTTCGATCTCCTTGATCTGGTGGCTGACGGCGGCTGGCGTCAGGCCGAGTTCGTCGGCGGCCCGGGTGAAATTGAGATGCCGGGCCGCTGCCTCCAGCGTCCTCAGCGCCCGGGTTCCCGGCACCAGGCGGGCCATCAGCGCGGCCCCAGAACAGACGCGGTCATGGCGTCCTGATCCTCAAAGAAAACTTGATAATCCGGAAAGAACTACTCGTTTCTCTCCAATCTTTCAATCGGGCATGATGCGACCATCGAACCAATATCAAACCGGATTTTATGTCCGGATGGAAGGAACCGTATCATGTCTCACATAGCTTTGAGAGCTCCCGCGAGCCGGCTGAACTGGCTGACCGCCGCGTTCGACTGGCTCCGCCAGGCCAAGGTCGCGGCAAGCCTGCCGCAGGACGACATCGAGGACCTGTCGGATCGCCAGTTGCGCGATGTCGGCGCCACGCGCAAAGACGTCTCCCGCGCCATGGCCCGCGAACTCGGCCGGCTGGGCCTGCTCGACATCGGCTGGCAGGTAAGGAAAGGGAATAGGAATTAGGAGTAGGCAATAGAAAGAGAACCCTACTGCCTACTGCCTATTCCCTACCTTACCACCCTCACCACCGTCCGGTCCGACAGCAGCGGCAAAAGGCGCGCCATCGTGCGTGCGGTCACCGCGACGCAGCCTTGCGTGGGCGTGAAGCCCGGGCGCGCCAGGTGGAAGAAGATGGCGCTGCCGCGTCCGCGGCGGCGCGGCGTTATATTCCAGTCGAGCACAAGGCAGGCATCATAGAGCCTGTCGTCGCGCCGCATGCGTTCGTGGCTGGCGCCGTAGGGGATCTTGACTGGCCTGTTATAGTTTCGGTCGTCGGGCACTTCGCACCAGCCGAGATCAGGCCCGATCGGCGTCATCGCCAGCCGGGTGATGCGGCCGCTGGAGAAGTGGTCTCCCCGGAAATAACCCGACAGGATCCGCATTTGGCCAAGCGGCGTGGCGCCGTCGCCTTCGCGCTTGCCCGCCGAGATGCCGCCACGCCCCAGCGCGCAGGCAAACACCGTTCTGCCCGCCTGCAGCAGCCCCTGGCTGGGACGGCCGGGCCTTGCCCGCACGGTCAGCACCCGCAGTCCTTTTCGCAAAATTGCGCCGGCTGCATTGCGATCGTGTTTTTTCTTGTATGATCGTGCCACGGAACAAATCATTGTGATCGGCTGTTGTGCCGGTCAGCTTCCGCATAAACAGGCAGCGGTCAACTGAATTTTCTTTTCAAAACAACGGATTGATCCATGACTTCACGAACCATCCTGATCGTCGACGACGATGACGACCTGCGCGGCACGTTGGTCGAGCAATTGTCTCTTTATGAGGAATTCGACGTGCTGCAGGAGTCCACTGCGGCAAAAGGCGTCGCCGCGGCGCGTGGCGGCCTCATCGACCTGCTGATCATGGATGTCGGCCTGCCCGACATGGACGGCCGCGAAGCGGTGAAGATCCTGCGCAAGGGTGGCTACAAGGCGCCCATCATCATGCTGACCGGCCACGACACCGATTCGGACACGATCCTTGGCCTCGAAGCCGGCGCCAACGACTACGTGACGAAGCCGTTCCGCTTCGCGGTGCTTTTGGCGCGCATCCGCGCGCAGCTGCGCCAGCACGAGCAAAGCGAGGACGCCACCTTCTCGGTCGGCCCCTACACCTTCAAGCCAAGCCAGAAGCTGCTGATCGACCCGCGCGGCGCAAAAGTGCGGCTGACGGAGAAGGAGGCCTCGATCATCAAATATCTCTACCGCGCCGACCAGAAGGTGGTGACGCGGGACGTGCTGCTCGAGGAGGTGTGGGGCTACAATTCCGGCGTTACCACGCACACACTAGAAACCCATGTGTATCGCCTGCGCCAGAAGATCGAGCGCGATCCTTCCAATGCGGAAATTCTTGTGACAGAAAGCGGTGGCTACAAGCTGGTTCCTTAAACATTTTATTATCCAATAAGCGGTCTGGGCGGGGCTGCTTTTGGGTGCGATCCTGTTGGAGCGGGATTCTGGATCGCACCGCAGAGGAGGGATTGGACTGACCGTTCGGGGACACAGCTAGATGGCGCTGGATGACGACATCCGCATCCTGTCAGCCGTGAGGCTTTTCGAGGGCTTCACGCAGGAACAATTGCGCCTGCTCGCCTTCGGCGCCGAGACCATGCTGCTGCAGGCAGACCACAAGCTCTATCGCGAGGACGATATGGCTGATTCGGCCTATATCGTGGTCAGCGGAGAGATCGTGCTCTACCGCGAACAGGCAGGCGGACGCATCCCTATCGGCACGGCCAGCCCCGGCACCATGCTGAGCGAACTGGCGCTGATCGCCGACACCAACCGGCTGACCAGTGCATCGGCCGCGGTCGATTCGGAGGTGATCCGGCTCAGCCGAAAGATGTTCCGCCGCATCCTGGAGGAATATCCGGATTTGGCGGCACAGCTCCACCAGCGCATCCTGGAAGACTTTCAGGCAATGATCCACCGCATCGAGAAGCTGGCGCCGCGCTTTTCCGAGTGAACGGGAGAGACAGGTGGAGTTCCGGCTGGTTCGCGCCACCGAAAATGACCTGCCCTTCATCATGGCGACCGAGCGGCTTGACGCAATTGTCGCCGGAGTGGGAAAAGCGCCGGCCCGGCTGATCAGTCCAGGTTGAACCGCGCGATGACCGGAACATGATCCGAGGGACGTTCCCAGCCACGCGCCGCCCGCAGGATTTCGTAGCCGGTGAAATCAGGCACCAGGTTCGGTGACGACCAGACATGGTCGAGCCGCCGGCCGCGGTTGGATGCCTCCCAGTCCTGCGCGCGGTAGCTCCACCAGGTGTAGAGCTTCTGTTCTGATGGCACGTTGAGCCGCATCAGGTCGACCCAGTCGCCGGCCAGCCGCATGGCCTCGAAACTCTCCGTCTCGACCGGTGTATGGCTGACCACGTTGAGCAGTTGCTTATGCGACCAGACATCGTGTTCGAGCGGCGCGATGTTGAGGTCGCCGACCAGGACCGAGGCGGACACTTCGCTGTGTTCGGCGCGGATTGCGTTCATCTCGGCGACGAAATCGAGCTTGTGCCTGAACTTGCGGTTGACCTCCGGGTCCGGTTCGTCGCCGCCCGCCGGAACGTAGAAATTGTGCAGCAGGATCGTCTTGCCGCCGGCCCGCACGGTCACCGACAAATGCCGGCTGTCGTCGATGTCGCAGAAGCGGCGCTTCTCGACCACCGCGATCGGCCGGCGCGCGACCGTCGCCACGCCGTGATAGCCCTTCTGACCGTGAAAGGCGATGTGCCCGTAGCCGAGCCTGCGGAAGGCCTTTTCGGGGAACAGCTCGTCGGGAACTTTTGTTTCCTGCAGGCAAAGCACATCGGGCGCGTATTCATCGAGCAGGCGCTCGATGATCGGCATGCGCAGGCGAACGGAATTTATGTTCCAGGTGGCGATGGAAAAGGGCATTTGGCGGGTCCGGCGAAAGATCGCCGAACTACTGCCAGCCCCGCGCCATAAAGACAAGCATTGCAGCAGTTGCGGAGGTCGGCGCCGCGCCGCCGAAACTGCACGAAAGGCTTCGCCAGCGCGAGGAAAGCTATCTGGTTTTCGTATTCAGCTCGCGATTGGCCGTATAGTCGATGGCAAACGTGTCGGGAGCGAAGCTGACGCCTTCCTTGGTGTTGAAGATCATCACCGTGGTGTCCTTGCCCTGCGCATCGGTGATCGTCCACTGGCGCAGATCATAGGTCTTCGGATCGAACATCATGGTGATCCGCGCATTGCCGAACACCGACTTGTCCGAGAGCTGGATGGTGGTGAGGTCGTCCTCTTCCTTGACGCTCTTGACGCGGTTTCCGGAGAGGTCGATCCGGTCGTCGAGCAACAGTTTCAGCGGCGTCTTCGACAAGGGATAAAGATCGGACGTGTTCAGTTTCTTGTTGAGGATGACCACCGACTTGCCGTCCGAAATCACCCGGAAATTCGAGGATCCGTCATAATTGAAGCGGATCTTGCCCGGCCTTTCCAGGAAGAACTTGCCGCCGGTCTGTTCGCCCTTGGGGCCGAACTGCACGAATTCGCCGCTCATCGACTTAACCGAGGAAAAATGATCGGCGATCTTCTGCGCGGCTGCCGGCACGGCCGCCTGCGCGGACGCCAGCAACTCGAATCCGGGCACCACGTTGAGGGCGGCAGCGCCCGCGAGCACCAGGCCGAGGCCAAGCAACTGGCGGCGCGTCGGGGCAAGATCGCCGAGCGCGGAAAGATCGTTTTTCATGTCGGTCACTCTCATCTTGAGTCCTGATTTGTTGTTGTCCTGAACCCCCAGTTGGGCTGAAGTTTGACGGCGCGAACACTGCTTGACCGCTTGAACGCGCCAGAAGGTTCAAAGTTGCCGCCGGTATTTGTCGCGATCAGAATTTGTCCTCTTCGGTCGGCACCAGGATCTCGCGTTTTCCGGCATGGTTGGCGGGGCCGACAATGCCTTCTTTTTCCATCTTCTCGATGATCGAAGCGGCGCGGTTGTAGCCGATGCCCAGACGCCGCTGGATATAGCTGGTCGAGGCCTTGCCGTCGCGCAACACCACGGACACCGCCTGGTCGTAAGGATCGTCGGAATCCTCGAAATTGCCGCCGCCGCCGCCCGAGCCGCCCTTGCCGGAGGGCTCGTCCTCGTCCTCATCATCGTCCTCGGTGATGGCGTCGAGATATTCCGGCACGCCCTGCAGTTTCAGATGCGCGACGATCTTCTCGACCTCGTCGTCGGAGACGAACGGGCCGTGCACGCGCTGGATGCGGCCGCCGCCGGCCATGTAGAGCATGTCGCCCATGCCGAGCAGCTGCTCGGCGCCTTGCTCGCCCAAGATGGTGCGGCTGTCGATCTTCGACGTCACCTGGAAGGAGATGCGGGTGGGGAAGTTGGCCTTGATGGTACCGGTGATCACGTCGACAGACGGACGTTGCGTCGCCATGATGACATGGATGCCGGCGGCGCGCGCCATCTGCGCCAGGCGCTGGACGGCACCCTCGATGTCCTTGCCGGCAACCATCATCAGATCGGCCATTTCGTCGATGATGACGACGATGTAGGGCATCGGCTCGAGGTCGAGATTCTCGGTCTCGTAGATCGCCTCGCCGGTCTGGCGGTCGAAGCCGGTCTGCACCGTGCGCGAGATCTTTTCGCCCTTCTTCTCCGCCTGTTGGACGCGTGCGTTGAAACCGTCGATATTGCGCACGCCGACCTTCGACATCTTGCGGTAGCGGTCTTCCATCTCCCGCACGGTCCATTTCAGCGCAACCACCGCCTTCTTCGGGTCGGTGACGACAGGCGTCAAAAGGTGCGGGATGCCGTCATAGACCGAGAGCTCCAGCATCTTGGGATCGATCATGATCAGCCGGCATTCCTGCGGCGTCAGCCGGTAGAGCAGCGACAGGATCATGGTGTTGATGGCGACCGACTTGCCCGAGCCGGTGGTGCCGGCGACCAAGACGTGCGGCATCTTGGCGATATCGACGATGACCGCCTCGCCGTTGATGGTCTTGCCCAGCGCCAGCGCCAGCTTGGCCTTGGTGGTCTCGAAATCGCGGCTGGCCATGATTTCCCTGAGATACACCGTCTCGCGCTTGGCGTTCGGCAATTCGATGCCGATGGCGTTGCGGCCCGGCACCACGGCGACGCGGCAGGCGATGGCGCTCATCGAGCGGGCGATGTCGTCGGAGAGGCCGATGACGCGCGATGATTTGATGCCTGGCGCAGGCTCCAGCTCATAGAGCGTGACGACGGGGCCGGGGCGGACATGGATGATCTCGCCCTTGACGCCGAAATCCTCCAGCACGCCTTCGAGCAGGCGGGCGTTCTGTTCCAGCGCGTCTTTCGAGAGGCTCGGGTCGCGCGCGATGTTCTTCGGTTCGGACAGGAAATGCAGCGACGGCATCTCGAATTTTTCCGAGCCGATCAACGAGGTCTGCGCCTCGCGCTGGACGCGCGCACCCGGAGCCGGGCGCGGCGCCGGCGCTTCAACGCGCGTGGCGGCATCCGAGCGGAACGGCTGGACCTTTGCGGTGGAAGCCGCGCGACGCTGGACGAGGGGTTCATCGTCGAAATCGACATCGCCATCGCCGGTGTCGAAGCGATCGTCGAAGACGTCATCGTCCGGATCGACGGAAACGCTGCGGTCGTTGACCATGGCGGCGAAGAATTCCGGTTCGACGCGGGCACGGCCATCCGGGCTCATCCGCTGCTCGGCGAACTCGGCCGATTCGACCCGTTCGGCGGCACGCCGCCAGGCGCTGGCGCGCGGCTCCATTCCCGGCTCGAATTCGTCCCGCCGCTGCCTGCGGCGCACGGCGCGGCGGTGCATCCACGCGCGGAACGAAAGCCACCAATGGGTCATTGCGCCGAGCGCCAGCATGCCTTCGTCGCCTTCATCCTCGTCATTGTCGAACAGCAGCTCATCCTCACGCGGATCGGCGGCGGCCGGTTCCTCCATGACGGCGAAACCGTTCTTGCGTGCGATCAGCGCCGAACCGTAGGCGAACAGCCATAGCGCCGGACCGGCCATCAGAATGGCGAGCACGCTGGCCACCAGCCCGGTCGGATAGCCACCGATGACGACGCCCGGAATCTTCAGTACCATGTCGCCGAACACGCCGCCGAGCCCGGTCGGCAGCGGCCAGGTCTTGGGCGGCACCACGCAGCCGGCGATCGCGGCGGCCAGCAGGGCAAAGCCGAACCAGAACAGACCGCGCCTGGGCAGCCTGTCGACGCCGCGCGCCGAAAACAGGAGATATCCCCAGATCACGGCCGGAACCAGCGCCGCCACGGCGGCAAGGCCGAAGAACTGCATGGCGATGTCGGAGAAGACAGCACCCGCATAGCCCATGGCATTGGTGATGGTGTTGGCTGTGGCGTGCGAGAAGCTCGGGTCGGCGACATTCCAGGTGGCCAGGCTGGCGACGCCGAAAGCGGTGAACGCGAACATGCCGGCGCCGACAAGCCGGCCGACCTGGCGTCGCGCGAATGCCTGGATGCCGTGCCCCGTATCGGTCAGCGCGAGCGGTGCTGAAGCCCCTGAACGCATGCTCTTCCCCGTCAGTGATTGCCTGGCCCGAGCGCGTGACGCACTTCGGCAGATTTGGCTGCCAGACTATGCGTGGGAAGGTTAAGGCCGCATTAACCATGGCAAGGGCCCCACCCGCCTGCCGCAAATAACAATGGCGAGCCTCACGGCCCGCCATTTCTGCATCGGCAACGGCAGGGTGATCAGGCTCGGTGGGCCTGATCCGCTGCGGTCTCAGTTGGCTCCGCCGAGCGCCTGGACGTTGGCGCAGAACTCGGCGTGCGGCTTGCTCATCGCCGCGTCCTGGCATTCCTTCTTCATCGTATCCTGTTTTTCCATTGGCATGGCCATGAAAGCGGTCTTGAATTCCGCCATTGGCTTCATGGTTTTCATGCTGGAATCGGTGAAGAACGGGGCCATATTGTCGGGTTCGTCGAGAGCCCCGGCAAATGCCATGCCGCTGACCATGGAAAGAGCGAGCGCGCCGAGGCAGATATTCTTGACGTTCATTGGATAGTTTCCTTCCCTATTGTTTGCAACGACCGCCGAACAGTGGTCGTGCCCGGGAGTTCGATGCCAAGACGTCCGATGTTTCCTCGAAAATCTCAATCACGCGAACGTGATTGCGCTCGTTCAATCAAACGGGCTCCAAAAAAGAGGCCCGGAGCGATCCGGGCCTCAAGGCGTGAGCACCTTGCGGAGCGTCACGACGGGATTTCAAGTTCCAGAAGACGTGCAGCGGTTTTCCGTACGCGATTACAGAAAGAGATGGGACCGGCGGGAGGAGGTCCGCCGGTCCCATGGCAAAGAGGCCTTACGGCACCACTTCGCCGTGCTGGCTGATGTCGAGACCCTCGACCTCTTCCTGGGTCGATGGACGCAGGCCGACGAGCGCCTTGACGATGTAGAGGATGACGAAGGTGGCGATTGCCGTCCACAGGATGGTGAAGACGATGCCGTAGAGCTGCTTGCCGATCGACGCGCCCGAGGACAGGCTGTTGATTGCCGGGTCGGCGAGCACGCCGGTCAGCAATGCGCCGACCACGCCGCCGACGCCATGGACGCCGAAGGCATCGAGCGAGTCGTCATAGCCGAACATGTGCTTTACCTTGACCGCCGAGATGTAGCAGACGACGCCGGCGACGATGCCGACGATGAAGGCGCCCGTCGGGTTGACGAAGCCGGAAGCCGGCGTCACCGCGACAAGGCCGGCGACGGCGCCGGAGATGATGCCGAGCACCGAGGGCTTCTTGGCGACGATCCATTCGGCGAACATCCAGGCCAGCGCCGCTGCCGCGGTGGCAACCTGGGTGTTGAGCATCGCGGCACCGGCGAGGCCGTCGGCGGCGAGTTCCGAACCGGCGTTGAAGCCGAACCAGCCGACCCACAGCAGCGAAGCGCCGATCACGGAATAGACCAGGTTATGCGGCGCCATGTTGGTGGTGCCGTAGCCTTCGCGCTTGCCAAGGACCAGGGCGCAGACGAGACCCGCGACACCGGCATTGATATGGACGACCGTGCCGCCGGCGAAGTCGAGCACGCCGGCAGCGCCGAGGAAGCCGCCGCCCCAGACCCAATGCGCGATCGGCGCATAGACGACCAGCAGCCACAGCGCCATGAAGATCAGCAGGGCCGAGAACTTCATGCGCTCGGCAAAGGCGCCGGCGATCAGGGCCGGGGTGATGATGGCGAAGGTCATCTGGAACATCGAAAAGACGAATTCAGGAATGTTGGCCACGCCCGGCGCCCACAGCGTCGAGGTGGTGATGCCGTGATGGAAGAACTTCGAGAAGCCGCCGAGATAGGCATTCATGCCGCCGCCGTCGGAAAAGGCCAGCGAATAGCCGAACATGAACCACAGCACCGTCACCAGGCAGGTGATGGCGAAGCTCTGCATGACGGTGGCAAGCACGTTCTTCTTGCGCACCATGCCGCCGTAGAACAGTGCCAGGCCGGGGATGGTCATCATCAGCACCAGCGCCGTCGAAGTCAGCATCCAGGCGGTGTTGCCGGTGTCGAGCGCCGGGGTGGGAGCGGCCGGCGCGGCGGCAGCCGCGGCCGGAGCCGCTTCCTGCGCGAAGGCGGCGACGCTGCCCAACGCTGCGAGAGCGAGCGAGCCAAAAAGGGCGGCGCGTCCCGTCTTCTTCAAGGTGGAAGGAATATTCATTGAACTCTCCATTGGAATACGTGTTCGCCGCTTCAGAGCGCGTCGGTGTCTGTTTCGCCGGTGCGGATGCGCACCGCCTGGTCGATGCCGAAAACGAAGATCTTGCCGTCGCCGATCTGACCGGTCTTGGCGGCTGCGGTGATGGCCTCCACGGCCTTGTCGACCATGTCGGCGCTGACCGCGACCTCGATCTTGATCTTCGGCAGGAAACTGACCGCGTATTCCGCCCCGCGATAGATTTCCGTGTGCCCCTTCTGACGCCCGTAGCCTTTGACTTCGGTGACGGTCAGGCCCTGGATGCCGACGGCGGTAAGCGCTTCGCGTACCTCGTCGAGCTTGAACGGCTTGATGATTGCCATCACGATTTTCATAAGGTTTCACCCTTTTGCTGTTGCGGTCCCCCGCGTTTGCACACCTTCACCGATCCCGAGGAGCCGGAGAGTGCCGACGAGGATTCAAGCTCCGTGCCAATTGCCGAAGCAGCGTGTTAACTGGTTGTAAACAAAGGAATTGACGCACCGGCGATCGCACCGTACCGATGAGCGCGGCACAGCTTCTGCTCAATAATTAAGCAGTTTTCAGAAAACGCCTATTTGGCGGGCTTTGGTCGAAAGGACTGCTCAACGCTTGAGCCGGATCAAGCCTTCCTGGGCCATCGAGGCGATCAGCGTGCCGTCGCGGGCATAAAGCGTGCCGCGGCTGAATCCGCGCGATCCCGAGCTCGAGGGGCTGTCCTGCGCGTAGAGCAGCCAGCCGTCGAGCGAATGCGGGCGGTGGAACCACATCGAATGGTCGAGGCTGGCCGCCTGGATGTCGGGATCGAACAGCCCGCGCCCATGCGCGAAGGTCGAGGTGTCGAGCAGCGTCATGTCGGAGAGATAGGCGAGCAACACCGATTGCAGCGCGCGGTCGTCTGGGACGGGACCGGCGAGGCGGATCCAGACATTCTGCCGGGGCGGCAGCTTGTCACGGCTTTCATAGTGCTGGAGATTGACCGGCCTGAGCTCCAGCGGTCGCTCGCGCGCCCAGAAGCGTCGCACCGCTTCCGGCACCCGGTCGGCCTTTTCGAGCAGTTGGCGCTGCGTCTTCAGCCCTTCCGGCGGCGGCACGTCGTCGGGCAAAGCGAACTGGTGCTCCAGCCCCTTCTCATCGACCTGGAACGAGGCTTCCAGCGAGAAGATCGCGTTCCCGTGCTGGATCGCCAGCACCCGGCGGGTGGTGAAGGAGCCGCCGTCGCGGATGCGGTCGACCTCGTAGATGATCGGCACCTTGATGTCGCCCGGCCGCATAAAATAGCCGTGCAGCGAATGCACGTAGCGGTCGGGCTCGACGGTCCGCTGCGCCGCCACCAGCGCCTGGGCGATGGTCTGGCCGCCGAACACGCGCTGCCACTCCACCTGGGGGCTGCGACCACGATACAGATTGTGTTCCAGCCTCTCGAGGTCGAGAATGCGCAGAAGCTCGTCCATGGCCGCCGTCATGTGTCGTGACCTCGCCTCAAGATTTCCTCGGCGGGTTTCCGACAGGAAGGACGGGCCGTCAAGAGCGGATGGCAGGCTGGCTTGCAAGGAGCGAAGACCATGGAAGGCAAGGCAGAGGCGAAAACCAGGTCCGGGCTCGATGTTCTGGTCGCCGGCGCCGGCTATGTCGGCCTGGCTGCCGCCGTGTCGCTGAAACAGGCGCAACCGGAGCTTGCCGTGGCCCTGGTCGATGCCGCACCCGCCGGCTCCTGGCAAAGGGACGGGCGTGCCTCGGCCATTGCGGCGGCCGCCTGCCGCATGCTCGAGCGGCTCGGCGTCTGGGCCGAGATCGCGCCGGAAGCGCAGGCGATCACCGAGATGATCATCACCGATTCGCGTACCGCCGATCCGGTGCGCCCGGTCTTCCTCACTTTCGACGGCGAGGTGGCGCCGGGCGAGCCCTTCGCGCATATGGTGGCCAACCGGGTGCTGAACGGCGCCTTGCGCCGCAGCGCCGAAAAGCTCGGCGTCGACATCATCGAAGGCGTTGCCGTGCAAGGGTTCGAAACCAATGGTGCGGGCATCACCGTGCATCTGGCCGACGGCGCGACGCTGAAGGCGCGGCTGCTGGTCGCCGCCGACGGCGTCAACTCGAAGCTGCGCGACATGGCCGGCATCAAGACGGTGAAATGGGAATACGGCCAGTCCGGCATCGTCTGCACCGTGGCACATGAACGGCCCCACAACGGCCGTGCCGAAGAGCATTTCCTGCCCGCCGGCCCCTTCGCCACGCTGCCGCTGAAGCCGGGCGAGGACGGCTCCAACCGCTCGTCGATCGTCTGGGTCGAGCGGTCGGAAGATGCTCAGACGCTGGTCGCCGGCGACGACCTCCTCTTCGAGCATGAGCTGGAACAGCGTTTCGGCCTCAAGCTTGGCGAGATCCGCGTCGCCGACAAGCCGCGCGCCTGGCCGCTGGGTCTTACCATCGCGCGCGCCTTCGTCGCGCCGCGCGTGGCGCTTGCCGGCGATGCCGCCCACGGCATCCACCCGATCGCCGGCCAGGGCCTCAATCTCGGCTTCAAGGATGTCGCCGCCCTGGCCGAGGTGATCGTCGAAGCCGACCGGCTGGGCCAGGATATCGGCGCGCTCGACGTGCTCGAGCGCTACCAGCAATGGCGTCGTTTCGACACGGTGCAGATGGGCGTCACGACAGATGTGCTGAACCGGCTGTTTTCCAACGATATCGGCCCGCTGCGCGCGGTGCGCGACATCGGCCTCGGCCTGGTCGAGCGCATGCCACGGCTGAAGGAATTCTTCATCCGCCAGGCGTCGGGGCTTTCAGCCGGCACGCCGCGCCTTTTGAAGGGCGAGGCGATCTGACCCGCCGCGCCGCTTATGACCCGGGCACGTCATAGATCGCCCGGACCTCGATCGTGCCGAGTTCGGCCAGCGGAATGCCGCCGGCGATGTCCAGTGCCTCCTGGAGGTCCTTCGCCTCGATCATGACGAAGCCGAGCAACTGCTCCTTGGTTTCGGCGAACGGGCCGTCGGTGACCAGCCGCTTGCCCTTGCGACGGCGCACGGTTTTCGAGGTCTTCACCGATTGCAGCGCCTGCGCGACGATGAGCTTGCCTTGTTGGTCCAAGGACCGGTCATAGGCCAGCGAATCGGCGTCGAGCTTGGCCGATCCTTCCGGGGTGAGCGCGTAGAGGTCTTTCTCCTCACCATAGACCAGGCAGACATATTTCATTTCGCGCTCCCTTGCTGCGATGAATCATAGGATGCGGTGACGAGCGTGTCAGCCTTGCCTTCGACCGCTGCCGCATGGTCGAGAAGGCATGCCGCGACCGCGATGATGGCGACAGCCGCCAGCAGCCTGCGGACGCCGGACGGCGGTGGCTCCAGCCAGAAGTCTTGCCGTCGTTGAGCCTTGCGGCCCGGGGTCTTCCATATTGCGAAAAACAGATTGTCCATGTGAACCTCCATCCGGCCACAATCCCGTGGTCGCCCGCAGGACGGCCGGGCCGAATGGAAGCCGACATTTTTGCACGCGGTTTTTTTTCTAAAGGAATGAACCGTCATCACGCCGTGGTCCAAACAGCGCAGTGGTCTTCGCGCATGCCCGCGTTATAGTTGGCCGGACGCTGGGCTCACCTGGACAAGTTCACGACAACCAAGGAGGAATTCATGGACCGCACCGCAACCGCCGTCTGGAAGGGCAATCTGAAGGACGGCAAAGGCACGCTCGACAGCCAGAGCGGGACCCTGAACGGCACGCCCTATTCGTTCAAGGCACGCTTCGAGGACGAGAGCGGCAAATCCGGCACCAATCCGGAAGAGCTGATCGCGGCCGCGCACGCCGGCTGCTACGCCATGCAGCTGTCGCATTTCCTGGCCGAGAACGGCACCCCGGCGGCCGAGCTCGACGCCAAGGCCGTGGTGACGCTGGTTCCCGGCACCGGCATCACGGGCAGCGCGATCACCCTTGTCGGCAAGGTGCCCGGCATCGACGCCGCGAAGTTCAAGGAATTGGCCGAGAAGGCCAAGGCCGAATGCCCTGTTTCCAAAGCGCTGGGCGCCATCAACGTATCGCTCGACGCCAGGCTCGGCTGAGACCACGGCATCCCGGCGCGCATGGTCGCGCCGGACACGCCCGACCGCTCAGGCGCCCAGCGCGTCGAGCCGGGCGCGAAGGGCTGCGACTTCCTGCTCCAGCGCCTCCACTCTCGCTTCGAGGTCGGAAGCGGGCACGGCCGATGCAGTGCGCTGCGCCGACAGGGCGGCAACGTCAACCGGCCCGGCGAGGAGATGCACATAGCGGTCCTCGCGTTGGCCTGGACCGCGCGGGATTTCCTGAACGAGCGGCGGTCGACGGCCGATCAGCATATCGAGTTCACCGCGCAAATCCTCGATCGATGAAAACCTTGCCATGCGCTCGCTGCGTGCCAACAATTCATGCGCCGTCTGCGGCCCGCGCAGCAAAAGCAGACCGACCAAGGCGGTCTGAGGCGTGGTCAGCGAGAAGCGCTGCGCCATCTGGTGCTCGTAGCGCTCGACGCGGGAGCCGAACATCTGCCGCACCAGCCCCTTCTGCTCGAGCAGCTTCAGCGCCCGGTGCACCTCTGTCTGCTCCAGCGCCATGACGGGCTCGCGCGCCGTCTTCTGGTTGGCGGCGGCAAGCGCTGCGTTGAGGGTCAACGGATAGACGTCCGGCGTCAGCTCCTTCTTCTCGATGAGGCAGCCGAGCACACGCGCTTCGGGAGGAGACAGGATGGGGAGGTCCGTCATTGGATTGCAATCCTTTTTGAAGCTGGCAAGACAGCGCCCCTTTTGTCCTGCCGGAGAAAGGGGGCGCGAAGGATCGCTGCGTTCAAGATTGCCGCGAGCGAGCGCCTAAACCCTTCTCTCCACCATCATCTTCTTGATTTCCGCGATCGCCTTGGCCGGATTCAAGCCCTTGGGGCAGGTCTGCGCGCAGTTCATGATGGTGTGGCAGCGATAGAGCCGGAAGGGGTCCTCGAGATTGTCGAGCCGCTCGCCCTTGGCCTCGTCGCGGCTGTCGATCAGCCAGCGATACGCCTGCAGCAGGGTTGCCGGGCCGAGATAACGGTCGCCGTTCCACCAATAGCTCGGGCAAGAGGTCGAGCAGCAGGCGCACAATATGCATTCGTAGAGCCCGTCGAGCTTCTCACGCTCCTCATGGCTCTGCAGCCATTCCTTGGCGGGCTGCGGCGAGACCGTCTTCAGCCACGGTTCGATCGAGGCGTGCTGGGCGTAGAAATTGGTGAGGTCGGGCACCAGGTCCTTGATGACGGGCATATGCGGCAGCGGGTAGATCTTGACGGCACCCGATATGTCGTCGCAGCCCTTGGTGCAGGCGAGCGTGTTGGAGCCGTCGATATTCATGGCGCAGGAGCCGCAGATGCCTTCCCGGCAGGAGCGGCGCAAGGTCAGCGTCGGGTCGATCTTGTTCTTGATCCAGAGCAGCGCATCCAGCACCATCGGCCCGCAATCGTCCATGTCGACGAAATATGTGTCCATGCGCGGGTTCTCGTCATCATCCGGCGACCAGCGGTAGATGCGATATTCCCTGAGATTGGTCGCGCCTTCCGGCTTCGGCCAGGTCTTGCCCTGCTGGATCTTCGAGTTCTTGGGGAGCGTGAGTTCGACCATTACCTCAGGTCCTTTCGGATGACGCGGCTGGACGTCATTTCAATACACCCTGGCCTTGGGGGCGATCTTGGCGAGACTGATGCCGCCGTCCTTTTCGGCCAGCAGCGGTTCGGTGTGCACCGGACGATAGGAGAGCGTCACCTCACCGGTCTCGCTCAGATGGGCGAGCGTGTGCTTGCGCCAGTTGGCGTCGTCGCGGGCCGAGAAATCCTCCCGCGCGTGCGCGCCACGGCTCTCCTTGCGGGCCTCGGCGCCGTAGACCGTGGTGATGGCGTTGGCCATCAGGTTTTCCAGCTCCAGCGTCTCCACCAGGTCGGAGTTCCAGATCATCGAGCGGTCGAAAACCTTTATGTCCTTGAGCTCGCCCCAGATCTGCGAAATGCGCTTGCAACCGTTCTCCAGCGATTCCTGCGTGCGGAACACCGCCGCGTCTTCCTGCATGGCGCGCTGCATCTTTTCGCGCAGAACCGCCGTCGACGTCGAGCCGTTGGCGTGGCGCAGCCGGTCGAAGCGGTCCATGATCTTGTCGACCGAGGCCTGGTTGGGCGACGGGATTGCCGATTTGCGGTCGATGACCTGGCCGGCACGGATCGCCGCCGCGCGGCCGAACACGACCAGGTCGATCAGCGAGTTCGATCCCAGCCGGTTGGCGCCGTGCACCGAGGCGCACCCGGCCTCGCCTACCGCCATCAAGCCGGGCGAGACCCGATCGGGATTAAGGATCGTCGGGTTGAGCACCTCGCCCCAGTAATTGGTCGGCACGCCGCCCATATTGTAGTGCACCGTCGGCAGCACCGGAATCGGCTCCTTGGTGAGGTCGACGCCGGCGAAGATCTTTGCCGATTCCGAGATGCCGGGCAGCCGCTCGTGCAGCACCGCCGGATCGAGATGATCGAGGTGCAGGAAGATATGGTCCTTGTTCTTGCCGACGCCGCGGCCTTCGCGGATTTCCAGCGTCATGCAGCGCGAGACGACATCGCGCGAGGCAAGGTCCTTGGCCGACGGCGCGTAGCGCTCCATGAACCGCTCGCCCTCGGAGTTGACGAGATAGCCGCCCTCGCCGCGCGCGCCTTCCGTGATCAGGCAGCCGGCGCCGTAGATGCCGGTCGGGTGGAACTGCACGAACTCCATGTCCTGTAAGGGGAACCCCGCCCGCGCGGCCATGCCGCCGCCGTCGCCGGTGCAGGTGTGGGCCGATGTGGCCGAGAAATAAGCGCGGCCATAGCCGCCTGTCGCCAGCACAACCATCTTGGCCGAGAAGCGGTGGATGGTGCCGTCGTCGAGGTTCCAGGCGACGACGCCGGTGCATGTGCCGTCCGGCTCCATGATCAGGTCGAGCGCGAAATACTCGATGAAGAACTGCGCGTTGTTCTTAAGCGACTGGCCGTAGAGCGTGTGCAGGATGGCGTGGCCGGTGCGGTCGGCGGCCGCGCAGGTGCGCTGCACCGGCGGGCCATCGCCGTAATTCATCATGTGGCCGCCGAACGGCCGCTGGTAGATCTTGCCCTCTTCCGTGCGCGAGAACGGCACGCCGTAATGCTCGAGTTCGTAGACGGCGGCCGGCGCTTCACGCACCAGATATTCCATGGCGTCGACATCGCCCAGCCAGTCCGAACCCTTGACGGTGTCGTACATGTGCCACTGCCAGGAGTCCGGGCCCATGTTGGAAAGCGAAGCGGCAATGCCGCCCTGCGCCGCCACCGTGTGCGAGCGGGTCGGGAAAACCTTGGTGATACAGGCGGTGCGCAGGCCCTGTTCGGCCATGCCCAGCGTAGCGCGCAGTCCCGCGCCCCCGGCACCGACGACCACGACGTCGAATTTGTGGTCGACATAGGTATAGCCTGCCGTATTGGCTTCTTTCGCGTCCTTGGCCAAAACGTCAGCCTCCGAATGCCAGTTTGAGCAGGGCGAAGAGCGAAGCCACGCCGACCGCTACGGTGAAGAAAGTGTTGAGGGCGATCAGCGCCAGCTTCATGCCTTCGCCATGCACGTAATCCTCGATGATCACCTGCATGCCGATCCGCATGTGATAAAGCGGCGAGATGAGCACAAGGGCCATCATCAGCGCCACGAGCGGGTTGGCGAGCGCTGCCCGCACCTCCGCATAACCGGCGCCGTTGAGCGCGACCAGGAACCCGCTGAAGAACAGGATCAGCGGGATGTTGGCGATTGCCGTGAGGCGCTGGCGCCAGAAATGCCCGGTGCCTTCGCGGGCCGAGCCCAGGCCGCGGACTTTCGCCAGCGGCGTGCGCATGTCGGTCTTTCCAGTGCTCATGGTCAGGCTCCTCGCGCCATATAGCCGGCGATCCAGATCAGCAGCGTGAGCAGGACCGAGCCGGCCAGGGTCGCCCAGGCGATCTTGGAGGCGGTATGCTTTTCGAGACCGGCGCCGGTATCCCAGATCAGGTGGCGCACGCCGCCCAGCATGTGGTGCATGAGCGCCCAGGTGTAGCCGAACAGGATCAGCCGTCCGAGCCAGGTTCCGAAGGCCCAGCTCACCCAATCGAAAGTGGCTTGCGAGCTCGCCGCCGCCATCAGCCATATCGCGACCAGGAGCGTGCCGAAATAGAGCGCGCCACCGGTGATGCGATGGATGATCGACATCGTCATGGTGATCGGCGGCCGGTACACGCTGAGGTGCGGCGAAAGCGGCCGTTCACGTCTGGCGAATTCGCGGGTGGCTGGTGATTTGCTCATGGCTCCCCCAGTTCGGCGTTCCTGGAGCCTCAGGTGGAAATGCGGCATTGCCGCTTCCGGTTGCGACTTCGGACAGCCGGTTTCTAATGCTCTTTTTGCACCGCGTCAAAGCCAGAAAACCGTTTCGAAAACGTAATTTAGTCTGATTAAAAGGCAGGTCCGGGCTTCAATCGATTAGGCGTCGGCGATGCCAAGCCGGCCCGTTCTCGCTGCGGTGCAGCATATATGTGGCCGGCGCGGGCTTCGGCTCAGCGGGTGCAGGTCAGCGGCGCCGAGCCCGCCTTCATCACCAGCGCCTCGCGACCGTCGATCACGATCGCGTCATGTGCCTCGTTAACCATGTTTATCAAGACATGGGTGAGAACCGCGCCAGCCTCTTAACAAAGGTTAAGAAAAGGTTAATTTCCGATTCGAGGAGGCTTTGTCTCCAACATGGAGGACGCCATGCGTTCGAATTCGGGCAGATCGCGCCTTGCGGCGTTCACAGTGGCGGTATTGGCCGTCGGCTTCGCCGCGCCGGCGCTGGCGGACGGACGCCACCAGGATCGGGTCTACGCCGATTCCTTCGGCAATCTCGTCATCGACAGTGCCGCCGGCTACAAGCGCATCCTCGTCGGTGAAGGCAAGCTCGCCAAGCAACTGTCCGACTATACCAGCGCCGGCCAGCCCAAGGTGATCTACGAGAACGGGGCTGACGAGATGTCGGGCTATGGTGACTGCTATCGGCCGCCGGTGTTCGTGAAGGGGCGCAGTTATATGTATGGCCTCTCCGACGGCGAAATGCCCGAGCTCAGCCCCTGCCGCTGAACAGCGCCACGGCCTCTGGCCTGGCTGGCCCGGCGGAAACGCGCACGCAGTCGCGCCCGGCATCCTTGGCCTGATAGAGCGCTTCATCGGCACGCCGCATCAGATCGGAAAAATGCTCGCCGGCATGAAGCTCGGCGACGCCGAAGCTTGCCGTGCAGCGATTGTCGGCGGGGAGCCCGTCGATGGGCAGCGTCCCGAAGGCGCTGCGCGCGCCTTCGGCGAACAGCCGCGCGGCGGCAAGGTTGGTGCCTGGCAGGATGATGGCGAACTCCTCGCCGCCTATACGACCGGCGACATGGTGGTCGGCCGCGGCCTCGCGCAGGAAGCGGGCAAAGGCCTCGATGACCCGGTCGCCCGAGGCATGGCCGTAATTGTCGTTGATGGACTTGAAGTGGTCGAGATCGGCGATGACCAGCGCGACTGGGACGCCCCGGCGCGCCGCTTCCCCCAGCGCCCTCTCGGCGTGATGCTCGAAGCCGCCGCGGTTGAGGAGCCGCGACAGCGTGTCCGTTTCCGATTTCGACGTCGCCTCGGCGAGCACGTCGCGCACCAGTATGGCCAGCGCCAGCAAGGCCAGCGCCACGCCGAACACGGTGCCGAGCGATTGCGATACCAGGGCATAGCTGGTCTGCAGATAGGATTGTGGGGCGGCGCCGCGGCCGCCAAGCGCATCGGCGATGAATGGCTTGCTGGCGAACTGCATGGCGCTGGCCGCCAGCACCGCCATCAGCATCCGATCGAGCCGGCCACGCCTTTGCCTGGACGACCAGACAATGCCGAACCCGGTAAGCTGCATGACGGCGTAGGGCAGTTGGTAGGCCATCTTGCTGACTAGGGACTGGCGCGGCAGATCCTGGGCGAAATAGACCGCGACAGACGCAACGGCCAGGATCAGGAGCATCGCCGACCAGGGCGGCGTCACGCCGTATCTATGCGCAAGCCCGCCGTTGAAGGCGATGGTGGCGCCAAGGAAAACGGCAAAGGCTGCGACGACCACCAGCCGCGCATTGTCGAAGGCGGGAATGCTGAATTCCACGACGAAATAGGCCATGCCCAGCACATAGCCGAACGCCAGCCAGCGTGCCGAGACGCGTCCGATGTCATAGACGGCGATCGCCATGAAGGCCGCCGCCAGCAGCCCGGCAACGAACAGATTGATGACAAGGATGAAGTCCGCGCCGCCCATGATTTCCCAAGCCCCTGACGGCAGCAAACCATCGACGGGCGAAAAAGAAGTTAACGTCAGGTCATACCGGAGGCTCGCGCACGCCTCGGACATTGGCCGAACGATGTTTGCCATCGCCTTTCAGGGAAGCAAGGAACGAAGCGGTGCGGCGCGGGTCCTGGATGATGAAGGCGTCAGGCCGATCGCCTTCAGCCGGCTTTGAGCGGCTCCGGCACGAACAGCGTTTCCGGCCGCTCATAGGACAGGCGCACGCTGTCACGGCCGTTTTTCTTGGCCTTGTAGAGGGCCTCGTCGGCGCGGCGCATCAACGGCTCCAGCGCTTCGTCGCCGCTGCGCGCCGCCACGCCGAAACTGGCGGTGACCTTGGTGCCGGGCGGAAGTCCGTCGACGCCGCCGGCCGAGTAGGCCACGCGCACGGCCTCTGCGAACAGCCGCGCGGCGGCAAGATCGGTCAAGGGCAGGAGCACCGCGAATTCCTCGCCGCCGATACGTCCGGCCTCACCGCGCGCACCGGCGGCGGCGCGAAGCTTGGCGGCGAAGTCGGCGATCACCCGGTCGCCCGCGGCATGCCCATGCAGGTCGTTAAGCGCCTTGAAGTGGTCGAGATCGGCCAGCACAAGGGCCACCGGCAATTTCGCCGCCGCGCAGCGTTGCAAGAGCAGTGCCGCCCGTTGCTCGAAGCCGCGCCGGTTGAGGAGGCGAGACAGCGGATCGGTGTAGGTTTCGACCTTCAACGCCTTCATCACGTCGAGCGCGGCGGCGGAGAACAGGCAAAGCGCGATCAGCAGCGACAGCAGCGCATGCGACAGCAACGCCGTCGTCCAATAGGATGATGTATAGAGCTCGTCATAAGTCGCGAAAGGCCCGTGCGCGACGATGACGGCAAGGGTGCGCACGAAGAAATTCAGCCCCGCGAGCAACGCCAGGACGAACAGGATATTTTCCGTCGGGCCATTGCCACGCACCTTGCGCAATTCGGCGGCCGCCACCAGGCTGATGCCGCCGAGCGCGAAATTGATGACGAGGACCCGCCATGTCAGGTCCGGCTGGACGAACAGGAACCAGCAAAAGGCGGCCATGCCGCCGCTCGCCAAGACGCAAAGCCCGGCATAGGGCACTCGCCGGCCATGCCGCGCCACGATCGCGCCGGCCAGGCAGGATCCGGCAACGCAGAAGCATAGATTGGAGAGCAGCTTCGACGGTGCCAGGCCAACGGGCAGCGTGAAATGCTGGAACAGGAACCCGGCCGCCGCAAGCGAATAGCTTACCGCCAGCACGGCCAGATAGGGACGGTGGCGCTGATAGAACCAAAGCACGAGGAACGCCG
Organism: Mesorhizobium sp. BR1-1-15; assembly: GCF_020165475.1. Lineage (NCBI taxonomy): Bacteria > Pseudomonadati > Pseudomonadota > Alphaproteobacteria > Hyphomicrobiales > Phyllobacteriaceae > Mesorhizobium > Mesorhizobium sp. BR1-1-15. Next base: position 238,769 of record NZ_JAIUIF010000003.1, on the reverse strand, counting down.
CGCCGAGGGCCAGCGCGATCGTCGGGTTTAACAACGCTATCAGCAGGCCGGTGTCCAAAGGACCGTGACTTCCCCTCGCTTGACGTCGGGGAAGACCTTAGGGCGCAAGCCCAAACAAGCGGTTAAGCGAAAGCGAATATGTGTCACGCGGGTGCGGAGCGTGACGTGGAACCGGCGCGCCGGACCTGCGTTTGTCCAGCGCAGAAGAGGAACCGATAATGGCCGATACAATCACCCTGACCGATCACGAGGCAATCCGTTCATGGGCCGCGTCACGCGCCGGCTTTCCGGCCATTGTCGACGTGTCGCCCGAAGCCGGCACGCAGGCGATGCTGCGGCTGGTATTCGGCCAGCACGCCTATGAGGACGAAGACCAGCCGGAGCGCCCGATCAATGCCGGAGGTTATGAGCTGGTCGAGTGGGACGAATGGTTCAAACTCTTCGATGAACGCGGGCTGGCCCTGGTGGTCGCCGCCGAAGAACCGGGGCGCCGCGAGCAGTTCCACGAGATCATCCGCCGCGACGACCGGTGAAGCTCCAACATGCTCTGGACGCTCAAGCAGAAGGCCCGGATCGCATCGCGGTCCGGGCCCTTGCGTTTCGATCGAACCAGCCGCGGTTTACTTCCAGTCGCGAATATCGACGAAATGGCCGGCGATCGCCGCCGCCGCAGCCATGGCCGGCGACACCAAATGGGTGCGCCCCTTGAAGCCTTGCCGGCCCTCGAAATTGCGGTTCGAGGTCGAGGCGCAGCGCTCATGTGGCTTCAGCCGGTCGTCGTTCATGGCAAGGCACATCGAGCAGCCCGGCTCGCGCCAGTCGAAGCCGGCGGCGAGGAAGATCTTGTCCAGCCCTTCGGCCTCGGCCTGTTCCTTGACCAGGCCGGAGCCCGGCACGATCATGGCGTTGACGCGCGGATTGACTTTTCTGCCCTCGACCACCTTGGCGGCGGCGCGCAGATCCTCGATGCGGCCGTTGGTGCAGGAGCCGATGAAGACACGGTCGAGGGCGATGTCGGTGATCTTCGTTCCCGGCGTCAGGCCCATATAGTCGAGCGCGCGCTGCTTTGAGGTGCGCTTGTTTTCGTCGGTGATGTCTTCCGGGTTCGGCACAATCCCTTGCACCGAGACAACATCCTCCGGGGAAGAGCCCCAGGAGACGATCGGCGGCAGTTTGGCCGCATCGAGCACGATCACCTTGTCGAAATGCGCGCCTTCGTCGGATTGCAGTGTCTTCCAGTAGGCGAGCGCGGCGTCCCAGGCGGCGCCCTTGGGCGCGCGCGGCTTGTCCTTGACATAGGCGAAGGTCGTCTCGTCAGGTGCGATCAGGCCGGCGCGCGCGCCGCCCTCGATCGACATGTTGCAGATCGTCATGCGGCCTTCCATCGACAGCGAGCGGATCGCCTCGCCGGCATATTCGATGACATAGCCGGTGCCGCCGGCGGTGCCGATCTCCCCGATGATGGCGAGGATAATGTCCTTGGCGGTGACGCCTTCCGGCAACTGGCCGTCGACGCGCACCAGCATGTTCTTGGCCTTACGCTGGATCAGCGTCTGCGTCGCCAGCACGTGCTCGACCTCCGACGTGCCGATGCCGTGCGCCAGCGCGCCGAAGGCGCCGTGGGTGGAGGTGTGGCTGTCGCCGCAGACGATGGTCATGCCGGGCAAGGTGAAACCCTGCTCCGGCCCGATGATGTGGACGATGCCCTGGCGGATGTCATTCTCGGAATAATATTCGACGCCGAAATCCTTGGCGTTCTTGGCCAGAGCCTCGACCTGGATGCGGCTTTCCTCGTTCTTGATGCCGAACTTGCGCTCGGGCGAGGTCGAGACGTTGTGGTCGACCACGGCCAGCGTCTTTTCGGGATGACGGACTTTGCGGCCACTCATGCGCAGGCCCTCGAAGGCCTGCGGGCTGGTCACCTCATGGACGAGGTGGCGATCGATATAGAGCAGGCAGGTGCCGTCGTCCTGGCGGTCGACGACGTGGTCGTCGAAAATCTTGTCATAGAGGGTGCGCGGTGCGCTCATGTGCGTAAATCCGTCGATATGAGAAAGGGAAGGGCAGACGCCGAGATGTCAGGCGAAACGAGTTGATCAGTCGGCCCGCGTAAGTCGGCTGGTCGGCGCGCCACAGACGCGCGCGGAGAAGCGCGACGGCAGGCGTTTTCTGTCCTGCAGCACGAACCCCTTGTAGGCCGGATCGCCAAAAAGCTCTTCCATGGCGGGGTAGATAGCAATGTTTTGGCTTTTCGGCAATTGGCGGTGGCTGCGCGGGACCTGGGTTCCTCGTCCTCGCGTCCACGCCTCCGGGGGATGCGCACCAAGCTTGGCGGACCCGCGGTTCAAAGCACCTCGAAGACAAACGTCTTCACCAGCGCATCCGGCTCGGCAATCGCATAGCAGCGGAACCACGGGCTTTGCTCCATCAGCCGCCATTTTCCCGTCCGTTCCAGCTCGTCGAAGACGGCCTGGAAACCACCGCTCTCGAACACCTGGTCGCGCACGGTGAAGATGGCGTGGCCGCCTTTCTTCGTGACGCGCACCAGTTCGTGCAGGCCGGAAGCCGGCGCATGGCTGATGGTGAACACGCCGGTCGAGAAGAAGGCGCGGAAATGGCCGTCGGGCCAGGGCAGCGGGCCGCCCAGCATTGCCTGCTTCAGCTCGCCATAGGCGTTGCGGCTGCCGGCGATCTTCAGCATGTCGTCCGACAGGTCGAGCCCGGCGATATCGCCGTAGCCCAGCGCTTTCAGCGACGGCCCGGACAGGCCGGTGCCGCAGCCGGCGTCGAGCAGCGGCCCTTCGCCCGCAGGCACGTGGCGCGCCACCCAGGCGGTGATGAGGAACGGCAGGAGATAGCCGAGCGAGGCGGTCTCGCTGTCATAAGTCGCGGCCCATGCGGCATAGGCCTGCGCCAGGGTTTCGGGCGTATCGGCCGTATAGACCGAATCCAGCGCAGCATTGGCCTTGTCGACGTTCATGGGCATGCTCCTCCTCCAGTGCGCAACCGGAGCGTAACGCCGTCCTTGCCGAAACACTATTCCTGATGCTGGCGGCGCAACCGCCGTTCCAGCGCCCGGAGCGCCAAAGACAAGCCGACGGTCAGGATGAGATAGATGTAGGCTGTTATCGAATAGGTCTCGAAGAAGCGGAAGGAACCGGCGGCATAGACCTTGCCCATCTGCGTGATGTCGGCGACACCGAGCACCGAGACCAGCGAGGAATCCTTGACCAGGGCGACGAAGTCATTGCCGAGCGGCGGCAGGATGGTACGGATCGCCTGCGGAAAGACGATGAGCCGGAAACGTTGCGCCCGCGTGAGCCCGAGCGCCTTGGCCGCTTCGACCTGGCCCTTCTCGACCGCCTGGATGCCGGCCCGGAACACTTCGGAGATGAAGGCGGAATAGCCGATGGTCAGCGCCATGACGGCGCGCCACAAGAGCGAGACGTCGCGCACCTGCAACTCGCCGAGATAGCCGGTGCTCTGCAGCGGCGCGGTCAGCGCGTTCCAGGCTGCGACGAAAGCCGGTGCGCCGGCAAACGCGATCCAGAACAAAAGCACCAGGATCGGTACGCCACGGATGATCTCGACATAGAAACGCGCGATCTGCCGCAGCCACTGCGAACCCGACAATCCCATCAGCGCGATGCCGAGGCCGATCATCGAGGCCAGCGCGAAGGCGACAATGGTGACGAAGACGGTGACGCCGATGCCCTTGGCAACAGTGGCGAAGACCTGGGCATAAAGATCGGTGGCGGCGATGGCGAGCGCGGCGGCCAAGGCAAGGACAAGGGCGGCGGCCAGCCACCAGGGGAATTCAGGTTTGACGGAGGATGGTGGGGGGGCCATCAGGCGTGGCCGGCGAGGTGCATAGTGCGCAAGGCAGGCCCCAAGGCGCCCCCCTCTGTCCTGCCGGACATCTCCCCCTCAAGGGGGGAGATCAGATGTCTCGTCGGCCTTCGCCAATCTTCATCGATGCTGCATGTGGGACGAAGGCCAAGCTGCCAATCTCCCCCCTTGAGGGGGAGATGCCCGGCAGGGCAGAGGGCGGCGTTCAAGCGCAAACTCAGCGCGAGTTCCCGCACGCGCACCGCCCGCATCAAGACGAACTACTGCCCCATCTTGTAATCAAGAAACCATTTCTTGTTCAGCGCATCGAACGTGCCGTCGGTCTTGAGCGCGGCGATCGCGGCGTTGACGGGCTTCACCAGGTCGGAGCCCTTGGGGAAGATGAAGCCGAAATCCTCGGTGCCGAGCGGGCCGCCGATCAGCTTCAGCTTGCCCTCGGAAGCGTCGACATAGCCCTTGCCCGCAGTGCCGTCCGTGAGCACCACATCGACGTCGCCAGTCTTCAGCGCCTGCACGGTGGCACCGAACGTCTCGAACAGCTTTATGCGCGGGTTCTGCTCATTGCCGTCCAGCACGCTGTAGACAGCGGTGTAGAAGGGCGTCGTGCCGGCCTGCGCGCCGATCAGCCCGTCCTTGAAGGCGCCGAAGGTCTTGGCGTCGGTGAAGCGGCTCTCGTCGCCGCGCACCAGCATGAACTGTTCCGAGCGCATATAGGGGTCGGAGAAATCCACCTTCTGCTTGCGGTCGTCCTTGATGGTGATGCCGGTCATGCCGATGTTGTACTGGTTGTCGGAAACCGCCTGGATCATCGCGTCCCAGGAGGTGTTCTGATACTCGACGGTGAAATTCAGCCGCTTGGCGATCTCGTTCATCGCGTCATATTCCCAGCCGATCTGTTTTCCGGTCTTGGCATCGATGAACTGTAGCGGCGGATAGGCGTTTTCCGTCACCACCACCACTTTCTTGCCGCCGAGATCGGGCAGCGCCTGGGCGAAGGCGGCAACGGGCGCAAGCATGACGGCAAGCAGGCCGGCCAGCAGCAGTTTCGATTTTGGCATGACACACTCCCCGGAAGTGAAAGCGCCCGGACACGGGCCGGGCTTGCAAAGGAAATCCGGCGCCGACTTTAGCTCTCCGCAAGCGCCATGCAAGACGCTCCGCTGCGCCACGGCCGGCGAAAAACGCAAATAGATACTTTCGGCCGGGATTTTGGGGAACGATCCTTGCCGTGGCCGATCAGCCGCGCTGCGGCGCTCCGGCATCGGCCTCGCGCAGCCCGGCGACGAAGCGGGTCAGCGTGCCATGCAGCGACTTCAACTCGGCTGGGTCGAGCGGCATGCTGCAGAGCATGGCGGCGGGGATGTCCCTGGCGCGCTCGCGCAAGGCTTGGCCCTTGGCTGTCGGCTCGACCAGCACGCGGCGCTCGTCGGCAGGATCGCGCCGGCGCGTAACCAGGCCGCCGGCCTCGAGCCGCTTGAGCAGCGGCGTCAGCGTCGCCGAATCGAGGCCCAGCGCCTCGCCGAGTTCGCCCACCGTGCTCGGCGCGCGCTCCCACAGCGCCAGCATGGCCAGATATTGCGGATAGGTCAGGCCAAGCGGATCGAGCAACGGCCGGTAGAGCTTCGTCATCAATCCGCTCGCCGAATAGAGCGCGAAGCAGAGCTGGTCGCTGAGCCTTGGGACCGCGCTTGTCCCGGCGTCACCCGCCGGGACCTGGTTGGCCGTGTCTTTGGTTTTCGCCGTCATGTCGCCTTTGCCGAAATCGCCACCTCGATATTGCCCCTGGTTGCGTTGGAGTAGGGGCAGATCTGGTGCGCTGCCGATACAAGCGCTTCGGCGGCCGCCTGATCAAGACCTTTCGTCTCGGCCGCCAGGGAAACGCCGAGCAGGAAACCGCCCTGACCGTTGGGATGGAGGCTGACAGTGGCCGTCACCGAGGCATCGCGCAGCGGCAGTTTCTGCTTGCCGGCGAGAAACCGCATGGCGCTTTCGAAGCAAGCGGCATAGCCGGCGGCGAAAAGCTGTTCGGGATTGGTGGCGCCACCCTTGCCGCCAAGCTCCTTCGGCATTGCGAGGTCGAGGCTGAGCAGGCCGTCATCGGTCTGGACGTGGCCGGCGCGGCCGCCGACGGCACGCGCCTGGGTCGAATAGAGTGCGGTCATATCAAGTCTCCAAAATTAGCTTGTACACGATTAATTAGTGTACCGTATGATAGAAATCAATCCCGCTTTGGAAGCCTGCATTTGGCAAAAGGCGGGCTCCGAAACGAAAAAAGGCGGCCGAAGCCGCCTTTTTCAGAATGTCTGTCCAAAGCCTTTATTCGGCGGCGGCGGCTTCCGCAGCCTTGGCGGCCTCGTCGTCGGCCTTCTTCTCGGCGGCTTCCTTGGCGGCCGTCTCGGCGGCCAGCGCCTGCGCGGCGGCAACCTTCTCGGCCTCGATGCGCGCCTTCTCGGCGTTCAGCGCGTCGCGCTCCTCATCATTGAGCTTGCGGGCGCGCACGCCGGTGTTTTCCGAAATACGGGCCGACTTGCCGCGACGGTCGCGCAGATAATAGAGCTTGGCACGACGCACCTTGCCGCGACGCACGATCTCGACGCCTTCGACCATTGGCGAAAACACCGGGAACACGCGCTCGACGCCTTCGCCGTAGGAGATCTTGCGGACGGTGAAATTTTCCTGGAAGCCCGAACCGGCACGGGCGATGACGACGCCTTCATATGCCTGGACGCGGGTGCGGGTGCCTTCGGTCACGCGGACCTGGACGCGCACGGTGTCGCCGGGCTGGAATTCGGGAAGCTTGCGCTTTGCTTCGATCTTGGCGGCCTGTTCGGCCTCGATCTGACGGATGAGATCCATCTCAATAATCCACTTCTTGTTCTTCCGACAGTCAGAGCGCCCGGCGCTCGCCTTGCAGTTCCAATGACCGCTCGGCTATGCCCTTTGTTCGAAAACATCGGGCAGGGGCGACTACACCGCCATTGTTGACGGGTCCGGCAGATTTCTCCCGGTTCGGCGGGCACATACAGCTATTTCGACGCTTTGTCACGTCTTGGCCGCGTCTTTTTTGCTCGCGTGCACCATCGTATCTGTCCACTACCGGGTTGCAAGGGCCCTTCAAGCTGCCTAAGGCGGGGCAACCATAGTTCTCCGGCGGCATCCTCATGTCCTTTTTCGACGCGGTCCTGCTATTCATGGCGGGTTTTCTTTCCGGCGCCGCCAATGCGGTCGCGGGCGGCGGCACCTTCATCACCTTCGGTGCCATGACCTTGGTCGGCCTGCCGCCGATCGTCGCCAACGCGACCTCCTCGGTGACGCAATTTCCCGGCTACATCACCTCGACGCTGGCCTACCGGGACGACATCCGCCATTTCTGGCGTGGTGCCCTGCTGCTCTGCCTGATATCGGCGCTCGGCGCACTGGCCGGCGCGCTTATCCTGCTGGCGCTGGACAATCCGTCATTTCGCGTCCTGGTGCCATGGCTGCTGCTGGCCGCGACGGCGCTGTTCGCCGCCGGGCCGTGGCTGAAGCCCGCACCCAAGCCGGGGCATGAGGCTTCTGTGGGCTCGTTGGCCGGCTCGCTGGCGCAGTTCGTCACCGCCATCTATGGCGGCTTCTTCGGGGCCGGCATGGGCGTGATGATGCTGGCGACGCTCGGCCTGACCCAGGCCGGCGACTACCACCGCCTGAACGCGCTGAAAAACATGCTGGCCATGGTCATCGCAGCGGTCGCCATCATCGTCTTCGTCTCGGGTGGCGTCGTCGCCTGGCCGCAAGCGATCGTCATGATCCCCGGCGGCGCGTTGGGCGGCTATGCCGGCGTGTGGATCGCCAAGCGCGTGCCGCAGAACGTGGTGCGTGGCTTCGTCGTCGCGGTCGGGCTGTTCCTGGCTTTCTACTATTTCGCCAAGGGCTGAGGAGAGCCGAGCAAGTCCGGCCGCCGTTCTCGAGTCAGCTTCTCCGACTGTGCCCGCCGCCACGCCGCGATCTTGCCGTGGTTGCCCGAGGTCAGCACCTCGGGAATGGGCCGGCCCTCGAAATCCTGCGGCCGCGTGTAATGCGGGTGTTCGAGCAGGCCGTTTTCAAAGCTCTCTTCTTCACCCGACACGGCATTGCCCATGACGCCGGGCAGCAGCCGCACGACCGCGTCGAGCAGCACAAGCGCCGCCGGCTCGCCACCGGACAGAATGAAGTCTCCGACCGAGACTTCCTCCAATCCTCGCGCGTCGATCACCCGCTGGTCGATGCCTTCGAAGCGGCCGCACAGGATGACGGCGCCCGGCCCGGCGGCCAGTTCGCGCACGCGCGCCTGCGTCAGCGGCTTTCCACGCGGGCTCATCAGCAGCCGTGGCCGCAAATCGCCTTCGGGCGAGGCATGGTCGATCGCCCTGGCCAAGACATCGGCGCGCATCACCATGCCGGCGCCGCCGCCGGCCGGCGTGTCGTCGACAGTGCGGTGGCGGTCGGTTGCAAAGTCGCGGATCTGGATTGCTTGCAGCGACCATGTACCCGCCTCCAGCGCCCGCCCGGCCAGCGACAGGCCAAGCAGACCCGGAAACATTTCCGGGTAGAGCGTAAGCACGGAGGCGGAGAAGCTCACCGGTTGCCCCCGGCGTCCCTCGGGCCGCGCGGCCTGCCCTTCGGGTCGAAGCCTTCCTCGCGCGGCGCTTCGCCGTCCTCGTCCTCGACCAGTCCGGCCGCCGCCTGGTTGACGCGCACAAAACCCTCGGCGATGGACACTTCGGGCACAGCGGCCTGCGTGAACGGGATCAACACGCCCTTGCGTCCGGCCAGCGTCACATCGAGGATGTCGCCGCCGCCGAAATTGTGCACGGCGACGACCTTACCAAGGACGGCTCCCGTATCGTCCCGAACCTCCAGACCGATCAGGTCGGCATGATAGAATTCGTCCTCCTCGCCGTCATCGGGCAGCATGGAGCGATCGACGAACAGCTCCGTGCCGGCCAGCGCCTCGGCCGCGTTGCGGTCACTGACACCCTTGAAGCGCACCACGACCACGGTGTTGGCGGGCCTTATGTCGATGATCTGGAAGGCGCGGCCGTCCCTTGCGTAAAGCGGCCCGTAATCGGCGAGCGCCAGCGGATCGCCGGTAAAGGTTTTGACGCGCAATTCGCCCTTGATGCCGTGAGCGGCGCCGATCACGGCCATCTGGACAGGGTTCTGGGGCTTGCTCATGGCGCGCTTTTACCTTCGTCATCCACGGGCGGAGCAGGCGCGAAGCGACTGCGCAGACCCGAGGACCCATTCGTTACGGTGATCAAACCCACGGCAGTTCAGAAAGGCTCACGGGTTTCGTTCCTGCAACTCTCTATTTGCGGATACCCCGTTTGGCCAATCACCACGGTTTTGACTTGCCGCCGGTCGACTCCTAGCCCCACCGGATTGTCATTTCAATGACGCCTCTTCACCGCTTCCTAACCCGGCTGCCGGAAAATGACGGCGAACCGGAACGACGCCATGCAGGAATTCCTTATCCCGGCAAAGCCCGACCTCCAGGCGGCGCGCGAAAGCTGGCTCAAGATGCTCGCGCGAGAACGTCGGCTGTCGCCCGAGACGGTGGAAGCCTACGAGCGCGACACCAGGCAGTTCCTGCATTTCCTGACGGGTCATAATGGCGGCCCGCCCGGCATAGCCGACATCGCCGATCTGCGCCCGGCCGACCTGCGCGGCTTTCTGGCCGCCCGCCGCAATGAAGGCGCAGGCGCCCGCACGCTCGGCCGGGGGCTGGCCGGCATTCGCTCACTCTTGCGCTTTCTGGAACGGCGTGGTCTCGCCAACGCAGCGGGCGCGGCGGCCCTGCGCGCGCCTCGCCAACCAAAGTCACTGCCGAAACCGCTGACGGCCAGTGACGCAAAACATGTCGTTTCCGTCGAGGGTCAATTGGCGGAGGAACCCTGGATCGCCGCCCGCAACGCCGCCGTGCTGACGCTGCTCTACGGCTCGGGCCTGCGCATTTCCGAGGCGCTCGGCCTTGCCGGCGCCGAACTGGCGTCGGAGGCCGACACGGTGCTGCGCGTCACCGGCAAGGGCGGCAAGACGCGGCTGGTGCCGGTGCTGCCGGTGGCGCTCAGGGCGGTTGCCGAATACCGCCGGCTGTGCCCCTACCATCTCGACCCCAAGGGCCGGTTGTTTCGCGGCGCGCGCGGCGGCCTGCTCAACCCGGCCATCGTCCAGCGCGAGATGGCCAAGCTGCGCTCGGCGCTCAACCTGCCGGACACCGCAACGCCGCACGCCTTGCGCCATTCCTTCGCCACGCATCTGCTCGGCCGCGGCGGCGACCTGCGCACCATCCAGGAACTGCTCGGCCATGCCAGCCTGTCGACCACGCAGATCTACACCGGCGTCGATACGTCGAGGCTGTTGGAGATCTATGAATCGGCTCACCCGAGGGCGTGAAGTATTGGGGTTGCGCGAGGCTTCCGGACTTCGCCACGGGATGATGAGGGGTGGGCGGCTCAACCAACCGCAAGCCGTTCAGTAATTCGAGCGATAGTCAAAACTGATTGAATCGAAGACAATTTCGTTCTCCGGGTTAACCGTTTTGCCGTTTTTCCAGCTTAGGAAAGGACCATGAAACGGGTCATCGTCATCGCCGACCGCGCTGCGCTCTTCTCGCTGAAGCTGCTCCTGGCGTTCCATGTGCTGTTCTTCCTGTCTCTGCTCGCCGTCCTGTTGTTTGCGGCGGGCAAGGCGCATGCCGAAATCCCGTCCTGCACCGGCGCCGACATGCTGTCGGCGTTGCAGAAAAGTGACCCGTCCACCTACCGCAAGATCGAGGCGGAAGCCGCCGCAACGCCGAACGGCAAGGGCCTGCTGTGGAAGCTGGAGAAGACGGGCGAACAGCCGTCCTTCCTGTTCGGCACCATGCATATGACCGACCCGCGCGTCACAGCGCTGCCGCCGGCGGCGCAGAAGGCCTATGACGGCGCCGGCACCATCGTCATCGAGACCACCGAAGTGCTCGACCAGCAGAAGATGATGGCGGCCCTGCTCAAGCAGCCGGAGCTGATGATGTTCACCGACAGCACCACGCTGTCGTCGCTGCTGTCGCCCGACGACGCCGCGGCGGTCGACAAGGCGCTCGACGAACGCGGCATCCCGCCGGCAACCGTCGCCAAGATGAAGCCGTGGATGCTGTCGGCCATGGTGGCGCTTCCAGCCTGCGAGCTCGCCCGCAAGGCGGGCGGCGCGCCGGTGCTCGACGTCAAGCTTGCCGAGGATGCCAAGGCCTCCGGCAAATCCGTCGAAGGGCTGGAAACCGTCGTCGACCAGCTGCGCGCCATGGCTTCGCTGCCGATGGCGTTCCACATGAAGGGACTGGTCGACACGCTGAAGCTCGGCGACAAGATGAACGACGTCAACGAAACCATGATCGTGCTCTACCAGCGCGGCGAGACCGGCATGTTTTGGCCGCTGTTTCGCGCCGTGCTGCCCGGCGAGACGGGCGACGCGACAGGCTATGCGGCGTTCGAGCAGACCATGATCACCAGCCGCAACAAGGCGATGGTCGATCATGCCGGACCATTCCTCGCCAAAGGCAGTGCCTTCATCGCCGTCGGCGCGCTGCATCTGCCCGGTCCCGAGGGCCTGGTCGAGGATTTCCGCAAAGCCGGCTATACTGTCACCGCTGTCGATTGAGTCGCGTGGGCAGCGGAGGAATCAGGCGCCGCGTTTTCGGCGCTTTCCTTCCCTAGCGTGAAACCCCATCAACGGTTGCGCGTTGATGGCTGTTGATTGATCATTTTCATCCACGGAGGACACTTTTATGGCGAATCCATCAAACGACACGCCCAGATCAGGTGGCGGCGGCAGCCCTTGGCTGATTGCATTGGTCGTCGTTATTCTGGCGATTGTCGCGTATTATGTTTTCGGAAGAAGTGGTGAGCATCCGGCGACCGAACCGCCCGCCGCGAGCACACCGGCCCCGGCGCCAGCGCCCGCAGAGCCGATGAAGCCCGCCGAACCGGCTCCTGCCCCGGCCCCAGCTCCCGCACCGGCCCAGTAATCGGGCCACGGCTTTCAACGAAGAACGGCCCGCCTTCCGGTGGGCCGTTCTGTTTGGGGCAGGCAAGGAGGCAATTCCCTCAAGGGAAGCGTTACGCGCTTTCCCGGGAAAACCGTTTCACGGTTTTCCTGGCTCGTTCTAAATATGGATCGGCTTGAAGAACGTCGCCAATGCCGCTTCCTTCACTGCTTCGGACATGGTCGGATGGGCATGACAGGTGCGGGCGAGATCTTCCGACGAGCCGCCGAATTCCATCAGCACCGCCGCCTCGTGGATCATCTCGCCGGCGCCGAAGCCGACGATGTGAACGCCGAGCACGCGGTCGGTGGCCTTGTCGGCCAGGATCTTGACGAAGCCGTCGGTGTGCAGCATGGCGCGCGCCCGGCCATTGGCGGTGAACGGGAATTTCCCGACCTTGTAGTCGATGCCGGCCTTCTTCAATTCTTCCTCGGTCTTGCCGACCGAAGCGATCTCCGGGCTGGTGTAGACGACGCTCGGAATGACGTCATAGTTCACATGGCCGGCCTGGCCGGCAATGGTCTCGGCCACTGCCACGCCCTCATCCTCGGCCTTGTGCGCCAGCATCGGCCCGGCGATGACATCGCCGATGGCATAGATGCCTGGTACGTTGGTCCTGAGGTGCGCGTCGGTCTTGACCCGGCCGCGCTCATCGACCTCGACGCCCGCTTCCTTCAGGCCCAGGCTGTCGGCGAAAGCGCGGCGGCCGGTGGCGATCAGCACCATGTCGGCCTCGATCGTCTCGGCCGCGCCGCCTTTCACAGGCTCGAAAGTGACGCTGGCGCCCTTCTTAGCCTTGGCGACGCCGGTGACCTTGGCGCCGAGCCTGAATTCGAAGCCCTGCTTGGAGAGCAGCCGCTGGAATTGCTTGGAGACCTCACCGTCCATACCGCCGAGGATGGTGTCGAGGAATTCGACCACGGTGACCTTGGCGCCGAGCCGCGCCCAGACCGAGCCGAGCTCGAGCCCGATGACGCCGCCGCCGACCACGACGAGATGGCCGGGCACCTTGTCCAGCGACAGCGCGCCGGTCGAGGACACGATGACTTTTTCGTCGAAGTCGACCGTGACGCCAGGAATGCCGGCGACATCCGAGCCGGTGGCGATGACGATGTTCTTCGTCTCGATTTCCTCGACCTTGCCGTCCTCGCTCGTCACCGACACCTTGCCCGCCGCGACCACCGTTCCGATGCCGCGAAAACTATCGATCTTGTTCTTCTTGAACAGGAAGGCGACGCCGTTGACGTTCGCCGTCACCGTGGCGTCCTTGTGCGCCATCATCTTCTTCAAATTGAGCTTCGGTGTCACTTCGACACCCAGTGTGTCGAAGGAGTGGCCGGCTTCGGCGAACATCTCGGAGGCATGCAGCAACGCCTTGGATGGAATGCAGCCGATGTTGAGGCAGGTGCCGCCGAAGGTCGGGTTCTTCTCGACCACCGCGACCTTCAGCCCGAGCTGCGCCGCCTTGATGGCGCAGACATAGCCGCCCGGTCCCGAGCCGATGATTACGACGTCATAAGCCATGTTTGTTTCCCTTTTTCTTGGGGCGCTCAGCGGCCGCCGCTGACATTCAGGATCGCGCCGGTCGTATAGGACGCGGCATCGGACAACAGGTAGAGAACCGCGCCCGCGACTTCATCCGCGGTGCCGGCTCTTTTCATCGGCAGAAGATCGCGGAACCGTTCTATCCGGTCCGGCTGTCCACCCGAGGCATGGATTTCGGTATCGATGATGCCCGGCCGCACCGCATTGACGCGGATGCCTTCCAGCGCCACCTCGCGGGCGAGCCCCATGGTGAAGGTGTCGATCGCGCCCTTGGACGCGGCGTAGTCGACATATTCGCCCGGCGAGCCCAGAACTGCCGCAGCCGACGAGATGTTGACGATGGATCCACCCGACCCACCGTGACGGCTCGACATCCGCTTCACCGCTTCGCGGGCGCAGAGGAACGACCCCACGACATTGATGCGCATCATGCGCTCCAGCCGTGAAACATCCATCTCATCGACCCGCGCCTTGACGTCGACGATGCCGGCATTGTTGACGAAAGCATCGAGCCGGCCATAGCCGCGGTCGACGGCTTCAAACATGGCAACGATATCGGATTCGACGCCGACATCGCCCCTGACCGCAAAGGCCTCGCCGCCTGCGGCCTTGATTTCGCCGACCAGTGCCTCGGCGGCGGTCTGGTTGGAGGTGTAGTTGACCGCTACGCGATAGCCAGCCTTCGACCCGAGCCGGCAGATCGCGGCGCCGATGCCGCGGCTGCCACCGGTGACCAGCAGCACCTTTTGCGTTCCGCTCATTCCTGGCATCCCTTCAAGGCAAACACATCGAAAACCCGGCGCCGCCATAGGCGGTGGATTGATGCAACACCGGACCGAGATCGGGCAGGATCAGCGTCTTCGGTGCTTCGACGCCTTCGGCCGGCAACAGGCCGATGCTGCCCTTTTCATCCGACGTATAGATGATGCCGTTCCACAAGGTGCAGGCGGCAAGCTCGGTGCCGGTAACGTCGCCTCCCGGGCATTTGTACATCAGCGCCCCGTTCGGCCGCGAAACACCTTCGTTCCATTGGACGATGCCGTTCAGCACCACATCGTTGTCGAGGATCAAGCGGAACGTGTTGGTGACGGTCGCCGACGTGCCGGTCGGGGCAAAATTGATCTCACTGCCGCTCTGGGCATCGCCGTAGACGGCGAGTTCGGCCGGGCATGCGGCATTAGCGTGGACAGCGGCGAATGCCATACCGGCCGCCAGCGCTATCGGTCTGGCAGGCCCAGGGAACAGGGCCATTATTGGCTACTCCGACCGCGAGCCGCCATCCGACCGCCTCACAGATCAAGCACCAGCCGTTCCGGATCCTCCAGGCTTTCCTTGACGCGCACCAGGAAGGTCACCGCTTCCTTGCCGTCGACGATGCGGTGATCGTAGCTCAGCGCCAGATACATCATCGGCCGGATCACGATCTGGCCGCCGACCACCACGGGCCGGTCCTGGATCTTGTGCATGCCCAGAATACCCGACTGCGGCGCGTTGAGGATCGGCGTGGACATCAGCGACCCGTAGACGCCGCCATTGGAAATCGTGAACGTGCCCCCCTGCATGTCGGCGACCGACAGCTTGCCGTCGCGCGCGGCGATGCCGAGCCGGCCGATCTCCTTCTCGATCTCGGCGATAGACATCTGGTCGGCATCGCGCACCACCGGAACGACCAGACCCTTCTCGGTGCCGACGGCGACGCCGATATGGGCGTAGTTCTTGAAGATGATATCGGTGGCGTCGATCTCGGCGTTGACCGACGGGATTTCCTTCAGCGCGTGCGTGACGGCCTTGGTGAAGAAACCCATGAAGCCGAGCTTCACGCCGTGCTTCTTCTCGAACACGTCCTTGTACTTGGTCCTGAGCGCCATCACCGCTGACATGTCGACCTCGTTGAAGGTGGTGAGCATGGCGGCGGTCGACTGCGCTTCCTTGAGCCGGCGCGCGATGGTCTGGCGCAGCTTGGTCATGCGCACGCGCTCCTCGCGCGCCGCGTCGTCGCCTGAGGACGGCGCACGGGCAGCAATCGGCGCTGCCGGGGCCGCCTTCGGCGTTTCGGCCGGCTGCGACGGCGCACCCTTGGTGATGGCGTCGAGCACGTCGCCCTTCAGCACCTGGCCGCGCTTGCCGGAGCCGGACAATTGGTCGACCGACAGATTGTTCTCGGCGATCAGTTTCGCCGCTGCCGGCGCCGGCGGCATGGTGCGCGGCTCGACCGGACCGGCGTCGCCGGCGACCTTGGCGGTCTCGGCGGCGGCCTGTTTGGTGGTCTGCGCGGCGTCGGGGCTCGATGCCTGCGCCACGGCTTGCGGCTTGGTGACCGGTGCGGCGGCGCCACCGGCCGAAATCGAGCCCAGAAGAGCGCCGACCCCGACCGTCTCGCCCTCCTTGGCGGCGATCTCGCCCAAGGTTCCGGCGCCTGGCGAGGGAACCTCGACCGTCACCTTGTCGGTTTCGAGCTCGACCAGCGGCTCGTCGGCGGCAATGGCATCGCCCACCTTCTTGAACCATTTGCCGATGGTTGCCTCGGTGACGGATTCGCCGAGAGTGGGAACGCGGATTTCGGTAGCCATTGTGCCTGTCCGTTTGTTGTCTGTCTGTTCTATTCGCTCAACTCTGCCTACTCGCCGAGCGCGTCTTCGAGCAAGGCGGCGAGCTGGGCGAGATGCTTGGACATAAGCCCGGTCGCCGGCGAGGCGGATGCCGGCCGGCCGGTGTAGCGCACCCGCTGGTGCTTGGCGTCGATATGCGCCAGCACCCATTCCAGATACGGGTCGATGAACGACCAGGCGCCCATGTTCTTGGGTTCCTCCTGGCACCACACCATTTCGGCATTGCGGAAGCGCGACAATTCGGTGATCAACGCCTTGGCCGGGAACGGGTAGAGCTGTTCGACGCGCAGCAGATAGATGTCGTTGATGCCACGCTTCTCACGCTCCTCGTAGAGGTCGTAATAGACCTTGCCCGAGCACAGCACGACACGGCGGATCTTGGAATCCTTGGTCAGCTTGATGGCCTGGTTGGGCAAGAGCTGGGCATCGTCCCACAGCAGCCGGTGGAACGAGCTTTCGCCCGACATTTCCGGCAGCGTCGACACCGCCCGCTTGTGGCGCAGCAGCGACTTCGGCGTCATCAGGATCAGCGGCTTGCGGAAGTCGCGCTTCAACTGCCGGCGCAATATATGGAAGTAGTTGGCCGGCGTCGTGCAGTTGGCCACTTGCATGTTGTCCTCGGCGCAGAGCTGCAGGAAACGCTCGAGCCGGGCAGACGAATGTTCCGGTCCCTGGCCTTCATAGCCATGCGGCAGCAGGCAGACGAGGCCCGACATCCGGAGCCACTTGCGCTCTCCGCTGGATATGAACTGGTCGAACACCACCTGGGCGCCGTTGGCGAAGTCGCCGAACTGAGCTTCCCACAACGTCAGCGCCTTAGGCTCGGCCAGGCTGTAGCCATATTCGAAGCCGAGCACGGCTTCTTCGGACAGCATTGAGTTGATGACCTCATAGCCGGCCTGCGCCGCCGACAGATTGTTGAGCGGGATGTAGCGGGTCTCGTCGCGCTGGTCGTAGAGCACGGAATGGCGCTGCGAGAAGGTACCGCGCTCCGAATCCTGCCCGGAGAGGCGGATCGGGTTGCCGTCGAGCAGGATGGCGCCAAAAGCCAGCGCCTCGGCCGTCGACCAATCGATGCCTTCGCCGGATTCGATGGCCTGGCGGCGGTTTTCGAGGAAGCGGATGATCGTCTTGTGCGCCTCGAAATCTTTCGGCACTTCGGTCAGCTTCTTGCCGATCTCCTTCAGTGTCTTGGCCGGCACCGCGGTCTTGCCGCGCCGCTGTTCGTCCTGGTTGTCGGCCGTGCGCAGGCCCGACCAGGCGCCGTCCAGCCAGTCGGCCTTGTTGGGCTTGTAGTGCTGGCCGACTTCCCACTCGGATTCCAGATGCTCCCGCCAGTCGGCCTTGAGCTTGTCGAACTCGGCCTGCGTCATGTGCCCTTCGGCGATCAGCCGGTCTGCATAGATCTGCACCGTCGTCTTGTGGGTGCGGATGTTGCGATACATGATCGGCTGCGTGAAGGCCGGCTCGTCGCCCTCATTGTGGCCGAAGCGGCGGTAGCAGAACATGTCGACCACGACAGGCTTGTGGAACTTCATGCGGAATTCGATCGCCACCTTGGCGGCGTGCACCACGGCCTCCGGATCGTCGCCGTTGACGTGGAAGATCGGCGCCTCGATCATCTTGGCGACGTCGGACGGGTAGGGCGACGAGCGCGAGAAGCGCGGATTGGTGGTGAAGCCGATCTGGTTGTTGATGATGAAATGCAGCGTGCCGGCAACGCGGTGGCCGCGCAGGCCGGACAGGCCGAGGATTTCGGCAATGACGCCCTGGCCGGCAAAGGCGGCGTCGCCATGCAGCAAAAGCGGCAGCACCTTGGCCCGCTCTTCCAGCGGCACGATCTCCTCGCGGCCACGGCCGAACAGATAATCCTGCTTGGCGCGCGCCTTGCCCATCACCACCGGGTCGACGATTTCAAGATGCGAGGGATTGGCGGTCAGCGACAGATGCACCTTGTTGCCGTCGAACTCGCGGTCCGACGAGGCGCCAAGATGGTATTTGACGTCGCCCGAGCCCTCGACCTCGTCGGGTGCGGCCGAGCCGCCCTTGAATTCGTGGAAGATGGCGCGATGCGGCTTGGCCATCACCTGGGAGAGCACGTTGAGGCGGCCGCGATGCGCCATGCCGAGCACGATCTCCTTCAGCCCGAGCTGGCCGCCGCGCTTGACAATCTGTTCCAGTGCCGGGATCAGCGCTTCGCCGCCGTCGAGGCCGAAGCGCTTGGTGCCCTTGAACTTGACGTCGGCGAACTGCTCGAAGCCCTCGGCCTCGATCAGCTTCTGCAGGATCGCCTTCTTGCCGGTCGCGGTGAAGGAGATCTCCTTGTCGGCGCCCTCGATGCGCGCCTGGATCCACGCTTTCTCTTCCGGATCGGAGATATGCATGAACTCGACGCCCAGCGTCGAGCAATAGGTGCGGGTCAGGATGTCGAGCATCTGGCGGATGGTGCCGAATTCGAGCCCGAGCACATTGTCGAGGAAGATCGGCCGGTCGTAGTCGGCTTCGGTGAAGCCGTAATTCTCCGGCGACAGCTCGTTGTAATCCTCGAGCGTGGCGATGCCGAGCGGGTCGAGATTGGCGTGCAGATGGCCGCGCATGCGATAGGCGCGGATCATCATGATGGCGCGCACGGAATCGCGCGTCGCCTGGTGCACGTCGGCGTCGGAGGGGACGGCGCCGTTGACGGCTGCCTTCTCCTTGACCTTCTTTTCGATGTGCTTCTCGACCAGGCCCCAATTGCCGTCGAGCGCCGACACCAGCTCGCCATTGGCCTGCAGCGGCCAGGAGGGCTTGGCCCACGAGGCGCCCTTGGCGTTCTTGCGGACATCCCCGGCATCGTCCTTCAGGCCGGCGAAGAACTCCTGCCATTCGGGATTGACCGAGGCTGGATCGTCCTCATACGCCGCATAGAGCGCGTCGATATAATCGGCATTGCCGCCATAGAGGAAAGAGGTGAGCGAAAATTGGTCATTGGCCTGATCTTGTCGTGCCATTTTGTCTGCGGAGCCTGGCTCCGTCTCCTTTCGAGGGGAATAGTGAGTAGTCCAGTAGGGAGTAGGAAAATGAAGACTTTCCCGTTCAGCTGCTACTCACCCGTTCTTCCCTTTTCACTACTCACTATTGACTACTCACTAGCCCTTAATTGCCTCGACCAGCGTCGTGCCCAGCCGGGCCGGCGATGGCGAAACTTTTATCCCGGCCGATTCCATTGCCGCGATCTTGTCTTCGGCGCCGCCCTTGCCGCCCGAGATGACCGCGCCCGCATGGCCCATGGTGCGGCCGGCCGGCGCCGTGCGTCCGGCGATGAAGCCCGCCATCGGCTTGCGGCGGCCGCGTTTGGCCTCGTCCTTGAGAAACTGCGCGGCGTCTTCCTCGGCCGAGCCGCCGATCTCGCCGATCATGATGATCGACTTGGTCTCGTCGTCGGCGAGGAACATTTCGAGCACGTCGATGAATTCGGTGCCTTTGACGGGATCGCCACCGATGCCGACAGCGGTGGTCTGGCCGAGGCCGACATTGGTGGTCTGGAACACGGCTTCATAGGTAAGCGTTCCCGAGCGCGAAACAACACCGACCGAACCCTTGCGGAAGATGTTCCCGGGCATGATGCCGATCTTGCATTCGTCGGGGGTGAGCACGCCGGGACAGTTCGGGCCGATCAGCCGCGACGTCGAACGGTCGAGCCGCGCCTTGACCTTGATCATGTCCATGACGGGAATGCCTTCGGTGATGCAGACGATGAGCGGGATTTCGGCCTCGATGGCCTCGATGATGGCTTCGGCAGCACCCGCCGGCGGCACATAGACGACGGAAGCGTTGGCGCCGGTCTTGGCCTTGCCCTCGGCGACGGTGGCGAAGATCGGCAGGTTCTCGCCCTTGGCGCCGGTCCAAGTCTCGCCGCCCTTCTTGGGATGGATGCCGCCGACCATCTTGGTCCCGTGATAGGCCAGCGCCTGTTCGGTGTGGAAGGTGCCGGTCTTGCCGGTCAGGCCCTGCACGAGCACCTTGGTGTTCTTGTCGACGAGAATGGACATGGTGAGAACGCCTCTGAATTCAGCGATTACAAGAAAGGATTGACGGCTCGCACCGAGCCATAAACCTGGTTGTGGTTGAGATCTTCGGTGTAGAAAATCGGCGCGCCGAGATATCCGGCTGCGGCAAGAAGCGCGGCGTCGTAGTAGTGAATTCCGTAGCGGCGTGCGAGGTCCAGTCCTGCGCGAACATAGCTTTCGTCGACAGGCACCAGCGGACAAGTGCCGAGGAGGACCAGCCATTGGTCGAGCAGATCATCCCCCAGAAGGGATTTTCCTCGCGCCACCGCTGTGAATTCGGCCAAGGTTTGCCCCGACACGCCAAAGACAGTGCTCGATACCAGGTCTTCTGCGATTGGCGCGCGACGTGGGTCACGATTCTTCTCCGAAGCCGCGTAGATCAGGACGTTCGTGTCGAGAAAGCAGTCGATCTTCCCGGTCGGCATAGGCGTCCCTTCGATCCCACTTGTAGGGGGTGTCGGCGCTGTCGCTCCGTTTCGCAGCCTCGTCCATAAGCCGCTTCATTCCCGCCTTGGCCCAGGCAATCCGATCTTCCTGCTCGACTTCATGCGCAAGCAGTGAACGAATGAGGGCGTTGAGCGTCGTCTTGCGACGTCCGGCAAGGCCTCGCGCTTTCTCAAGCAGTGCCTCGTCCATGGCCAGGGTGACGTTCTTCATCGCTCGTCTCCACATAAACACACAGCCAATATATGTGTGATTATGTGTCTTTCTTCAACCGCTTTGCCCAGGATTTCCATCGCTCAGCCATCCCCCAAAACGGAAGGCGGGACGCGCCGGTAAAGGCCGCTCATCATGTCTTGCCAGCCGTCGCTGCCGACGGGCTGGAATTGCAGTCGCATGCGATAGCTGTCGCTGCCGTCGAAAGCGTAGGTCACGCGTGCGGCCCCGCGCGGCGACGAGCGCAACAGCGTCAGTGTGTTGCCCTCCCACGTGCCGGAGGCCGGCGAGGCCGGCACAAAGCCCATCGAATCGAACTGATGCATGGTGACAAGGCTGTTTTGCCGGTCGAAGCCGAACACGCTGTGCGCGCCGAACGAAATCGTCCCGTCGCGGCGCTGGCGATAGCGTTGCACTACGAACAGGCCGCCGAACTGTGCCTCTGCCAGTACTTCCGAAGTCGCTGAGCCGCCATCGGCCCATTGTGTGTCCGCGACCTCTTCCTCGCCACGCCACGCGCCGACCAGAGCCTGCAGGCGCTGGTGATCGGCCGAGAGCGAGGAGAAAGGCGCAGCGTTCATGGGTTCACAGCCGCTTCAGGTCGGTGACGGTGAGAGCGCTCTTGGCGTTGCCGGTGTTGAGCGTCGTCGCCGGCTCGAACATCAGCACCACCGGTTCCGGTGTCAGCGAACGCGGCCGGTGCTCGACGCCGCGCGGCACGACGATGAAATCGCCTTCGCCGAGCTCGACCGGACCGTCGCGGAAATCGATGGCGATGCGGCCGCGCAGCACGAGGAAGGCTTCGTCTTCGTTGTCATGGGCGTGCCAGTCGAAAACCGCGCCGAACTTGGCGACCTTCGCCTGGCTGTAATTGACGTCGCCGGCGATATGCGGATCGAAAACATCCGCGATCTTCGCATCCGCAGCCTCGACGAGGTTTATCTTGCGTGGAGGCACTTGATCAGCCCTTCACCGCCGCCACGATTTTCTTGGCCGCGTCGTCAAGATCGTCGGCTGACACGACGTTGAGGCCGCTGTCGTTGATGATCTTCTTGCCGAGTTCGGCATTGGTGCCTTCCAGGCGCACGACCAGCGGCACTTTCAGGCCGACTTCCTTGACCGCGGCGATGACGCCCTCGGCGATGATGTCGCATTTCATGATGCCGCCGAAGATGTTGATCAGGATGCCCTTGACCGCCGGATCCCTGGTGATGATCTTGAAGGCCGCCGTCACCTTTTCCTTCGACGCGCCGCCGCCGACATCGAGAAAGTTGGCCGGCTCGGCGCCGTAGAGCTTGATGATGTCCATCGTCGCCATGGCGAGGCCGGCGCCATTGACCATGCAGCCGATATTGCCGTCGAGCGCGACATAAGCGAGGTCGTATTTCGACGCCTCGATCTCCTTCTCGTCCTCTTCGGTGGTGTCGCGCAGCTCGAGCACATCCGGATGGCGAAACAGCGCGTTGTTGTCGAACGACACCTTGGCGTCGAGGACGCGCAGCCGGCCGTTTTTCATGACGATCAGGGGATTGACCTCGAGCAGGCTCATGTCCTTCTCGACGAAGGCCTTGTAGAGGATCGGGAACAGCGTGCCGCCGTCCCTGGCAGCATCGCCGTCGAGCTTCAGCGCGCCATTGAGTTTCTTCACGTCATCCGCGGTAACGCCCTTTTCCGGATCGATGGCGACGGTGATAATCTTTTCCGGCGTGTCGTGGGCGACCGCCTCGATGTCCATGCCGCCTTCGGTCGAGACGACGAAGGCGATGCGGCCGACCGAACGGTCGACCAGAACAGACAGATAGAGCTCGCGCTCGATGTCGGCGCCATCCTCGATATAGAGCCGGTTGACCTGCTTGCCGGCCGGGCCGGTTTGCTTGGTCACCAGCGTGTGGCCGAGCATCTCGTTGGCGTTGGCGACGACGTCGGCGACCGACTTGGCCAGCCGCACGCCGCCCTTGGCGTCAGGCCCGAGCTCCTTGAACTTGCCCTTGCCGCGGCCGCCGGCATGGATCTGGCTCTTCACCACATAGAGCGGGCCGGGCAGCGCCTTGGCGGCGGCTTCCGCCTCATCCGCCTTGAACACCGGCACGCCTTGGGCCACCGGCGCGCCAAAGCCCTTCAGCAGCGCCTTGCCCTGATATTCATGAATGTTCATCTGGATCGTCTCCGGATCAGCTGCTGGGGTTCACTTCGAGGCGAGTTGCGGCGCGATCTTGACGCAGGCCTCGGTCAGGCCTTGCACCGCCGCCACCGAGCTATCGAACATCTTCTGCTCTGGCTTGGAAAGCTCGATCTCGATGACGCGCTCGACGCCACCGGCGCCGATCACCACGGGAACGCCGACATAGGTGTTCTTCACGCCATACTGGCCGGAAAGATGGGCCGCGCAAGGCAGCACACGCTTCTTGTCCTTGAGATAGGCTTCGGCCATCGAGATCGCCGATGCGGCCGGCGCATAATAGGCCGAGCCGGTCTTCAACAGGCCGACGATCTCGGCGCCGCCGTCGCGGGTGCGCTGCACGATTTGGTCGAGCTTCTCCTTCGAGGTCCAGCCCATCTTGACGAGATCGGGCAGAGGAATGCCTGCAACCGTCGAATAGCGGATCATCGGCACCATGGAATCGCCATGGCCGCCGAGCACGAAGGCGGTGACGTCCTCGACCGAGACCTTGAACTCCTCGGCCAGGAAATAGCGGAAGCGAGCGCTGTCGAGCACGCCGGCCATGCCCACGACATGGGTGTTGGGCAGGCCGGAAAACTTCTGCAGCGCCCAGACCATCGCATCCAGCGGATTGGTGATGCAGATGACGAAGGCCTTCGGCGCGTACTTCTTCAGGCCGGCGCCGACCTGTTCCATGACCTTGAGGTTGATGCCGAGCAGATCGTCGCGGCTCATGCCCGGCTTGCGCGGCACGCCGGCGGTGACGATGCAGACGTCCGCCCCTTCGATCCCGGCATAGTCGTTGACGCCGGTCAGCCTGGAATCGAACCCGTCGACCGGCGACGATTGCGCGATATCGAGCCCCTTGCCCTGCGGGATGCCTTCGGCAATATCGAACAGAACCACGTCGCCGAGGTCCTTGAGGCCGATCATGTGAGCGAGCGTGCCGCCGATCATGCCAGAGCCGATAAGCGCTATCTTGTTGCGTGCCATGTCAGGATAGTTTCCCTTTGTTCGTGATGTCGCTCAAATCGCTGACGATCTGATGACGGCGTCGAGGAAGAGACCGGAATGCTGCGGGGATCCCGCGAGATTTCGCCGCACCCAATAGCCCCGGCGCCGCGTAAATTCAAACGATTATTTTGGAGCGAGCGTTTTCAATCGGTTAGAGTGACCGGGAATTACGTAAACGTAAAAGTTTGAAAACTCGACTGGGGAAAATCTACACGATGAAGATGGAGATCGTAAGACTTGATGCCGGCAATGACGCCCTTGTGATGCGGGTCGCCGAGGATGTGTTCGACGAACCGGTCAGGCCAGATCGATTGGCAGTCTATCTCAGGGAACCCGGCCACTTCATGGTCGTGGCGCTCGCCGACGGCGTGACCGTCGGTCAATGCGCCGCCATCATTCACCGTCATCCCGACAAGGCGACGGAGCTCTACATCGACGAGGTCGGCGTATCGCCGGCCTTCCAGCGCCAGGGCATCGCGCGAAAGATGCTCGACGCGATGTTTGCGATCGGCAGGGAGAATGGCTGCGAAGAAGCCTGGGTCGGCACCGAGCCGGACAACCGTGCCGCCCGCGCGCTTTACGAGTCGCGCGAGGAGACGCACGAGTCAGCAGAGAGCTTCCTCATGTATGTTTATCAACTGTAGCGAGGCTGACAGGAGTTCGGCCTATCTTCGTCCTAGGGTGCGCGCTTCGCTTTGCGTCGCTCCGCCCTGGGACGAAGGCGGCGTAGCCGGCGCCTGCCGCGCCTCCGGCGTCGTCTTCGCCTTCCGCCGCTCCGCCCAATCCTCCAGCCAGTCGCGGCTCTGCATCTCGATCAGCCGCGAAGCCGTGCGTTCGAACTCGAACACCTCGACGCCGCGCTTGGCCACATAGAGTTGCTGCGGCGGCGCTTCCGCGCTTACCACCAGCCTGATGTGATGGTCGTAGAGCGTGTCGACCAGCAGGATGAAGCGCTTGGCCTCGTTGCGCCGGCCTTCACCCAGCACCGGAATGTGGTCGATAAAGATGGTCGAGAAGCGGTCGGCAAGGGCCAGATAGTCGCGCGCGCCGAGTGGCTTCTCGCACAGATCGGCGAAGGAAAAACGCGCCGCGTCGCCGGCGGCGCGCGGAACGGCCAGCTGCCGGCCCTTGACGGCAAGCAACGTCTCGGCCGTCGGCGCGCCGCGCGTCATCGTTTGCCAAGCCGCGTCCATCGCCTCATCGGCCGCCGCATCGGTGGGCGTGACATAGACCGGCGTACGGGCAAGCTTTTCCAGCCGATAGTCCTTGTCGGCATCGAGCGAGAGCACCTGCGCGTGCCGTTCCAATATGCCGATGAAGGGCAGGAAAAGCTGACGGTTCAGCCCGTCGCGATAGAGATTTTCCGGTGCCACGTTCGACGTCGCCACCAGCACCACGCCGCTGGCGAACAGCGCCGAAAACAGCCGGGACAGGATCATCGCATCGGCGATGTCGGTGACCGAGAACTCGTCGAAACACAGTACCCAGGCCTGTTCGGCAAGCGCCCGCGCCACCGGCGGAATCGGATCGTCTTCCCTCACCGTGCCGTCCTTGCGCTCCTGCCGGTGCTTCTGGATGCGGTCCTGCACCTCGGCCATGAAGTCGTTGAAATGCACGCGGCGCTTGCGCCGCACCGGCAGCAGCTCGAAGAACAAGTCCATCAACATGGTCTTGCCGCGGCCGACGCCGCCATGGATGTAGAGGCCCTTGACCGCCTCGTGCGTCTCGCGCCTTCGGGCGAAGAGCCAGCCAAGCGCGCTCGATTTGTGCGCCAGCCGCTTCACCGAAATCTCTGATATCAGCCGGTCGAGAGCGGTGACGATCCGCTCCTGCGCCGGATCGCGCTCGATGGCACCGGTGTCGACCAGATGCTCGTAACGCTGCCTGACGGTCACATGGGTCTGGAGGCCGTCACGCAGATGCATAGGTCACGTCGTTGTCGAGGGATTGGCTTACCTTGTAAGCGAGATCGGCAGGCCATTGGAAGTCTGGCCGTCGAATTTCGAGCCGCCCGAGGAATAGAGCCGTGCCAGCGTGCCGCCATTCTCATCGTAAAGCGTCAACTGCTTGCCGGCGACGTTCCATGACTTGATGCCGTCGATCGGCGCCGGGCAATGCAGCGGTCCGGCGCGGAAACCGGCGCCGAATTTGGTCTGCGGCGTCGCCACCTTGCAGCTCTGGCCGGAAACGCTGGCGTTCCATACGCCGGCGACACTGGCCGCGGTCAGGTCCGGCGCACCCGCCGGCGCCGAACCGTCCGGCGGCAAGGAGGCGACCTGGCTGTTCTGCGGGGCGGTCGGGAATTGCGAAGGATCCGTGGTGCCGGGGGAGGCCGGGGGCGGCAACTGGTTGGCCGTCACCTGACCGGACGGCGCCGGCTGCAGCGGCGCCGGCTGCTGGTCGTCCATCGAGGAAAACCGTGAGGTTGAGCAGCCGCTCGCAACGAGCGCCGCCAGCGATACGGCCACCAGGGCTGTTTTCGAAAAAGTCATTTCAACCTCCGTCGGATCCGGCGGGGCTGCCGTCCGCACAATGTCGCCCTCCACCAAGATGGAGAAGGTGGCGAAATTTCAACCCGATATGGTTAAAATAGGGTTTGCGCCAAGAATTGTTGCAAATTTGTCGCTATCATCCGGCCAGCGGAGCGCTCGGCACGAATATATAGCCGTCCGGTCCGACGACATAGCTCTCGCGCAGGCCGTGCGGCTTGTCGATCGCTCCGGCCAGCACGATGTGGCCGTGATCGCGCGCGGCGGCCTCGACCGCATCCGGATTGGCGCCGTAAAGGCGCAGTTCGATGCCGGCGCCGCGTGTCTCGGCGCCGGCGATCGTCCCTGTCATGGCATTGTCGAGATAGGAATGGTCGGCGTGCAGCATGAACACCGAGCCCAGCAGCTCGATCGCCGCGAAATCCTCGTCGGCATAGATGATATCGGCGCCGAGCACGTCGCGGCAGAAGGCTTCCATGGCCGCCATGTCGCTCACCAGCAGG
Source organism: Mesorhizobium sp. BR1-1-15 (assembly GCF_020165475.1). NCBI lineage: Bacteria > Pseudomonadati > Pseudomonadota > Alphaproteobacteria > Hyphomicrobiales > Phyllobacteriaceae > Mesorhizobium > Mesorhizobium sp. BR1-1-15. Next base: position 211,849 of record NZ_JAIUIF010000003.1, on the reverse strand, counting down.
TTGACGCCGATGCCGCGCGCCAGCGAGCGGCCGAAATCCCCGGCCTTCATCCATGGTGTCCTGGTCCGCTTCATCGCCATGGCATCGTCCTCCCCAATCCGATCCTACTCAAGCCGGCCGCCCGGGCCGTTGGCATTCGGCCGGCAAACGCTTGCGCCAGCCGGCACAAGGGCTATGTCTATCAAGACGAAATTCGCTGGAGCCGCAAATTGGCTGCGAGACCGAAAGCCGCCAATCGCTACTATAACGGCCCGCCCAGCGATCATTTCGACGGAATCTTGTTCTTCAATCCCGGCGGCCAGCCGCCGGCGCGTTTCGCCGATCTGCTGAAATGGCAGTTCAATGGCCAACGCTCGAAATGGCCGGCCACCAATCCGAGCCCCTTTCCGCAGGCAAAGCCGCCTGCACGTGTCGAGGGCGCCGGCCTGACCGTGACCATGGTCGGTCATTCCACGCTGCTGGTCCAGACCGCGGGCCTGAACATCCTCACCGATCCGGTATGGTCGCTGCGGGCCTCGCCGTTCTCCTTCGTCGGGCCGAAACGCGTCAACGCGCCGGGCATCGCCCTGGCCGACCTGCCGCCGATCGATCTCGTGCTGATCAGTCACAATCACTACGACCATCTCGACATCGCGACGCTGAAGCAGCTCAAGGCCAGGCACGACCCGCTGGTGGTGACCCCGTTCGGCAATGACGTCCTGATTGGCGGGGCGGTTCCCGGCATGCGGCTCTCGGCGCATGACTGGGGCGACAGGGTCGACATCGGGGATGGCGTGGCCGTCCATGTCGAGCCGGCGCATCACTGGTCGGCGCGCGGCACACGCGACCGGCGCATGGCGCTGTGGGCCGGCTTCGTCATCGAGACGCGGGCCGGCCGGATCTATTTCGCGGGCGATACCGGCTTCCATGATGGCATCAACTACCGGCTCATAGCTCACAAGCACGGCGGCTTCCGCTTCGCCATCCTGCCGATCGGCGCCTATGAGCCGCGCTGGTTCATGGCCTCGCAGCATCAGAACCCGGAGGAGGCGGTGCAAGGCATGAAATTGTGCAACGCCGCCTATGCGGCCGGTTGCCATTGGGGCACGTTCCAGCTCACCGACGAGCCGATCGACGAGCCCGCACGCAAGCTCGACGAGGCGCTGGAGGCCGAGGGCCTGCCGCGCGAACGTTTTCGCGCCTTGCGGCCGGGCGAGGTCTGGGACGTGCCGCAGGAAGCGGCGCTCTGACCGGGGCCTGCCGCGGCAGGCGGAACCCGAGCGCCACCGGCGCGTTTGTTGAAGGGGCTTCGATTTCTATCGCTTTGCGAGGCATTTCCATGCTCAGATGGATCATCATTCTCCTGATTATCGCCGCCGCTGCGAGCCTGCTCGGCATGCCTGCATTAGCGGGTGCGGCGGCCACCGGCGCGCGCATCCTGATCGGTATCGTGCTGATCATATTCCTGCTGATCGTGCTCGGCGTCTTCGCCGTCACCTGAAGGCGCGATGCACTGGTAATTCCCGCCCTTTTCCGCCATATAGCGGCAAACAGTACGGAATGACCGGAAGAAATGGCAGGCACCGCCCCCTTCGCCAAGATGAACGGCATCGGCAACGAGATCATCGTTGCCGACATGCGCGGCCGTGCCGACCGGGTGACGCCGACAGCGGCGATCGCGCTCAACGCCGATGCCTCGACGCGATTCGACCAGATCATGGCGATCCATGAGGCGCGGACGCCGGGTACGGCCTATTTCATCGACATATTGAATTCGGACGGCTCGGGCGCGCAGGCCTGCGGCAACGGCATGCGCTGCGTCGTCCAGGCGCTGGCGGCCGAGACCGGACAAAAGACATTCACCTTCGAGACCGTCGCCGGGATCCTCAACGCGCAGGAACATGCCGACGGCTCGATCTCGGTCGACATGGGCACGCCGCGCTTCGGCTGGCGGGACATTCCGCTTGCCGAGGAATTCCGCGACACCCGGATGATCGAATTGCAGGTCGGGCCGATCGACGCTCCGGTGCTGCATTCGCCCTCGGTCGTCTCCATGGGCAATCCGCATGCCATCTTCTGGGTCGACCGCGACGTCTGGTCCTACGAACTCGACCGCTTCGGACCGCTGCTCGAAAACCATCCGATCTTCCCCGAGCGCGCCAACATCACCATCGCGCAGGTGACCTCGCCCGACAGCATGATCATCCGCACCTGGGAACGCGGCGCCGGCCTGACCAAGGCTTGCGGCACGGCATCCTGCGCCGCCGTCGTGGCTGCGGCCCGCACCCGGCGCACCGGGCGCAGCGTCAATCTACTGACCCCCGGCGGCGGCTCGCTGCACGTCGAATGGCTTGAAAACGACCATGTCATCCTGACCGGTGCGGCCGAATGGGAGTTTTCCGGCAGCTTCGATCCCTCGAGCGGCGCCTGGGCGCGCGACACCGAAAGCGCGGCCTGATGCCCGCTCCTTTCAAGGATGGCGATGTGGGGAAGGGCCCCAATCGCATCGAACTGGTGACCTTCGGCTGCCGGCTGAACACCTATGAATCCGAGGTGATGCGGCGCGAGGCCGAAACTGCGGGCCTCGGTGGGCTGGCTGGCGGCGCCGTCATCTTCAACACCTGCGCCGTCACAGGTGAGGCGGTGCGCCAGGCCAAACAGGCGATTCGCAAGGCGCGCCGCGACAACCCCGAGGCTCGCATCATCGTCACCGGCTGCGCGGCGCAGACCGAGCCGCAGAATTTCGCTGCCATGGACGAGGTCGATCTCGTTCTCGGCAATGAGGAGAAGCTGAAGGCCAATTCCTATCGCGCGCTGCCGGATTTCGGTGTCAACGACAGCGAGAAGGCGCGCGTCAACGACATCTTCTCCGTACGCGAGACCGCCGGCCATATGGTCGATGCCATCGAGGGCAGGGCACGCGCCTTCGTGCAGGTGCAGAATGGCTGTGACCACCGCTGCACCTTCTGCATCATCCCCTATGGCCGCGGCAATTCACGCTCGGTGCCGATGGGCGCCGTGGTCGAACAGGTCAAGCGGCTCACCGGCAATGGCTATGCCGAGATCGTGCTGACCGGCGTCGACATGACGAGTTTCGGCGCCGACCTGCCGGGCGCACCGAAACTCGGCAGGCTGGTGAAGACCATCCTGCGCCAGGTGCCGGACGTGAAGCGCCTGCGCCTCTCCTCCATCGATTCCATCGAGGCCGACGACGATTTGCTCGACGCCATCGCCACCGAGCCGCGGCTGATGCCGCATCTGCATCTGTCGCTGCAATCCGGCGATGACATGATTTTGAAGCGCATGAAGCGTCGGCATCTGCGCGATCAGTCGATCCGCTTCTGCGAAGACGTGCGCAAGCTGCGCCCTGACGTCGTCTTCGGCGCCGACATCATCGCCGGCTTCCCGACCGAGACGGAGGCGATGTTCGAAAATTCGGCAAAGATCGTCGAGGAATGCGGGCTGACCCACCTGCACGTCTTTCCGTTTTCGCCGCGCGAAGGCACGCCCGCCGCGCGCATGCCGCAGGTCCGCCGCGAAGTGGTCAAGCAGCGGGCAGCCCGCCTGCGCGCCGCCGGCGAGACCGCATATCGCCGCCATCTGTCGTCGCTCTCCGGAACGCGCCAGTCGATCCTGATCGAGCGCGACGGGCTCGGCCGCACCGAAGGGTTTACGCTCGCCGCGCTCGCCACCGGCGCGCCGGGCGAGATCGTCGAAGCAACAGTCACCGGTCATGACGGCGCCCGGCTGATCGCGGCCCCGCTTGCCGCCCGCGCCGCCTGAGAAACGCAAGAGATGGCCGGGTTCTTCAAGAAGATATTTTCGTTCGGCAAGAAGGAGGTCGTCGAGGAGCGCGTCGACGAGACCGCCCCGCTGCCGCCGATCAAATGGGATCAGCTCGACACGCTGAAGCCGGCGGCCGAGCAGGCCGTTCCGGAATTCCTGAAGCGGGAGGAGACCCAGGCTCAGCCTCCCGTCGAGCCCGCGCCGCCCGAGGAGCCGACACCCGAGCCTGCCCCGGCCATTCCGCCGGTGCCGGAGCCGACTGTTCCGCCCGAGCCGGAACCGCTGCCGGAGCCGCGGCCGGAGGAGGAACCGGCACCGACGCCCGAGCGCCCGGAGCCGCCGGCACCTGAGGAAGTTCCGACACCTCCGGCCATTCCGGAGCCTGCGCCCGAACCGCGGCCGCAGGAGGTACCGCCGCCAGCGCCCGCCGAGCCGGAAATTGTCCCGTCGCGCCCGGAGCAGCTGCCGGAACCGGCACCCGCCGAAGTACCGACGCCCGCCGAAGTTCCGGTCGAGACGCCGGCGCCAATCGAGATTCCTACGACACCGTCTTCGGCGCAGCCGTCACAGGCCGGCGCCCCCCCTCATCCGCCTGCCGGCGCCTTCTCCCCGTATAGTGACGGGGAGAAGGAAGAAGTTCCATCGCCAACGCCTCCCTCTCTCCGTCCTTCATGGGGAGAGGGTAAGGGTGAGGGGCGCCAGCCTGTCGAGAACCTGGCACCCAGTGCCGAAACTGCCGCCGAAATCTCGCCGCCAATTCGCCAGCCTGCGCCGATCGAGCCGCAGCCTGTGCGCGCCGAGATCGCGCCGGAACCTGAGGCAGTTCCCGCGCCGCCGAAGCCCACGCCCGCTCCCGTCAAGGTGACGGTCGCCAAAAAAGTGGAGCAGAAGGCCGAGCCGCAGAAGGCGCCGGAGCCGGCGCCGCGGCGCTCCTGGTTCCAGCGCATGCGGGACGGGCTTGCCCGTTCCTCGCGCGAATTGTCGGGCAACATTGCTGGCGTCTTCACCAAGCGCAAGCTCGACGACGACACGCTGCAGGATCTGGAGGACGTGCTGATCCGCGCCGATCTCGGGCTGGAGACGGCCTTGCGCGTCACCGATTCGCTGGCCGCCAGCCGCTACGGCAAGGATGTCTCCGACGCCGAGGTCCGCACCGTGATGGCGCAGGAGGTCGAGAAGGTGCTGACCCCCGTCGCCCTGCCGCTGGAACTCGACCTCAGCCACAAACCGCATGTCATCCTGGTGGTCGGCGTCAACGGCACCGGCAAGACCACGACCATCGGCAAGCTGGCGGCCAAACTGACCGATGGCGGCCTGTCGGTGATGCTGGCCGCCGGCGACACCTTCCGAGCCGCCGCCATCGAGCAGCTCAAGATCTGGGGCGAGCGGACGAAATCGCCGGTCATCGCCTCCAAGCTCGGCGCCGATGCCGCCGGCCTCGCCTACGATGCCTTCGAGAAGGCGAAGGAAGCGGGTTCCGACGTGCTGATCATCGACACCGCCGGCCGATTGCAAAACAAGGCCGAGCTGATGGCCGAGTTGGAAAAGATCGTGCGCGTGCTGGGCAAGCTTGATCCGGAAGCCCCGCACACCGTGCTGCAGACGGTCGACGCCACCACCGGCCAGAACGCGCTCAACCAGGTGGAGATCTTCCGCAACATCGCCGGCGTCAACGGCCTGGTGATGACCAAGCTGGACGGCACGGCGCGTGGCGGTATTCTGGTGGCGATCGCGGCAAAACACAGATTGCCGGTCTATTTCATCGGCGTCGGCGAACAGGTCGACGACCTCGAACCGTTCTCGGCAAGCGAATTCGCCAGGGCGATCGCTGGCGTTGCGTAACGGCATGATCCCGGAAGTTGCTTCAACCGGATCGTGCGTAAGAAGGAAGATATGAACCCACCCATTCTCGAACGCGATCCGTCCGACCCGCAGAAAGAGAAGAAGGAAGGCGTCAACCCGCTGCTCAAGCTCGTTCTCGAGCTAGGGCCGCTGCTGGTGTTCTTTTTCGCCAATGCGCGAGGCGAATGGCTGACGCAGAAATTCCCGGCGCTGGCTGAATTCGGCGGCCCGATCTTCGTCGCCACCGGCCTGTTCATGGCCGCCACCGCGATCGCGCTGGTCGCGTCGTGGCTACTCACCCGCACCCTGCCGATCATGCCGATGGTGTCGGGCGTCGTCGTCTTCATCTTCGGCGCGTTGACGCTCTACCTGCAGGACGACATCTTCATCAAGATGAAGCCGACCATCGTCAACACGCTGTTCGGCGGCGTGCTGCTCGGAGGGTTGTTCTTCGGCAGATCTCTGCTTGGCTACGTCTTCGATTCCGCCTTCAGGCTCGATGCCGAGGGCTGGAGAAAACTCACCTTCCGCTGGGGTCTGTTCTTCCTGTTCCTGGCCCTCGTCAACGAGGTGGTGTGGCGGAATTTTTCGACCGATGCCTGGGTTACCTTCAAGGTCTGGGGCATCATGCCGATCACGCTTCTGTTCACCTTCAGCCAGATGCCGCTGATCCTGCGCCATTCGCTGGACGACAAGACCGGCGGCGAAGAGAAGGCCCGCAAATAAGGCCTGCAAATTGGGGGGAGTGCCATGGAATTCGTCACCACGCGCGAAGAGCTGCGGACGATCTACAAGACGCCGCGTCCGACGGATGGTTCGATCCGCAAAGAATTGAAGGCGCTGGACGGCCATTGCCGCTCCTTCATCGGCAAGAGCCCCTTCGTGCTGATCGGCTCCTCCGACGGCGAAGGCAATGCCGATGTGACACCCAAAGGCGACAAGCCAGGATTCGCCGCCGTGCTTGACGACAGGACCATCGCCATCCCCGACCGGCCCGGCAACAACCGGCTGGATACGCTGGAGAACATCCTGCTCAACCCGTCGGTCGGGCTGCTGTTCCTCATTCCCGGCATGAACGAGACGCTGCGCGTCAATGGCGACGCCCGCATCACCGTCGACGCGGGTTTGCGCGAACGGCTGGCCGTCGACGGCAAGGAGCCGCAGAGCGTCGTCGTGGTCGCCGTCAAGGCCGCCTACATGCATTGCGCCAAGGCCTTCATGCGCTCCGAGCTTTGGAAGCCGGAGAGCTGGCACGATCGCGCCACGCTGCCGACGCTCGGTCAGATCCTGCGCGACCAACTGGCGCTCGCCGATTCGGCCGAGGCGACCGACCGCTGGCTGGACGACGAATACAAGCAGACGATGTGGTAGCGTGCGCGGAAGATTCGTCCGAGCGTCGCCTTGCTGAACCTCCTTGCCATTTCCGGCAGCCTGCGGGCAGCCTCCACCAACTCGGCCCTGGTCGCGGCACTGGCGTGGAACGCGCCAGAGGGCTGCCGCGTCGCCATCCATGAAGGACTCGGCCTGCTGCCGATCTTCAACCCCGACGACGAGGGTGAGCGGACACCGTCCGAAGCGTCCAGGCTGATCGATGCCGTCACCGCCGCCGACGGCGTCATCATCTCATGCCCGGAATATGCGCATGGCGTGCCGGGCGGCCTGAAGAATGCGCTCGACTGGCTGGTGTCGCGCGATGCCGCCGTCGACAAGCCGGCCATGCTGGTGCACGCCTCGCCGCGCTCGCTCTATGCCCGCGCCGCATTGGCGGAGATCATGCGCACCATGTCCTTCGCGCTTCATGACGGCGGGCTGGAGATCGGGCTGCTCGGCAAGAAGCCAGCTGAGGTGGAGGCCGTCCTGGGGGAGCAGGCGAACGCGTTGGCAATGCGCGATGCGTTGTCCGCTTTCGCGGATTTCATTCGCGCGCGTTAGCGCCTACCCTTTTCTCAGCGTCTCGACATCGGTCTTGCCGACGTACCAGTCGCGGGCGTTGACCTCCTCGAAGACCACCCAGACATCGTCATTGCCGAGCCCGGTGGCGTCCATGATCGCCGCCGTGACTTTTTTGGCGATGTCGGCTTTCTTGCCGGCCGGATCGGCGGCGATCACTTCCTTGACGATGCGGATGTTGACGAATGGCATGACGTCCTCCCCTTTAATTCAGCTCAGTAGGTTTTGGCGCCGTTCACCATCAGCCGGACCATGTAGAGCGAGGTGGTGCCGGCGATGTAGAGACAGTTCAGCTTGGCGCCGCCGAACACGCAATTGGCCGTCACCTCGGGCACCTTGACCTTGCCGATCAGCGTTCCGTCCGGATCGTAGCAATGGATGCCGTCGGCGGCGCTGGTCCAGATGCGCCCGGCATCGTCGAGCCTGAAGCCGTCGAACAGGCCTGCGGTGCAGTCGGCGAAGACTTTTTCACCCGAGACCTTCTTGCCGCCCTCGCCGACATTGAATACCCGCATATGCGCCGGGTTCTGCGCGCCATGCGTGCGGCCGGTGTCGACGACATAGAGCTTGCTCTCGTCGAGCGAGAAAGCGAGCCCGTTCGGCCTGACCATGTCGGTGATGACAGCCTCGACATCGCCGGTACCGGGATCGACCCGGTAGACATGGCAGGCGCCGATCTCGCTCTCGGCCCTGTCGCCCTCGTAATCGGTGTCGATGCCGTAGGTTGGATCGGTGAACCAGATCGAGCCGTCCGACTTGACCACCACGTCATTGGGCGAATTCAGCCGCTTGCCCTTCCATTTGGCGGCAATGGTGGTGACCGACCCGTCGAACTCGGTGCGGCTGACGCGGCGCCCCGAATGCTCGCAGGTCACCAGCCGGCCCTGCCGGTCGACGGTGTTGCCGTTGGAATTGCCGCATGGCTGCCGAAACACGCTGACGCTGCCGTCGGTCTCGTCGTAACGCATCATGCGGTTGTTCGGGATGTCGGACCAGACGACATAGCGGCCGGCGGCGAACCAGGCCGGCCCTTCCGCCCATCGGCAGCCGGTGAAGAGCTTATCCACTTGCGCATTGCCGTTGAACAGCCGCGCAAAACGCGGATCGAGAATTTCGTAGTCGGCGGCGGCCATTCTTTCCTCCCGGTAACGTTGGCAATCCGGCGGCGATCAAGCCAGCAGGAGATCGATATGGCAAGGTCGGCGGCGATGACATTTCCGCAATTTGTAAGACAAAACGACAGGAACCGGCATTCCCATCACGGAAGGGCAATGCGCCGGCGCCGGGGGTGGCGTTCAGGCGCCATTAACCGGCTATGCACATAGCGCAATGGTGCATTGCAACATCTTCTTTTTGCGATGCACTATTCCTATGTCATGCTCCGTATCGATCAAGGGAGGAAGAAACCGGCCGCCAAATGCGGCCCAGAAGGAAACTCGCTATGATCCTCGACAGCCTCTTGACCCGCGCCCGCAGCAGCATCGCCAAGCGCAAGAACTACAACCGCCTCGTCGCTGAAATCGACAGCTTCTCCAGCCGCGATCTGGCCGACATGCGCGCCGACCGCTCGGAAATGCTTTATCAGGTCCACAAGCAGATCTACGGCTGAGCCCACAACAAGCAGATTCGCGCGCTCCGGGACATTGCTGTTCCTCAACGGTGATGACGAGGGCGCGTGAAAACAGAAGCATTTGACACGTCGGCGAGCGGCGAACGCTTGTCCTTCAATTGTCGACGCGCCCGAAAGCCGGCACCTCGCCGATGACGGTGCGCCGGTCCTTGCCGCAGGCGAAGGACCGTGCTTTCTCGTCGGCAAGCTTGCGCGCCTGATCGTTGGCGGCAGGATTTCCTGTAGCCAGCACCAGTGCGACCGTGCAGCCGTCGCGCGCATCCATTTGCGCGACCTTGGAGACGAGCAGCACGTCGGTGGGTTTCTTCTCGTCTTCCGGATTGCTGATCGAGCGGCGGTGAATGACCGCGAACGGCACCGCCTTGTCGCCGTCGGTCTCGATGCGCCACTCGATCCTGGCGCCTGAGGAATTGAAGCCGGAGAAACTTTCCCAGACCGATGTCATGTCGCCGCCGGGCGGGAAACCATAAAACAGCGATTCGCGCGCATCGGCATAGGCGATCAGCACCGGATAGCCACGATAGCCCGAACAGGCGAGGTCGGCCCAGTCGCCATCACCGTCCCCGGCCTGCGCATAGGTGACGCAGTCGTTCTTCCAGTCGAGATCGGTGTAGGCGCTCGATATCTCGCCGGCATGGGCTGCCCGGCAGACGCTGGCGAGAACGAGCGGAAGAACCAGGCTGCGCATCGCGGACATCTCCGTTGAAGGTCGCAGCAGCCTATCGCCAAACACTATTTCTTCAAGCTCGCCTCGATCAGCAGATCGGCGTTGATCGCCACCGACGCCGCCGGGCCACCGGCGCCGAACAACTGGCCGCTGATATAGGCGCCTTCGATCAGAAGCAGCAGACCGTCGCCCAGCGTGTCGGCGTCGGCGGCATTCATCGCGGCGGCCATGGCGCGCAGGCGGCGGCGCAGTTCCTGCTTGTTGTCCTCGCTCACCACGCGCGCCGGATGGCCGCGCTCGGGATATTCTACGGCCGCATTGGTCATGCCGCAGCCGCGATAGTCAGGCTTCTGCGTGCGCTTGCCGACGCGGGTCAGGAAGGCTCGGATTTGCGCGCGCGGATCGCCGGGATGGGCGTTCACCGCCTCGTCGAAGCGTTCCCAGAATTCGAGGTCGTATCGGCGCAGATAAGAGGCGGCCAATTCGTCCTTGGAGGGAAAGCTGCGATAGAGGCTGGGCTTGGTGACCCCTGCGCGCCTGACGATCTCATCGACGCCAATTGCCCTGATGCCTTGCCGGTAAAACAGATCGCGCGCCACGCCGAGTATCTTTTCCGCCGCCTTTGGCGGAGCCGACGCGTGAGCGCTGCTGATGGACGGTTCAATTTTATTGTCTGGTGGCATTCGCGGTCTCGGTTGACACTGTTACCGATCGGTACGTATACATGTTTCCACCCTGCAACGTACCGGTCAGTAACATGCTAGCTCAATCCCGTCCGTTTGGCCAGCGCTACGCTTTCGTCGTGGTCGCCGTCATCTTTCTCTGCCTGCTGATCGCGGCCGGCTTGCGCTCCGCGCCAGCCGTCATGATGCTGCCGCTGGAGGAAAGTTTCGGCTGGCGGCGCGACGTGGTGTCGCTGGCTGCCGCGGTCGGCATCTTCCTCTACGGCCTGACCGGGCCGTTTGCCGCCGCGCTGATGGAGCGGATCGGGCTGCGGCGCACGCTGCTTGCCGCGCTTGTCGTGATGTCGGCCTCCACCGCGCTCAGCCTGCTGATGACCAAGCCATGGCATCTGCTGATTACCTGGGGCGTGTTTTCCGGCGTCGGCTCCGGCGCGGTCGCCACCGTGCTCGGCGCCACCATCGTCAACCGCTGGTTCAAGACCAACCGCGGCCTCGTCATGGGCTTGATGTCGGCCTCCAGCGCCACCGGTCTGCTGGTCTTCCTGCCGCTGCTGGCCTCGCTGGCGCAGTCGGGCGGCTGGAAGCCCGTCGTCACCGCCATCTCCGTCGCAACGGCCTGTCTCGTGCCGCTGGTGCTGCTGCTGGTGCCGGAACGCCCGGCATCGATCGGCATGGTGCGCTATGGCGCGGAAGCCGATGACGTGCCGCCGGTACCGCCGGCGGCACAAGGCAATTTCCTGACCCACACGCTGACCACGCTGCGCCGCGCCGCCGGCACGCGCGTCTTCTGGTACCTGTTCGCCACCTTCTTCGTCTGCGGTTTCACCACCAACGGGCTGGTCGGCACGCATCTCATCGCATTTTGCGGCGATATGGGCATCAACGAGGTGCAGGCGGCTGGCCTGTTGTCGATGATGGGCATTTTCGACCTGATCGGCACCACGCTGTCGGGCTGGCTCACCGACCGTTTCGATCCGCGCAAGCTGCTCGGCGTCTATTATGCAATCCGCGGCCTTTCGCTGATCTATCTGCCCTATTCCGGCTTTTCGGCGACTAGTCTGATCATCTTCGCCGTGCTTTACGGTCTCGACTGGATCGCCACCGTGCCGCCGACGCTGCGGCTCGCCAATGAAGCCTTCGGCGACCGCAGCGGCCCGATCGTGTTCGGCTGGATCGTCGCGGGCCATCAGGTGGGCGCGGCAACCGCCGCCTTCTTCGGCGGCACCATGCGCGAACTGCAAGGCAATTACGAACTGGCCTTCCTGATCGCCGGCATGACCGCGATTGCCGCCGCCTGTATCTCGCTCCTGATCAACACCAGCCGGCCGGCGTTCGACCCGGAGCCGCAGGCGGCGTAGTGCGCCTTCGGACGAGGGGCCGTCGGTCAGATTGGCGATCTTTCAATAAGGGGGAGATCGGCAGCTTCGCCAACGGCGCGCAGCCGATCAGTCGGGATAGCAGACTATCGGAACGTTGGGCCAAACCGCGCTATCGCAGTTGGCGCTTTGCTGCCTTTGCTTGAAGGCCGCGCTGACCGGCCCCGTCACCACCGGATCGACGCCATCGGGCGCATCCGCAAAGACCTGTTCGGCGCTCGGGATATCGCTCGGCAGAGCGGGCCGCGCTTCCTTGAGCGTCGCCGCGGATTGAGCGGCGCCGGCAGCCAGCAGCACGGCGAGAGCCGCAGTTGCGAGAATCGGCCGAAATTTGACGACTGCGTTGGTCATGGTGTTCGAACTGCCCGGGCCCGCAAAAGGTTCCCGCCTTGGTTAACAAAACCATTTCACATGGCGATGCTTAAGATTTGATGATTATTTGGTGTCGCGCTTCCTCTTTCGCAAATGCGAAAAACCCTGTATGAGCCGCGCAACATGAAAGAGGCGGCGCCTTTTGGCCTGCTGCCTGCAACGCTCCCGAGACCAGATCATGAACCTCCGCAATATCGCGATCATCGCGCACGTCGACCATGGAAAGACCACCCTTGTCGACCAGCTTCTGAAACAATCCGGCGCCTTCCGCGACAATCAGCGCGTCGCCGAACGCGCCATGGATTCCAACGACCTCGAAAAGGAACGCGGCATCACCATCCTGGCCAAGGCGACCTCGGTCGACTGGAAGGGCACCCGCGTCAACATCGTCGACACCCCCGGCCACGCCGATTTCGGCGGTGAGGTCGAGCGCATCCTGTCGATGGTGGATTCGGCGATCGTGCTGGTCGACGCCGCCGAAGGCCCGATGCCGCAGACCAAGTTCGTCGTCGGCAAGGCGCTCAAGGTCGGCTTGAAGCCCATCGTCGTCATCAACAAGATCGACCGGCCGGACGCCCGCCATGTCGAGGTGGTCAACGAGGTGTTCGACCTGTTTGCCGCGCTCGACGCCACCGACGAGCAGCTCGACTTCCCGATCCTTTATGGTTCGGGGCGCGACGGCTGGGTCTCGGAAAATCCGGAAGGTCCCAAGGACCAGGGCCTGTCGCCGCTGTTCGACCTCGTCCTCAAGCATGTGCCCGCGCCGACCGTGCATCCCGGCCCGTTCCGCATGATCGGCACCATCCTGGAAGCCAATCCGTTCCTCGGCCGTATCATCACCGGCCGCATCGAGAGCGGCACGCTGAAGGCCAACCAGGCGGTCAAGGTGCTGCATCATGACGGCACCCAGATCGAAACCGGCCGCATTTCCAAGATACTGGCCTTCCGCGGCCTCGAGCGCCAGCCGATCGAGGAAGCGCAGGCGGGCGACATCGTGGCCATTGCCGGCCTGTCCAAAGGCACCGTCGCCGACACGTTCTGCGACCTAAGCGTGAGCGAGCCGCTGCACGCGCAGCCGATCGATCCGCCGACCGTGACCATGTCTTTCCTCGTCAACGATTCGCCGCTGGCCGGCACGGAAGGCGACAAGGTGACCAGCCGCGTCATCCGCGACCGCCTGCTGCGCGAAGCCGAGGGCAATGTCGCGCTCAAGATCGAGGAATCGCCTGACAAGGATTCCTTCTTCGTGTCGGGCCGTGGCGAATTGCAGCTTGCCGTGCTGATCGAGACCATGCGCCGCGAGGGCTTTGAAATCGCCGTGTCGCGGCCGCGCGTGGTCATGCAGAAGGGCGAGAACGGCGAATTGCTGGAGCCGGTCGAGGAAGTCGTCATCGACGTCGACGAGGAGCATGCCGGTGTCGTCGTGCAAAAAATGTCCGAGCGCAAGGCCGAGATGGTCGAATTGCGCCCCTCCGGCGGCAACCGCCAGCGCCTCGTCTTCCACGCGCCGACGCGCGGCCTGATCGGCTACCAGTCGGAACTCTTGACCGACACGCGCGGCACCGCCGTGATGAACCGGCTGTTCCATGCCTATGAGCCCTATAAGGGCGAACTGCCCGGCCGCACCAACGGCGTGCTGATCTCCAACGAGCAGGGCGAGTCCGTCGCCTACGCCATGTGGAACCTGGAGGATCGTGGCCCGATGGTCATCGATCCGGGCGTCAAGGTCTATCAGGGCATGATCATCGGCATCCACTCCCGCGACAACGACCTGGAAGTGAACGTGCTGAAGGGCAAGAAGCTGACCAACATCCGCGCCGCCGGCAAGGACGAGGCGGTCAAGCTGACACCGCCGATCCGCATGACGTTGGAGCGCGCGCTGGCCTGGATCCAGGACGACGAGCTGGTCGAGGTGACACCGAAGACCATCCGCCTGCGCAAGCTTTATCTGGATCCCAACGAGCGCAAGCGCTTCGAGAAATCGTCCAAGGCCGTCGGCGCCGCGTAATTTCTGCTTTCTGATCGTATCCGGGAGGGGCGGAGCACCAGGTGCTTCGCCCCTCTGCCGTTCATCCCCTGGCGGCAGATATGATGGCCTGCCGGTCGGGTTTGCCGGCCAGATCGACGCGGACCGTCGTCCCGTCGCGTGCCGGCTTGCGCAAAGCCTTGGCCCCGTCGCAATCGACAACCAACAGGCCTTTCTCCTCCAGGGCTTGAAGACGCGACCGTGAGATGCCGAGTTCGTTGGCGAGCAAACGATCGAGCCGCAGCGATATCGGCATTTCGAGCCCGAGCCGGAGCTCCAGCACGCTTGCAGCTTCGCTTGTCCCGCCAAGCGCCGTCTTGTGCACGTCGACGTCGGGAAACTCCTCGACACGCCCCACCTGGCCGCGCAGTGCGGTCACATCGAATGCATGGCGCCGGGCAAGTGCTGCATCGTTGCTCTCCAGCGCCCGCAGCAGCGCCGGCTCGATGTCGCGGCGGTTGCGGCGCTCAAAAATGCCGAAATTCCAGGAATTGTCGCAGTTGATACAACGATAAATCAGCCAGGCGTCAATGCGCTTGCCGTTGGCGTTGACGCGGAACTTTCCGCTGCTGCGATAGGCTTTGATGCCGCCGCAGCGATTGCAGGTGGTGAGGGGACGTGGTGCGATTTGAGGCGCGACCGTCCAGCGGATGCGCAGAATAGAAGACATGCCGATAAGCCCTTCCCATCGGGAAGTTCATCAGGTCGGCGATGTCGAGATGCCCAGGCGGGCACGGCGTGGCGGTAGGCTGCGGTTCTTGGGATCAGGCGTCGCGGCGCATGCGACAGCGGTTCAGCAGTGCCAAACCGGTCTCGAACCGCCGCCCAGAGGAACACATGAAATGGAAAAGGCACCGTTGTGGCGGCGCCATGCATTGTGTCGGGGGAGTTGACGAGACCGGCGGTTACGTAGGCAAACTGAAGCTCGAAATTGTTTCGCGGCGATCTATCTAGCCGCGAGATGCCGGGCCGGCAAGCATGTTGATGCTACCGAAGCTCGATCGCTTGCGCTAATGTCTGGCATTGCTAATGTCTGGCATTGAAGGTTTTCAAGCCGAGATCCTCACCATGCATCTCACCTCGCTCCTGATCTTCGCCGGCGCGCTCTTCGTGGCCGCCGGTTCGCCGGGTCCTTCGATCGCGGCACTCGTCGCCCGCGTCATCGCCAAAGGATTTCGCGACGTGTTCCCGTTCCTGCTCGCCATGTGGATCGGCGAGGGCATCTGGCTGTCGCTGGCCGTGTTCGGGCTGGCGGTGGTGGCGCAGACTTTCCATTTCGCTTTCGTCATCGTCAAATGGGTCGGCGTCGCCTATCTCGCTTACCTCGCCTGGAAGATGTGGACCGCGCCTGTCGAAGCGAATGAAGGCGAGATGCCGCGCGAGGACTCGCCCGGCAAACTGTTCTTCGCCGGCATGGCCGTGACGCTCGGCAACCCCAAGATCATGATGTTCTACCTGGCCTTGCTGCCGACCATCATCGACCTTGCTTCGGTGACGGTGGTTGGCTGGATCGAGCTGACGGCGACCATGGCGGTGGTGCTTGTTATCATCGACCTTGCCTGGGTGCTTGCCGCCGCCCAGGCGCGCAAGCTCCTGAAGAGCAAGCGCGCCATGAGAATTGCCAACCGCGTCAGCGCCACCACCATGGCCGGTGCAGCCGCGGCGATCGCGGCGCGCTCGTGACCGTCACATCATTTCGACGATCGGCGCGATCTCGACGCTGAAGGCCGGGTTCGTCAGGATCGGGCAATCCCTGGCCTTAGCGACGGCATCGTCGATGTCCCTGGCTTCCACGATCGTGTAGCCGGCGGTCGGGTTGCTGCCGCCATTGTTCTCGACCTTGCCGTCGGGCAGCACCGTCTTCGACATGCCGACCGGATTGCCGCCGTCAACCACGGCCGAGCCGAGCTTGCCGTACCAGCCGTTCCAGGCATCCATCGCGGCTTTGCGTTCGGCCTCCTCGGTCGGCATCTTGCCGGAGCCGTGATAGACATAGAGAAATTTCGCCATGTTCTCCTCCCTTGTCGGCGGCATCGAACCGGCATGCGGTCATGCCGCCCGGCGATCATCGGACCAAACCGGCAAACAAGCAATGAGAATGAGAGGTGGCTAATATATGAGCAGGTAGCCTGCTCGTCACCTTGCCATGGCGTGGTACTCGGAGTTCGGGCGCATATCGATTGCCGCCGCCACCCGGTTCGACATGTTGAAGAAGGCGGCCGTGGAGGCGATGTCCCAAATGTCGCGATCGGTGAAGCCGGCCATACGCAGGGCCGCGCGGTCGGCTTCGACGATCTTGGCCGGCTCCTCTGTCAGCTTGACCGCGAATTCCAGCATCGCGAGCTGCTTCGATGAAAGATCGGCGGCGCGGAAATTCATTACCATCATCTCGCCGAGCGAAGGGTCGCCCGACAGCTGCCGCACGGCGGCGCCATGCGCCGTCAAGCAGTAGTAGCAATGGTTGATGGAGGAGACAGCGACCGCGATCATCTCGCGCTCCAGCTTCGACAGGCCTGAATCACCCAGCATCAGATCATTGTACATGTCGGTGAAGGCACGCAGCTTCTTGTCGTCGAAGGCATAGGCGCGCAACACGTTGGGGACCAGGCCGAGCTTCTCCTCGCATTTGGTGAAATAGGTCCTGGTCGCATCGCTCAGCTCAGCGGCGGCGAGATCGAGCGCGGTGATCTTGTCGGTCATGGGCATTCCTCCTCGTTTGTCGCCGGCTGCCGCCGAATTGCGATAATTCTTGGCACGCCGTCAAACCTTTGTCGCCAAATAGCGGTCATCTGCTACATAGTCCGCAAAAGCATACGACGGGAGGAAAGAAGCGTCATGGCCAGCGTGAAATCGGCGAGCAGGTCGAAGAAGAAAGCCACGGCGATGCCGAAGACGCAGGAAAGGCCAGCCAGGCTTGCCGACTACCTGCTCGCCCGCGCGCCGGCGGAAGACATTGCCGCCTATGAGGTGGCGGACCTCGAACGCGCCGCGGATCTCGCCGGCCGCGCGGTCGCCGGTCACAAGAAGGGCGCGTGCGCCGTCGCCGTCGATACCGATTCCGGCGTCGTTCGCGAGGGCCGACCTGTCACGATCGTCACCGTCGTCAACGACAATATGCCTTTCCTGTTCGATTCCATACTCGGCGAGATCACCGAGAGTGCCGGCGAGCCGACCCTGGTCACCCACCCCGTCATCACCGTCCGCCATGGCAAGGACGGCGTCGAGGAAATTCTCGGCGACGGCAATTTCGCCAGGGACGACGGCAGCCACGACCGGCTGAGCGTCATTCACGTCCATATTCCCCGGCTGACCCCGGAGCAGGCGAACGGCTTGGCCGAGCGGCTGCGCAAGATACTCGGCCAGGTCCATTCAGCCGTCAGCGACTGGAAGCCGATGCTGGCCCGCCTCGACCAGGCGATCTCGGAATTCCGCTATTCGGCGGTACCCCTGGACAAGAAGAGCGTGGCCGAGGCGATCGCCTTCCTGGAGTGGCTGCGCGACGACAATTTCACTTTCCTCGGCATGCGCGAATTCACATATATCGGCGGCGAGGAAAGCGGCACGCTGGAGCGTGCCGACAAGCCTGGCCTGGGCATATTGTCCGACCTGGACGTGCTGGTGCTGCGGCGCGGCACCGAAGCAGTGACGACAACGCCGGAGATCCGAGCCTTCCTGCATGGGCCGGAGCCGCTGATCGTCACCAAGGCCAATGCCAAGTCTTCCGTGCACCGGCGCATCTATCTCGATTATATCGGCATCAAGACCTACACCGCCAAGGGCGCTCTGGCGGGCGAACTGCGCATTGTCGGCCTGTTCACATCGACCGCCTACACGCGCTCGGTGATGAAGATCCCCTATCTCAGGTCGAAGGCCGAAACCGTCATCGCCAAATCCGGTTTCGACCGGCACGACCACTCCGGCAAGGCGCTGATCAACGTGCTGGAGAGCTATCCGCGCGACGAGCTGTTCCAGGTACCGGTGCCGATCCTGAGGAAGCATGCCGCGGCCATTCTGGGCCTCGTCGAGAGGCCGCGCGTGCGGGCACTTGTGCGCGCCGACCAGTTCGACCGCTTCGTCTCCATCCTCGTCTTCGTGCCGCGCGACCGTTACGACAGCGTCGTGCGCGAGAAGGTCGGCACCTACCTCAAGACGGTGTTCGAAGGCCGACTGTCGGCCTACTACCCGGCCTTCCCGGAAGGCGGGCTGGCGCGCGTGCATTTCATCATCGGCCGCTCCGGCGGCAAGACGCCGAAGGTCGAACAGGCAACGATCGAGGCGGCGATCCGCGACATCGTGCGCACCTGGGAGGACGCCCTTTCCGAGGCGGCGGAAACCAGCGGCAGCGACCCGGCGCTGAAGAGGATCGCGGCACGATTTCCGGAAAGCTACCGGGACTCCTTCAGCGCCGGTGTGGCGCTGGTCGATGCCGGGCGTATCGCCAAGATCAGCGCCAGCAATCCGATCGCCATCGATTACTATCGCCATGCCGAGCAGAAGCCGCACCAGGCGGCGCTGAAAATCTATCACCATGGCAGCCCCGTGGCGCTGTCGCGGCGCGTTCCGGTGCTGGAAAATATCGGCTTCCGCGTCATCAGCGAGCGCACCTTCGAGGTCGGCGACGACAAGGCCGGCAATAGGGATCAGCCCGGCATGATCAATAGTGATCAGCCCGGCACCGTCTTCATCCACGACATGGAGCTGGAGAACAGCTACGGAAAGCCGATCGACCTCAGCAATGGCGGCGCGCTGTTCGAGGACGCGTTCCTGTCGGTGTGGCGCGGCGACGTCGACAATGACGGCTACAACGGCCTTGCCCAGACCGCCGGCCTGTGGTCGGGCGAAATCACCATCCTGCGCGCCTATGGGCGGTATTTGCAGCAGGCCGGAATTCCGCAGAGCCAGGATTTCATCGCCGCGGCCCTCAACCGCTATCCCGAGATCGCACGCGGCCTGCACGCGCTGTTCATCGCCCGGCTCGGCCCGACAGCCGAGACGGAAGGCGTGGTGGCGGCAAAGCATCTCAAGGCCAAGATCAGGGACGCGCTGGAAGACGTTCCCAACATCGACGACGACGCCATCATCCGCCGCTACCTCAATCTCATCGAAGCCTCGCTGCGCACCAATCATTTCGTTGCCGATACGAAAGCCAAGGGCCAGTCGCTGGCGATCAAACTCGATTCGCGTTCGGTCGACGGATTGCCCGAGCCGCGACCGTGGCGGGAAATCTTCGTCTACGGCTCTGAGGTCGAGGGCGTGCATCTGCGCTTCGGTCCGGTGGCGCGCGGCGGCCTGCGCTGGTCGGACCGCGCCCAGGATTACCGCACCGAGGTGCTCGGCCTGGTCAAGGCACAGCAGGTCAAGAACGCGGTCATCGTGCCGGTCGGCGCCAAGGGCGGGTTCTATCCGAAGAAGCTGCCGATGAGCGCCGGCCGCGACGCCATCTTCGAAGCCGGCACATCGGCCTACAAGAACTTCGTTTCCAGCCTTTTGTCGATCACCGACAATATCGGCCTCGACGGCGTCATCCCGCCGGCCGGCGTTGTCAGGCGCGACCAGGACGATCCCTATTTCGTCGTTGCCGCCGACAAGGGCACGGCAACTTTCTCGGACACCGCCAACGCCATCAGTGAAAGCCATGGCTTCTGGCTTGACGATGCCTTCGCCAGCGGCGGTTCGGCCGGGTACGACCACAAGAAGATGGGCATCACCGCCAAGGGCGCGTGGGAGGCGGTCAAGCGGCATTTCCGCGAGATGAACCGCGACATCCAGACCACGCCCTTCTCCGTCGTCGGGGTGGGTGACATGTCGGGCGACGTGTTCGGCAACGGCATGCTGTTGTCACCGAAGACAAGGCTGATCGCAGCCTTCGACCACCGCGACATCTTCATCGATCCCGATCCCGACATGGCGGCATCGATGGCCGAGCGCCAGCGCATGTTCGCTCTTCCCCGTTCGAGCTGGCAGGACTACGACAAGAGCAAGCTCTCCGAGGGCGGCGTCATCGTCTCGCGCGGCCAGAAATCGATCACCTTGCCGGCCGCCGCTGCTGCTGCGATCGGCCTCAACAAGACGACCGCCACGCCGGTCGAGATCATGAGCGCCATCCTCAAGGCGCCCGTCGACCTCTTGTGGTTCGGCGGCATCGGCACGTATTTGCGGGCCTCGACCGAGACCAACGCCGAGGTCGGTGATCGCGCCAACGACGCCGTCCGCATCACCGCGCTCGACGTGCGCGCCAAGGTGATCGGCGAGGGCGCCAATCTCGGGGTGACGCAGCGCGCGCGCATCGAATTCGGCATGAATGGCGGGCGTTGCAATTCCGACGCCATCGACAATTCGGGCGGGGTCAACTGTTCCGATGTCGAGGTCAATATCAAGATCGCGCTGGCGTCCGCCATGCGCAAAGGGTCGTTGACCCGGCCTGCGCGCGACAAGCTTCTCGCCGAGATGACCGGCGAGGTCGGCGAGCTGGTCCTGTCCAACAACTACCAGCAGACGCTGGCGCTCTCCATCGCCCGCAAGCGCGGCCTCGCCGACATCGCCCACCAGGCCCGCTTCATGTCGGCGCTGGAAGCGCGCGGCCTGCTCGACCGCACGGTCGAGACGTTGCCTTCGCCGGCGGTCCTTGCCGAGCGCGAGGCGCGCGGCGAGCCGCTGACCAGGGCCGAGCTCGGCGTGCTGCTCGCCTATGCCAAGATCGTGCTGTTTTCCGACATCGTCGCAAGCGACGTGCCTGACGAGCCGCATTTCGACCGCGACCTGATGGGTTATTTCCCCGACCGGATGGCGAAGAAATATGCCGCCGAGATCCACGGCCATCGCCTGCGCCGCGAGATCATCGCCCGCGTCGTCGCCAATGAGCTGGTCAACCGCGGCGGTCCCTCCTTCGGCAACCGGTTGCGGGAAGCGACGGGGCGCACCGTCGCCGACGTGGTGCGCACCTTCGCCGTGGTGCGCGACGGCTTTGCCTTGCCGGCGCTTTACCGCGAGATCGACGCGCTCGACAATCAGATCGACGGCCAGATGCAGCTCGATCTCTACCAGGCGGTCAGCCGGCTGATCTACGTGACCAGCGGCTGGTACTTGAAGAACCACGCCGGCACGGCGCCGCTTGCCCAGCGCATCGCCGAATTGCAGGAGGCCCGCAAGGCGCTGGAGCCGAAACTCGTTTCGCTGCTCCCCGATTATTCGCGCGAACGGATCGACGAGAAGCGGCATGGACTGGTCAAGGCCGGGGCGCCGGACAGGCTGGCAGCGCAACTGGCGCTGGCCGATGTGGCGGAGCTGATCCCCGACATCGCGCTGACGGCGCGAACGGCAGGCGCCGACATCGTCGCCGCGGCGAAGGCCTTCTTCGCGGTCAGCGACGCCTTCCGTATTCCGCGCGTCGAGGAGGCGGCCCGCTCCATCACACCGGCGGACTATTACGACCAGCTCGCCCTGTCGCGCGCCACCGACACGATCGGGACCGCGCGGCGCGGCATCGCGGTGGCGGCACTCGTGAACCACGCCGGGGCAGCCGACCCGGTGGCGGCGTCGCTGGAGGCCGGCGGGGAGAGGATCGGCCGCACCCGCGAACGGCTGCAGGCGCTGACCGAGGGCGGCGACATCACCGTGTCGCGGCTGTCGGTGGCATCGGGCCTGATGAGCGATCTGACAGGGATGTGAGCCATCGCCTGACTTACCCTTCCCAGGCGGGGGGGCCCTGCGAAGCAGCGGGAGGGGCGGCGCCGGACGCCCACCCGGACCTTCGGTCCGACCTCCCACAAGGGGGGAGCTAGGGTCGGCGCCCTTGCTCTCGTCGGAATGAAGGCGGGTAAGCCAAAGAACGGCCGCGCGACTCGTGTTCGTTTGCATGACCAGCGGAAAACATGCAGACATGGGGTGAACCGCCCAACGAAACGAAGGCGACCGGAGGGGACATGGCCGAAGTAGCAGTGCAGCGGGCGTCCGGGCGCGGCATCTGGGGGTGGATGTTGTTCGACTGGGCGGCGCAGCCCTTCTTCACGGTCGTCACCACCTTCATCTTCGGCCCCTATTTCGTTTCGCGCATGGCCAGCGATCCGACCACCGGCCAGGCCGTCTGGGGCTACGGCATCGCCGCGGCCGGACTGGTCATCGCCGTGCTGTCGCCGATCCTCGGTTCGATCGCCGACCAGACCGGGCCGCGCAAGCCGTGGATCGCCTTCTTCGCGGCGATCAAGATCGCCAGCCTGGCGCTGCTGTGGCTCGCCGCGCCCGGCTCGAACCTGTTCCTGATCGTGGCATTGTTCTCGCTGGCCTCGGTGGCGGCTGAATTCTCCACCGTCTTCAACGATTCCATGATGCCGCGCCTGGTGCCGAAGAGCGAGATCGGCCGCATCTCCAACATGGCCTGGGGGCTTGGCTATCTCGGCGGTATGATCGCGCTGATCTTCGTCGTGCTGTTCCTGGCCGGATCGCAGGAGACCGGCAAGACCATCATCGGCCTCGACCCGCTGTTCGGGCTGGACCCGAAGCTCGGCGAGGATGCCCGCGCCACCGGGCCGCTGTCGGCCGGCTGGTATTTCCTGTTCATCCTGCCGATGTTCCTCTTCACTCCCGATGCCATCAAAGGCATCCCGATCAAGCCTGCGGTGCGCGAAGGCCTGTCGGAGCTGAAGTCGACCCTGGCCGAGGTGCGCAGGCGCGGCGGCATCTTCCGCTTCCTCGTCGCCCGCATGATCTATCAGGACGGCGTCAACGCGCTGCTGGCGCTCGGCGGCACGTTCGCTGCCGGCATGTTCCACTGGTCGATCACCGAAATCGGCATGTTCGGCATCATCCTCAACGTCGTCGCCATCTTCGGCTGCTGGATCGCCGCGCGGCTCGACACCGCGCTCGGCTCCAAGGCGGTGGTGATGATCGCGCTGGTCATGCTTTCGATCGCTACCATCGGCGTCGTCTCGACCGGCCCCGGCTTCACGCTGCTCGGGCTTGTCCAGCTCTCGACCACCGATTCCGGGGGCCTGTTCGGCACCGCCGCGGAAAAGGCCTACATCCTCTATGGATTGCTGATCGGGCTCGCCTTCGGGCCGGTGCAGGCGTCATCGCGGTCCTATATGGCGCGCAGCGTCACGGCGTCGGAATCCGGCCGCTATTTCGGCATCTATGCGCTGGCCGGGCGCGCGACCAGTTTCCTGGCGCCGTTCCTGGTGGCGACCATCACGGCGGTGAGCGATTCGGCGCGGCTCGGCATGGCGGTTATCATCCTGTTCCTGGCCATAGGCATGGCGATCCTGATCAGGACGCCGTATCCGGCGGACCGGGCGGCGGAGTAGCACTCTTCCTTCTCCCGCAAGGGGAGAAGGGAAGAAGTGCTCAATGCCTGAAGTGTCTCACGCCGGTGAACACCATCGCAATACCGTGTTCATCCGCAGCGGCAACCACATCGTCGTCGCGCATCGAGCCTCCGGGCTGGATGACGGCGGTGGCGCCGGCCTCGATGGCCGACAGCAGGCCGTCGGCGAAGGGGAAGAAGGCGTCGGAGGCAACGACAGAGCCCTTGGTCAGCGGCTCGGCCCAGCTTGCCGCTTCCGCGGCGTCGAGTGCCTTGCGGGCAGCGATGCGCGAGGAATCGACGCGGCTCATCTGCCCGGCGCCGATGCCTACCGTGGCGCTGTCCCTTGCGTAGACGATGGCGTTCGACTTGACGTGCTTGGCGACGCGGAAGGCGAATTTCAGGTCGGCCAGTTCGGCCGGCGTCGGCGCCCGTTTCGTCACCACCTTCAGTTCGAGGTCGTCGACGACGGCGTTGTCCCTGCCCTGCACCAGCAGGCCGCCGGCGACGGATTTGACGGTTGTGCCGATCGCGCGCGGATCCGGCAGGCCGCCCGCGACCAGCAGGCGCAGGTTCTTCTTCGCGGCCACGATCGCTGCCGCCTCGTCGGTGGCGCCGGGCGCGATAATGACCTCGGTGAAGGTCTTCACGATCTCTTCGGCGGCCTCGGCGTCAAGGATGCGATTGACAGCGACAATGCCGCCATAGGCCGAGACCGGGTCGCAGGCCAGCGCCCTGGCGTAGGCCGCCTTCAGCGTCGAACCCTCGGCGACGCCGCACGGGTTGGCATGCTTGATGATGGCGACGGCGGCCGAGCGCGCCGGGTCGAACTCGCCGGCCAGCTCGAAGGCGGCGTCGGTATCGTTGATGTTGTTGTAGGAAAGCTGCTTGCCCTGGAGCTGGCGCGCGGTGGCCACGCCCGGCCGCTTGTCGCCATTGACATAGAAGCCGGCGCCCTGGTGCGGGTTCTCGCCATAGCGCATCACGGTCTCCAGCCTGCCGCCGAAGGTGCGCCAGGTCGGGTGCTCGATCTCCAGCGCCTCGGCGAACCAGCCCGAGATTGCCGCGTCGTAGCTGGCGGTGCGGGCAAAAGCCTTGGCCGCGAGCTTCTTGCGGAAATCCAGCGAAAGCGAGCCGATATTCATCTCCAGCGCATTGAGCACGGAGGCATAGTCGCCGGGATCGGTGACGATGGCGACATAGGCGTGGTTCTTGGCCGAGGCGCGGATCATCGCCGGGCCGCCAATGTCGATGTTCTCGACGATCGCCGCGTAGTCGGCGCCGGAGCGGCGGACTTCCTCGAACGGATAGAGATTGCAGACGACCAGGTCGATCGGCTCGATGCCATATTTGTGCATCGCCGCGGCGTGATCGGGATCATCGCGAACGCCGAGCAGGGCGCCATGCACCGACGGGTGCAGGGTCTTGACGCGGCCATCCATGATCTCGGGAAAGCCGGTGAGCTCGGAGACGTCGCGGACCGCCAGGCCCGCATCGGCGATCGCTTTTGCCGTGCCGCCGGTCGACACCAGCTCGACGCCGGAAGCGGCGAGCGCCCTGGCGAGATCGATGAGGCCGGTCTTGTCGAAGACGGAGAGCAGCGCGCGACGCACGGGAACGAGGTCGGGAGCGGGAATGTTCTTGGCGGCGACGGCCATGGGCGTGCTTTCACGGCTGGAGGGGCAGGCCCGCGCCGTATCATATGAGATCAGGAAATCAAGGCGCAAGCTCGGTCAGCGCAGGCGCGGTCAGTTGTTTTCGGGATAGCCGGCGATAGAGGTGCGGGTGAGCTGCCAGTGGACTTCGGCGATGTCGGACGGCTTGAAGGCAAGCACGATCTGCCGGCTTCGGCGCGGGCCGCCGAGACCGGCGAAGTAGATCGATTCCTCGACCTCCGGCACCATCTCGGTGCAGGTGAACACCCAGCTGTCGGCCTGCTCGGCGGTCAGCACCAGGCGGTCATGCTCGTCCTGCAAAAGGTTGATGTCGGGATGGACGTGGAAGCGCACGGTGACGAAATCGCGGCCATTGTTGCGGATCGCCGCACCTCCAGGACGCTGGAAGCGGTCCCTGCCGGTCAGCACATTGCCGTTCGAGGACAGTTTCAGCTCGCGCTCGTGCAGGAAACCGAAGCGCTGGATATAGCCGTCATGGCGGGCGATGAAGCCTTGAACGCCCTTCTGGTCGATACGCTTGCACTGCACATGCTGCGGGCCGCCGATCAAAGGCGACCCCAGAAGATCGTTGATGCGCAGCGAATGGCTGAACCGCGCCGACGAGGTGTCGTTGATGGTGGCGGTCGAATGCGCGGCGGTGGCGCGGGCCAGGGGCCGGAATTCGGCGGCGCCATAGGTGTCGATGCCGGCATTGACGATGTAATGCTGGCGGCCCGACGACAGCTCGAACGCAAGGCAGCTGGCATGGGCGGCATTGGAGACGTGGACGGGCGGCGGCAGGCCGGTGTCGGCGATGACGGTGACGCCACCCATGGACAGCCGCTCATAGCCTGAATGCGGTGCGTGCAGCAACGGCGAGCCGGCGGTGTCGTCGTGGCGCAGGATGCTGGCGATGCGGTCATGGATGGTGGCGCCCATGCCGTTGAAGCGGGCGAGGCTGCCGTCCTGGTGGCGAAAGAAGCGCAGCGCCGGCAGCATCCTGTCGATGGCGCCGATCAGGGCCTGTGGCGGCGCTTCCGCCTGGTTGGCGTAGGTCTGCCGCAGCGGCAAAAGGTCGGCGAGGATTTCCAGCACCGCCATTGGGTTGCGCGAGATGTGGCCGCCATCAGGAAGGATCTGGCGGTCCAGTTCCTCGGCGAGATTGCGGGTGGCGCCGCGCAGCGCCGATGCGGGCGCCGGCAGCGACAGGGCGGCGAAGGCGAGGGCGATGCGGGCGCGCAGCCTGTCCTTGCCGTCAGGCATTTCGCGTGCCATCGACCTGAGGTAGCGGATCTGGACGGCCAGCGATTTCAGGAAGGCGCGGTAGAACGGGAATTCAGCGCCTTGCAGCACGATCGAGGAATGCTGCAGCCAGGCGATAATGCGCTTGGCGGCCGTGCCGGGCTCCCAGGCGATGCCGGAAATGTTGTTTCCATGCGTGGCGATCCAGTCGGACACCAGCGCACGCGCATTGGCGGCGGCAAGCTCGGTGCCGGCGGCGCGCATGTGACGCAGCCAGCGAAAGCCATGCAGCGTCTTCTGCCAGCCGTAATTGGGAACGCTGATCTGGAAGGGCGACTTGCCGCCGGTCTCGACCATATGTCCCGACAGGGGATAGCGGCCATAGTAGATCTCGAGCGCGATCTGCGGGTCGGCCAGCCGCAGGTCCGGCGGCGCGATCAGCACCCGTTCGGGCGTGCGGCCGGAATAGCGCCAGCGATAGACCGGTCCGGCACGCAGGCGCCGGCGCGTTTTGCGCCAAAACTCCTTCGCGACAAGCGCCCACAGACGCGTCGTGTTGCCGGCAGCAAGTGCCAAAACCCCTCCTGATCGTCCTCTATCCCAAGGGCAAGCTTATCTGATTCAACGATTCATGCGAAGGCGAATTCCCGCGAGCGGTGACGCTGCGCCTGGCTTGGCCGCGGTGGCTCCCCAAAAAAGTCAGCAGCTTCCTATGCTTAAACCTTGGAGCGGTTCAGTGCCCTATGGGCATCCATACTCCGCTCCAGATCCTTGTTCCACGCAATTCCGGACGGAGAATCATCACGCAGCTTTCGTGGAATTGCCCTAGCCGGCGCGACGCATGCGCGCGGCGAAAAAGCCGTCGAGACCGGAACGTTCCGGCGAGCCCAGATCGAGGTCGGCAGGTGTGGTGCGCAACGTGCCTTCCTGCGTCAGGAAGGGATCGATGCCGACGATCTCGCCGGCGCGAAGCGGGTCGGCAACGACGCCAGGCGTCGCGGCGAGGAAGCCACGATAAAGCTCCTCGCCTTCGAGTGGGTCGAGCGAACAGTTCGAAAAGACGATCCTTCCGCCCGGCTTAACCAGGGTGACGGCGCGCGCGAGCAGCCGGCGCTGGAGATCGGCGAGCTTCTCGACATCAGCCACAGTCTTGGTCCATGGCACGTCGGGATGCCGCCGCACCGTGCCGGTCGAGGAGCAGGGCGCGTCGAGGAGGACGGCGTCGAACAGCTCGTCCGGCTCGTACTGGAGGAGGTCGGCCTGCACGATATCCGCCGACAGGCGGAGGCGTTCGAGATTCTGCGCCAGCCGCGCCAGCCGGTTCTTCGAGGTGTCGATCGCGGTGACGCGTGCGCCGGCCACGATCAATTGGGCGGTCTTGCCGCCGGGCGCGGCGCAGAGATCGGCGACGCGAAGCCCGCCGACATCACCGAGCAACCGGGCAGGCAGGCCGGCTGCGGCATCCTGGACCCACCAGGCGCCTTCGGCGAAGCCAGGCAGTTCGGTGACCGGGCCGGCAAGCTTCTCCACCCGAATCGTGCCGGTCGGCAGGGCAATGCCGCCGAGCCTTTCGGCCCAGTGCTCCGGATCGGCCTTGACCGAGAAATCGACAGGGGCCTCCTGGCGGTGGGCGGCGAGTATCCGTCCGGCCTCGTCCACGCCATAGGCGGCCTTCAAACGGTCGGAAAACCATTTCGGCGCTTCGTCGGTGGTAGCAAGGGCCTCTGGAAGTTCAGCCTCCTTGATCCGCGCGAGCGTGCGCAGCACACCGTTGACCAGGCCGGCAAAGCGCAATGTGCGGGGATCGGACTTGGCATGGGTGACGGCGAGGTCGACCGCGGCGCTGTCTGGAATGTCGAGGAACAGGATCTGCGCGGCCGCCACATGCAAAATATGCGACAGCGCGGTGGCATTGGCCGGCAGCGGTTTTTCCAAACGCCGCGCCAGCAGCCCGGCAATGGTCATGCGATAGCGCAGCGCGGTGACCAGAATGGCGCGCACGAGACCGCGATCGCGCAGGTCCAGCGCCTTGTACTGCGGATGGCCGTTTTCATGGTCGGTCAGGCCGTCGAGCGGCGTCCTGGCATCGATGACGGCGGCCAGCAGCCGCGCAGCCGCCTTGCGGGCGGCAAGGCCGGCAACGAACTCGCCGTCCTTTTTGTGTTCCTGACCACCTGTGCGTCGAGGTGCTCTGCCCGCCGCGCTCACGACCACGGGCCCTTGGGCCCGGTCGGATTGCGACCCCATGGATTGGATTTGGGCTCTGCCGGCGGTTCCGGCGCGGCCGGCTTGCCCCACGGTCCTGCCGATTGCGGCTCGTCGGCCTGCGGCGGCACTGGCGCCTGGCGCTGCGGGGACCGCGATACACCACCGTCCATGCGCTGCGCCATCGCTTGCAGCGCGGCGATGCGGTTCTCGGTGCTCGGGTGGGTGGAGAACAGACTGTCCATGCGCTCGCCGTGCAGCGGGTTGATGATGAAGAGATGAGCCATCGCCGGGTTACGCTCGGCATCCGGATTGGGTATGCGTTCGGCGCCCCGGGCGATCTTGTCAAGCGCCGAGGCCAGCCACAGCGGGTGTCCACAGATTTCAGCGCCACGCCGGTCGGCCTCGTATTCGCGGGTGCGGCTGACCGCCATCTGCACGATCATCGCCGCAAAGGGCGCCACGATCATCGCCGCCAGCACGCCGACAAAACCGAACGGGCTGTTGTTGTCGCGGTTGCCGCCGAGGAAGAAGGCGAAATTGCCAAGCATCGAGATGGCGCCGGCGAAGGTGGCGACGATCGTCATGGTCAAGGTGTCGCGGTGCTGGACGTGGGCGAGCTCGTGCGCCATCACCGCGGCCACTTCCTCATGCGTCAGCCGTTGCAAAAGGCCGGTGGAAGCGGCGACAGCCGCGTTCTGCGGGTTGCGGCCGGTGGCGAAGGCGTTGGGCTGCGGATTGTCGATCAGGTAGGTCCTGGGCATCGGCAGGCCTGCCTGCTTGGCCAGTGCCTGCACGATGGCGTAATATTCGGGCGCGTTCTTCTCGTCGACCTCGACGGCGCGGTTCATCGACAGCACCATCTTGTCGGCGTTCCAATAGCTGAACAGATTGGTGGCGGCGGCGATCAGGAAGGCGATCATCATGCCGCCCGTGCCGCCGATCAGGAAGCCGACGCCCATGAACAGCGCGGTCATCGCGGCAAGAAGCATGGCGGTGCGAAGTGTGTTCATCGTCTGCTCCCGTCCTGGTCGTGATGTAAGGGGGTCGATCCTCGTGGGCTCATCGCTATATGATGGGAAACGCCGGTACCCGTTTCAATCGGCCTGTTTCAATCCGCCGGAATATCGCATGAACGACGAGACCAGTAAAACACCTGCCACTGATGACGAAGCGCGGCTGAAGACGCTGACGCCCGCCGCCCACCGCGCGCTTGAAGAGGCCGCGGCGCGGCGCGAGGACTACCGCCGCAAGGAAGCCGCGGTGCCGAAGGAAGTCGGCGGCCGCGGCGGCAAGGAGCCCGGCCGCTACGGCGACTGGGAGATCAAGGGCCTGACCAGCGATTTCTAATATGCCGGCCCAGCAAACAGCTAATTTGCTGGCAATCGGGTGTTTGATTGTCGCCAGAGCCTAGAAGGCCGCTGCCGCCGCTCGCTGCGGCTGGAGCGCGATCCAGCCGCGCTCGTCGACGGTGACGCCGATGGCGTCGTAGCCAGCGATCGCGGCATGCCGCGTCGCCAAGGGATGCCGGTGGGTGGCGTTTATGACCATGACCGCTGCGCCCGCCGCCTCGGCCGCCGTGATGCCCGCCGGGGCATCCTCGAACACGAGGCAATCGCGCGCATCGACACCGAGCCGCGTCGCGCCGAGCTGAAAGCAGTCGGGCGCCGGCTTGCCGCGTGAAACATCTTCCGCCGCGATCAGCACGGCAGGGACGGGGATGCCGGCGGCCTTCATGCGCAAGAGCGCCAGTTCGCGCGGTGCCGAGGTTACGATCGCCCAGCGCCCCGGCGGGAGCGCGTTGAGAAACGCGGCGGCGCTGGCGATCTGAACAATGCCCTCCAGATCGGCGGCTTCGGCCTTGAGCAAGAGGTCGGCCTCATGCGCCGGATCGACGCCCGGGAGCGCCAGACCGGCGATCGTCTCGATCGCCCGCACGCCATGGATCGTCGGCAGGAAGGCGGCGACGTCGAGCCCTTGCCGCCGCGCCCAGTCGCTCCACACCCGTTCGGCCGAGGCAATGGAATTGATGAGCGTGCCGTCCATGTCGAAGAGGAAGGCGGCGAATTTTCTGCCTGCGTACATGATTTTCCTTGATTTCGGGGAGGTCTTTCGAGGGAGCGCCGATGGTAACGTCCCGGCGCCGGCATTGGAAGCCGCGCGGCCACCTTTTCGGCATTTCCCCTTTTCGGCCATTTCCCTTTTCGGCAAGTCCCCTTTTCCGCAAGTCAGGGAACCGCGATCCGCCTCCGGCGTTTCAACTTCGCTGCTTTTCCACGACCATCGAAGGGGGACGCGATGCTGATTCGGCTCGGCTACGAAATGGCCATTGAATGCGCTGGAGCCACGCCGGTGATTTCAATGCTCGAGATCCACAGGGACAGGCAGGCCGACATCAAGCGGCAGACGCGCATGCTGACGTCGCCCGCGGTTCCGACCAGGCTCTACAGCGATTTGCATGGCAATTCGTGCCGCCGCTTTACCGCACCCGCCGGCACTTTTCGCATCCTCTACGATGCCGTGGTCGAGGACAGCGGCGAGACGGACGAGGTCAACACGCTGGCACGCGAGGTGCCGGTGGCCGAGCTGCCCGACGAGGTGCTGTTTTATCTGCTGGGCAGCCGCTATTGCGAGACCGATCACCTGAGCCAGCTCGCCTGGGAGCTTTTCGGCCGTTTGCCGTCCGGCTGGGCGAGGGTGCAGGCGATCGTCGATTACGTCCACAACCGGCTGTCCTTCGGCTATGGCTATGCCCGCTCGACCCGCACCGCGGCGCAGGCGCATGAGGAGCAGGTCGGCGTCTGCCGAGACTTCGCCCATCTGGCGATCACGCTCTGCCGCTGCATGAACATTCCGGCACGCTATGTGAATGGCTATCTCGGCGACATCGGCGTGCCGGCCGATCCGGCGCCGATGGATTTCTCGGCCTGGATGGAAGTGTTTCTCGACGGCAAGTGGTACACGTTCGACCCCCGCCACAATGTTCCGAGGATCGGCCGCATCGTCATCGCGCGCGGACGCGATGCCACCGACGTGCCGTTGCTGCACAGTTTCGGGCCGCACCGGCTCAGCCTGTTCAAGGTATGGACCTACGAACAGGAGAACAATCTGTTCAACCCGCCCTACCACGCCATCGACAGGACGGTCACCGCGCAGATGCTGGCCTGATCCGGGTTTCCATGCATCCCCATACTGCCTCGCTCTGGCACAGGTGCCGCTGTGCCGCGGCGGGACACGGCCGCGCGCCCTGTGCCGCGACATGCAGGATCTTGGTAAGCGCTTCGTAAATGCCGCGCGAACGCAGCATTGGCGTTTACCGGCCATTCACCTTTCCATCCTTGAAAGCGAAGTAAAAACAAGAGTCTAGTCCCTGGTGCGCGGCCGCTGGCCGCGCCCGGCCGGAATCCTGCATCGATCCGCCCGGCGACGAGGCCGGGGCGAGCGGAGAGAGAACGATGCGGATTTTCGGGGGTCTTGTGGACGCGGCCGGCGACTTTGCCAGGCATCGCGGCGGGAATTTCGCCATCCTGTTCGGATTCGCCGCCTCGGTCTTGGTGCTGGGCGTCGGCTTCGCCGTCAACATCACCCAGCTCTACAACGCCAAATCGAGCCTGCAGAGCGTGGTCGACGCCGCGGTGACGTCGACGGCGCGGGACCTGACGACCGGCGTCATCAAGGAGGCCGATGCCAACAAATCGGTGCAGGCCTTCCTCGACGCCAACAGCACGGCCGGCATCCTGCAGGCCAACCAGATCGTGCTCGACAGGCTGACGGTCGACAGGACCGCCAGGACGGTGCAGGCGGAGGCCCATGCCGACGTCGCCTTCTATTTCCCGCTGTTCGGCACGCGCGACATGCAGCGCGTTCCCGCCTCGACGACAGCGCTCTATTCGGACAAGCAGATCGAGGTGGCCATGATGCTCGACATAACAGGCTCGATGGCGAAGCGGGGCAAGGTCGACAAGATCGGCGATCTGAAAGCAGCAGCGAAAAACGCCGTTCGGACGATGCTCCGGAACCAGGATCCGAAGAACCCCCGCATCCGCGTCGCGATTGTGCCTTACGCATCCGGCGTGAACGCCGGCAAGCTGGCCGAAAACGTCTATGCCGAGAAGCCAGGGAGCTCTGAGCTGCCACCCGTCGCCGGCAGTTCGCTTCTCGTCGCCAAGACGGGCAAAAATTTGCTGCCGTCCTTCAGCGACTACATCTCCATTGTCGGCGCGGCGATGCCACGCCCCGATAATTGCGCCACGGAGCGCAAGGACAAAAATGGCGATGCGGATTTGACTGCCGACGGCCCAGATACGGTTCGCACGGATAAGAACGGCAAGAAGTACTATGCCCTGGTCAACCGGGATGATCATCTCAATGGCGGCGGAATGAACAAGTGTCCCGATGCGGAAGTGATCCCGCTGACCGCCGATTCCGGCGCATTGCTTGGTTCGATCGACGACTTCCAGGCTGACGGTTATACCGCCGGCGCGATCGCCATTCAGTGGACTTACTATATGCTGTCGCCGCAATGGCGCGCAGCGATCAAGAATGCCGGCCTCGGCAACGGCGCCTCGGACGTCAACGCGAAGAAGATCGCCAAGGTCGCGATCCTGATGACCGATGGCCAGTTCAATACCGCCTTCGCCGGTGCCGGGGGCCGCTACAACAGCCAGGGCAATCTTGCGCGCGGCAACGCCGAAACGCTGTGCGGCAACATGAAAAATGACGGCATCGAAATTTTCACCATCGGCTTCGACCTGAACAACAAGGACATGTCGGCAACCGAGCGGGATCAGGCAAAGGCGGTGCTGAAGGACTGTTCGTCGAAAGATGCCTCCACCGCTCAAAAACACTATTTCGAGGTGTCGACCGGGGTGGAATTGGACGCCGCCTTTCAGGAAATCATCCGCAACACCGAAAAGGTCGCGCTGACGCAGTAAGCCGCACAAGGAAAAGGCCGCCGCTTCTTTCGAAGCCGGCGGCCTTCCGTGTTTCCGTCCATGGCGCGGCTCCTGGCGGCAACCCGATGGGTCGCCCGCCGCGCATCTCGCGCCTTAACGGGAAGACTGCTTCCCGAAAGTGCAATCCGCTGAGGCCACGTTCTGGAAAACGAAATCACTCGACATCGGATCACCTCCTTTCAGTTTGTTGAACACGCACTGATGATGGGGTGCGTTGCAGCAAAAGACAAGACGCCAGATGGAAAAAGACGTTTTTCCGGCTTGGCCGCGTCCTTTCGTGCAATCGGGTTGCGGCCAGGGGTTCAAGCGGACAAGATCGGCCTACCGAATGTGGTGGGGGACGGCATGGACGCTACCGAAAGAGCAGCACGCATCGTTCGCACGGTCGTCCAGGCGCTGAAGCCGGGCTTTGCCGTCAGGCTTTGGACCGGCGAGCGCATCGGTCCGGCCGGCGGCCCGGTGCTTGCCATCAACGACCAGGACATTGTCTGGCAACTGGCCCGCCGGCCAAATTTCTCGACGCTGGTCGAGATGTGGATTTCCAAGGCGGTCGATGTGGAGGAGGGGTCGCTGTTTGACCTCTACGCGCTGCCTTCACGAGGCAAGCTGCGGTTCAAGGCGCTGCCGAAGCTCGCGATCATGCGCGACCTGCCGGCCGTGCTGTTCTCGCGAAGGCAGATGACGCAACGCGCCGACCTCGCCGGGCAAAATCCCTTTGTCAGCGGCTCCAACAAGCAGGCGATCCAGCATCATTACGACATATCGAACGCCTTCTACCGGCTCTTCCTCGACGAGCGCATGGTCTACAGCTGCGGGTATTTCAAGGATTTCGCCAATGACATCGACCAGGCCCAGGCCGACAAGCTCGAGCATATCTGCCGCAAGCTCCGGCTGAAGCCTGGCGACCGCCTGCTCGATATCGGCTGCGGCTGGGGCGCGATGCTGATCCATGCGGTGAAGCATCATGGCGTCGTCGGCCATGGCGTCTCGTTGTCGGAGGCCCAGACCGGACTCGCCCGCGACGCATTCGGGCCGAGGGGCTGGAGGACCGGATCACAATCGAGATAAAATCCTATGCCGAGCTCACCGGAAGTTTCGACAAGATATCCTCGATCGGCATGTTCGAGCATCTGGGGCTGGCCAACCACGCCGCCTACTTCTCGACCGTCCATCGCCTGCTCAAGCCGGGCGGCATCTATCTGCATCATGCCATCACCAGGCGCAGCAAGGGCAGCATGAAGAAGACCTTGCGCAAGGGCTCGGAATACAAGGCGCTGATCAAATACATCTTCCCGGGTGGCGAGATCGACACGATCGGCATGACGTGCGGCAATCTGGAAGCACACGGCTTCCTCGTCCACGACGTCGAGAATCTACGCGAGCACTACGCCCGCACCTGCCGGCTGTGGGCAGAGCGCCTGCATGCGCGCTTCGACGAGGCCATCGCCGAAGTGGGAGAAGCCAAGGCGCGGCTGTGGCTGCTTTACCTGGCCGGCTGTTCGATCGCCTTCGATCGTGCCTCGGCGCAGATTTTCCAGACGGTCGCCACCAAGCGGACGCGGGGCCCGAGCGGCCTGCCGCCGACTCGGGCGGACCTCTACCGGTAATTCAGGCGAATCGCATCCCGTCGCCGACCTTGACGCTGGCGGCGCGGTCGACGGTGCAGTAGACGCCGAGATTGTGCGCGTTATGACGCACCAGATTGCGCAGGATCGCCGGATCGTCGTCGAAACCGTCCTGGGCGATGATGGTGAAGCCGCAGCGGCGGCACGGCTCGGAGATGGTCAACAGCAGGTCGCCGACGGCGAGCTTCCTGCCGATCCATTCGGTTTCGGGGAAAGTGCCTTCGACCGACGCCATGTCGATGACGATGTTGGGACGAAAGCGGCGCGGGTCGGGAGTGCCTTGCGGATGCAGCGCCTTCAGGCGCGCCAGGGAGGCGGTGGTCAACAGATGGATCGGCGCCTTGCGGTAGCGCGCCTCGGTCAACGGGCCGGCATAGGCCGGCGGGGCGTTCTCCAGGCCGAACGGACGGATCGAGGCCGGAAAGCCTAGATAGTCGGAAACGGCACGGTCGCTTTCGGCGCCGGGCGCCGCCAGCCAATCTGCGCCGGGAATCGCGATCTCGAGCCTGCGGTCGCCAGTCAGCCGGGTGCGGATGCGCGGCACCTTGTGCCACTTCGGCTCGCGATCGGGACGGGCGATCTCATTGTCGGAGGCATCGACCAGGCCGAACATGCGGTCGCCCTCGATGCTCTCGGTGCCGACCGCGATCGTCTCCAGGCGTTCGCCGGCGAGCGAACTCGCCGGATAGCGCCAGAGTTCGGCAACGCTGCCTATCGCGGCCATGGCCGGTGTCAGCCTTTCTTGTTCTGGCGGTTGGCGACGAGGTCGTCGACGACGGCCGGATCGGCGAGCGTCGAGGTATCGCCAAGGGCGCCGAAATCGTCCTCGGCAATCTTGCGCAGGATGCGCCGCATGATCTTGCCCGAGCGGGTCTTGGGCAGGCCGGGTGCGAACTGGATCTTGTCGGGCGTGGCAATGGCGCCGATCTCCTTGCGGACATGGGCGAGGAGCTCCTTGCGCAAGTCCTCGCTCGGCGTCTCGCCGGCCATCAGCGTGACGTAGCAGTAGATGCCCTGGCCCTTGATGTCGTGGGGATAACCGACGACGGCGGCTTCCGAAACCTTGTCGTGGCTGACCAATGCGGATTCGACCTCGGCCGTGCCCATGCGGTGGCCGGAGACGTTGATGACGTCATCGACCCGGCCGGTGATCCAGTAATAGCCGTCGGCATCGCGGCGGCAGCCGTCGCCGGTGAAGTACTTGCCCTTGTAGGTCGAAAAATAGGTCTGCACGAAGCGGTCGTGATCGCCATAGACGGTGCGCATCTGGCCGGGCCATGACTCGGTGATGCATAGATTGCCGTCGGCGGCTCCTTCAAGCACCTTGCCCTCGCCGTCGACCAGTTGCGGCTTGACACCGAAGAAGGGCCGCGTGGCCGAGCCAGCCTTGAGGTCGGTGGCGCCCGGCAGCGGCGTGATCATGATGCCGCCGGTCTCGGTCTGCCACCAGGTGTCGACGATCGGCACCTTGGCGTTGCCGACGACGTTGAAATACCACTCCCAGGCCTCCGGATTGATCGGTTCGCCGACCGACCCCAGCACGCGCAGCGATTTGCGCGACGCCTTTTTCACATGATTGTCGCCGGCGCCCATCAGGGCGCGCAGCGCCGTCGGCGCGGTGTAGAAGATGTTGACCTGATGCTTGTCGATGACTTCCCAGAAGCGCGACTGCGAGGGGTAGTTGGGCACGCCCTCGAACATCAGCGTGGTGGCGCCGTTGGCGAGCGGCCCGTAGACGATGTAGCTGTGGCCGGTGACCCAGCCGACATCGGCGGTGCACCAGTAGATGTCGCCATCATGATAGTCGAAGACATATTGGTGCGTCATCGAGACGTAGACGAGATAACCCGCCGTGGTGTGCAGCACGCCTTTCGGCTTGCCGGTCGAACCCGATGTATAGAGGATGAACAGCGGATCCTCCGCCTTCATCTTCTCCGGCTTGCACTCAGCCTTAACGGTCGCGGCCTCTTCGTGGTACCAGACGTCGCGGCCCGGCGCCCAGCCGATCTTGCCGCCGGTGCGGCGGACCACCACTACCTTTTCGACCCTGGTACCGGCTTTTGCCGCGATCTCGATCGCCTTGTCGGTGTTCTCCTTCAACGGGATCGGCTTGCCGCCGCGCAGGCCCTCGTCAGCGGTGATGACGATGGTCGACTTGCAATCGTCGATGCGGCCGGCGAGCGCGTCGGGCGAAAAGCCGCCGAAGACGACCGAGTGGATGGCGCCGATACGCGTGCAGGCGAGCATCGCATAGGCCGCTTCCGGGATCATGGGCATATAGAGGGTGACGCGGTCGCCCTTCTTGACGCCGTGCTTCTTCAGCACGTTGGCGAAGCGGCAGACATGCGCATAGAGCTCATTGTAGGTGATCTTGCGGTCGTCGTAGGGGTTGTCGCCTTCCCAGATGATGGCGGTCTGGTCGCCGCGCTTCTTCAGGTGGCGGTCGATGCAGTTGTAGGAAACATTGGTCTGGCCGTCCTCGAACCATTTGATTGAGACCTTGCCGTCGAAGGAGGCGTTCCTGACCTTGGAGAAGGGTTTGAACCAGTCGATGCGCTTGCCGTGCTTGCTCCAGAACCTGTCCGGATTCTTCACGCTGTCGGCGTACCATTTGAGATAGGTGTCGTTGTCGATCAGCGCATTCTTCTTCCAGGCCGGCTGAACGCGGTGGACATGAACCTCGGACATTTCCTGCTTTTCCTCCCGAAACTAACGCCGGCTTGAACCGCCAGCGGGATCGCGGCGACGCGGCCGCGAATTCGCGCGCATTATTAACAGTTCCGCGATGACGGCAACATTAGACGTTGGGTTTGCGCGGCGGGATGCCGCACATGGGTCCGCGGCTGCTGTCAGCACTTGCACCGGACCGCTGCTAACTTCATGTTTTCGCGTGCTAAAGCCGGTTCGATCAAGAAAAAATCAATAGACGGTTAAGCAACCGCGCGCACAATCCATTGTTGGGAGGAAGGAGAATCAACCCGGGGAGCAAAAATGCGCGACCAGCTTGAAATGGACCTGATGCTGCGGGGCTATGGCCTGACTACGGCCAATATCCTTTATCATTTCCCAGACCATCCGCATCTGTTGCAGAGCTTCATATGGCAGGACTACGACATCGCGCCGAAGTTTCCGGTGCTGATCCGCTTCATCGAGTTCTGGAAGACCAAGCTCGAGGGGCCGCTGCATTCGGTCAGCTACACGCACCAGAAGCTCATCGCGCCCAACGAGTGGCGCAAGGTCGACGGCGAATTCGTGCTGCATTAGGGGCCGCTGCTTCGAGGTCGTGACATCGGCGCTCTACGGCGCCCCCCTCCGTCCTGCCGGCCATCTCCCCCACATGGGGGGAGATCGGCAGCTTCGATGACGGCACCATTCCTTTATTACGTTATTACGTTGGAAATTGGCGAAAGCCGAGGTGACATCCCCCTCGTGGAGGAGATGTCCGGCAGGACAGAGGGGGGCGCTGCCCCGCTAACCTTCGGCTCTAGCGGTCGGACACGCTCAAACCGCCGGCGGGCTCAGCCGGGCAAAGCCCTCCTGGCGGCGGTAGGGAAAATAAGGGTAGGGCGCGGTGACCTCGCTTGCCGCATCGAGCTTCCCGATCTGCTCCGGCGTCAACGTCCAGCCGACGGCGCCGAGGTTCTGGCGCAACTGCTCCTCGTTGCGGGCGCCGATGATGACGGACGACACGGTCGGGCGCTGCAACAGCCAGTTGATGGCGATCTGCGGCACGGTCCTGCCTGTCTCCTGCGCCACCGCATCGAGGGCCTCCATGACCCGGTAGAGATGCTCGTCCTCGACCGGCGGTCCGAAGCTCGCGGTGTCGTGCAGCCGGCTCTTTTCCGGCACGGGCTGGCCGCGACGGATCTTGCCGGTCAGGCGGCCCCAGCCGAGCGGACTCCAGACCAGCGCGCCGACGCCCTGATCGAGGCCGAGCGGCATCAACTCCCATTCATAGTCGCGGCCGACCAGCGAATAGTAGACCTGATGCGCGATATAGCGCGGATAGCCGTGCCTGTCGGCCAGCCCGAGCGACTTCATCACCTGCCAGCCGGAGAAATTGGAGACGCCGACATAGCGCAATTTGCCGGCGCGCACGAGGCCGTCCAGCGTCGACAGCACCTCCTCGATCGGCGTGCCGGCATCGAAGGCGTGCAGTTGCAACAGGTCGATGTAATCGGTGCCGAGCCGCTTCAGCGCGGCGTCGACGGCCTTGATCAGCCGCGAACGCGAGGAACCATAGCCGGCCGGCCCGTCGCCCATCGGCAGCGAGGTCTTGGTCGAGATCAGCACGGCATCGCGCCGGCCCTTGATCGCCTCGCCGAGCACCTCTTCCGAGGCGCCGTTCGAATAGACATCGGCGGTGTCGAACAGATTGACGCCGGCCTCGAGGCAAATGTCGACCAGCCGCCGCGCTTCCCTGGCGTCGCTGTTGCCCCATGCGCCGAACAGCGGGCCGGAACCGCCGAAGGTTCCCGCTCCGAACGAGAGCACCGGCACCTTCAGGCCCGATGCGCCAAGATTTCGATAGTCCATTTTCTTACTCCTTGTGATTTTGAAAGAAGTCGAATCGATCCGGCTTTGCCGGCGAGCTTCACGACCGAACGCAGACGGGCGCGCCGAGCGCGGTGCCGCGGTCGAGACGCAGGGCCAGTCCCGCCACGGCGAGTGCCGCGACCGGCAGCAGCGCGGCGACCCAGGTGAGCGAACCCAGGCCAAGACCTTGGGCAATGACCGCGCCGCCGAGCCAAGCGCCGGCCGCGTTGCCGAGGTTGAAGGCGGCGATGTTGAAGGACGAGGCGAGGCTCTGGCCAGCACCTTGGGCCTTTTCCAGCACCCACATCTGCAAAGGCGCCACGGTGGCGAAGGCGGTGGCGCCCAGCAGGCCGACATAGATCACGGCCAACACCTGGCTGTGGATAGCAAAGCTCATGGTCGCCAGAACCAGGGCGAGCACCACAAGACTGCCGAGCACCGCCGACACCACCCAGCGGTCGGCGATCTTGCCGCCGGCGATATTGCCGGCGATGAGGCCGCCGCCGAAGACGAGCAGGATCGGCGAAACGGCCGCTTCCTTGAAGCCGCTGATCTCGGTCAGCAACGGGGCGATGTAGGTGAAGACGGCGAAGACGCCGGCATAGCCGAGAACGGTGGTGGCGAAGCCGAGCAGGACGGGCGTACGGCGCAGCACGGCGAGATCGGCGCGCAGGTCGCTCTTCTCGGGAGCTGTCCGATTGCGCGGCACCAGTGCCAGGATGACGGCAAAGGCCGCGAGACCGACCGCGGTCACCGCCCAGAAGGTGGCGCGCCAGCCGAAAGCCTGGCCGAGCCAGGTGCCGAAGGGAACGCCGAGAATGTTGGCGATGGTCAGGCCGGTGAACATGAGCGCGATCGCCGACGCCTTCTTGTTGGGCGCGACCAATCCGGTGGCGACCACCGAGCCGACGCCGAAGAAGGTGCCATGGGCAAAGGCGGTGATGACGCGCGCGCCCATCAATGTCCAATAATCAGGCGCCAGCGCACAGGCCAGGTTGCCAATGGTGAAGATCGCCATCAGCGCCAGAAGCACCGTCTTGCGCGGCCAGTTGCCGGTGGCGATCGTCAGCAGAGGTGCTCCGATGACGACGCCCAGCGCATAGCCGGAAATCAGTTGGCCGGCGGCCGAGATCGAGACGCCGAGATCTTTGCTGACGTCGATGAGCAGGCCCATGATAACGAATTCGGTGACGCCGATGCCGAAGGCGCCGGCGGCGAGAGCATAGAGAGCGAGAGGCATGATGTTTCCACTTCGGCGGTGACGGGCGCCCTGTCCAGGCCGCGCCCCGACCGGGAAGATCGTGTGGCCATGCGATGTGAACCAGACTTGCTCCAGGCATACTTTCTGTGAAATAGATTCACAGATGG
Organism: Mesorhizobium sp. BR1-1-15; assembly: GCF_020165475.1. Lineage (NCBI taxonomy): Bacteria > Pseudomonadati > Pseudomonadota > Alphaproteobacteria > Hyphomicrobiales > Phyllobacteriaceae > Mesorhizobium > Mesorhizobium sp. BR1-1-15. The sequence continues at coordinate 170,654 of NZ_JAIUIF010000003.1, read as the reverse complement.
CGAGATCCGACATCAATCGTTCCGGCGAGATCGAAGTGTTTGTGCGCGTCGTCGAGGCGGGCAGCTTTTCGGCGGCGGCACGTGCCTTGCGCATGACCCCGTCCGCGGTGAGCAAATTGATCGCGCGGCTGGAGGCTAGGCTCGGCGCGCGGCTGGTCACCCGCTCGACGCGCAAGCTGCAACTGACGCCGGAAGGCACTGCTTTCTACGACAGCGGCATGCGCATCCTCGCCGACATGGACGCGGCCGAGCGCGAGGCGGCCGCCGGGGCGGCGCCGCGCGGCCGGTTGAGGGTCAACAGCTACGTGCCGTTCGGCCACCACCGGCTGATGTCGCTGCTGCCTCGGTTTCTGGAGCGTTATCCCGAGATTTCCGTCGACGCCGTGCTGACAGACAGCGTGATCGACCTTCTGGAGGAGCGCGCCGATGTGGCGATACGCGCCGGGCCCTTGCGCGAGTCACGGCTGGTAGCGCGCAAACTGGGGCAGAGCCGGATGGTGCTGGTCGCGGCACCCTCCTATGTCGAAGCGCGTGGGACGCCGCGCACGCTGGCCGATCTCGGGCGTCACAATATGCTGGCCTTCGGCTTTGCGCGGCATATAGACGGCTGGCCTTTTGTCGATGCGGCAGGTGCGCCGGTCATCGTCCCGGTTGTCGGAAACGCAACGCTGACCGACGGCGAGGCGATGCGGCGGATCGCGCTGGCGGGAGGCGGAATCGCTCGGCTGGCGCGCTGGCATGTCCAGCCGGACATCGACGCCGGGGCATTCGTCCCGTTGCTGGAGGAATTCAACCCAGGCGACGAGGAGGCCACCCATGCCGTCTATGTCGGCCAGGGCAAGCATCTGCCTGCGCGGGTGCGGGCTTTTCTCGATTTTCTCTCGGAGGCCGTTCGCCTCTAGAGCAGTTCACCGTTTCATGGAAACGGCGAACCGCTCTAACTCTTTGTTTTGACGCAATTCTGGACAGAAAACCGCACACACTTTTCTTGGAATTGCTCTAACTGAGAAGCCGCGTACCTAAGGCACGCGGCTTCGAAGCAGGCTCGAAAAGCGATCAGGCCTTCGGCACGAACGGCGCCGGACGCCGGCCGGCGGCCTGCCGCTCCAGCATCCAGCCGGGATATTCGGCCGGCAGCGCGCTCACCTCGTCCAGTCTGGCGAGATCATCGGTATCAAGTTTGAGGTTCGTGGCGGCAAGGTTCTGTTCGAGCTGATCCATGCGGCTGGCGCCGATGATCACGCTCATCACGAAGGGCTTGGCCAGGACATAGCCGAGTGCCACGGTAGCGACGCTGACGTCATGCTTTTTGGCGATCTCGCGCATGACCGCGACCGCCGCCCAGGCGCGGTCCTCGTTGACCGGTGGGAAGTTGAAGGAGGTGCGGCGGCCCTCGCCATTGCCGGGCGCACCAGGGCCGTATTTGCCGGACAGCAGGCCGCCGGCCATTGGCGACCAGACCATCAGGCCGAGCTTCTCATCGTTGATCAGCGGTACGATCTCGCGCTCGAGATCGCGACCGGCGATCGAGTAATAGGACTGGATGGTCTCGAAACGGGCAAAGCCCTTGCGGTCGGCGACGCCGAGCGCCTTGGCGATGCGCCAGGCCTGCCAGTTGGAGACGCCGACATAGCGGACCTTGCCGCTGGCAACGAGATCGTCCAGTGCCCGCAACGTTTCGTCGATTGGCGTCACCGCGTCGGTTCCGTGCAGCTGATAGAGATCGATATGATCGAGCTGCAGCCGTTCCAGGCTGGCATCGACCGAATCCATGATGTGGCCGCGCGAGGAGCCGCGCTGGTTCGGGCCCTCGCCCATGGCACCATGGACCTTGGTGGCGATGACCACGCTCGACCTGTCAACGCCGAGATCCCTGAGCGACTGGCCGAGCAGGCGCTCGGATTCGCCGAAGGAATAGACATCGGCCGTGTCGAAGAAATTGACCCCGGCGGCGAGCGAGCGGCCGACGATCTCGTTGACGCCTTTCTGGTCGAGACTGGCGATCAGGCCCCATTGGGCATTCTGGCCGGCTGCACCGAAGGTCATGGTGCCGAGGCAGAGTTCGGAGACGAACAGGCCGGTATTTCCAAGCTGGTTGTAACGCATGGCGAAGGCTCCAAAGATTTGTGATGACACAGATCAAATAGGAACGGTACGTTTCGTTTCCAGCGCTGGCGTAATCAGCCGGTAGAACTGGACCATCTTGCCGGTGACAGAAACTTGTCAGAGATGGACCGCTCGGATCATTGTGTTCGGGCGGCGATTGACCTCCTCGACAAACTCGTCATCCCAGACGGGGCCGGAGAGAAGATATTGCGCAAGGGAGGGCTTTGCGCCAACCCACCGTTCGTAGTCCTCAACCCGCTAGCACCACGGCAGATGGCTGCCCTCGCACCGTAATGGTTTGCGGCCCTTTTTCGCGCGACTGTCTTACCAGCTTCGAGAGGTTGTTTCTTGCGTCCCGCAGCTGCCAGCTCAAGAAGACTACTCCTCGCTTAACTCGCAAGATGTGTTCAGTCCGTCTGTGTATCATGGGCTTAGAACTCACAGACGACAGGGCCAACCCAGGGCGGACGGCTTTATCGACTGCCGAAGATCGCCGAACCGACCCTGACACTGGTGGCGCCGAAGGCGATGGCCGTCTCGTAATCGCCGGACATGCCCATCGACAGTTTGGCGACGCCTGCCTCCCGCGCCAATTTTTGCAGCAGGGCGAAATGCGGGCCAGGGTTCTCGTCCGCCGGCGGAATGCACATCAGGCCTTCGATGGCGAGGCCGTGGACATCGCGGCAGCGGGCGACGAAGGTCACGGCCTCGCGCGGCTCGATGCCGGCCTTCTGCGGCTCGGAGCCGGTGTTGACCTGGACGTAGAGTTTCGGTGCCCGGCCTTGCCGGGCGATCTCCTTGGCGAGTTCGGCGGAAATCTTCTCACGATCGACCGTCTCGATGACGTCGAACAGCGCCACGGCTTCCCTGGCTTTGTTCGATTGCAGCGGTCCGATCAGATGCAGTTCGACATCGGGGAAAGCCTCTTTCAGCGCCGGCCACTTGCCCTGCGCTTCCTGCACCCGGTTCTCGCCGAAGACGCGCTGGCCGGCCTCGATGACGGGCCTGATGTCGGCGGCGTCAAAGGTCTTGGAAACGGCGACCAGCGTCACCGCGCCAGCGTCGCGCCGGGCTTCGCGCTCGGCGGCGGCGATCTTCGCCTTGACCGCTAAAACCTGCTGAACGGCGTCGCCCATGTCCAAATCCCGCTGTTTTGACCGCGTTTTTTCCAGACGCGATACCCATATGGTTGACGGGTTTGCCAAACCATGGTGAACACCCGGACCACATCCAATGGACTGCCGAGCTGTCGCCCGCAGTCCGCATGCTTTTTAAGTGAAAAACGTCCCATGGCAACCGAACGATACAATCCGCGCGCGTCAGAGCCCAAATGGCAGAAGGCCTGGGCCGACAGGAAGCTGTTCGAGGCGCACAACGATGATCCGCGCCCGAAATACTACGTGCTGGAGATGTTCCCCTATCCATCGGGACGCATCCATATCGGGCATACGCGCAACTATACGATGGGCGATGTGGTGGCGCGCTACAAGCGGGCCAAGGGTTTCAACGTGCTGCATCCGATGGGCTGGGACGCCTTCGGCATGCCGGCCGAGAACGCGGCGATGCAGAACAAGGTCCATCCCAAGGAATGGACCTACCAGAACATCGCCACCATGCGCGAACAGCTCAAGGTCATGGGCCTGTCGCTGGACTGGGCGCGCGAATTCGCGACTTGCGATGTCGACTACTACCACCGCCAGCAGATGCTGTTCCTCGACTTTGTCGAGAAGGGCCTGGTGACGCGCAAATCCTCGAAGGTCAATTGGGATCCGGAGGACATGACGGTGCTCGCCAACGAGCAGGTCATCGACGGGCGCGGCTGGCGCTCGGGCGCGCTGGTCGAACAGCGCGAGCTGACGCAATGGTTCTTCAGGATAACCGACTTTGCGCAGGATCTCCTGGATTCGCTCGATCGCCTCGACGAATGGCCCGAGAAGGTCAAGCTGATGCAGCACAATTGGATCGGCCGTTCGGAAGGCCTGCTGATCCGCTGGCCGCTGGCGGCTCCCGTCGCCGGCGAGCAAGAGCTGGAAGTCTATACGACGAGGCCCGACACCATCTTCGGCGCCTCCTTCATGGCGGTCGCCGCCGACCATCCGCTGGCCCGGAAGGCCGCCGAGACCAATCCGGCGCTGGCGAGCTTTATTGACGAAGTCCGCCATATGGGCACTTCGGTGGCGGCGCTGGAGACGGCCGAGAAGAAGGGCTTCGACACCGGCATCCGCGTCGTGCATCCGTTCGACGAGAACTGGACGCTGCCGGTCTATGTCGCCAATTTCGTGCTGATGGACTACGGCACCGGCGCCATCTTCGGCTGCCCGTCCGGCGACCAGCGCGACCTCGATTTCGCCAACAAATACGGCCTGCCGGTGATCCCGGTGGTGATGCCGGAAGGTGCTGATCCCAAGACCTTCCAGGTCATCGACGAAGCCTATGTCGACGACGGCGTGATGATCAATTCGCGCTTCCTCGATGGCATGAAGCCAGAGCGGGCGTTCGACGAGGTGGCGAAGCTGCTGGAGCAGAAGACGATCGGCAACCGGCCGATGGCCGAGCGCAAGGTCAACTTCCGCCTGCGCGACTGGGGCATTTCGCGCCAGCGCTACTGGGGCTGCCCGATCCCGATGATCCATTGCGAGGATTGCGGCGTGGTGCCGGTGCCGAAGGCAGACCTGCCGGTGAAGCTGCCCGACGATGTCGAGTTCGACCGCCCAGGCAACCCGCTGGACCGCCACCCGACCTGGCGGCATGTCAAATGCCCGCAATGCGGCAAGGATGCGCGGCGCGAAACCGACACGATGGACACGTTCGTCGATTCGTCCTGGTATTTCGCCCGCTTCACCGCGCCCTGGGCGAACGAGCCGACCGACCCGAAGGCGGCGAACGAGTGGCTGGCCGTCGACCAGTATATCGGCGGCATCGAGCACGCGATCCTGCATCTGCTCTATTCGCGCTTCTTCACCCGGGCCATGCGCGAGACCGGCCATCTCGACCTAGCCGAGCCGTTCAAGGGCCTGTTCACGCAAGGCATGGTGGTGCACGAGACCTATCGCGTGGGATCGGCATCGAACGGGCGCTGGCTGGCGCCGACCGAGGTGCGGCTGGAGGACGTCGACGGCAAGCGCCGCGCCGTCGAAATCGCCACGGGCGAGACGGCGGAGATCGGCTCCCTGGAAAAGATGTCGAAGTCGAAGAAGAACACGGTCAGCCCGGAAGACATCACCGACGGCTACGGCGCCGACACCGCGCGCTGGTTCATGCTGTCGGATTCGCCGCCCGAACGCGACGTCGAATGGACCGACGATGGCGCCGCCGGCGCGCATCGCTTCATGCAGCGCATCTGGCGCCTGGTCTCGACCGCGGCCGAATCGCTGGCCGGCATCGCACCCATAGCGGGCGGTGGCGGTGAAGCCGGGGCGGTTTCCAAGGCCACGCACAAGATCCTGAAAGCGGTCGGCGAGGACATCGAGAAACTCGCATTCAACCGCGCCATCGCCCGCATCTACGAACTCGCCAACGCGCTGACCACGCCGCTCAATGAGGTGGCCGAAGGCAAGGCCGATGCCGCGCTCAAAGGCGCCTGCCGGGAGGCCGTGGAGGTGCTCGTGCACCTGATCGCGCCGATCATGCCGCATCTGGCCGAGGAATGCTGGGAGGCGCTCGGCGGTGCCGATCTGGTCGCCGAACGGCCGTGGCCGATCTTCGACCCGGCGCTGGTCGTCGACAATGAGGTCACCTACCCGGTCCAGGTCAACGGCAAGAAGCGCGGGGATTTGACAATTGCCCGCGACGCGGACCAAGGTGCGGTCGAAAAAGCCGTGCTCGCTCTCGACTTCGTGCAGAAGGCGCTCGAAGGCAAGGCTCCGCGCAAGGTGATCATCGTGCCGCAGAGGATCGTCAATGTCGTTGCCTGATCGGGAGAAGACAGAGCTGAGCCGTTTGCTGCGCCGTGTCGCGCTTGCCGGCCTTGTCGGCTCGCTTGCGCTCGTTTCGGCCTGCCAGGTGCGGCCGCTCTACTCGAGCGCGCCGCTGTCGACCGGCTTGAGCGCCAATGCCGAACTGGCGTCGATCGCCATCAAACCGGTCAGGACGCGTTACGGCCAGCAGGTGCGCAACAATTTGATCTTCGGATTTGGGCGCGGCGCCGGCGAACCGGCATCGCCGGCCTACTCGCTCGACCTCGGCGTGACCGAAGCCGTTGAATCCTCGGCGCTCGTGCAGGTCGGAACCGACCAGGACGAGCCGACCGCCGGTTCGGTGACGCTGACCGCCGGCTACAGGCTGACCGATGCCAAAACCGGGGCGGTGATCGCGACCGGCAAGCGGGCGATCACTTCGTCCTTCGACAGGCCGCGCCAGGAATTCGCCGCGTACCGGGCACAGATCGATGCCGAGAACCGCGCCGCGCGCGAGCTTGCCAACGCGCTGCAACTGTCCATCGCCCAGGATCTCGCACGGCACGGCAAGACGGCCGGTTAGCGCCGCTCTCCGTTTCATGGTGGCATAACAATCTGGTGCCTGAAGGCCGCCTTTGCCACGACTCCGGAGCCGGTTCTCCGTTCGCCTTTAGCCGAAGCACGCGGGTGTGTTGACGATCGTGGGATGACGATCGGCCGCACGGGTCCGATCGTCCGACACCGCTGTGAAAGTCACGCTTCGCCGCTCTTGGGGGGCCGACGGGAAGCAACTGTTAACCACTCGCTCTCTATTGCTCAGCAGACATTTCAGCGTGAGTCTTGAGCATGGAATCCAAGCGTTTTCCTCGGGTCAGTTCATTGAAGGCAGCGTCGCCCGATGACCCTGGGGTGAAGCGTTTCACGGGTGTGGACAACAAGGCGGACAGCCAGCGGGCGAGAGCAGCAGGAGCCGGCCCTTCCCCATCCCCTGTCGATCTCGGCGGCAACGAAAGCCCTGCCTGGCAAGACTATTTCTTCCTGGCGCCCAATGTGCGGTTTACGCGCACGCCGGACTATGAAGCCAGCACGCGCCGTCCGCGGGACGAGGCGATTGCCGTCGAGCAAAGCGAATCACCAGTACCGCAGGCACCTGGCCAATCCACCGCGGCTGGGACGTCTTCATCGGTGCCAATACCAAGCCGAAACCTTTCTTCGGGCGCCGCCAGGCCGCCCGTCGGCAACAGAGCCGTGGTGCAACCGGCCCCGGCGCCGGTTCCGTCAGGGCATGCCGGCGAAAAGGCGCGGGCCGCCGCTACGCCTGCGGGCCACAGGATGACTGCGGCGGCGCGGGCATCCGCACCGGCAGCGTCCGCCCAAGCAGCGACAGCCCCGGTCAAGACGACGGGGCGCGAAAATGTGCGCTGGCCCTATCTGTCGGATCACGTCTTTTTCGAGATCATGGCGCCCTATTTGGTCGAAGGCCCGTCACCCGCGCCTCGGGCCGTTTCGGTTGCACGCATGACCGCGCCTGTGGTCACCGAGCGGATCGACAACCGCCCCGCGCCAACGGCCGATCCGACCGCGTTGTTCCGTGTCATCGAATGCCTTCCCGGGTCGCCAGCTCCGTCCGCCGTGCCGGATGTCCGTCCGGCCAACTCCAACCAGGCCGCGGTTCAGCCGGCGGCGAACCGCGTGCCGCAGCAAGCCCGGGCTCCGGCCGCAATTCCCGCCGTCGCAAGCAATGCCGTTCCGGCACTGGTCACGCAAAGTTTGGAGCAAGCCGTACCGGCTCCGGCTGCGCGCGCATCGTCGCGAGCGCCACTGGTCGGCAGGATCGTGCCGACCGCGACGGGCGAGACGTACGAACTCCCCTCAGAAGAATTGTTGCAGCAGCCGCCGGAGGGACAAGGCTTCTACATGTCGCAGGAGCGGCTCGAGCAGAATGCCGATCTTCTGGAAAGCGTGCTCGAGGATTTCGGCGTGCGCGGCGAGATCATCCATGTTCGCCCCGGTCCGGTCGTCACTCTCTATGAATTCGAGCCGGCGCCGGGCGTCAAATCCTCCCGCGTCATCGGTCTCGCCGACGACATCGCCCGCTCCATGTCGGCGATCTCGGCGCGCGTCGCCGTCGTGCCGGGCCGCAACGTCATCGGCATCGAGCTTCCGAACGAGGCGCGCGAAACCGTCTATTTCCGCGAGCTGATCGAATCGGAGGGCTTCCGCAAGACCGGCTGCAAGCTGGCGCTCTGCCTCGGCAAGACGATCGGCGGTGAGCCTGTCATCGCCGAACTGGCAAAGATGCCCCACTTGCTCGTTGCCGGCACCACCGGTTCCGGCAAGTCGGTTGCCATCAACACGATGATCCTGTCGCTGCTCTACCGGCTGAAGCCGGAGGAATGCCGGCTGATCATGGTCGATCCCAAGATGCTCGAACTCTCCGTCTATGACGGCATCCCGCATCTTCTGACCCCGGTCGTCACCGATCCAAAAAAGGCCGTTACCGCGCTCAAATGGGCGGTGCGCGAGATGGAGGACCGCTATCGCAAGATGGCGAGGCTCGGCGTGCGCAATATCGACGGCTACAATCAACGCGCCGCCCAAGCCCGCGAAAGCGGCGAGACGGTCGTCATGACCGTGCAGGCGGGCTTCGAAAAAGGCACCGGCGAGCCGCTCTTCGAGCAGCAGGAAATCGACCTCGCGCCAATGCCTTACATCGTCGTCATCGTCGACGAGATGGCCGACCTGATGATGGTCGCCGGCAAGGAGATCGAAGGCGCCATCCAGCGCCTGGCGCAGATGGCGCGCGCGGCCGGCATTCACCTGATCATGGCGACGCAGCGCCCCTCGGTCGATGTCATCACGGGCACGATCAAGGCCAATTTTCCGACGCGGATTTCCTTCCAGGTCACTTCCAAGATCGACAGCCGCACCATCCTTGGCGAGCAGGGCGCCGAGCAGCTGCTGGGTCAGGGCGACATGCTGCATATGATGGGCGGCGGGCGCATCGCCCGCGTGCACGGCCCCTTCGTCTCCGACGTGGAGGTCGAGCATGTCGTGGCGCATCTGAAGGCGCAGGGTCGCCCCGAATACCTGGAAACCGTGACGGCCGACGAGGATGAAGAGGAAGACGAAGGCGATGAGGGCGCGGTCTTCGACAAGGGCGCCGTTGCGTCGGAGGACGGCGATACCAGCTATGACGAGGCGGTCAAGGTGGTGTTGCGCGACAAGAAGTGTTCGACGTCCTACATTCAGCGCCGCCTCGGCATCGGCTACAACCGCGCCGCGTCCCTGGTCGAGCGCATGGAGAAGGAGGGTTTGGTCGGTGCACCAAACCATGTCGGCAAGCGCGAGATCATCATGGGCCGGCGCCCGCCGGTAACCGCAGTTGAGGATGACGGCACGGATTGACCGGGCCTCTTGATCCGCAGCGCATGAAAAAGGCCGGTTGCCCGGCCTTTTTTCGTGTCGGATATAAGCTCGCTCAGCCGATTTTCTGGCCGGTCTTGGCCCAGTCGGCGAGGAAGGCGGCAAGACCCTTGTCAGTCAGCGGGTGATTGACCAGCGCCTTCAGTGTCGCGGGCGGCGCGGTGACGATATCGGCGCCGATGAGCGCCGCCTGCTTGACGTGGTTCACGGTGCGCACGGAAGCCGTCAGGATCTCGGTCTGGAAATCGTAATTGTCGTAGATCTGACGGATCTCCTGGATCACTTCCATGCCGTCCGAGCCGGTATCGTCGATGCGGCCGACGAAGGGCGAGATGAAGGAGGCGCCTGCCTTGGCGGCGAGCAGCGCCTGGTTGGCCGAGAAGCACAGCGTGACATTGACCATGCGGTTCATCTGGGTGCGGATCGTCTTGCAGGCCTTCAGTCCGTCCAGCGTCAACGGCACCTTGATGGCGACATTCGGCGCGATCTTGGCCAGCACCTCGGCCTCCGCCATCATCTGCTTGTATTCGGTCGCCACGACCTCCGCGGAGACCGGGCCTTCGACGATGTCGCAGATTTGCTTGGTGACCTCGGAGATCTTGCCGCCCGATTTGAGAATCAGAGAAGGATTGGTGGTGACGCCGTCGAGCAGCCCCAGATCAATCAGTTCGCGGATTTCCTTGATGTCGGCGGTGTCGGCAAAAAATTTCATGGCGGTCTCCTGACGATTTCCTCGTGCTTGGGAAGGCACGTTCAGCGTTGCCCTTTGATCTAGAGCAAAGTCGGGGCAAGGTCACGCCTCATGATCGAAGATTCGCCCTTTGTCGCAGCCGCACCGGTGCTGGTGCCGATGCCGGCCGAACGCCCCTACACCTATGCCGTGCCCGCCGGCATGCGGGTGGTGCCGGGCTCGATCGTGCGCGTGCCGCTCGGCCCCCGCCAGGTCGCCGGCATCGTGTGGGACGGCGCGGTCGAGACGGTCGACGCGAAAAAGCTGCGCCCGATCGAACAGGTCTTCGACTGTCCGCCGATCGATCGGGCGATGCGCCGTTTCGTCGACTGGGTGGCGCAGTATACGCTGTCGGCGCCGGGCATGGTGGCGCGCATGCTGCTGAGGGCGCCGGAGGCCTTCGATCCGGAACCGTGGATCGAGGGATTGCAGCGAACCGCGGCCGTTCCGGACCGGATGACGGATGCGCGGGCCCGCGTGCTGGAGACGGCCGAAGGCGGACTGGCCTGGACGCGATCCGGCCTTGCCCATGCGGCTGGCGTGTCGTCGACGGTAATCGAGGGGCTGAAGGCGCAAGGCGTGTTCGAAACGGTGATGATCCCGCCGCGGCCCGTGGTGGCGGAGCCTGATCCAGCCTACGCCGCGCCGGAATTGATGCCCGACCAGAACGAAGCCGCACGGCTGCTGCGCGCCAATGTCGCGGGCGGCGGCTTCAACGTCGCACTGCTCGACGGCGTCACCGGTTCGGGCAAGACGGAGGTTTATTTCGAGGCGGTGGCGGCGGCACTGGACCGGGGCAAGCAGGTGCTGATCCTGCTGCCCGAAATCGCGTTGACCCATGCTTTCCTCGAACGCTTCCAGCAGCGCTTTGGCGCCAAGCCCGCCGAATGGCACTCCGACCTGCCGCCGAGGATGCGCGAGCGGGTCTGGCGGCAGGTGGCGGAAGGCGGCGTGCGGGTTGTGGCCGGCGCGCGCTCGGCGCTGTTCCTGCCGTTCAAGGAGCTTGGCCTGATCGTCGTCGACGAGGAGCACGACCCCGCCTACAAGCAGGAAGACCGCGTCTTCTACAATGCCCGCGACATGGCTGTCGTGCGCGGCCATATAGGTGGCTTCCCCGTGGTGCTGGCATCGGCGACGCCATCGGTCGAGAGTCGCGTCAATGCCAGCCAGGGCCGCTACGCCAGGGCGGTGCTGTCCGCCCGCTTCGCCGAGGCGGCACTTCCCGATCTGAAAGCGATCGACATGCGCCGCGCGCCGCCGGCGCGCGGCGGCTTCCTGTCGCCGGTGCTGCTCGACCACATGCGACGGACGCTGGAGAGGAAGGAACAATCGCTTTTGTTCCTCAACCGGCGCGGCTATGCGCCGCTGACGCTGTGCCGCGTCTGCGGTCACCGCTTCGGTTGCCCGGTCTGCTCGGCCTGGCTGGTCGAGCACCGCTTTCGCGGCCAGCTCGTCTGCCACCATTGCGGGCACAATGAGCGCCGTCCGGAAGCCTGTCCGGAATGCGGCACGCTCGATCATCTGGTCGCCTGCGGGCCGGGCGTCGAGCGCATCGCGGAGGAAGTCGTCACCTATTTCCCGGATGCGCGCACAATCGTTTTGTCGTCGGATCTGATGGGCGGCGTGCGGCGGCTGCGGCTGGAGCTGGAAGCCATCGCCAATGGCGAGGCCGATATCGTCATCGGCACGCAACTCGTCGCCAAGGGCCACAATTTCCCGAACATGACCTTGGTTGGTGTCGTCGATGCCGATCTCGGCCTTGCCAATGGCGATCCGCGCGCCGCCGAACGCACCTTCCAGCTGCTCAGCCAGGTGACCGGCCGCGCCGGGCGCACCGGCAAGAAGAGTCTCGGCCTGCTGCAGACCTTCCAGCCCGACCATCCGGTGATGCGGGCGATCGTCTCCGGCGATGCCGATGCGTTCTACGAGCGCGAGATTTCCGAGCGCGAGCGGGCGGCTCTGCCACCCTTCGGCCGGCTCGCCGGCGTCATCGTCAGCGCGGTGACGCGGGCGGAAGCCGAGGGCCATGCCCGCGCCCTGCGCCGTGCCGCGCCCGAGGCATCCGACCTGTTCGTGCTCGGGCCGGCCGAAGCGCCGCTGTCGCTGCTCGGCGGCCGTCACCGTTTCCGCCTGCTGATCCAGGGCGAGCGCCGCGCCGACATGCAAGGGTTTATCCGGACCATGCTCGCCAACGGGCCGAAGCAGCGCGGCTCGGTCCGGGTGCAGGTCGACATCGATCCGCAGAGCTTTTTGTAAGAGAGACTATTCGCCGCCCTTGGCCTTTTTTACATATCGATCGTCAAATTCGGTAATGTCCACAAATGCGGAAAACTTAACGGACTGTCTGGCGACGGTGCTAAGATGATGTTCTATTTTTTCCATTGAATCGGCAATTTTTCGCTCGGCTGATTTGGCCAGAACTCCCCGAATCCCGGCAAATTGTTTTATGTCGATCGCTCGCTTCCTAGACGATTTCTTCCCCAGAACATCAAAGTAGTCTAAGCACACTTGGAATGGTTTTAGAGGGCCAATGTCTGTTCCGTCCATCTGGCCATATAGCTGAAAGCTGATGCCAAAGAGGGAATATATCCTTTCGTCTTGAGGTATGACGGACATCGGCATGCGATCTTTGTCGTTCACCAGCATCACGTCATGATTTTTGAAATCGAGCTCATCGTATAAAAGCTCGAACGTTACATCGAACGCTGGTCCCTTTCCTACATTGGCCAGCACAAAATTAATTGCACCGCTCCCATCTGAATGCGGTGAGAGATAAGCTACGAGCTCCGGCGCGTTGCCGGCCTTCCTAAGGCGTCGATTCTCGAACCATAGAAAGGCCGTGAGAAGTGCAATAAAGACCGTAGCGGCGGCAGATATAACTGTTGCAAGTGCGGAGATTGCGGTGCCTGTATTCGCGCTGAATAAGTTCAGAAACTCACTCATGGGTTCACTCTGCCCGGGGGGCATTGGTGCCTGCAAGTAGAAATTCGGCGAGGCTTCGCTGCTTCGCCTGATCAGGTTCTGGATAGAGCTTTCGTGCATCGTTGATTGGCACGATGGCGGCCGCTGGTTTTCCATTTTTTATGATGACGGTGGGTTGGCCATTCTCGGCAGCATCGATCACTTCCGAGAATTTTGTCTTCGCCTCTCGAAGTCGCATCGTTCTCATCATCGTGTCTCTACAATTCAATGCGGGTTAAATTTCAGTATAAGATAGTAAGAATAGGAAAGGGAACAGCCTCCTATGAAAACGCTTGGCCTTCTGGGCGGCATGAGCTGGGAATCGACGGCGATCTATTATCGCCTGCTCAACGATCTCGTGCGCGAGCGCATGGGCGGGCTGCATTCGGCGAAATTGCTGTTGTGGTCCTTCGACTTCGCCGAGATCGCCGAGCGCCAGCACAATGGTGATTGGGCCGGCGCCGGCGCGCTTCTGGTCGATGCCGCGCGCAAGCTCGAGTCAGCTGGCGCGGAAGGCCTGCTTTTGTGTACCAACACCATGCACAAGCTCGCCGACCAGGTGCAGGCCTCGGTGTCGGTCCCGCTGACCCACATCGCCGACGCCACCGCAGCCGCTGTCAAGGCGGCCGGCATGCGGCGCCCGGCGCTGCTGGCAACACGGTTCACCATGGAGCAGGATTTCTACAAGCGCCGGCTTGCCGACACATATGGATTGCAGCCGATCGTGCCGGACCAGGCAGGACGCGACATGGTCCATCGCATCATCTATGACGAGCTCTGCCAGGGCATCGTCACCGAGCCATCGAAAACCGCCTATATCGCCGAGATCAACCGCCTGCGGCGCGATGAAAATGCCGACAGCGTGATCATGGGCTGCACCGAAATCACGATGTTGATCGGCCAGCAGGATTTCGACATTCCGGTCTTCGACACGACGCGCATCCATGCCGAGGCGGCGGTCGCCTTCGCGCTCTCCTGATGGGTTTGGCCTAAAGTGCCGGCCGCCATCTGGCGCGCGGCTTTTCCTCCGCTAGAATGCCCGCGATTTCAGAGCGGCATTTACGAGGGGACATTATGGATTTTGCGTTTCCCTGGCCGGTGAGCCAGGGCGAATGGCTGGCCTGGTCGAGCGCCGTCGTCACGGTGCTGCTCGGCCTGGTGCTTTTCCTGGCGCCGGGGCTTGCCTTCCGCATTCTGCGCTTGCAGGTCAAGCCGGAGAAGGCGGCGGCGATCGCCGAAGGGCGCGGCCGCATGTCGGGCTTCTATCTCGGCGTCGGCCTGTGCTGCATCCTGCTGGCGCAGCCGCTGATCTACATGGCGCTCGGCTTCTCCTGGCTGTTCACCGCCTTCGGCCGGTTGCTGTCGATGATGTCGGATGGCGCCAACACGCCCTTCAACTGGGTTTCCATCGTCGTGGAACTGGCGCTGGCGGCGTTGCCGCTTGCCTTTGCCTTCGGCTTCCTGCCCTGAATCCGCAGGCAATCCAGGGACTTCGTCCCCGGATGCGACAATAGTGCCTGAAAACCATGCGGAACGACGCATTGCGGTCTTAAAAGGCCTGTGCTAGACGGCAATCGACTTTCGGCCGGGGATAGCGGAAGCCGCGCCTCCGTGCTTGAAAAAATGCAGTAAGGTCAAAGATTTAGCCAGAGTTTTCGCTCGCGCCAACAATCTGCGGCCTGTCAGACAAGAGAAAAGACGGTCCGTGGCCCAATCGTCATCGCCAATCTCAGGTGTCGCAGAACGCTATGCGGGTTCGCTGTTCGAACTGGCATCGCAGGCGAATTCCGTCGCCAAGGTCGAAGCCGACCTCAACAGTTTCGAGGCGATGCTCGCGGGCAGCGCCGACTTGACCCGGCTGATCAACAGCCCGGTGTTCTCCAGCGAGGACCAGGCCAAGGCCATCGCGGCGATCGCCGACAAGGCCGGGATCACCGGCCTGACCGGCAATTTCCTGCGCGTCGTCGCCAAGAACCGCCGGCTGTTCGCCGTGCCCGGCATGATCAGGGCATTCCGCCAGATCGCCGCCGAACATCGTGGCGAGACGACCGCCGAGGTAACATCGGCTCACCAATTGAGCGCTGCCCAGCAGACTGAACTCAAGGCGGCGCTGAAGAGCGTTGCCGGCAAGGACGTTTCCATCTCCGTCACCGTCGATCCGTCGCTGCTCGGCGGTCTGGTGGTCAGGATGGGCTCGCGCCAGATCGATACGTCGCTCAAAACCAAACTCAATTCGCTCAAGCTTGCACTGAAAGAGGTCGGCTGATGGACATCCGCGCCGCGGAAATTTCCGCAATTCTGAAAGACCAGATCAAGAATTTCGGCAAGGAGGCCGAGGTCTCCGAAGTCGGACAGGTGCTGTCCGTCGGTGACGGTATCGCCCGCGTCTACGGCCTCGACAATGTCCAGGCCGGCGAGATGGTCGAATTCCCCGGCGGCATCCGCGGCATGGCGCTCAATCTCGAAGCCGACAATGTCGGCGTCGTCATCTTCGGCGCCGACCGCGACATCAAGGAAGGCGACACCGTCAAGCGCACCGGCGCGATCGTCGACGTTCCGGTCGGTCCGGGCCTGCTCGGCCGCGTCGTCGACGCGCTCGGCAACCCGATCGACGGCAAGGGCCCGATCAAGGCGACCGAACGCAAGCGCGTCGACGTCAAGGCGCCCGGCATCATTCCGCGCAAGTCGGTGCATGAGCCGATGTCGACGGGCCTCAAGGCCATCGACGCGCTGATCCCGGTCGGCCGCGGCCAGCGCGAGCTGGTCATCGGCGATCGCCAGACCGGCAAGACCGCCATCATCCTCGACACGATGCTCAACCAGAAGTCGGTGCACGACAACGGCCCCGAGAAGGAAAAGCTCTACTGCGTTTATGTCGCCGTCGGCCAGAAGCGCTCGACCGTGGCGCAGTTCGTCAAGGTGCTGGAAGAGCGCGGCGCGCTCGAATATTCGATCATCGTCGCCGCCACCGCTTCCGATCCGGCGCCGATGCAGTTCCTGGCGCCGTTCGCCGGCTGCACCATGGGCGAGTATTTCCGCGACAACGGCATGCATGCGCTGATCAGCTACGACGATCTGTCGAAGCAGGCCGTCGCCTATCGCCAGATGTCGCTGCTGTTGCGCCGCCCGCCGGGCCGCGAAGCCTATCCGGGCGACGTCTTCTACCTGCACTCGCGCCTGCTCGAGCGCGCCGCCAAGCTCAATGACGACATGGGCAACGGTTCGCTGACGGCGTTGCCGGTCATCGAAACCCAAGCCAACGACGTGTCGGCCTATATCCCGACCAACGTGATCTCGATCACCGACGGCCAGATCTTCCTCGAAACCAACCTGTTCTTCCAGGGCATCCGTCCGGCCGTCAATGTTGGCCTGTCGGTGTCGCGCGTCGGCTCCTCGGCGCAGATCAAGGCGATGAAGCAGGTTGCCGGCTCGATCAAGGGCGAGCTCGCGCAGTACCGCGAAATGGCGGCCTTCGCGCAGTTCGGCTCGGATCTCGATGCCGCCACGCAGCGCCTGCTCAACCGCGGTTCGCGCCTGACCGAGCTCCTGAAGCAGCCGCAGTTCTCGCCGCTGAAGACGGAAGAGCAGGTCGCGGTGATCTTCGCCGGCGTCAACGGCTATCTTGACAAGCTGCCGGTCAACCAGGTCGGCAAGTTCGAGCATGGCCTGCTCAGCCACATGCGTTCGGCCGGCAAGGACGTCCTCGACGCCATCCGCAAGGAAAAGGCGCTGTCGGACGATCTGCGCGGCAAGCTGAAGGCCGAGATCGACGCTTTCGCCAAGACCTTCGCCTGAGCGAAGCGCCAGTCCGGATGAGACAAGACGGGATCAGGTTTGAAGCATGCCTTCATTAAAAGACCTTCGTAACCGTATCGCCTCGGTCAAGGCGACGCAGAAGATCACCAAAGCGATGCAGATGGTCGCCGCGGCGAAGCTGCGCCGTGCACAGGAGGCCGCGGAAGCGGCGCGCCCCTATTCGGAGCGCATGGGTTCCGTGCTGGCCAACATCACCCAGGCGATCGGCGGCGGCGGCGATGCCCCGGCGCTGATGACCGGCACCGGCAAGGACGACGTGCACCTGCTCGTTGTCTGCACGGCCGAGCGCGGCCTGTGCGGCGGCTTCAATTCGCAGATCGCCCGTCTTGCCCGTGACCACATCCGCAGGCTCCTCGCCGACGGCAAGCAGGTCAAGATCATCTGCGTCGGCAAGAAGGGTTTCGATATCCTGCGCCGCGACTATGCCTCGATGATCCTCGACCGGATCGACCTGCGCGAGGTCAAGACGCTCGGCTTCGTCAATGCCGACACGATCGCCCGCAAGGTCATCCACCTGTTCAACGAGGGCGGCTTCGACATCTGCACGCTGTTCTATTCGCAGTTCAAGTCGGTGATCAGCCAGGTTCCGACCGCGCAGCAGATCATTCCGGCCGCTGCTTCGTCAGCTCCGGCCGAGGCTGCTGACGGCGCCAGCGCCGTCTACGAATACGAACCCGAGCCGGGTGAAATCCTGTCCGAGCTCATTCCGCGCAACATCGCGGTGCAGATTTTCCGCGCGCTGCTCGAAAACGCGGCTGGCGAAATGGGCGCCAAGATGAGCGCGATGGACAACGCCACGCGCAACGCCGGCGAGATGATCAACAAGCTGTCGATCACCTACAACCGCCAGCGCCAGGCGCAGATCACCAAGGAACTGATCGAAATCATTTCGGGCGCCGAGGCGCTCTAGGCACGGTTTCCCGGGGTCAACGACCTCGATCCGACCGCGCGAGAAACAAAGGACGAAAAGGGTAAAGACGATGGCGAAAGCAGCGACCCCCAAAACGGCGGCTCCCAAGGCAGCAGCCCCGGCCAAGGCGGCACCGGCAAAGGCTCCGGCCGCAGCAGCTAAGGCGGCTCCGGCCAAGAAAGCGGCAGCGCCGACCAGGGCCGCCGCGGTAAAAACCCCGGCCGTGGCCAGCAAAGCCACCGGCATCGTCGGCAAGGTCCGGCAGGTCATCGGCGCCGTGGTCGACGTGCAGTTCGGCGATCACCTGCCGCCGATCCTGAATGCGCTCGAGACCACCAATGTCGGCAACCGCCTGGTTCTCGAAGTTGCCCAGCATCTGGGTGAAAACACCGTGCGCTGCATCGCCATGGATTCCACCGAAGGCCTGGTGCGCGGCCAGGAAGTGCGCGACACCGGCGGCCCGATCGCCGTGCCGGTCGGTCCGGGCATGCTCGGCCGCATCATCAACGTCATCGGCGAGCCGGTCGACGAAGCAGGCCCGGTCGACGCGGTCGAGTTGCGCTCGATCCACCAGCCGGCCCCGGCCTATATCGAACAGTCGACGGAAGCACAGATCCTGATCACCGGTATCAAGGTGCTCGACCTGCTCGCACCTTACGCCAAGGGCGGCAAGATCGGCCTGTTCGGCGGCGCCGGCGTCGGCAAGACGGTGCTGATCCAGGAACTGATCAACAACATCGCCAAGGCGCACGGCGGCTATTCGGTGTTCGCCGGCGTCGGCGAGCGCACTCGCGAGGGCAACGACCTCTATCACGAGTTCATCGAATCCGGCGTCAACAAGAAGGGCGGCGGCGAAGGCTCCAAGGCGGCGCTGGTCTATGGCCAGATGAACGAACCGCCGGGCGCGCGTGCCCGCGTCGGCCTGACCGGCCTGACGGTCGCCGAATATTTCCGCGATCAGGGCCAGGACGTGCTGTTCTTCGTCGATAACATCTTCCGCTTCACGCAGGCCGGTTCGGAAGTGTCGGCGCTGCTTGGCCGTATCCCGTCGGCCGTGGGCTACCAGCCCACGCTCGCCACCGACATGGGCGCCCTGCAGGAACGCATCACCACCACCACCAAGGGCTCGATCACCTCGGTGCAGGCCATCTACGTGCCGGCCGACGACTTGACCGACCCGGCGCCGGCGACCTCGTTCGCCCACCTTGACGCGACGACGACGCTCAACCGCTCGATCGCCGAAAAGGGCATCTATCCGGCCGTCGATCCGCTGGACTCGACCTCGCGCATGCTCGACCCGCTGGTGGTCGGCGAAGAGCATTATGCCGTCGCGCGCCAGGTGCAGTCGATCCTCCAGCGCTACAAGTCGCTGCAGGACATCATCGCCATCCTGGGCATGGACGAGTTGTCGGAAGAGGACAAGCAGACGGTGGCTCGCGCCCGCAAGATCGAGCGCTTCCTGTCGCAGCCCTTCTTCGTCGCCGAAGTGTTCACCGGCGCGCCGGGCAAGCTGGTCGACCTCGCCGACACCATCAAGGGCTTCAAGGGCCTCTGCAACGGCGACTACGACCACCTGCCGGAAGCCGCCTTCTACATGGTCGGCGGCATCGAGGAAGCGGTCGAGAAGGCACAGCGTCTCGCGGCTGAAGCGGCTTAATCAAGGGAATAGGGAGTAGTCAGTAGTCGGTAGTGAATGGCAGGCAGGTGACCGGGCGCAATTGCCCTTTCCCCTACTTCCCTACTCACTATTCCCTACTCGCTAAATCGACATGGCAGAAGCTTTCAAGTTCGAACTGGTCTCGCCGGAGCGCCTGCTGGTTTCCGCAGAGGTCGAGGCAGTCGTCATTCCGGGTGCGGAAGGCGAGATGACTGTCATGGCGCATCACGCACCGGTCATGACCACGATCAAGCCGGGCGTCGTCACGGTGAAGGCCGCATCGGGCGGTGAAGAGCGTTACGTCGTCTTCGGCGGTTTCGCCGACATCGTTCCGGCCGGCTGCACGCTGCTGGCGGAATCGGCTGTCGCGGTGAAGGATGTCGACCGCGCCGATCTCGCGCGCCGCATCCAGGAAGCCAGGGAAGACGCCGCCGACGCCAAGGACGATCGGTCGCGCACGAAGGCCGAACAATTCCTCAGCCAGCTCACCACGCTGGAAGGCGCCATCCTGCCGGCTTGAGGCTGGCACCAGTAGTCGACTGAAAAGCGGGGCCTTGCCTCGCTTTTTTGTTTTTAAATGCCCAATGCCGCGAAGGCCTGAGCCGGTCCGCCACGGCGCAACTGCTCGAGATGGACGGCCGCAAGGTCCATCAATCCTGGCCGTTCAGGCGCCCCGGTCGCGAAGCCGGCGAGATCGAACACTGCCGCGACGGTTTCGGCAGCGGGCAGATTCCGGTCAATGATCGCCGTCATCGGCATGTCGAGCGGGTCGGTAAAATGGCCGTCGGGCAGGGATTTGCCGCGCGCTTCGCAGGCGGCGATCCAGGCGGCAACCGCCAGCATGAGATGTCCGGGCGCGGCGCCTGAATGGAGGCGCTCGATCGCGGAGGCCATGATGCGCTGCGGCAGTTTCTGGCTGCCGTCATTGGCGATCTGCGCGGTGCGGTGGGCAAGTGCTGTGTTGGAGAAACGCTGGGCAAGCTCTGCCGTATAGCTCGCGGTGTCCAGCCCGGCATCGGTGGGCAGCGTCGGGATTGCCTCGGCCCACAGCGCATCGACAAAGCGCCTGATCGCCGGATCGGCGAAGGCGCGGTCGACGGTGGCGTGTCCGCTGAGCAGGCCGAGATAGGCAATGGCCGAATGCGCACCGTTGAGCAGTCTCAGCTTCATGTCCTCGAAGGGCCTGACATCCCCGACCATGGTGACGCCGAACTTTTCCCAGGCCGGGCGGCCTGCCGGAAAATTGTCCTCGACCACCCACTGGCGGAACGGCTCGGTCATGACCGGCCAGGCGTCGTCGACGCCGAGCTCGAGAGCGATCCGCGCCCGGTCGGCATCGGTCGTGGCCGGCACGATGCGATCGACCATGCTCGAGGGAAACGCGACCTCGTCGGCGATATGGCCGGCAAGCCTGGTAGCGCCCTTCTCACCGAGGCTGGCATCGCGCAGCGCGGCGAATTCCACCAGCAGCCTGTGTAAGGTCGCCCCGTTGGCAGGCAGGTTGTCGCAGCAGAGCACGGTGAAGGGCTGCAAGCCGGCCGCGCCACGGCGTGCAAGCGCCTCGGCCAGAAAACCGTGCGCGGTCTTCGGCAGATGCGGGTTCGCCAGATCGTGGGCGATGTCAGGGTGGGCTGCGTCGAGCCCGCCGCCGGCGGCCCGCAGATAGGCTTTCTCGGTGATGGTCAGCGTCACGATGCGGGTGCGCGGATCGGTCAGCGCGGCCAGCACGGCGGCGGGATCTTCCGGCGCCACCAGCATCGCGCCGATGGAGCCGATGACATGAAGACTTTCCTCGCCCCCGCTGCGGATCGCCAGCGTGTAGAGCCCGTCCTGCGGCGCAAGCGCATCGCGCGTGTCGGCACTGCGCAGCGACACGCCGACGATGCCCCAATCCGTCTCTCCGGCAGCCAGGCAATCGTCGACATAGGCTGCCTGGTGGGCGCGATGAAAGGCGCCGACCCCCAGATGCACGATGCCTTGCGTGACCGATGCGCGATCAAAACGCGGCACGGCGATCCTGGCCGGCAACGTCGCGATCGTATCCTTCGAAAGACGCCTGTTCATTGCTGTGCGAAGTCCCCGATTGGCCTTTGGGAGCCGCCCCGTAGGGTCGGCGAAGGAAAACGGCAGCGGCGTAACATCCACTGCCGTCCGGCACAATGGCCGGTTCCCGGGTCAAAGTCATCATACAACAATCAATTTTTTGTATGTTGACATTATTTCCTTGCGACCCTACCGATAACGCCTCATGGGGAGGATCACCGTGGCAGTGACAGATGCGGATTTGCTGCTTAGCACCGACGCGCGTCCACGCTCGCTCGCCCGCACCGGATGCTGACCGAAATGGCCAAGATTGAGCAGGGATGACGGGCTGGTGATGCGCCGGCTCTGAGCCGGCGCCTTGATTTTTGAAAAAGGGAGGAAAGTCATGTTGCATTTTTCGAAATTGACGGCGGCTACATTCGCGTTCGGCTCGCTGCTGATTGGCATCGCCAACGCGCAAACCGTGCTGCGGTCGGCCGACACGCACCCCGACGGCTATCCGACGGTCGAGGCGGTGAAATACATGGGCGAGTTGATCAAGCAGCGCACCGATGGCCGCTATTCGGTCGAGGTCTATCATTCGGCGCAGCTCGGCGAGGAGAAGGACACGATCGAGCAGACCCAGACCGGCGTCATCGACCTCAACCGTGTCTCGATGGGGCCGTTCAACGGCATCGTGCCGGAAACCGCGGTGCCGTCGCTGCCCTACATATTCCGCTCGGTCGAACATATGCGCCATGTCATGGACGGGCCGATCGGCGACGACATCCTGAAAGCTTTCGAGGCACATGACCTGGTCGGTCTGGCCTTCTACGATTCCGGCGCGCGCTCCTTCTACAACACCAAGAAGGACATCGCCTCGATCGCCGATCTGAAGGGCATGAAATTCCGCGTCATCCAGTCGGACGTGTTCGTCGACATGGTCAACGCACTGGGCGCCAACGCCACGCCAATGGCTTATGGCGAAGTCTATTCGGCACTTGAGACCGGCGTCATCGACGGCGCGGAAAACAACTGGCCGAGCTTCGAATCCGCCAAGCACTATGAGGTCGCCAAGCACTACACGCTCGACCAGCACCAGAGCGTTCCGGAGGTGCTGGTGATGGCGAAGGCGAGCTGGGACAAGCTCTCGCCGGAAGACCAGGCGATCGTGCGCCAGGCGGCCAAGGACAGCGTCGTCAAGATGCGCGAACTGTGGGACGCGCAGGAGAAGAAATCCCGCGATATCGTCGAAAAGGCAGGCGTCAAGGTCAGCGAGATCGACAAGCAGCCGCTGATCGACGCGATGAAGCCGGTCTACGACAAATACCTGTCGACGCCGGCGCTGAAGGACCTCGCCGCCCGCATCCAGGCGACCAAGTGAAGTCGGCCGCGGGGCGGGCAATGCATGCCGTCCCGCGCCTTCGTGACCGGCCGGCGATCGGGAGGATCAGATGGCGATAATGACAAGCAGCGCGGCGCCGCCGCGGTTCAGCGTCGTGCTTTCGAGGATTTGCGACGGAGCGCTCTATCTGGCCGGCATCGGGCTGGTCGCCATGACCGCGCTCGTCGCCTATCAGGTCTTCTTCCGCTTCGTGCTCAATTCGTCGCCGAGCTGGACCGAAACCAGCGCCATCATGCTGATGAACTGGTTCATCTTCCTTGGCGCCGCCGTCGGCGTGCGGGAGAACTACCATATGGGGTTCGACGTGCTGCTTTATATCCTGCCGAAAGGCAGCAAGGGAGCGTTGCGCACGCTGTCCGACCTGATCGTGCTCGGCTTCGGGTTCGGCATGGTCTGGTACGGCTGCAAGCTTGTCGGCCTGACCTGGCACACCATCATCCCGGCGCTCGAGCTGCCGGGTGGCTTCGACTATCTGCCGCTGGTCGCCGGCGGCGTGCTGATCTGCCTGTTCTCGGCCGAGCGCATCGCGCTGCGCTGGTCGGGCGTCGATATCGACAAGGACATCAATCTCGAGGACGTGCCGGAGATGCCGGCGGTGCAGGAGGCCTAGATGGAGCTCTGGATCCTGTTCGGCGTCTTCACACTGCTGATGTTCGGCGGCACGCCGATCGCGTTCTGTCTTGGTGCGGCCTCCTTCGCCACCGTCCTCTATCTCGGCCTGCCGCCCCTGGTCGTGTTCCAGCAGATGAAATCGGGCATGAGCGCGTTCTCCCTGATGGCGATCCCGTTCTTCATCTATGCCGGCGATCTGATGGTGCGCGGCGGCATCGCGCAGCGCATCGTTTCCTTTGCCGGCTCCCTGGTCGGCCATGTCCGGGGCGGCCTCGGTCAGGTCAACATCATCGCCGGCACGCTGTTCGGCGGCATTTCCGGCTCGGCCGTGGCCGAGGCCGCGGCCGTCGGCGGGCTGATGATCCCGCAGATGAAGGCACGCGGCTACGGCGCCGACTATGCCGTCAACGTCACCTCGATGGCGGCGCTGATCGCGCTGCTTTTGCCGCCATCGCAGAACATGATCATCTATTCGATCGCAGGGGGCGGCAAGATTTCGATCGCCGACCTGTTCACCGCCGGCATACTACCGGGCCTTTTGTTCGCCGCCTCGCTGATGGTCACCGCCTATTTCGTCGCCCGCAGCCGCGGCTACCCGGTCGAGGCCTTCCCCGGTTTTTCGCGTGTCGGGCAGCTGGCGCTCATCGCTATTCCGGGACTGCTCTTGATCGGCATCATCTTCGGCGGCGTCCGCTCCGGAATCTTCACAGCGACGGAGAGTTCGTGCATCGCCATTCTCTACGCCTTGCTTGTTACCGTCCTCGTTTACCGTTCGATGGGCTGGAGCGATTTCGTCCACGCCACCAAGGGCGCCGTGCGCACCACTTCGATGGTGCTGTTGATCATCGGTACGGCGGCTTCTTTCAGCTGGCTGATGGCCTATCTCAAAGTGCCGGTGCTGCTGATCGCCGGCATGAATGCGATCTCCACCGATCCGCTCGTCGTGCTGCTGCTGCTCAATGTCCTGATGCTGGTGCTCGGCACCTTCATGGACATGGGACCGATGATCATCATCTGCACGCCGATTTTCCTGCCGCTGGTCACGCATTATGGCGTGGATCCCGTGCATTTCGGCGTCATCACCATCCTCAATCTTGGCATCGGGCTGAACACGCCGCCGGTCGGCACGGTGCAGTTCGTCGCCTGCGCCGTCGGCAAGATCACCGTCTGGGAAGCGATGCGCTCGATCTGGCCGTTCTATGGTGCCGGTATCGTGGTTCTCGGGCTGGTGACGTATATTCCGGCCATCTCGCTCTGGTTGCCGAGCGTGTTCAAATAGAGGACGACATGGCATTGGATAGCGCAGCCGACCTCAGGGTCGAGAGAAAACCCAAACTGTCGGAGACCGTCGTCGCGGCAATCCGCAGGCAGCTTCAGGCCGGCGAGATCCTGCCAGGCCACAAACTGCCGACCGAGGGCCAGTTGACCGAAACCTTCGGCGTCAGCCGCACCGTCATCCGCGAAGCCCTGGCCAAGCTCGCCGCCGACGGCCTGGTCGAGCCGCGGCAGGGTGCCGGCGTCTTCGTCACCGAGCACATCTCGACGATGTTCGGCGCGCTCGCGGCCGATATGGGCAGCAAGGATTCGATCGCGCTCAACGTGCTCGAAGTGCGGCTCGCCATCGAGATCGAATCGGCCGGGCTCGCCGCGATCCGCCGCAACGCGGCCCAGGAGGCGGCGATCCAGGAAGCCTTCTTCGACTTCGAACGGCTGCTGCTCGCCAGCGAGCCGACCGGTCCGGCCGACCTCGCCTTCCATCGCGCCATCGCCAGCGCCACCAACAACCCGTTCTATGTCGAGATGCTCGACGTGCTCGGCCGGCGCGCCATTCCGTGCGACGTGACCTCGCCCTGGTCGACCGAGATTGTGCAGTCCGACAGCTATCAGCGTGGGCTGCAGCGCGAGCATCTGGTGATCCTGAACGCGATCACATCAGGCAATGCCGAAGCCGCGCGCGAGGCGATGCGCACGCATCTCTCGGCCAGCCAGCAGCGCTATCGCGAGCGCCTGCATGCGCGGCAGGTCTATTATTCCGACTCGGTCAAGGCGGCCGGCGGCGAATGATCCATCTCAAGTCAGGACAGCAATGAGCCAGAACCATACCGACTATACATCGCGTTTTGCCATCGACCCCGCCGCCGCCGCGGCCATGGGGACCGACGAGTTGCGCCACAATTTCCACATCGAAGACCTGTTCCAGCCCGACCGCGTCAGCCTGACCTACACACATTACGACCGCATGATCGTGGGCGGCGCGATGCCGGCCGGCGCGCCGCTTCGGCTGGAGGCAATCAAGCCGACCGGAACGAAAGGCTTTCTCGAGCGCCGCGAGTTGATCGCCGTCAATATCGGCGGCGCCGGCACGATCGAAGCCGGCGGCCAGCTCCATGAGCTGCAGGCGCGCGACATGCTCTATCTCGGCATGGGCACGCAGGATGTGTCATTCGCCTCAGTCGACAAGGCGGCGCCGGCAAAGTTTTATCTGCTCAGCGCGCCGGCGCATCAAACCTTTCCCAACCGGCTGATCCGCATCGGTGACGCCCGGCGTCTCGATCTCGGCAGCAAGGAGGCCTGCAATGAACGCTCGATCTTCCAGTTCATCCATGCCGACGGGGCCAGGACCTGCCAGCTCGTCGTCGGGATGACGCAACTCGCGCCGGGCTCCATCTGGAACACCATGCCGTGCCATGTGCACGACCGGCGCATGGAGGCCTATCTCTATTTCGACCTGCCGGAGGCGGCGCGCGTCTTCCATTTCATGGGCGAGCCGGACGAGACCCGACACATCGTCATGCGCAACGAGGAGGCCGTGCTGTCGCCGGGCTGGTCTATCCATTCAGGCGCCGGCACCTCCAGCTATGCCTTCATCTGGGCGATGGCCGGCGACAATGTCGACTATACCGATGTCGATCCGGTGGCGATGGAAGACCTGCGGTGAGCGATCTTTCCGCCTTCAGCCTGACCGGCCGGCGCATCCTCGTCACCGGCGCCAACACCGGCATCGGCCAGGGCATTGCCGTCTCGATCGCGCGCGCCGGCGGCACGGTCGTCGGTGTCGGCCGTTCCTCGATGGATGAGACGGCCGCAAGGATCGCCGCGGCGGGCGGTCGGTTCGAGGCGGTCGCGGCCGACCTTGCCGACACATCCGCCGCAGGTCCGATGCTGGAGCGCGTCTGGGACGAAAGCGGGCCGCTCGACGGGCTGGTCAACAATGCCGGCATCATCCGGCGCGCCGACGCCGTCGATCTCTCGGAAGCCGATTGGGACGAGGTGCTCGACCTCAACCTGAAGACGGCTTTTCTGCTCTGCCAAGGCTTTGCCAGGCGCGTCCTTGCCGGCGGACGCAAAGGCAAGATCGTCAACATCGCCTCGGTGCTGAGCTTCCAGGGCGGCATCCGCGTCGCGTCCTACACCGCCTCGAAGCATGGCGTGCTCGGCATCACCCGGCTGCTCGCCTGCGAATGGGCAGCGAAAGGCATCAACGTCAACGGCATCGCGCCGGGCTATATCGAAACCAACAATACGCAGGCGCTGCGCGCCGATCCCGACCGCAGCGCCTCTATCCTGGCGCGCATTCCGGCCGGCCGCTGGGGCCGGCCGGAAGACATTGGCGATGCGGCGGCCTTCCTGCTGGCGTCGGCGTCGGACTATATGCATGGCGCGGTGGTGCCGGTGGACGGCGGCTGGCTGGCGCGATGAGGATATTGGGATGAGCGAAACGAAAATCTTCTCCCAGGCCGGCGCGGGCGCCTGGACGGCGACGCCGGACGGCAACAGGCGGCGCGTTCTCTTGCACACGGATGAACTGATGATGGTCGAGTTCGCCTTCGACAAGGGCGGCGTCGGCGCCCTGCATTCGCATCCGCATGTACAGGCAAGCTACGTCGCCGAGGGCCGCTTCGAAGTGACCATCGGCGGCCGGACCGAAATCCTCGAGACGGGCGGCAGCTTCATCGTGCCGTCCGGCCTGGTGCACGGTGTCAAGGCGCTCGAGGCGGGCCGGCTCGTCGACAGCTTTACGCCGCACCGGGCCGATTTCCTTGCCTGAGGGGCGGCCATGCGATGAGCGATGGACGCTCGTTTCGGCGCGCTGTTTCCAAATGAAAAACCCGCGCCTCCGGAGAGGCGCGGGTCTGTTGCCTGGGCGCTTGCGCGCCGCGGTACTCGAAACGTGGCCGCAGGAGATGGAGCCTGCCGAATCATGGTGAAGATAGGCTTAACGCGCGGACGCCATGTGATAGCGCCGCCATGTGATCGCGTCGCCGGCGGCGGGCGCCGCACGGCGTTCAAGTGATGTGCCTGAGCAGGCCGAAAAGCCGTTCGAAGGTCTTGCCGTAGGGCGGACGCAGAAGGCTCCCCGCGCTCAAGCGCGACTGCAGGAAAACCGGCTTCACCTTGCTGAAGGTGTGAAAGCCCCATTCCCCGTGATAGGCGCCCATGCCGCTGGCGCCGACGCCGCCGAAGGGCTGGTTCTCCTGCACCAGATGCAGCATGCAATCGTTGATGGTGACGCCGCCGGCGATGGTCTCGTGCAGGATACGTTGCCGGTTGCCGCCGTCTCGCCCGAACCAGTAGAGCGCCAGCGGCCGGTCGGCCCGGTTGACATGGGCGATGGCGTCGTCGATCCCGGCATATTCGAGGATCGGCAGCACCGGCCCGAAAATCTCCTCGCGCATCAGCCGCAGGTCGGGATCGGCGTTCCTGACCAGGGTCGGCGGCAATTTGCGGCCTGCGGCGCCGAACGCCTCGCCGGCCGGGTTGATTTCGGTGACATCGGCGCCGGCGTCGCGGGCTTCCGCGATCATGGCCCGCAGGCGCTGATAATGCCGGTCGCTGACGATGGCGGTATAGTCCGGATTGTCGCGCAGGCTGGGGTAGAGCTTCGCCATAGCCGCCGCGAGTTTCTCTGCCACGATGCCTGACTGTCCCTTGGGCACCAGCAGGTAGTCCGGCGCGATGCAGGTCTGCCCGGCATTGAGGAGCTTGCCATAGGCGACGCTGGCCGCCGCCGCATCGAGGTCGCATGAGGGGTCGAAGATCGCCGGCGACTTGCCGCCGAGTTCCAGCGTGACCGGGGTCAGGTTGGCCGCGGCGGCCAATGCGACCTGGCGGCCGACGGCCGTCGAGCCGGTGAACAGCAGGTGATCGAAAGGCATCGACACGAATGCCTTGCCGACCTCAGCGTCGCCGGTGATGACGCTGAGTTCGTCCGGCGCGAAATGCTCGGCGGCCAGGCGCGCCAGCAGCGCTGAAAAGGCGGGCGTCAATTCGGAGGGTTTGACCAGCACGCGATTGCCGGCGGCGAGCGCCGCGGTGACCGGCGCGACGGCGAGCTGGAAAGGGTAATTCCAGGGCGATACGATGCCGACGACACCGAGCGGCTGCGGGACGAGGCGGTTCCTGCCCGGCAGAAACGGCAAGGTGGTGGCGACGCGGCGTTCCCGCATCCAGCCTGTTAGGTGGGACAGTGCGTGGCGGATGCCGGCCCGCACCACGAACAGTTCGGCAAGGCGGGTCTCATGCGCCGAGCGGCCGCCGAAGTCGGTGTCGATTGCCGCGCAGATGTCGGCCTCATGCCTCTCCGTGAGCGCCAGCAGCCGGGCGAGGCGATCCTTGCGGACATCGAGGCCCGGAAAGGGCTGCGCCTCGAAGGCGGCGCGCTGCTGCTTGAAGCGTTCGCCGAGAGCATCCTGTCTGGTCTGCAGCATCGCTCTCTCCCTGGTCGTCCCGGGCAAGCTTACATCGCAGCACGTGAGAATCCAGCAGGGGTGCTGATGTCGGAAGGGAAGGCACGAATTGGGGCCGGTGGACATGCCACCCCGCGCATCCGCGGATAGCGTTCCGGCGATCTTCGCTTTAAGAACGTTGCCTCAGCCAAACGGGGACCATTGCGAGATGCCAATATCGACGGCGAGCGTTCCGCCGGATGCACCAGACCCCAAGCAACGCGTGTTGAAGGACGTGTTCGGCTTCGACGATTTTCGTCCCGGCCAGGCCGAAATCATGGACGCGCTGCTGGGCGGACGCCATGTGCTGGCCGTCATGCCGACGGGTGCGGGCAAATCGCTCTGCTACCAGGTTCCGGCGCTGGTCCTGGGCGGCCTTGCCATCGTTGTCTCGCCGCTGGTTGCGCTGATGCAGGATCAGGTCGCAGCATTGCGCCTTGCCGGCGTGGCAGCCGATACGATCAACTCCTCGATCGAGCGCGAGGCCAATGTCGCGGCATGGCGCCGTGTCGCCTCCGGCCAGACGCGCCTGCTCTACCTCGCGCCGGAGCGGCTGATGACGGAGCGGATGCTCGACGCGCTGGCCAGGCTCGACGTCAGCCTGATCGCCATCGACGAGGCGCATTGCATCTCGCAATGGGGTCCGGCGTTCCGGCGCGAATATGAGGATCTGTCGCGGCTGCGCTCCATTTTCCCGCAAGTGCCGATCATCGCGCTGACGGCGACGGCGGACGAGGCTACCCGCATCGATATCGAAGCGCGTCTGTTCGCCGGGCGCGCGGAAACCGTGGTGCTGGGTTTCGACCGGCCGAACATCAAGCTTGCCCTTGAGGCCAAGCAGGACAGCAAGCGCCAGTTGCTGCGCTTCGTCGAGCGTCACGCAGGCAAAAGCGGCATCGTCTACTGCCTGTCGCGCAAGAAGACCGAGGAGATGGCGGCCTTCCTCGAGAAGAACGGCGTCACCGCGCTCGCCTATCACGCCGGGATGAGCAAGGAGGCGCGTGAGGCGAACCAAAACGCTTTCATGACGCTCTCCGGCGTCGTCATGGTGGCGACCATCGCCTTCGGCATGGGCATCGACAAGCCCGACGTCGCCTATGTCTTCCACACCGACCTGCCGGGCAGCCTCGAAGCCTACTATCAGGAGATCGGCCGCGCCGGCCGCGACGGGCGGGCAGCCGAGGCGCATATGCTTTACGGGCTCGGCGATATCCGCATGCGGCGCCTGTTCATCGACGACGAAGAATCATCACCTGAACACAAGAGGCGCGGGCATCGCCGGCTCGATACGTTGATCGGCTATTGCGAGGCGGTACAGTGCCGCCGGCAGATCCTGCTCGGCTATTTCGGCGAACAGGCAGCGCCCTGCGGCAATTGCGACAACTGCCTCGACCAGGCGCCGCGCGCCGATGGCGGAGCGGAAGCGCGGATCATCCTGACGGCAGTCGCGCAGACCGGCGAGCGCTTCGGCGCCGCCCATGTCATTGACATCCTGCTCGGCCACGAGACCGAGAAAGTACTGGCGAGAGGCCATCAAACGCTGACCAGTTTCCGGGCCGGCGCGGCGCATAGGAAAACGGTCTGGCTGTCACTTATCCGGCAACTGGTCGCCGGCGGGTTCCTTGTGCCGGATCCGGACGGCCATGGCGGCCTCGCCATTTCCGAAAGCGGCCGCGCCCTCGGGCGCGGCGAGGTTGCGTTCCATTATCGCGTCGAGACGCGGGACCCTCTCGCGCGCGGCAGGAAGCGTTCCGGGGAAGGCTCCGCCGCCAGCACCGAGGGCGTGGATGGATCGCTGCTGGGCGCGCTCAAGGCGCTGCGGCTGCGGCTGGCCAAGGAGCGGCAGGTCCCGGCCTATGTCGTGTTCTCCGACCGCACGCTGATCGACATGGCCGAACGCCGCCCGCGCGACCTCGACGCGTTCGCCGAGGTGAATGGCGTGGGAGCGGCAAAGCTTAGGGAATTCGGGGAAATTTTTCTGGGCGCAATCGCGGGACATCATCCGAATTGAGCTGAACCGGTTGGCGCGTCACGCCCAGGCTACAGCGGGCGAAGCTGTTACCCATCTCTCCGGACCTACAAAGCAGAAATTCGAACCCGCCCTGCTTCGCTCCGCTGACTGAACCGCTCCTGCGAAGCTCGAAGAGCGAAGCAGGATGGCGGAGAGGGAGGGATTCGAACCCCCGATGGGCTTGCACCCATGCCGCATTTCGAGTGCGGTGCATTCGACCACTCTGCCACCTCTCCGCGGTCATGGTCGGCCGTTGCCGGCGCGGCGCACTAGATAACGGCTGAACGGGCAGGTTACAAGGCCAAATCCGCCGGAAACTCAGCTTGCGTCACGGGCTGGCCCGGAGTGACGCGGTCCCGACCACGGTGGACGATGCCAGCCACTTCGCCGGCCATCAATCCGGCCAAGATTTCGAAGTCGGGTTAACGAGGCGTGGGGACGCCAGTCCGGCAGTGCCGGCGACCTCCTGATAGGAATTTTTTCTTGACGGGGTGAAGGCAACTATGGTAGAGATCTGGTTATGGTGCTGAGTTGCGCCAGGGACCCGCCGCACAGGCGGGTTTTTCCGTTCAAGGCTCCATCACCAGCGCGCCGACGAAGCTCCGAAGGAACCCGTTAGCCCGGATTCGTTGCCCTGAGAATCTGGCCGTTTGCCTTGACTCGCAACAAACCTTCGGTTAGGGACAGCGCGCAATCGGCGTGGAGGGTTCTTCCGCGCCGCTTGTTTTTTGAACCCGCAGACTGACAAAAAGACGGCCGAACCGCCACAGGCGGTTCATCGAGGCCGACCGAACAGCGAAAGGCAAAAAATGTTCGCAGTCATCAAAACGGGCGGCAAGCAGTATCGCGTCGCCGCCAACGATCTCCTGAAGATCGAAAAAGTCGAAGCCAATGTCGGCGATATCGTCGAGATCGGCCACGTGCTCGCGCATGGCGAGGGCGAGAATGTCACGTTCGGCGCACCGTTCGTCGACGGCGCGGTTGTCACCGCCGAGGTCGTCGAGCAGGGCAAGAACCGCACGGTCATCGCCTTCAAGAAGCGCCGCCGCCAGAATTCGCGCCGCAAGATCGGCCATCGCCAGTTGCTGACCACGGTCAGGATCTCCGAGATCCTGCTGGGTGGCGCCAAGCCGGCCAAGAAGGCCGCTGCCAAGGCGGAAGCCAAGGCCGAGGTAGCCGCCGACGCGGCGCCGAAGGAAGCCAAGGCCAAGAAGGACGCCCCGAAGGAAGAGGCAAAGGCCGAGACCGCGGCAGCGCCGCTGTTCAAGGCGCCGAAGGGCGAGCCGGACGATCTGACCGTGATCAAGGGCATTGGCCCGGTCGCCGCCAAGGATCTCAACGAACAGGGCATCATCACCTTCGCGCAGCTCGCCAAGCTGACCGAGAAGGATGTGGCCAAGATCGACGAGAACATGCCGTTCAGCGCCGACCAGATCAAGGACTGGCGCGAGCAGGCCAAGGAACTGGCGAAGAAGTAAGGCCAACCGGCGCGAAACGTCGCCGGATCGGACTTGAAACGGAACGCGAACGCGTTCATAAGACCATTCAAGCGCCCCTGGGCGCATCGGAGTTAGTTAGATGGCACACAAGAAAGCTGGCGGCTCGTCGCGCAACGGTCGCGACTCGCATTCCAAGCGTCTGGGCGTGAAGAAGTTCGGCGGCGAAGCCGTCATCCCGGGCAACATCATCATTCGTCAACGCGGCACCACCTGGCATCCCGGCGTCAACGTCGGCATGGGTACGGATCACACGCTTTTCGCGCTTGAAGCCGGCGCCGTGACGTTCAACAAAAAAGCCAACGGCCGAACCTACGTATCGGTCAACCCGATTACCAAAGCAGCGGAGTAGCCGGTTCCGCACCACAACACCGGCAGCCCATCTCGGGAACCGGTGTCTGGAAGCCAGAAGGTTTGGCAAAGCCAGGAAAAGGATCAGGGGAGATGGGTTTCCATCTCCCTTTTTTCTTGTGCCTGGAGGACTTTGACATGGTTGCCGAAGCGGAAGACTCAGAAGACGAAAGTTATGCGATCGATTGCCCGGTGCTGGCCACCGAGCGGCTGGTGATGCGGGCTCCGCGCGAAAGCGATATCGCGCAATTGGTCGAGCTCGCCGACAATCGTCATGTCGCCGAGATGCTGGCGCGCATGCCGCATCCCTATGGCGAGGCCGAGGCACGCGCTTTCCTGGCCATGACCAAGTCGCGCCGCGCCGGCATCGCATATGCGCTGACGCTGGCGGGCACCGAAACCTTCGTTGGCTGCGCCGGATTGAATACCACCGACCGCGGACTGGAGCTCGGCTACTGGATCGGTGAGCCCTATTGGAAGCGCGGCTTCGCCACCGAGGCGTCGCACGCCCTGGTCGATCTCGCGTTCCAGCGGACAAACATCCAGGTGCTGCATGCCTCGACGCGGGTCATCAATCCGGCCTCGCGCCGGGTGATCCACAAATGCGGCTTCCAGTATGCCGGCCAGGGCATGCTGAACTCGATCGTCGCCGGCCAGGTGCCGGTCGAGCGTTACCGCCTCGACCGGAAGACATGGACCAGCCTGCGCAACTGGGTACATTTTTGATGTGTGCCGATATTCAGGTGAGGCCGGCCTGCAAACGCTGATTTTCTGCGCTTCCGGTGCTCGCGTACCTTAAGTACGCTCCGCTCCGGTTCTCGAAAACCAACGTTTTCGGCTCGGCCTGACCTGAATCTCAGCACACATCGGCGCTGGGCCTCTGGTCAAAGGTTCGGAAAGAATCGTGCATCGATTTGGGCTCAGCCCAGTTCGGCCCATACCGGCAGATGGTCCGAGCCAACAGCCTTTCGGTCGACCCACAGGCGCTTCAGCGACCGGGCAAGCGAGGCGCTGGTGAAGATATAGTCGATACGCTTGTGGCGGTCGGTATTGCCGGGGTCCTTGGGGTCGACCCAGCTGACGAGATCGTCGCCGGCGACATTGAGGCGCAGGGCGGCGTCGACGGCGAAATCAGCGGTCAGCGGCATGCCGAATTCGTGGTCCGGCCGGCCGGCGAGTTCGACATATTCGGGCGATCCGGCCAGCATGTTGAAGTCGCCCATGCCGACGAAAGCCTCGGGATGCGGCAATTCCGGCAGGCCGATCTCGGCGACGCCGGACAACGCGCCGCCTTCGAGCGCATAGTTCAACAGGCGCCGGCGCAGGAACTGGATCTGGCTGGCGCGCTCGACCGGGCTGCGGTGATCGAGATGGATGGAATAGAAGCGGATGAAACCAAGCGGCGTCTCGATCAGCGCCTCCAGCGCGCCGCGCTGGAAGTTCATCATCTCGAAGCTGCGGCTGCGCGGCAGGAGCAGGTTGCGCGACAGATGAATGGGCGTCTTCGACAACACCATGTTGCCGAGCTGGAAGGTGGTGGTGATGGCGCGGCCGTTCTCGATGCGCGAGCCGATATTGGCCTCGAAATTGCTGCCGTAGACGGCGAAATAGTCGGGCAGCGCTTCGCCGATCTCGGCGACCATGTCGCGTCCGCCGTTCCTGGGATTGTTGCGGGTGACTTCCTGCAGCGCGATGACGTCGGCGCCGCGCACGGCATCGGCGATGCGCGCGACATCGTACTGCCCGTCAAGGCCGATGCCGTACTGGATGTTGTAGGTTACAAGCTTCATCCGTCATCTCCGGCCAACCCCGCGCGGCCATTGTCATAAAACGGCCTCGCCCTTCGCCGCGCCTTGGTTTAGAGCAAGGCGCAAGGTTTAGAGCAATGCCGCAAGGCCAATAAAGAAACTGCTGTCCGATGAAATTTCTCGATCAAGCCAAGGTCTATGTCCGCTCCGGCGACGGGGGCGCCGGTTCGGTGTCGTTCCGGCGCGAGAAATTCATCGAGTTCGGCGGACCGGACGGCGGCGATGGCGGCCGCGGCGGCGACGTCTGGCTGGAAGCGGTCGACGGGCTGAACACGCTGATCGACTACCGCTACCAGCAGCATTTCAAGGCCAAGACCGGCACCCATGGCATGGGCCGCAACATGACCGGCGCCAAGGGCGCCGACGTCACGCTGAAAGTGCCGGCTGGAACGCAGGTGTTCGAAGAGGACAACGAGACGCTGATCTGCGACCTCACCGTGGTCGGCCAGCGCTTCCTGCTAGCCAAGGGCGGCAATGGCGGCTTCGGCAACCAGCACTTCAAGACCTCGACCAACCAGGCGCCGCGCCGCGCCAATCCGGGTCAGCCCGGCGAGGAGCTCAACATCTGGCTCAGGCTGAAGCTGATCGCCGATGCCGGGCTGGTCGGGCTGCCCAACGCCGGCAAATCGACCTTTCTCGCCGCCGTCACCGCCGCCAAGCCGAAGATCGCCGATTATCCCTTCACCACGCTGCATCCCGGCCTGGGGGTGGCACGCATCGATGCGCGCGAATTCGTCATCGCCGACATTCCCGGCCTCATCGAAGGCGCGCATGAGGGCGTCGGCATCGGCGATCGCTTCCTTGGCCATGTCGAGCGCACGCGCGTGCTGCTGCACCTGGTCTCGGCGCAGGAAGAAAATCCTGGCAAGGCCTACAAGACGGTGCGCGCCGAACTCGAAGCCTATGGCCATGGCTTGACCGACAAGGCCGAGATATTGGCCCTTTCACAGGTCGATACGCTCGATGCGGATGAGCGCAAGAAAAAGATCGCCTCGCTGAAGCGCGCCGCCGGCCGTGCGCCGATGCTTCTGTCGGCGGTCACCGGCGAAGGGGTCGAAGCGGTGCTGCGCGCGCTGATGGCGGTGGTGGCCGAAGCGCGCGACGCGATCGCGGCGCCGGTCGACACGCGCTGGGAAAAATAGCATGACCGTGCAGTCGCTGAAGAAATACCGGCGCATCACCGTCAAGATCGGTTCGGCGCTTCTGGTCGACCGCACCGCCGGGCTGAAGCGCGACTGGCTGGCGTCGCTGGCCGACGACATCGCCGTGCTGGCTCAAGGCGGCGCGGAAATCCTGGTCGTGTCGTCGGGCGCCATCGCGCTGGGCCGTACCATTCTGGATCTTGGAAAAAGGGCGCTGAAGCTCGAGGAGAGCCAGGCGGCCGCAGCCGTCGGCCAGATCGCGCTGGCCGGCGCCTGGTCGGATGCGCTTGGCAAGGGCGGGTTGAAATCGGGCCAGATCCTGCTCACGCTTGGCGACACCGAGGAGCGCCGCCGCTACCTCAACGCCCGGGCGACGATCTCGACGCTCTTGAAGATGAAGGCGGTGCCGGTCATCAACGAGAACGACACCGTGGCGACCTCCGAGATCCGCTATGGCGACAATGACCGGCTGGCCGCGCGGGTGGCGACGATGATGGGCGCCGACCTTTTGGTGCTGCTCTCGGATATAGACGGTCTCTACACCGCGCCGCCGGCGCGTGACCCGGAGGCCAAATTCGTCGCGGTGGTCGATCGCATCACGCCTGAGATCGAAGCGATGGCGGGTGCCGCGGCTTCCGAACTGTCGCGCGGCGGCATGCGCACGAAGCTCGACGCCGGCAAGATCGCCACTGCGGCCGGCACGGCCATGATCATTACCGCCGGCACGCGGCTTTCGCCGCTGATGGCGATCGAGCGCGGCGAGCGCGCCACCTTCTTCCGGCCGAGCGCCAACCCGGTGAAAGGCTACAAGAGCTGGATCGCCGGCCAGCTCGAACCGGCGGGAAGGCTCACCGTCGATGCCGGCGCCGTCGGGGCGCTGACATCGGGCAAGTCGCTGCTGCCGGCCGGTGTCAAGCTGGTCAGCGGCAATTTCTCGCGCGGCGATACGGTGGCGATCCTGTCGCCCGAGGGTCGCGAGATCGCCCGCGGGCTGGTTGCCTATGATGCCGCGGATGCCGTAAGGATCGCAGGCCTGAAGACAACCGAAATCGAGACCGTGCTCGGCTACGAGGCGCGTTCGGCGATGATCCACCGCGACGACCTTGTGGTCAGCCTCGCGGGCGACCAAGTAACGAGCGGAGGATGAGCCATGCTGAAGCTGCATGAAAAATCCCGGAACGATACAGTGGCGACGATGGCCGACCTCGGCCGCCGTGCCCGCGCCGCCGCACGACCGCTGGCCATCGCTACGACAGCCGCCAAGAACGCGGCACTTGCCGCCATGGCGGAGGCGATCATCGCCCGCGAGCGAGCCATACTTGACGCCAATGCCATCGACATCGCGAACGGGCATGAAGCCGGCCTGTCGGCGTCCTCCATGGACCGGCTGAAGCTCAATCCAGCCCGCATCCGCGCCATGGCCGACGGCATTCGCGAAATTGCCGAACTCGGCGATCCCGTCGGCGACGTGATCGCCAGTTGGGAGCGGCCGAATGGCCTCAGGATCGAACGCGTGCGCACACCGCTAGGCGTCATCGGCGTCATCTATGAGAGCCGGCCGAACGTCACGGCGGATGCCGGCGCGCTCTGCCTCAAGGCCGGCAACCCGGTGATCCTGCGCGGCGGCTCGGATTCGCTGAACTCGTCGTCGGTGATCCACGCCTGCCTGGTCGACGGCTTGAAGGCAGCCGGCCTGCCTCAGGACGCCATCCAGCTTGTGCCGACCGCCGACCGCGCCGCCGTTGGCGAAATGCTGAAGGGCCTCGGCGGCAATCTCGACGTCATCATCCCGCGCGGCGGCAAGAGCCTGGTCGAGCGGGTGCAGACCGAGGCGCGGGTGCCGGTCTTCGCGCATCTCGAAGGCATCTGCCATCTCTATATCGACCGCTCGGCCAAGCTCGACATGGCGGTCGGCATCGCCGTCAACGCCAAGATGCGGCGCACCGGCGTCTGCGGCGCTGCCGAAACGCTGCTGGTCGACCGTGCGGTTGCCTCCACCCACCTGATGCCGATCCTCGACGCCTTGCGCGCCGCCGGCTGCGAGATCCATGCCGATGCCGAGGTGCTGAAGCTGTTCTTCGACGCCAAGCCGGCGACCGATGCCGACTGGGTCACCGAATATCTGGACGCCGTCATCGCGGTGAAGCTGGTCGACGGTGTCGACGGCGCGATCGAGCATATCGAGACTTTCTCCTCGCATCACACCGAGGCGATCGTCGCCGAGGATGCGCAGGCGGTGGAACGGTTCTTCAACGAGATCGACTCGGCGATCCTGCTGCACAACGCCTCAACGCAGTTCGCCGATGGCGGCGAGTTCGGCATGGGCGCCGAGATCGGCATCGCCACCGGCAAGATGCACGCGCGCGGACCGGTTGGCGTCGAGCAGCTGACCTCGTTCAAATACCGCGTGCGCGGCTCGGGACAGGTGAGGCCTTGACGCTTTTCGTCCAAAGGGCCTGAAGCTTGCGCCCAGCCACCCCCCTCTGTCCTGCCGGACATCTCCCCCGCAAGGGGGGAGATTGGCTGACATTTTTGGTTTCGCCGATCTTCAATGCTCCAAGATTTGTGCCTTCACCGAAGCTGCTAATCTCCCCCCTTGCGGGGGAGATGTCCGGCAGGACAGAGGGGGGTGCCTAGCGAATGCTTTCCCTGCTTGAGCAACCTATCCCGTCCAGCTACCTCAAAATGCCGCATGCCGGCAAAGGCCTTGCCGTCGGCCTGTTCGGCGGCTCGTTCAATCCGCCGCATGCCGGCCACGCGCTGGTCGCCGAGATCGCGCTCAGGCGGCTGGCGCTCGATCAGTTGTGGTGGATGGTCACACCAGGCAATCCGCTGAAGAACACGCACGAGCTGGCGCCGCTGGCCGAACGGCTACGCCTGTCCGAAAAGATCGCCAAGAACCCGAAGATCAAGGTCACCGCCTTCGAAGCGGCGCATCATGTGCGCTACACCGCCGACGCGCTGGCGCTGGTCAAGGCGCGCAATCCCGGCGTCGACTTCGTCTGGATCATGGGCGCCGACAGCTTGCGCGATTTCCACCGCTGGCAGCGCTGGCGCGAAATCGTCATGACCTTCCCGATCGCGGTCATCGACCGTCCGGGCGCGACGCTGTCGTTCCTGTCGTCGGTCGTGGCCAAGACCTTCGACTATGCCCGCATCGACGAAGGCGATGCGCCAAGGCTCGCCCGCATGAAGGCGCCCGCGTGGACCTTCATCCACGGCCCGCGCTCGTCGCTGTCGTCGACGGCTATCCGCGAGCAGGCGAAGGGCTGATCGGTACGCACAGCGCCCTTTCTTCGCAAGGAGGAAGGCAAGTCCGGCAATGTCGCTTTTGCGGCGGCTTTTCGTCATCGAATGGGTGATCTTGCGCTGATATGACCACTTTCGTGAAAAACCAAACCGAAGCGGAACCGAGGCACGGCGACACGCCCACGCCGCTGATCGCGATTGCCAGCGTCGTGGTGTCGATGGCGCTGATCGCCATCGGCAACGGGCTGATGTTCGCCTACATCCCCGTCCGGCTCGGCGTGGAAGGCTTCGATCCGACCTGGGCCGGTCTGATCGTCACCGGCCTGTCGGCGGGTGGTCTCGCCGGCTGCATCCTGACCGGACCGCTGGTGCGCAGGGTTGGCCATGCCCGTGCCTTCATGGTGCTGTCGGCGCTGATCGCGCTGTCGAATGCCGCAATCGGCGCCGGGCCGCACCCCCTGTTGTGGATCGCGGCGCGCGCGCTCTACGGCTTTGCAATATGCGGGCTTTTCATCGTCGCGCAGAGCTGGCTCAACGATGCCGTCGCCAACGCCATACGCGGCAGGGTAATGGCCGTCTTCTACGTCGCCTATGTCGGCGGGCTCGGCATCGGCTATGCGACGCTGGCGCTGGTCGACATCAGGACGGCGGATGCATCGCTGATCGGCATAGCCTTCACCGCGCTATCCATCCTGCCCGTCGGGATGACCCGGCTGGCCCAGCCGCCGGCGCCTCAGGCGGCATCGGTGGCGCTGCGCCGGGCCTGGCGGATTTCGCCGGTCGGCGTCGCCGGCATGCTGGCGGTCGGCGGCCTGTCCATGTCGATTTCCGGTTTTGCGCCGATCCACGCCACCGCGAAGGGGTACAGCCAGGCCGACGTGGCGCTGCTGCTTTCGGTGATGCCGCTCGGCACGCTGATCCTGCAGGTTCCGCTCGGCTGGATTTCCGACCGCACCGATCGCCGCTATGTGCTGGTCGCGGCATCCGCGATCGCCGCGGCGGCAGGGATGTTTGCGCTCGGCTTCGACGGCGGCACGCTGGCGGTGCTGCTGGTGATCTATGTGATGTGGGACGGCGCCTCGGAATCGATCTACTCGTTGGCCAGTGCCCACGCCGCCGACCGCGCCGGCAAGGACGACATGGTAGCGCTGTCGAGTTCGCTGTTGTTTGCCTGGTCGCTGTCCGGCTTCATCGTGCCGGGCATCGTGACCGCGCTGTCAGCCGTCTTCGGCACGCAGGCCTTCATCTATGTAACAGTGGTCATCGCCTGCGTCTTCTGCCTGTTCGTGCTTTTGCGCGTGTTCACCGCGCGGCCGGTGCCGGCAACCGAAACCGGCAGCTTCGCGCCGATGACGGCGCAAGCGCCATTGCCGGTGGAACTCGCCTTCGCGCCGGACGAACAGCACCGGCACAGGGGCGATTGACTATTGCCGGCGGGTTTCCGGCGCCGGGACCTGCGGTGGCGGCAGCGGGATCGATATGCGTTCGCGGTCGAACTCCTGCTTGGCCCGCTTGGTGAGGTCGGCCTGGGCGGCGAAGAAATCCGCCGATGATGTCCAGTAGCGCAAGGTGATCGAGACGGTGCTTTCGCCCAATGCCGCGACAAAGGCGGTCGGCGCCGGCTCACGCTTGACGCGGCGCTCGGCGGCGGCGATCGCAAGCAGCGTCTTCTGGGCGCGGTCGATGTCGTTCCAGGAGCCGATCGAGAGGGTGATGTCGCCGCGCCGCACGCCGTTGCGCGAAAAATTGCGCACCGGCTGGTTCCACAGCGTCGAGTTGGGCGCCAGGATGTAGACGCCTTCGGCGCTCCGGAGCTTGGTGGCGAAAAGGCCGATTTCCTCGATCGAGCCGGCAATGGACCCGACTTCGACGGATTCGCCGATGCGGAACGGCCGCAATGCCAAAAGCATGATCCCGGCGGCAATGTTCTGCAGCGTGCCTTGCAGCGCCAGGCCGATGGCCAGGCCGATGGCGCCGATCGCGGCGATGATCGAGGCCGTCTGCACGCCGAACTGGCCGAGCACCATGATGACGACCAGGACGAGGATGGCATAGCGGACGATCTTGGAAAAGAAGTGCCGCAGCGTCTGGTCAAAGCCATGGATGTGGCCCAGGCCGGCAAAAATCGAACGCTCGGCAAAGCCGGCGACGATGTAGCCGACAACCAGAAGGATGACGGCGCCGACCGCCGAAAGGGAATAGGAGACAATGAGCGCGCTGAGCTGAGAGAGCCCCGCCTGCACGGTCAGGAGGGCATTTTGCGGGTCGATCGGCATAATGGGATTCCGGTTGATCAATCAGCCGATAACCCCTGCGGAACGCCTGGGTTCCGATCTTTTGCGTGTCGCGCGGAACAAGCGGAGCCTCAATGAGTTCGCATGGAAGCGGGGCTCCGTCTTGAAACTGCAACGGAACTCTGCCTATCTAAGCGGTGTCACCCGCTTTCAGGGGTGATTTGGTTGTTCTTGCTGCGAAAGGAAATACACTGAGAACAGCACTGCGGAAGAAGGCCGACATCGTGCCTTCGCCGGCCGGGATCAGCGTAAACGACGCCGTGTCCCGCGCCATCAAGACAGTCCTTGCCAGTCTGGAAGACTCCAAGGCCGAAAACATCGTCTCAATCGACATTCAGGGAAAATCGAGCCTCGGCGACTACATGGTCGTCGCGTCGGGTCGATCGCACCGTCATGTCTCGGCTGTTGCCGATCATCTCCTCAAGGCGTTGAAGGATGCCGGCCTCGGCACGGCGCGCGTCGAGGGGCTGTCCGGCGCCGACTGGGTCCTGATCGATTCAGGCGACATCATCGTCCATGTCTTCCGCCCCGAAGTCCGCGAATTCTACAATCTCGAAAAGATGTGGCAGGCGCCGGACCTCGAGGAAGAGACCTTGCACTGAGCCGGTTGGTTGGATGCGTGCCGTGGTTCCAGGCCCAATGACGATTTGCGGGCGACACGCATCGGCGGCCCTCTGAGGCGAGGATGAAGATTACCGTTCATGCCGTGGGCCGGATGAAAAGCGGCCCCGAGAGAGAACTCGCCGACCGCTATTTCGAGCGTTTCTCCAAGAGCGGCCCGGCTGTCGGCCTCGAATTCTCCGGCATCGCCGAGATCGCCGAAGGCCGCGCCCAGAACGCCGATGAACGCCGGCGCGATGAAGGCGCGAGGCTGCAGGCGCAGTTGCAGCCCGGCTCGGCGCTGATCCTGCTCGACGAGCGCGGCAAGAACCTGTCCTCGGAAGATTTCGCCGGCCGCATCGGCCAGTTGCGCGACGCCGGCCGCAAGGCGCTGGCGCTGGCCATAGGCGGCGCCGACGGCCATGATCCGTCGTTGCGCGCCCAGGCTGAGCTGGTGATGTCTTTCGGTGCGCTGACATGGCCGCACCAATTGGTGCGGGTGATGCTGGCAGAGCAGCTCTACAGGGTCTCGACGATCCTGTCCGGCCACCCCTATCACAGAGCCTGAAGGTCGCATCGCACCGAATTCCGCCCCAATGCCGCGCAAGATCACGGCTTCGGCCCGGCTTTCCCTATTTTGCTCACCGGTGTGCGAAACCGCTGCATAGTTTGGGCGATGCGCATTAATATGGTTGATGGTTCGTTAACGAAGCCGCAGATAGAGTCCGTCCCGCATGGCTGAAGGCTGGAAATCGACGACGGGCTCATCGACAGCGGGCTCCTGGCGCACGCGCTGCGGCATCGCGGCGGCGGTGGTCATCCTGTCGCTCAATGCCGCGTGGGCCGAGAACACGCTCGACACGGCCCCCGATCCGGACCAGAGCCGCGCCGAATACGAACAGATCTCCAAGGAGATAAGCCTGTCGTCCGAGCGGCTGGCCAAGCTGGCCGCCGACATCGCCGCAGTCAAGAAGGACCACGCCTCGATCACCGCCGCGCTGATCCAGTCGGCAATGACCGAGCAAAAGCTTGGGCAGGACATCGAGGACATCGGCGCCAAGCTGGAGGGGCTGAAGACCCAGCAGCAGAAGATCCGCGCCTCGCTGATGGCGCGGCGCGACGTGCTGGCGGAGGTGCTGGGCGCATTGCAGCGCATGGGGCTGAACCCGCCGCCGGCGATCCTGGTCAAGCCGGAGGACGCGCTGTCGTCGGTGCGCAGCGCCATCTTGCTTGGCGCCGTGGTGCCTGAATTGCGCCAGCAGACCGACAGGCTCCTGGCCGACCTCAAGGAGCAGACACGAGTGACGGCCTCGATCGAGGCCGAGCGGGCACGGCTGACGGCGGCAGTCGGCGAGCAGACTGCGGAAAAGAAGCGGCTCGGCATGCTGCTGGAAGCCAAGCAGAAGCTCGAAGCCGACACGCAGGCGCAGTTGTCGGCCGAGCGACAGCATTCCGAGGCGCTCGCGGCCAAGGCCAGCAGCCTGAAGGAATTGATCGCCTCGCTCGAAGCCCAGGCCGAACGCAACCGCAAGGCCGCGGATGCCGCAAAGGCCGCGGAGGCCGGCCAAGCCGGTGGCGACAAGGCGGGCGGCGACAAGGCGGGCAGGGATAAGGCGGGCAGGGATAAGGCGGGCAGGGATAAGGCGGGCGGCGATATGACGGCGTCGCTGCCGGTTCCCGAGGCCAACCGGCTTGCCGCTGCGGCACCCTTCTCGGCGCTGCAAGGACAGATCGCGCTGCCGGTCATCGGCCGCATCAAACGCCGGTTCGGCGCCGAAGACGGTAACGGCGCGGTGATGCTTGGGGACATGGTTGCGACACAATCGGGCGCCATCGTCACCGCACCGGCGGATGGGAATGTGCTTTATGCGGGGCCGTTTCGCTCCTACGGTCAACTCTTGATCCTGAATGCCGGCGACGGTTATCATGTCGTCTTGGCGGGGATGAGCAGAATCAGCGTCGCAACCGGCCAATCAGTGCTCGCAGGAGAGCCGGTCGGTGCGATGGGAGAGGCCCGGGTGGCAAGCACCTCGGCTTCGAAGAATGGAAATGCCACGCCGGAGCTCTATGTCGAGTTCCGCAAGGATGGAAAACCCGTCGATCCGGCCCCATGGTGGGCGGACCGTTTTTCTGGAAGGACGTGAAATGATGCGGAAACTGTCGCTTCTGTTTGCCGGTGCGCTGATGGGCGCGTCCGCCATGAGCCTGGTCTATGGCGCGCCCGGCTCGGCAGCGAACGCTGCGGGGTCGGAGACCTACAAGCAACTGGCGATCTTCGGCGATATCTTCGAGCGCGTGCGGGCGCAGTATGTGACGCCCCCCGACGACAAATCGCTG
Organism: Mesorhizobium sp. BR1-1-15; assembly: GCF_020165475.1. NCBI lineage: Bacteria > Pseudomonadati > Pseudomonadota > Alphaproteobacteria > Hyphomicrobiales > Phyllobacteriaceae > Mesorhizobium > Mesorhizobium sp. BR1-1-15. The sequence continues at coordinate 126,099 of NZ_JAIUIF010000003.1, read as the reverse complement.
GTCGAGAACGCCATCAACGGCATGCTTGCCTCGCTCGACCCGCACTCCTCGTACATGAACGCCGAGCAGGCGCAGGACATGCGCGTGCAGACCAAGGGTGAGTTCGGCGGCCTCGGCATCGAGGTCACCATGGAGAACGATCTGGTCAAGGTGATCACGCCGATCGACGATACGCCGGCCGCCAAGGCGGGCGTGCTGGCAGGCGATTACATCGCCAAGATCGATGGCGAGGAGGTTCGCGGCCTGACCCTGAACGACGCGGTCGACAAGATGCGCGGCCTGGTCAACACGCCGATCAAGCTCACCATCCTGCGCCAGGGCGCCGACAAGCCGATCGAGCTGACGGTGGTGCGCGACATCATCAAGGTCAAGGCGGTCAAGTTCCGGGTCGAGAACGACATCGGCTACATGAAGATCACCTCCTTCACCGAAAAGACCTATGACGACCTCGAGAATGCCATCGACACCATCAAGAAGCAGGTGCCGAACGACAAGCTCAAGGGCTATGTGCTCGATCTGCGCCTCAATCCCGGCGGTCTGCTCGATCAGGCGGTAAGCGTATCGGACGCCTTCCTCAACCGTGGCGAGATCGTTTCGACGCGCGGCCGCGATCCCAAGGACGTTACCCGCTTCGACGCCAAGTCCAAGCAGGTCGACGATATCGGCGGCAAGCCGCTGATCGTGCTGGTCAATGGCGGATCGGCGAGCGCGTCCGAAATCGTCGCTGGCGCGCTGCAGGACCTACGCCGCGCCACGGTGGTCGGAACGCAGTCCTTCGGCAAGGGTTCGGTGCAGACCATCATCCCGCTTGGCGAGAACGGCGCGCTCAGGCTGACGACGGCGCTCTATTACACGCCGTCCGGCAAGTCGATCCAGGGCAAGGGCATCACGCCCGACATCAAGGTCGACCAGCCGCTGCCGCCGGAACTGCAGGGCAGGGACCTGACGCGCGGCGAATCCGACCTCAAGGGCCACATCAAGGGTGCCGACGAGAGCTCGACCGGTTCGGGCTCGGCAGCCTATGTGCCGCCGGATCCGAAGAACGACCTCCAGCTCATCTATGCCGAGCAGCTTCTGCGCGGCCAGAAGACCGATCCGTCCTTCCCGCCCAATCCGCAGAAGGCTGTCCTCAACCAGTAACAGGTGGCGGCCAACAACGGGTCTGGCCGCCCGATGGAAGCAATGCGATGCTGCCGGGACCGAAAGGTTCCGGCAGTTTGATTCGGGGGTAACGCGAATCCCTCGATACAGGGCGCCAGGGGTGCGCCGGCATGAAGAATTCGCGCATGTCTCTTCGAAAGGTTCCATGTTCGAAGCCATGCGGACGGGGACAGGGCTTGGCTGATATCGGCAAGGACATCGAACGACCGCTCGGACTGACTGTCCGTCCGCCGCGCGCCGCCGGCAAGGTCAGCGTGGGTGCGCTCGTGGCTGCGTTCGTCGTGCTGGCCGTTGTCGGCGTCTCCGGCGCGATCGCGCTCAGGGACAAGCCGTTTCGCAAGCCGCAGGAAGTCGCGGTTTCGACGCCGAAAGTGGTGCCGGAGCCGACCGCTGCGCCGTCCGCTCTAGCGCCGGTCACGACGCCAAAGGCGGAAATGCCGGCCAAGGCTGGAGGCCCGCAGATCATCCATGTGCAGACAGAGGAAGGCGATGGTCCGCCCAAGGCGGCAATCGTCATCCGCGATCCGTCGACCATCGGCCAAAACCTGAAGATCGCGCATATTCCCGACAGGGCGCTGATCGAGGCCAGCGATGCCGGCCCCTTGCCGGTGCGCGCCGCAGACGGCCGGCGGCCCTTCGATGTCTATGCGCGGCCGTGGTCAGGCGCGCGCGGCGCCCGCGTGGCGATCGTCATCGGCGGGCTCGCGGTCTCACAGACCGGCACCCAGGCGGCCATCGCCAAGCTGCCGGCGGAAGTGACGCTGGCGTTCGCGCCGCAAGGCAACAGCATCGGCCGCTGGATGCAGGCCGCCCGGCAGAGCGGCCACGAGATCGTCATGCAGGTGCCGCTCGAACCGTTCGACTATCCCAATGTCAACCCCGGTCGCAACACGCTGACGGTGGCGGCGAGCGCGGAAGAGAACCTGAAGAACCTGCGCTGGGCACTGTCGCGGACGACGAACTATACCGGTGTCATGAACTATATGGGCGCGCGGTTCTCCGCTGACCCGGCGGCAATGGAGCCCTTCATGGCCGAGCTCGGCAAGCGCGGGCTCGCCTATATCGACGACGGCTCGTCGGCGCGCAGCCTGGCGCCGGATCTGGCGCTGAAGGACGGCGTGCCCTTCGTCGCCGGCGATACGGCGATCGACGCCGTGCAGGATCGCGGCGCCATCCTGAAGAAACTGGACAGCCTGGAGGCGACCGCCCGTGCCAAGGGCACCGCGGTCGGCATCGGCTCCGCTTTCGACCTGACGGTCGACACGGTGTCGTCATGGGTGGCCGAGGCCAAGAAACGCGGCATCGAGATCGTGCCGATTTCAGCGGTGGCGATCGATCCGCAAAAGGGTTAGCCACCGGGAAACAGCTTGAAAGACTGAATGATGCCGAAGACGAAGAAGGTCGACCGCGAGACGCTGCCCTACCGTCCCTGTGTCGGGCTGATGATCCTCAACGCCGAGGGCCTGGTCTGGGTCGGCCATCGCATCGCCGAGCCGGACAGCGAATTCGCCGGCACCACGCAGCTCTGGCAGATGCCGCAAGGCGGCATCGACAAGGGCGAGGAGCCCCTGCAGGCGGCGGAGCGGGAGCTCTATGAGGAGACCGGCATGCGCAGCGTCTCGCTGCTCGCCGAGGCGCCGGACTGGATCAACTATGATCTGCCGGACAACCTGGTCGGCGTCGCCTTCAAGGGGCGCTATCGGGGTCAGACGCAGCGATGGTTCGCTTTCCGCTTCCATGGCGATACCAGCGAGATCCAGATCAATCCGCCGCCCGGCGGCCACACCGCCGAATTCGACAAATGGTCGTGGCGGCCGATGCAGGAGCTGCCCGACCTGATCGTGCCGTTCAAGCGCAAGGTCTATGAAGACGTGGTGACGGCGTTCCGTCACCTTGTGCCATAGCCGGACGGGCCGCGGCCGCGGTTCAAACGCCAGCGGTTGCCGCGCCGGTTCGACCGTCTTATTGATGTCCATCCGCCACAAGAAGGGCCGCCATGCACGACGCCCCCAAAAGATCGCTGCCCGAGGAAGCCGACGCCACAAGCGAGGCTGCTGCCGGGGCCATCCTCACCATCGACCTTGGCGCGATCCGCGAAAATTACCGGCGGCTGAAGGCACGGCTGGGCGGCGTGCGCTGCGCGGGCGTGGTCAAGGCCGACGGCTACGGTCTCGGCGCCGCGCAAGTGGCATCGGCGCTGATGAAGGAAGGTTGCGACATCTTCTTCGTCGCGCTGCTGTCCGAAGGCATCGCGCTGCGCAAGGCGGTGGGGGCCGGACCGGACATCTACGTGCTGAACGGGCTGCCGCCGGGTTCCGAGCCGGAAGCGGTGGCGGCTGGCTTGTGCGCTGTCATCAACAGTGGCGCACAGTTGCAAGCCTGGCGCGCAGCGGCACACCGCGCCGGGCGCCGGCTCCCGGCTGCCGTCCAGGTCGACAGCGGCATGTCGCGGCTTGGGATGGCGCCAGCCGAGGTCGAGGCGGTGGCCGGGGATGTCGGCGCTTTCGATGGCATCGACGTCAGATATGTGATGAGCCACCTGGCCTGCGCCGATGAACCGCGCCACCCGGCCAATGAACAGCAGAGGCTGGCATTCGCGCGGTTGCGTGCCATGCTACCCGTGGCGCCGGCCTCGCTCGCCAACTCCTCCGGCATCTTTCTAGGCCCGCTTTATCATTGCGATCTCGCCCGGCCCGGTGCCGCCCTCTACGGCATCAACCCGACGCCTGGCGAAGCCAACCCGATGCTGCCCGTGGTCGGGCTGCAGGCCAAGGTGGCGCAGACGCGCAGTGTCCAAAAGGGCACTGGCGTCGGCTATGGCCACAGCTACCATGCGCAGGGCCCGCTCAGCCTGGCGACGATTTCATTCGGCTATGCGGACGGCTGGCTGCGCCGCTCCGCTTCGGCCGCATGGTTCGAGGCGGTGCGCCTGCCTTTCGTCGGGCGCGTGTCGATGGACTCGATCATTCTCGACATTTCCGCCTTGCCGCCCGGCCGGCTCGGAGAGGGCGACCTGGTGGAGTTGCTAGGGCCCTCACAGAGCGTCGACGATGCTGCCGACCATGCCGGCACCATCGGGTATGAAATCCTGGCCAGCCTCGGAACGCGTTTTCACCGGCGCTATCTGGGCGGTTGAGTGGTTTGGCCGCGCTTGACAAGCGGGCGCCATTCGGCAAGCTTTGGCACATGAGCAAGCTCGCTTATAGCAAAACCTTCTTCAGGGTCTGCCCGATCGCGGGATCGTAGCCCCGGCGCGGCCGCCTTCCGGCGTCCGTCCGTACCGGGGCATCCATACATCCACAATCGCCATCAAGCCGAACAGCCCTTCGCGGCTGCCGGCCTTTCATCACGCCGCCGCCAGCGCGCCGGCAGGCGCGCATCCGCTCGATGCGCCGGTCCATGAGGTTTGCCATGCAACACGCGAAAGAACTGCGTCCAAACAGCCATCTTCTGATCAGCGACGCCGACCATGACAGGCTGACGGGCCTGGCCAGGGCTTTGCTCGATCGCGCGCCCGAGATGGCCGAGGAGCTGCTTTCGGAAATGGACAGGGCCGTCGTCACGAACGCGGCGGCGATGCCGGCCGGTGTGGTGCGAATGGGTTCGACGGTGATCGTGCGCGGCGAAAGCGGCGACGCCCAGCGCATCATGCTGGTCTACCCGGGTGAGGCCGACATAGCCGAGAACCGCATTTCGGTGCTGACGCCGATGGGAACCGCGCTTATTGGCGTCAGCGTTGGGCAGTCGGTTTGCTGGAACGGTCGTGGCGGTCGGGAACTGTCGGTAACCGTCGAGGCCGTCGATGCGCCGGCTTCCGGCCCGCGACGAGCTTGATGGCGGAGGCGGTGATGACGAGCACGAATTGCTGCCTGACGACGAAGGACTTCGCCGTCCTCGAAGTCATGCTGGAGCGCCGGCGGGCGTTCGCGGATCCGATCGTGCGCATGCTCGAACACAAGCTTTCACGCGCCGATGTCGTGCCGATCGATTCGGTCGGCCCCGACATCGTTACGCTGAACAGCAGGGTGGTGTTCGGCGTCGATGCCGGTCCCGCCGAGACGCGAACCCTGGTGCAGCACGAGGTGCGCGGGCCGGTCGGCTCGAGCCTGTCGGTCGCAACGAGGCGCGGGCTCTGCATGCTTGGCATGGCGCAAGGCCAGACGGCAACGGTCGAACACGCCGACGGCAGGCGGGAGTCGATCCTGATCAAGGCCGTGCTTTACCAGCCGGAAGCTGCCCGGCGCACGGTCAGGCAGAAAGACCAGGCTGACGCGCGGCGACCGCACGGGCCCAGGCTCGTCTACAGTGCCGCAGCCGATTGGCGGCCTCTTGGCGAGACGGCCGGAATGCGGCAGACAGAAGAAGACGACCCCGGTCCCTCGGCGGCGTGAATGGGCAACGGCGCGTGGTCTCGAAGATCGACATCGATTTTCGCTCGGGATCATGCGCAAATCAAAAATACGGCCGCGTCCACGGGCGTCCTGAGGACGCTCGGCGCGGCAAGGAGTGAATGAATGAAAATCATGGTGCTGGGCAGTGGCGTGATCGGGGTGACCACGGCCTATTATCTCGCCGAGGCTGGCCACGAGGTGACCGTGATCGACCGCCAGAAAGGGCCGGGACTGGAAACCAGCTTCGCCAATGCCGGCGAGATTTCGCCCGGCTATGCCTCGCCTTGGGCCGGGCCCGGTATCCCCCTCAAGGCGATCAAATGGCTGCTGATGAAGCATGGTCCGCTGGTGGTGCGGCCGGCCTTCGATCCACATATGTGGACGTGGCTGGTCAAAATGCTGCGCAACTGCACCGCCGAACGCTACGCGGTCAACAAATCGCGCATGGTGCCGCTGGCCGAATACAGCCGCGACACGCTGAAGGCGCTGCGCGAGGCAACCGGCATAGCCTATGACGAGCGGACGCAGGGCACGCTGCAGCTGTTTCGCACGCAAAAGCAGCTCGACGGCACATCAGGCGATGTCGAGGTGCTGAAGAGATATGGCGTGCCCTACGAAATTCTCGACCAGGACGGCTGCATCGCGGCGGAACCGGCTCTGGCCGCGGTGCGCGAAAAATTCGTCGGCGGCCTGAGGCTGCCGGGCGACGAGACCGGTGACTGCAAGATGTTCACCGACAGGCTGGCCGAGCTTTGCGTGGCACGCGGGGTCAAGTTCGAATACGACACGACGATATGGCGCGTCATCCGCAGCCGCAACCGCGTCAACAATATGAGCACCAGCAAGGGCTGGCTGACCGCCGACGCCTATGTGATGGCGCTGGGCAGTTATTCGTCGGACTTCATGCGCCGGATGAAGCGGCCGATCCCGGTCTATCCGGTCAAGGGCTATTCGATCACGGTGCCGATCAAGGATGCCGCCGCCGCGCCGGTGTCGACGGTGATGGACGAAACCTACAAGGTCGCGATCACGAGGCTCGGCGACCGCATCCGCGTCGGCGGCACGGCCGAGATTTCCGGGTTCGACCTCCGGCTGCACGAATCGCGACGGCGCACGCTCGAACACTCGGTCGGCGACCTGTTCCCGGGAGCCGGCGCCATGCGGGAGGCGACGTTCTGGTGCGGCCTGCGGCCGATGACGCCGGACGGGCCGCCGCTGATCGGGCGCACGGAGCTTTCCAATCTCTACCTCAACACCGGCCATGGAACGCTCGGCTGGACCATGGCTTGCGGCTCGGCCAAGGTGCTGGCCGACATCATCTCGAACAAAGTGCCCGATATCGACGCCCGCGCGCTGGCGCAGGAGCGCTATCTGAAATAGACGCCGCCCGCTCGCCATCGGCGGGCGCGGCCGGGGGATATCGCGTCAGAACGCCTGTTTCACCCAGCCCTCGTAGAACAGCAGCCGGTAAGCCCACCGGATGGTCACTTCGGTGGCGACCGATTGGAATGGGCGAGATACTCGTCATCTGGCGAAGAAGGCGGGGTCGAGCACCATCATGCCGTTCTCCGTGTCGTGGAAGAAGCTGCGATGGCCGACATGCGTCAGACGAAAAGATTTCTCTCCCGCTCCACCGCCTTTGTAATGAAGGAGGCAACGATCTGGACGCGGCGCAGCGGCCTGACCGATTCGTGATAGACCAGCCAGTAGGCACGGCGGATGGGAGCCACCACGTCGACGGCCACCAGTTCCGGCATCGAGCGGGCGACGAAAGTGTGCAGGATGCCGATGCCGGCGCCCGACCGCACCGCTTCGGCCTGCCCGAGCGCGGAGGAAATGGCGAAGCTGGTGCGCCAGTCCGCGCTGAATTCGGCGGCGTAGTCGAGCGATGGGCTGACGATGAGGTCCGGCACATAGCCGATCAATGTGTGCCGTCCCAGCTCGGCAGCGGTCTGGGGCAGGCCGTGGGCTTCAGCATAGGCACGCGAGGCAAACAGGCCGAGCGAGTAGTCGACCAGCTTGCCCGCTACCAGCCGGCCCTCGGTCGGCCGCTCGACGGTGATGGCAATGTCGGCCTCGCGGCGAGACAGGGAGAAGGAGCGCGGCACCGGTACGAGCTGAATCGTCAATTCACGGTGCAGCGCGGTCAGTGCGCCGAGGCGCCGGGCGAGGAACGCGACGCCAAACCCGTCCGGCGCGCCGATCCGCACCGTGCCCGAAACGTCGTCGCCTTCGCCTGATATTGTCGAGCGGGCGGCGATCATGTCGCCCTCCATGCGCTCGGCAATGTCGAGGAAGCGCTCGCCGGCGGGCGTCAGCTCGCTGCCGGTGGTCAGCCGGCGAAAGAGTTTCGTGCGCAGCGCGTCTTCAAGTGCGGCGATGCGGCGCGAGACGGTGGCGTGATTGAGTTCCAGGCGCCTCGCCGCGCCAAGGATTTGCCCGGCGCGCGCCACGGCGAGAAAGATGCGGACGTCATCCCAGTTCATGGGGATGGTCCGGATGACAATTTTCAATGTCGCGTTCTGTGGTGAAGGAACTCAACCTGCCAATCCTTGGGCGTCGTCTTCGTGATCCTTCCCATTTGCGAGAATTGATGCTCTCCCGTCAACCGTTGTCTATTTTCCGCACAACGGTTGCGTTCTCCCTCGCGTTGCCATCGGCGTGCCAAAGGCGGACAATGCACCATCACAAACCCAGGGAGAGACATCATGATCGAATACGGTCATTTCATCGGCGGCAAGCGTGTCGCCGGCACCAGCGGTCGCAAGCAGGACGTGATGCAGCCGATGGACGGCTCTGTGCGCGGCACGGTGGCGCTGGCCTCGCAGGCGGAACTGCGCGCGGCGGTCGAGAACGCCAAGGCGGCGCAGCCGAAATGGGCCGCGACCAACCCGCAGCGCCGCGTGCGCGTCCTTATGAAGTTCCTTGAACTGGTCGCCCGCGACTATGACGAACTGGCCGACATCCTGGCGCGCGAGCACGGCAAGACGATCGCCGATGCCAGGGGCGACATCCAGCGCGGCCTCGAAGTGGTCGAGGTCTGCATCGGCGCGCCGCACATGATGAAGGGTGAATTCACCGACGGTGCCGGCCCCGGCATCGACGTCTATTCGATGCGCCAGCCGCTCGGCGTCGTCGCCGGCATCACGCCGTTCAACTTTCCGGCGATGATCCCGCTGTGGAAGATCGCGCCGGCGATCGCCTGCGGCAACGCCTTCATCCTGAAGCCTTCCGAGCGCGACCCGGGCGTGCCGATCCGCATCGCCGAGCTGTTCATCGAGGCGGGCCTGCCTGCCGGTATCCTCAACGTCGTCAACGGCGACAAGGAAGTCGTCGACGCCATCCTTGACGACCCCGATATCAAGGCTATCGGCTTCGTCGGCTCGACGCCGATCGCTCATTACATCTATTCGCGCGGCACTGCGTCGGGAAAACGCGTGCAGTGCTTCGGCGGCGCCAAGAACCACATGATCATCATGCCCGACGCCGACATGGACCAGACCGTCGATGCACTGATCGGCGCGGGCTACGGATCGGCCGGCGAGCGCTGCATGGCGATCTCGGTGGCGGTCCCTGTCGGCAACGACACCGCCAACCGGCTGATGGAAAAACTGGTGCCGCGCGTCGAAAGCCTGAAGGTCGGCCCCTCGACGGATTCCGCCGCCGATTTTGGCCCGCTGGTCACCGCTCAGGCGCTGGAGCGGGTGAAGGGCTATGTCGATATCGGCGTCAAGGAAGGCGCCAAGCTGGTCGTCGACGGTCGCGGCTTCAAGATGCAGGGCTACGAGAACGGCTACTATATGGGCGGCTGCCTGTTCGACAACGTCACGTCGGACATGCGCATCTACAAGGAAGAGATCTTCGGGCCGGTGCTGTCGGTGGTGCGCGCGCCGACCTACGAGAACGCCATCAAGCTCGCCAATGACCACGAGATGGGCAATGGCGTCGCCATCTACACGCGCGACGGCGACGCCGCGCGAGACTTTGCTTCCAGGGTGCAGGTCGGCATGGTCGGCGTCAACGTGCCGATCCCGGTGCCGATCGCCTACTACACGTTCGGTGGCTGGAAGGCGTCGTCCTTCGGCGATCTCAACCAGCACGGTCCGGACGCGTTCCGCTTCTACACCAAGACCAAGACGGTCACCTCGCGCTGGCCGTCCGGCATCAAGGACGGGGCCGATTTCGTCATCCCGACGATGAACTAGCCGGACGCTTGTCCGATAGCGCGTCCTCGCCTTCGGCTGCGGGCGCGCGGGCCGGCATTAAGGACGGGGCCGAGTTCGTCATCCCGACGATGAACTAGCCGGACGCTTGTCCGCTTGCGCGTCCTTCGGCTGCGGCCGCGCGGGCCGGCAGGACCACCCAAAAATCTACGGCCCGAGTCCCCTGGCTCGAGCCGTTTATTTTGCAAACGCTAATGTGATGGAACCGGCGAGGGCGCCAGGACTTAGAGCTACGATCCTGCCCTGGAGGAGGCATGGCAGGCAACCAGAGCGCCGACGGCTGACCGTTAGCATCGCATCGTCGGGCGCAAGGAGGTGTCCGATGGCACAACGTCTTATGTCCATGCTGCTATGCGCCGCGGCGGCGCTATCGATAGGGCCGGCGAATGCAGCCGGCCAATGTGCGGCACGCGCCGACATCGTCAAGGCGCTCGGCGAGAATTTCCACGAAAGCGAGGCCGGGCGTGGTCTGATCAATCCCAACGTGGTGCTTGAGGTGTTCGTTTCCGAACAGGGCAGTTGGACCGTCCTCGCCTCCGACACCAAGGGCCAGAGTTGCATCCTGTCCGTCGGCGAGGGCTGGGACAGCCCGACGATCAAGGCGGCCTTGCCAGGAGCCTGAGCCTCATCGCGTCGAAGCGGTTCAGGCGACGCGTAGTCTTGGGGGTGCACTGTCCTGAACCGAGGTCGGTGTCGGTCGGTATGCTTCAACGTGTGGCGGCCGCCTCGGCATGGGCGCGCAGCAATGCCATCAGCCGCTTGGCATCCTTCGCGGCGGCTTCCTCGTCACCGTCGACAATCGAGCGGATCAGCGCGACGTGATGTTCGGCCGATTCCGCCAGGCCGGTATCGGCCTTGTAGCGGAACCAGAAGCGGCGGCTATGGGTCTGCAGCGGGGCAGCCAGCCTGGCCGCGAACGGGTTGTCGGCAGCCCGCGCCAGCGCCTCGTCCAGCGTCTTGTCGGCCTGGATGAAGGCAAGCACGTTGCCGGAGATGACAGCCTTCTGCATGGCAAGCGCGGCATCGTGGAAGAGGTCGGCTGCGTCGCGGGTGACGAAGCGCGCCGCGGAGCGGGCCAGCACCACCTCGACGCCGCGGCGCGCGTCGAGGACGCGCAGCCAGTCGCCGGGGTGCAGCGGCGCGATGGCGATGCCTGCGCGCGGCCGCACGTCGAGCAGTCCTTCCCAGGCCAGCCTCTGGATCGCCTCGCGCACCGGCGTACGGCCGAGCGCCAGCTTCTCGATCAGGCCGCCTTCAGTGACGAAACTCGCCGGCGCCAGTTCGAGCGTGACAATCATATGCTCGAGCATGCGGTAGGCCTTGGTCGCAGCCGGCTCGAACGCAGCGCTCATTTGCATGGATATCAAAGGCAGTCTCCTGATATATTTTGCATATATCATAGGAGAATCCGTGTTGACAGCGGCTTTCTTAATAGATATACGGCTGATATATCAGAGGAGCGATGACCATGTGGACCGGAGTTTTCCCAGCCGTCACGACTAAATTCACCACGGACGACCGCCTCGACCATGCCGAGATGGAGCGCTGCTTCGGCTTGCAGATGGAGGCCGGCTGCGACGGCATCATCGTCTGCGGATCGCTCGGCGAAGGGCCGATGCTGTCCCATGACGAAAAGATTGAAGTGCTGAAAACCGCGCAGAAGGTGGCTGGCAAGAAACCGGTGCTGCTGACGGTGAACGAGGCCGGGACACGCGAGGCCGCCAGCATCGCCCGCCGCGCCGCCAAGGAAGGCGCCAACGGCCTGATGGTGGTGCCCAGCCCGATCTACCATACCAATGCGGAAGAGACGGTGGCGGCGCTGCGCGCCGTCGCGGAGGCCGGCGACTTGCCGGTCATGATCTATTCCAACCGGCTCGCCTACCGCGTGGATGTCACCGTCGACCAGATGGAGGAGCTGGCGTCGGACGAGCGCTTCGTCGCCATCAAGGAATCCTCCGACGACATCAGGCGCTCGACCGAGATCATCAATCGCCTGGGCAGCCGCTACGACCTGTTTACCGGCGTCGACAATCTCGCTTTCGAGGCGCTGTCGGTGGGCGCCATCGGCTGGGTGGCCGGTCTCGTCACCGCCTTCCCGCGCGAGACGGTGGCGATCTACCAGCTGATGCAGCGGGGCCGCCGCGAAGAGGCGCTCGCCATCTATCGCTGGTTCCGGCCGCTGCTTGATCTCGACGTCTCGACCTATCTGGTGCAGAACATCAAGCTTGCCGAGGTGTTCGCCATTCAAACCAACGACCGCGTCCGCATGCCGCGCCAGCCGCTGTCGGGCGAGCGCCGCAAGGCGGTCGAGAAGATCGTCAAGGACGCACTGGCGGTGCGGCCGACACTACCGGCGTTCTGAGGCTTTCTTCCGAGAGGCGGCGCCCAGGTGACAGGAAGTTCCAAATCGATGGAAGCGCGGCGGCGCCCCGCCCTGCGGGCGTCTTCTCCCCGTGAACAGGGAGAAGAAATAGATATCGCCATCGTCGGCGGCGGCATCATCGGCATCTGCGCGGCGGCGTTTCTTGCCGAGGCGGGGCGAAACGTCACGGTCTACGACCGCACCGGCATCTGCGAGGAGACGAGCTCCGGCAATGCCGCCGCCTTCGCCTTTTCCGACGTGCTGCCACTGGCGCACAAGGGCATGCTCCGGCAATTGCCGAAATGGCTGGCCGATCCGCTCGGCCCGCTCGCCATCCCGCCCGCCTACCTGCCGAAGCTGCTGCCCTGGCTGATCCGCTTCTGGCGTGCCGGCTCGGCGAAGCACTACGAGGCTGGCCTGGTGGCGCAGGCCGCAATGATGGCGCTCGCCGAGGCCGAATGGATGGGCCTGCTCGACCGCTCCGGCACGAGGCGGATGCTGCGCGAGGATGGCTCGCTCGAACTCTACGAAAGCGGGGCCGAATTCCAGGCCTCGCTGTCCGGCTGGGCGGCGCGCCAGCGCTTCGGCATCGGCTTCCGCCATGTCGGCGGCGAGGAGCTGGCGGAGCTGCAGCCCGGCCTGTCGCCGCGCTTCGGCAAAGGCACGTTCGTGCCGGGCTGGAAGACAATCGCCGATCCAAAACTGCTCGGCAAGGCGATCTGGGACTATGCGCAATCCAAGGGCGCGCGGTTCGAGAAGGCCCGCATCGCCGGCGTCGCCGCGGACGGGAACGGCGCGACGTTGACGCTGGCCGACGGCACGACGCGGCAAGCCCGGCACCTGGTCGTCACCGCCGGCGCCTGGTCGCATCTGCTGGCGCGGCAGCTCGGCGATCGCATTCCGCTCGAAACCGAGCGCGGCTACAACACGACGTTGCCAAAGGCCGCCTTCGAGGTGAAGCGGATGCTGATCTTCTCCGGCCAAGGCTTCGTCATCACGCCGCTCGACACGGGCCTGCGCATCGGCGGCGCGGTTGAGCTCGGCGGCATCGAGCGGCCGCCCAACTACGCGCGCTCGAAGGCGCTGCTGCGCAAGGCGCAAGACTTCCTGCCGGGCCTCGATCCTTCGGGCGGACGCGAATGGATGGGGTTTCGTCCCTCGCTGCCGGATTCATTGCCTGTCGTCGGCCGCGCATCGGGAAGCCGGCCGGTGGTCTACGCTTTCGGCCACGGCCATCTTGGCCTGACTCAGGCTGCTGCGACGGGACGGTTGATCCGCGAGCTTGTCCTGGGGCAGACTCCGCCGATCGACGTGGCCCCCTTCAGTCCACAACGGTTTTGATTTTCGAGGAGCGTCATGGCCAGGAAATCCTTCTTCTGCATCGACGGCCACACCTGCGGCAACCCGGTGCGACTGGTCGCCGGCGGCGGCCCGCTGCTCCAGGGTTCGACGATGATGGAGCGGCGCGCGCATTTCCTGGCCGAATATGACTGGATCCGCACCGGCCTGATGTTCGAGCCGCGCGGCCACGATGTCATGTCCGGCTCGATCCTCTACCCGCCGACGCGCGAGGATTGCGACATCGCCATCCTGTTCATCGAGACCTCGGGCTGCCTGCCAATGTGCGGCCACGGCACCATCGGCACGGTGACGATGGCCATCGAGCACGGGCTGATCAAGCCGAAGACGCCCGGCGTGCTCAGGCTCGACACACCGGCCGGCCTGGTCATCGCCGAATACAAACAGGTCGGCGAATATGTCGAGGAGGTGCGCATCACCAACGTGCCCTCCTTCCTCCATGCCGAGGGGTTGACGGTCGAATGCCCCGGGCTCGGCGAGATCGTCGTCGACGTCGCCTATGGCGGCAATTTCTACGCCATCGTCGAGCCGCAGAAAAACTATCGCGACATGGCAGACCATTCGGCGGGCGACCTCATCGCCTGGAGCCCGGTGGTGCGGCAGCGGCTCAACGAGAAATACTCTTTCGTGCATCCGGAGAATCCGGGCATCAACCGGCTGTCGCACATGCTGTGGACCGGCGAGCCGACGGTGGCGGGTGCGGACGCGCGCAACGCGGTCTTCTACGGCGACAAGGCGATCGACCGCTCACCGTGCGGCACGGGCACCTCGGCGCGCATGGCGCAGCTCCATGCCAAGGGCAAGCTCAAGGCCGGCGATGCGTTCGTCCATGAATCGATCATCGGCTCGCTGTTCAAGGGCAAGGTTGAAAAAGACGTCACGGTCGCAGGCAAGCCGGCGATCATTCCCTCGATCGGCGGCTGGGCGCGCATGACCGGGCTCAACACGATCTTCATCGATGACCGCGATCCGTTCGCGCACGGCTTCGTCGTCAAATAGGCGATTCATCACGCTGCGGAAGGTCGGGAAGGACAAAAAGGATTGCTGTCACGAGCGCAACGAATCGTCTCATCAACTTATTTTGACGGCGATTTCTTCGAAATGGAGCGCATGATGACGCTTAATCGTCAAAGACATTGCGTTATGCCAATGATAGGGTCCGCGATAGTCCAGGGGGCGGGTGCGAAAAAACGGGCAATCGAACGGCGTGCAGTCGGAAACACGCATGACGATCAAAAAATGACGTTGCAATCCCGTCTCGAAACCTTACGACTAGGGGAAATACGAAAAGGAATGCGTCTGCATGGGCGACATTCCAGGGGAGCCATGTACACATGCAGTATTTTGTCCAGCAGCTTATCAATGGGCTGACGCTGGGATCGATCTATGGGCTGATCGCGATCGGCTACACGATGGTCTACGGCATCATCGGCATGATCAACTTTGCTCATGGCGATATCTTCATGGTGGGCGCTTTCACGGCGCTGATCGTTTTCCTCATCCTGGGCGCCCTGTTCTATTCGGTTCCCGTGGTCATCGCGCTGTTGGTGATGATGATCGTGGCGATGCTGCTGACCAGCCTCTACAACTGGACGATCGAGAAGGTGGCCTACCGGCCGCTGCGCGGCTCGTTCCGGCTGGCGCCGCTGATCACCGCCATCGGCATGTCGATCGCGCTGTCGAATTTCGTGCAGGTGACGCAAGGCCCGCGCAACAAGCCGATCCCGCCGATGGTGTCGAAGGTCTACAACATCGAAGGCATCAGCGTGTCGCTGAAGCAGATCATCATCGTCGTCGTCACCGCGTTGCTCTTGGTGTTGTTCTGGTACCTGGTCAACAAGACCTCGCTTGGCCGGGCGCAGCGCGCCTGCGAGCAGGACCGCAAGATGGCGGCGCTGCTCGGCATCGATGTCGACCGCACCATCTCGATCACCTTCATCATGGGCGCGGCACTTGCCGCCGTCGCCGGCACGCTGTTCCTGATGTATTACGGCGTCATCGCCTTCTCGGACGGTTTCGTGCCCGGCGTGAAGGCATTCACCGCAGCGGTGCTGGGCGGCATCGGTTCGTTGCCGGGCGCGGTGCTGGGCGGTCTTTTGATCGGCTTCATCGAGAGCATGTGGTCGGCCTATTTCTCGATCGACTACAAGGATGTCGCCGCCTTCTCGATCCTGGCCATCGTGCTGATCTTCCTGCCTTCCGGCATTCTCGGCCGGCCAGAAGTCGAAAAGGTCTGAGATCATGGCCGTCACCGTATCTCCCGAGCGCGACACCGTCGCAGCCACGCCCATGCAGCGCGCCTTGCGCGAGGCCTTCTATGCCGGTGCCATCGCGCTCGGCCTGTTCGTGCTGTTCATCGGGCTCAAGACCGACCAGAACATCTCAAACGAGCTGATCCTGGTGCAGCGCTGGGGCCTGCTCGCCGCAGTGGTCATCGCCACGGCCGTCGGCCGCTTCCTCTATGTCGCCTACGGCCAGCCCTTTTTGGCCAACCAGAAGATCGCCGACGTCGCCACCGGCTTGCTGCCGGCCAGCGTGGCGTCGCGCTTCTTCCTCTTTCCAGCCTTCATCGTGGCCGTCATCGTCGCGGCGCTGCTGTTCGTCTTCAGCAGGTCTCTCGCCGGCTGGGTAGGGGCGGAGCCGGCCGGCTATCTGCAATTCCTGCGCGCCCTTGCGGTCATCTACGCGCTGGCTTGCGTGATCTACTATTTCCGCGGCTTCATCCATGCCAACTTCACAAAACTCGGCATCGCCGCACTGGTGCTCTATCCGATCATTGTCGTGGGCATGCTGTCGCTGATGTCGTGGTCGCTCGTCGGCGGGCTGCAAGGGTCGCTGAAATGGGTCGATAATTTCGGCATCCAGATCCTGATCTATGTCATGCTGGCCTGGGGGCTGAACATCGTCGTCGGCCTGGCCGGCCTGCTCGACCTCGGCTATGTCGCCTTCTATGCCGTCGGCGCCTATGCCTATGCGCTGCTCGGCACGCATTACGGCCTCTCCTTCTGGATCCTCCTGCCGGCCGCAGGCGCCATGGCCGCCTTCTGGGGCGTGCTGCTCGGCTTTCCGGTGCTGCGCCTGCGCGGCGACTACCTGGCCATCGTGACGCTTGCCTTCGGCGAGATCATCCGGCTGGTGATCATCAACTGGCGCGAGGTGACCAATGGCTCGGCCGGCATTTCCGGCATCCCGAAGGTCACCTTCTTCGGCCTGATGAGCTTCAACGTCTCGGATCCGAACTACATCGGCAAGGTGCTGAACATCGCCACATCGAGCGCCTATTACAAGATCTTCCTCTATTACCTCATCCTGGGGCTGGCGCTGCTCACCGCCTTCGTCACGGTCAGGCTGAGGCGCATGCCGGTCGGCCGCGCCTGGGAAGCCTTGCGCGAGGACGAGATCGCCTGCCGCTCACTCGGCATCAACACCACGACCACCAAGCTGACCGCCTTTGCCACCGGCGCCATGTTCGGCGGTTTTGCCGGCTCGTTCTTCGCCGCCCGGCAAGGCTTCGTCAGCCCCGAATCCTTCGTCTTCCTGGAGTCGGCCATCATCCTGGCCATCGTCGTGCTTGGCGGCATGGGATCACTGGTCGGCATTGCCGTCGCGGCTCTGGTCATGATCGGCGGCACCGAGGTGCTGCGCGAACTCGACTTCCTCAAGCAGGTCTTCGGACCCGACTTCACGCCGGAACTCTACCGTATGCTGCTGTTCGGCATGGCCATGGTGATCGTCATGCTGTGGAAGCCGCGCGGCTTTGTCGGCAGCCGTGAGCCGACCGCCTTCCTCAAGGTGCGAAGGGCTGTCTCCAGTTCCTTCACCAAGGAGGGGCACGGCTGATGAACGCGAACCCCTCCATGAACGACGCCATCCTGAACGTCGAACACCTGTCGATGAAGTTCGGCGGCCTGGTCGCGATCGGCGACCTGTCCTTCACCGCCAGGCGCGGCGAGATCACCGCGCTGATCGGGCCCAACGGCGCCGGCAAGACCACCGTGTTCAACTGCATCACCGGCTTCTACAAGCCGTCGGAAGGCATGATCACTCTCACCCGGCAGGACGGCTCGATCTACCTGCTCGAACGGCTGCCCAACCATGAGATCCCGGCGCGCGCCAAGGTGGCGCGCACCTTCCAGAACATCCGCCTGTTCTCGGGCATGACGGTGCTCGAGAACCTGCTCGTTGCCCAGCACAACAAGCTGATGAAGGCTTCGGGCTATACGGTGCTCGGCCTGTTCGGCTTCAGCGGTTACCGCAAGGCCTCGGCCGAATCCGTCGAACTTGCCAAGCACTGGCTTGAGAAAGCCGATCTGGTCGACCGCGCCGACGATCCGGCCGGCGACCTGCCCTATGGCGCGCAGCGGCGCCTCGAGATCGCGCGCGCCATGTGCACCGGCCCGGAGCTTCTGTGCCTCGACGAGCCCGCCGCCGGTCTCAATCCAAAGGAATCGGCCGCGCTCAACGACCTGCTGATGGACATCAAGAACAACACCGGCACCTCGATCCTGCTGATCGAGCACGACATGTCGGTGGTCATGCAGATCTCCGATCACGTCGTGGTTCTGGAATACGGCCGCAAGATCTCCGACGGCAATCCGCAGTCGGTGCGCACCGATCCGCGCGTCATCGCCGCCTATCTCGGCGTCGACGACGAGGAGGTCGAGACCGTGCTGACTGAAGTCGGCGACGAGGACGTCATCGAGCAACTCGATACCGGTCCCGATGCCGCGCATGGTCCGGGAACATCGTCGTCCTATCTCGCCGGCCCGGTGAGCGACACGGTCGGCCACAGCGAAGGCGAGCGCATCACGGTGTCGAAGGGCGCCTCGAAGGCGGCGCAGGTCGATGCGCGGGCGGCGAGCGTTGCGGCCAAGGCTGTCGCGCCAGCACCTGCTTCGCGGACCAAGCCGGCGGCGAAGCCGGCCACCAAGGCGAGTGTCAAGACAGGGGCCAAGACGCCGGCCGCGAAGGCCGCGGGCATCTCGAACCGCCTCACGGCGCCCCGCGGCGGCAAAGCCGACAATCTCACCCGCATCAAGGGGATCGGCGCGGTCAACGAGAAGAAGCTCAACGAACACGGCATCTTCCACTTCGACCAGATCGGCGCCTGGAAGAAGGCCGATGTCGAGGCCGTCGAAGCGTATCTCGCCTTTGACGGACGCATCGCCCGCGAAGAATGGGTCAAGCAGGCCAGGCTGCTTGGCCAGGGCAAGGACACGGAATTCTCGCGCCGCGTCGACGCCGGCAAGGTGGCGACGAGCCATGCTTCCGGTAAGCAGGCAGCAAAGCCCGCGACAGGAGCGGGCAAGCCCGTTCGGGCCAAGCGCGGAGGGGGCAAGTGATGGCCGGGAAGACGCTGCTCGATATCAAGGGCGTGCAGACCTATTACGGCAACATCCGTGCGCTGAACGGCGTCGACGTCACCGTCAACGAGGGCGAGATCGTGGCGCTGATCGGCGCCAACGGCGCCGGCAAATCGACGCTGATGATGACCATTTTTGGAGCGCCGCGCGCCCGCGCGGGCACCATCACCTTCGCCGGCGCCGACATCACCCAATTGCCGACGCACGAGATCGCGCGCTTGCGCATTGCCCAGTCGCCGGAAGGCCGGCGCATCTTCCCGCGCATGACGGTGATGGAAAATCTGCAGATGGGCGCCAGCCTCGACAACCTCAAGCACTATGACGAGGACGTCGAGAAGGTGTTCACACTGTTCCCGCGCCTGAAGGAGCGCATCGCCCAGCGCGGCGGCACGCTGTCGGGCGGCGAGCAGCAGATGCTGTCGATCGGGCGCGCGCTGATGGCGCGGCCGAAGCTGCTTCTGCTCGACGAGCCGTCGCTCGGTCTTGCGCCGCTGATCGTCAAACAGATCTTCGATGCCATTCGCGAGCTGAACCGCACGCAGGGGCTGACCGTGTTCCTGGTCGAGCAGAACGCCTTCGGCGCGCTGAAGCTGGCGACGCGCGGCTATGTCATGGTCAACGGCAATGTGACCATGAGCGGCACCGGCAAGGAACTGCTCGCCAATCCGGAAGTGCGCGCCGCCTATCTCGAAGGCGGCCATCACTGAGTTCAGGAGTCCTTACCATGCAAGGCATTCTCTACGAGGAACCGTCCATCTGGCAGTTCTTCTTCGTCACCTGCCTGCTCGGCGGCTGGGCGGCATGGATGACCGGCAAGGCCAGTGCCCAGACCTGGCGCAGCTTCGTCCAGCTGTTCGCCTATCTGCTGGGTCTCGGCATCGGCATCCGCTTCATCCATCACGCGCTGTTCAACGGCACGATGTTCTCGCTGCATTACTATGTCGTCGACACCATCGTACTGATGATCCTCGGCTTCGTCGGCTATCAATACACACGAACCAACCAGATGGTGACACAGTATAATTGGCTCTACGAAAGAGCTTCAATCTTGAGCTGGAAACCGAAAGGTTGACGTTCATCATTAACGCCGTTTCGGGGATGAATCGGCGTGACAAGTGCCTGAAAATCGGCAAACTATGCTTTCTGCGATAAGGGTGGGCATCGCATGAAAGCTTCATCCACGCCCACTCCGTTAATGGGAGCGTTTAAATGAAAAAATCACTTTTGTCCGCCGTCGCCCTGACCGCGCTGATCGCGTTCAGCGGCAATGCGTGGGCTGATCTAATGGTCGGCGTTGCTGGCCCGATCACGGGTCCGAATGCCGCCTTCGGCGCACAGTTGCAGAAGGGCGCGGAGCAGGCGGTCGCCGACATCAATGCGGCGGGCGGCATCAACGGCGAGCAGATCAAGCTCGAAGTCGGCGACGACGTCTCCGATCCGAAGCAAGGCATCTCGGTCGCCAACAAGTTCGTCGGCGACGGAGTCAAGTTCGTGGTCGGCCACTTCAACTCGGGCGTCTCCATTCCGGCGTCGGAAGTCTACGCGGAAAACGGCATCGTCGAGATCACGCCTGCCGCGACCAACCCCCAGTTCACCGAGCGCGGCCTGTGGAACGTGTTCCGCACCTGCGGACGCGATGACCAGCAGGGCGGCATCGCCGGCGGTTATCTGGCGGCCAATTTCAAGGACGCCAAGATCGCCGTCGTGCACGACAAGACCACCTACGGCCAGGGCCTTGCCGACGAGACCAAGAAGGCTATGAACGCCAAGGGCGTGAAGGAAGTCATGTATGAAGGCGTCAATGTCGGCGACAAGGACTTCTCGGCGCTGATCGCCAAGATGAAGGAAGCCGGCGTCTCCATCATCTACTGGGGCGGCCTGCACACTGAAGCCGGCCTGATCATCCGCCAGGCGGCCGACCAGGGCCTCAAGGCGACGCTGGTTTCCGGCGACGGCATCGTGTCGAACGAACTGGCCTCGATCGCTGGCGACGCGGTCGCGGGCACGCTCAACACGTTCGGTCCGGACCCTCGCCTGATTCCGGCCAACAAGGAACTGGTCGAGAAGTTCCGCGCGCAGGGCTTCGAGCCGGAGGCCTACACGCTCTACGCCTACGCGGCCATGCAGGCGATCGCCGAGGCAGCCACCTCTGCCAAGTCCAATGACCCGCAGGAAGTTGCCAAGGCGCTGCACGAGAAGGGTCCGTTCAAGACCGTGCTCGGCGACCTCTCCTACGACGCCAAGGGTGACCCGACGCTGCCCGGCTACGTCATGTACGAGTGGAAGAAGGGCGACGACGGCAAGTACACCTACGTCCAGAAGATGTAAGCCTGTCCGCATTGACTTCACGGAAATGCCCGGCGCCTCGCGCCGGGCATTTTCTTTTACGGAAGCAGCGATCGCGCGTTTATTATCTGGCAAAGATCCTCGTTTTGAGGACAGCGGCGGCTTTCCACTGATGTTCAGCCGTTTGGGGCCACGCTCAAGGCGAAGACTCGGGTTTAAATCGGTTTAAACGCGCGTCAAATTTTGTTTGCACTGCAGCATTTTCACGCTAATCATGGCGCTTCCCTTCCGCTGCTGGAGCCCAATCCTTGGCCATCACGAAGATCCTCGTCGCCAACCGGTCCGAAATCGCCATCCGCGTGTTTCGCGCGGCCAATGAACTCGGCCTCAAAACGGTGGCGATCTGGGCCGAGGAGGACAAATATTCGCTGCATCGCTTCAAGGCCGACGAGAGTTACCAGGTCGGGCGCGGGCCGCATCTCAACAAGGACATGGGGCCGATCGAAAGCTATCTCTCGATCGAGGAGGTGATCCGCGTCGCCAGGCTGTCGGGCGCCGATGCGATCCACCCCGGTTACGGGCTGCTTTCGGAAAGCCCCGAATTCGCGGAGGCCTGCGCCGAAGCCGGGATCACCTTCATCGGGCCCAAGCCGGAGACGATGCGCCGGCTTGGCAACAAGGTCGCGGCGCGCAATCTGGCCATCGAGGTCGGCGTGCCTGTCATTCCCGCCACCGATCCGTTGCCGGACGACATGGAGGCGGTCAAGAAACTTGCCACGGAGATCGGCTATCCCCTGATGCTGAAGGCTTCGTGGGGCGGCGGCGGCCGCGGCATGCGCGCCATCCGTGCCGAGGCCGATCTCGCCCGCGAGGTCACCGAGGGCAAGCGCGAGGCGAAAGCCGCCTTCGGCAAGGACGAGGTCTATCTCGAAAAGCTGATCGAGCGCGCCCGCCATGTCGAAGTGCAGATCCTGGGCGATACCAGTGGCAATGCGGTGCATCTGTTCGAGCGCGACTGCTCGATCCAGCGCCGCAACCAGAAGGTCGTCGAGCGGGCGCCCGCGCCCTATCTCAGCGAGGAGCTGCGCCAGGAGCTGTGCGGCCATGCGCTGAAGATCGCGCGCGAAACCAGCTATATCGGCGCCGGCACGGTCGAGTTCCTGCAGGACGCCGACACCGGCAAGTTCTATTTCATCGAGGTCAATCCGCGCATCCAGGTCGAGCACACCGTCACCGAACAGGTGACGGGCATCGACATCGTCAAGGCGCAGATCCACATTCTCGACGGCTTCGCCATCGGCACGCCGGAATCGGGCGTTCCGGCACAAAAGGACATCAGGCTGAACGGCCACGCGCTGCAGTGCCGCATCACCACCGAGGATCCCGAGCACAATTTCATCCCGGACTATGGCCGCATCACCGCCTATCGTGGCGCCACCGGCTTCGGCATCCGCCTCGACGGCGGCACCGCCTATTCGGGCGCGGTCATTACCCGCTTCTATGACCCGTTGCTGGAAAAGGTGACCGCATGGGCGCCGACGCCGGCCGAGACCATCGCACGCATGAACCGGGCGCTGCGCGAATTCCGCATCCGTGGCGTGGCCACAAACCTGACTTTCCTCGAAGCGATCATCAATCACCCGAGCTTCGCCGACAATTCCTACACGACCAAGTTCATCGACACGACGCCGGAGCTGTTCGAGCAGGTCAAGCGCCAGGACCGCGCCACGAAGCTGCTCAACTATCTTGCCGACGTCAGCGTCAACGGCCATCCCGAGACGCGCGGTCGGCCGCAGCCGAAAGCCGATGCCGCCGCACCCGTGGTGCCCTACCTCAACGGCAATGTGCCCGGCGGCAGCAAGCAGAAGCTTGACGTGCTCGGTCCGGAAAAATTCGCCGCCTGGATGCGCACGCAAAAAGAGGTGCTGGTCACCGACACGACGATGCGCGACGGCCATCAATCCCTGCTGGCGACGCGTGTGCGCACGCACGACATCGCCGGCATAGCGGGCACCTATGCGCGTGCCCTGCCGCAGTTGCTTTCGCTTGAATGCTGGGGCGGCGCCACTTTCGACGTCGCCATGCGCTTTCTCACCGAGGATCCCTGGGAGCGGCTCTCGCTGGTACGCGAGGCGGCGCCCAACCTCCTGCTGCAGATGCTTCTGCGGGGCGCCAACGGCGTCGGCTACACCAACTATCCCGACAATGTCGTGCAGCATTTCGTCAAACAGGCGGCATCAGGCGGCATCGACCTGTTCCGGGTGTTCGACTGCCTGAACTGGGTCGAGAACATGCGCGTCGCCATGGACGCGGTCGGCGCCGAGGGCAAGCTGATCGAGGCGGCGATCTGCTATACCGGCGATATTCTCGATCCCACGCGGGCGAAGTACGACCTGAAATATTATGTCGGGCTGGCGAAAGAGCTCGAGGCGGCCGGCGCCCACATCATAGCGGTCAAGGACATGGCCGGGCTGTTGAAGCCGAGCGCCGCGCGCGTGCTGTTCAAGGCGCTACGCGAAGCGACAGACCTGCCCATCCATTTCCACACACACGATACATCGGGGCTCTCAGCGGCAACGGTTCTGGCGGCGGTGGAGAGCGGCGTCGACGCCATCGACGCAGCGATGGATGCGTTCTCCGGCAACACCTCGCAGCCCTGCCTCGGCTCGATCGTCGAGGCGCTGAAGGGCACCGAGCGCGATCCCGGGCTCGACCCGCAATGGATCCGGAGGATCTCCTTCTACTGGGAAGCGGTGCGCAACCAGTATGCCGCCTTCGAAAGCGACCTCAAGGGGCCGGCGTCGGAAGTCTACCTGCACGAGATGCCGGGCGGACAGTTCACGAACCTCAAGGAACAGGCGCGTTCGCTTGGGCTGGAGACGCGCTGGCACGAGGTGGCGCAGACCTATCATGACGTCAATCTGATGTTCGGCGACATCGTCAAGGTGACCCCGTCGTCCAAGGTGGTCGGCGACATGGCGCTGATGATGGTCAGCCAGGACCTCACCGTCGCCGACGTCGAGAACCCGGCGAGGGATATCGCCTTCCCGGACTCGGTCGTCTCGATGCTGCGCGGCGATCTCGGCCAGTCGCCTGGCGGCTGGCCGCAGGCGCTGCAGAAGAAAGTGCTGAAGGGCGACAGGCCGATCACGGCGCGGCCGGGCTCGCTGCTCAAGCCGGCAGACCTCAAGGCCAGCCGCAAGGAGATCGAACGGAAGCTCGAGCGCAAGCTCAGCGAATACGAGTTCGCTTCCTGGCTGATGTATCCGAAGGTCTTCTCGGACTTCGCGGCCGCGCAGGAAACCTACGGTCCCGTCAGCGTGCTGCCGACGCCGACCTATTTCTACGGCATGAAGCCGGAAGACGAAGTGTTCGTCGACATCGAGAAGGGCAAGACGCTGGTCGTACGCTGCCAGGCGATCGGCGACGTGGACGACAAGGGCATGGTCACCGTGTTCTTCGAACTCAACGGCCAGCCGCGCCGCGTCAAGGTGCCCGACCGGGCGCATGGCGCGTCCGCCGCGAAGGCAAGGCGCAAGGCCGAACCCGGCAACGAGGCGCATGTCGGGGCGCCGATGCCGGGCGTCGTCTCGGCGCTCGCGGTGGCCGCCGGCCAGGCCGTCAAGGCCGGCGACGTGCTGCTTTCCATCGAAGCGATGAAGATGGAAACGGCGCTGCATGCCGAGCGTGACGGCACGGTCGCCGAGGTGCTGGTCAAGGCCGGCGACCAGATCGATGCCAAGGACCTGCTGATCGCCTTCAATTGAGATCTCGCAAGAGAGAGCCACAGACTGTCGGCTTCTGTCGGCAGCCCTGCCAGCCTGTTCGATAACCGCTTGACCCGCCGTCCCCGGTCGGGCATCGAACCGCAGAAATTTGCGGCGGCACGGTTGCCGAGTCGCGGCGAAGCATCGATTTTTTTGGAGAAAAACATGGCCGACGATATCACAGAGACCAGCCAGACTGTTGCCGCCGGCCAGTTGCGTGCCTTCATCGAGCGCATCGAGCGGCTCGAGGAGGAGAAGAAGACCATTTCTGACGACATCAAGGAAGTGTTCGCCGAGGCCAAGGGCACCGGCTTCGACACCAAGGCGATGCGCGCGATCATCCGGCTGCGCAAGAAGGACCAGGCCGAGCGCCAGGAGGAGGAGTCCATCCTGGACCTCTACAAGGCCGCTCTCGGCATGGTGTAAGGCGAGGCATCTCGTGATGTCCGGGGTCGGCGATGAGTGAGTTCGACTTCGGTGGCCGAAGGGCCTCAGAGTTCCGCCAACGCGGCTTCTGGACGCTGTTTGCCGGGCGTCACCCGGAAGAAAGAACCCGGCTGGCGAGGCGAGGGCCCTGGTTCTGGCAGCGCGGGCTGCCGGAATTCGCGCTGGTGCTGTCCATGTATGTGGCGCCGAGCGAGAATGTGGTCGGCGTCTTCTTCGGCCGTAACGAGAAGCTTGGCGCAACCGACGTCTGGGTGCGCCTCAAGCCGTTTCAGCCGGCGATCGAGGAACGGCTGAAGCTCAGGCCGGAGCAGAGCGCACAAAACCTCGGCATCAATTCACAGTGGCGGGTCAACTGCTTTGCCGAGGACAATTGGCCGGCCATGACCGACTGGCTGGTGACCGAATGCTCGCGGTTCGAGTGCGCCGTCACCGAAGTTCTGGGACAGGGATAGACCGCCGATGCTCGCGGATTTCTTCCGCTCGCGTTGGGATGGCCAGGTGCGGCTCGACCGGCTGTTCTGGCGCGATATGGTGCTCGTCGGCACGGCGATCAACGTTGCATCGTCCGTGGCGGCGCTCATTCTGCTGGGGTTGAAGATGCCGCTCGGTCTTGTGCTGGCGGTGCATTTCGCGCCGGTGCCCTACAACATCTTCCTGACTTCGGCCGTCTGGCGGACGGCGGAGCGAACCGGTGGCGCCAAGGCCTCCCTTGCTATGCTGGGTTCGGCGCTCTGGCTGATCGCAACAGTCGTCGTCTGACAATGCTGCACGAAAAAGGGCGGCCGAGGCCGCCCTTCGCAGAAAACATTGGCGAGGCCTCGCTCAGGCCGGCTCGAATCTCAGCGCCACGCCGTTGATGCAGTAGCGCAGCCCGGTCGGCGGCGGGCCGTCCTCGAAGACGTGGCCGAGATGGCTGCCGCAGCGAGCGCAATGGCATTCCGTGCGGACCATGCCGTAGCTGCGGTCGGTCGTGGTCTCGATGGAACCGGGAACGGGGTCGTTGAAGCTCGGCCAGCCGGTGCCGCTCTCGAACTTCAGCTTGGATTCGAACAGCGGCTGGTCGCAGCCGACGCAAAAGAAGGTGCCGGCGCGCTTTTCGTGAAGCAGCGCACAGCTGCCCGGGCGTTCGGTGCCATGGTTGCGCATGACGGCATATTGCTCAGGCGTCAGCCGGGCGCGCCATTCGGCGTCGGTGCGGGTGACAGGATAGGTGTGGGTGTCCATGCAGAAAACTCCTCGGCCTTGACGGCTCATTGTTGATTGCACTCTCTATTCGCAACAAGATAGGCGTTTGTTACGAGATTTGCCCGCATTTTCGAGCGTGCCGTCTGCAATCCTCACGCGATCGCCGTGAGATAGCGCGCAACGGAGGCCGCCAGCGCCTGTTTCGCGCCACCGATAACGTTCTGGTT
Organism: Mesorhizobium sp. BR1-1-15; assembly: GCF_020165475.1. Lineage (NCBI taxonomy): Bacteria > Pseudomonadati > Pseudomonadota > Alphaproteobacteria > Hyphomicrobiales > Phyllobacteriaceae > Mesorhizobium > Mesorhizobium sp. BR1-1-15. Next base: position 99,328 of record NZ_JAIUIF010000003.1, on the reverse strand, counting down.
CCACCACGCGCCGTAGATGTCATCGAATGTGAAAGGCTCCAGCGCGGCCGCGATGCGGCGCACGGCGGCCGCATTGAGCGGGATGTAGTTGGGATAGCTGTACATGAAGCTGACGTGGCGGCGGGTCGGCGTCACCTGCAAGATATCGCCGGCCAGGAGAGCATTGCCGCCTTCGCGCTTCCAGTGCAGCACCTGGCCGCCAGCAAAGTGGCCGCCGCAGCGGATGAGCGTCAACGCCGGGTTCAGGTCCAGTGTCTCGCCTTGCCAACTGACGATCGACGGGTGCGGCCGCATGATCCACTGCCGGTCGTCGTCATGGAGATAGATCGGCACGCCGCCAAACGCCTCGCTCCATTCGACCATCACCGAATAGTAGTGGCAGTGCGAGATGGCGATCGCGGCAAGGCCGCCGCGGCGCTTGATCTCGGCCACCGCCTCGTCGGTCACAAGCGAGATACAGTCCCACAGAACGTTGCCGTGCCGCGTCTGCGCCAGCAGCGCCCGCTGACCGATGGCGAAGCGCGGCTCAATGCCGAAGGCGAGAACGCCGGCATCATCCTTCATCACGAGCCGATGCCCGGCGGCGAGCTCTTCCGGTGTGATCCAGGCCTGGCCTTCCCAGCGCACATATTGCCGCTCGTCCTCGCAGATAGGACAATGCCGAGGCGGCGCTTCGCTCTGCGCGAACTGGACGCCGCATTGCAGGCACAGGAAACAGGTCATGGAACCTCCCGTCATTGTCCCGGCTTAGTGCTTGCGCGACAATTGCCTCGTTGCGCCTTCCAGCCCGGCCAGCGTCAGCGGAAACATGCGGCCGCCGAACATGTCGCGGATCATAGCAATCGAATGGGTGAAATCCCAGTTCTTCTGGCTCTCGGGGTTCACCCATACCGCGTTCGGCCACTGCCGCAGCAGACGGCCGAGCCAGACGGCGCCCGCCTCCGGGTTCCAGTGCTCGACCGAGCCACCGGGATGCGCGATCTCGTAAGGACTCATCGAGGCATCGCCGACCACGATCACCTTGTAGTCAGGCCCATATTTGTGGAGGAGATCGAAGGTCGGGATCGTCTCGGCATGGCGACGGCGATTGTCCTTCCACACGCCCTCGTAGAGGCAGTTGTGGAAATAAAAATATTCGAGCTGGCGGAATTCGGCGCGGGCGGCCGAGAACAATTCCTCGACGCTTCTAATGTGGTCGTCCATCGAGCCGCCGACATCGAAGAACATCAAAAGCTTCACCGCGTTGCGCCGCTCTGGCCGCGTCTTGACGTCGAGATAACCGTGCTCGGCGGTGGCGTGGATGGTGCCGGGCAGGTCGAACTCCTCCTCGGCGCCTTCACGCACCCAGCGGCGCAGCCGCTTGAGCGCGATCTTGATGTTGCGGGTGCCGAGCTCGACGGCGTCGTCGAAATTCCTGAACTCGCGCCTGTCCCAGACCTTCACGGCCCGGCGGTTGCGGCTCTCATGCTGGCCGATGCGCACGCCTTCGGGATTGTAGCCATAGGCGCCGAAAGGCGAGGTGCCGCCAGTGCCGATCCATTTCGAGCCGCCTTGGTGGCGGCCTTTCTGTTCCTCGAGCCGCTGCTTCAGCGTCTCCATCAGCTTCTCGAAACCGCCGAGCGCCGCGACCAGCTTTTTCTCTTCCTCGGTCAGGTGCTTTTCGGCGAGCCGGCGCAGCCATTCCTCGGGGATATCAGCGACGTTGACGGCATTCGGACCGCTGAGCGCCTCCACACCCTTGAAGATATGCGCGAACACTTGGTCGAAGCGGTCGATATGGCGTTCGTTCTTCACCAGCGCGGCGCGAGCGAGGTAGTAAAAACCTTCGACGTCGTAGTCGACCAGCCCGGCTTCCAACCCCTCCAGCAGCAACAGGTATTCCCTGAGCGAAACGGGAACGCGCGCTGCCTTCAGTTCGAGGAACAAGGGGATGAACATTTTCTATCTATAGAAGATCATATTCGATGAAGCCGGTGCGGCGCGCGACATAGTCATAGAGCTTGCGCGCCGTGGTGTTGGTTTCGTGCGTCATCCAGTAGACGTTCCTAACGCCGATCTTGCCGGCTTCCTGCTTCACGGCTTCGATCAGCGCAGCGCCAATCCCCTTGCCGCGCACTTCGGGGTCGGCGAACAGATCCTGCAAGTAGCAGTTGTTCTTCTCGGACCAGCAAGAGCGATGGTACAGGTAATGGGTGAGGCCGACAGCCTTGCCGTCGAGGACGGCGATAAAGCCCTTCGGTTCGAACTCGCCTTGCGTGAACAGGCGCTTCCAGGTGACCTCGTAGACCTCTTGGGGCAGCTTCGTCTCGTAGAAAGCAAGGTAAGCGGTCCAAAGCCGGCGCCAGTCGGCGTGGTCGGATTCTGTGAGCGGGCGGATAGTGATCTCGGCCATTTCGTTCCCTCTGAAGTCTGGAACCCAATCCATACCAACAGAATCGGGATCAGGAACACCCTTGCCTATCCCGCCGGCGAATTATACTCGCGAAAAGCGGTCGCGAGCATGTGCAGCGCCTCTCGTGCCCTTGGCGCCAAGCCGTGCGAATGCAAAACGATCTCGGAAGGGGGAATTGGCGGCAGGCCGAGTTTGCGGCCCACCTCGACCAGGCCGGGCGGCGCGACACGGTAGGCGAGCGCAGCGACGGCGAAGCCGGCCGACACCGCGATATTGACGGCTGCGCCGCCGCCGCCCACGAAAGCCTCGTTCCAGGCAATGCCTGCCTTATCCAGCGTCTCGACAGCTCTCACGCGGTCAGGGCAATTGCATACGGTGCTTAGCAGCGCCAAGCGCAATGGCGTTCCCGGCCGCCATTCGAAGGCCGGGGCGGCGAACCAGCCATAATGGGTGCGCGACAAGGCTTCGCCGCGGCGGCTGTCGTCTTCCTGATGGACAATCACCGCATCGAGCTCACCGCGATCGAAAGCCTCCTCCAGCATGGAGCTCGTATCGATCCTGATGTTGAGCGCGAGCGACGGATCATGGGCATGCAACTGGGCTATCAATATGGACAGCTCGGGCCCGGCGACGTGATCGACAAAGCCGAGAGCAAGCCGACACGGCGCGTCGGAAAATTCCGTGACGGCTCGTTCGTGGGCGGCAAGGAATTCACGCGCCGCCGGGAGAAAAGCCGCTCCCCTTGCCGAGAGGGCCACGCGGCGCGGCGTTCGTTCGATCAGACGCGCGCCGAGCTTCTCTTCCAGCCGACGCAGCTTGACGCTGATCGTCGCCTGGGTGCTGCCCAGCGCGGCAGCCGCACGCGTGAAGCTCTGCAGGTCGGCCACCATGACGAAGGTCCGCACGGCATCGACATCAAGACTGGTCATCTCTAATCATTCCATTTTGTCATTTCTGAAATAGAAATGCATAGTCTTTTTTCATGATCGGAGGCCATTTAAGTCATGTCGACCGCTGTGTGAAGAGCGACGCTCGCAGCCACTTCCGAATGCTCCGACTGAAAGTGACCGACATGACGTTTCCAATCGACCGAAACACCGTTGCTCTTGCGGGGGTCTGCCTCGCCTCGCTGCTGTTCGGCCTCGAAATCTCCAGCGTCCCGGTGATCCTGCCGAAACTGGAAACCGTGCTTGGCGCTGATTTCAAGGATCTGCAATGGATCATGAATGCCTACACCATTGCCTGCACCACGGTGTTGATGGTGACGGGGACATTGGCCGACCGTCTCGGCCGCAAACGCGTGATGGTGGGCACCACCGTCGCCTTTGGCCTCGCCTCCCTGCTATGCGGTCTCGCAACGAGCGCTCCGCTGCTGATCATCGCCCGGTTTCTTCAGGGCCTGGCGGGCGGAGCGATGTTTACCTGCAGCGTGGCGGTGTTGTCCCACCAGTTTCAAGACGGCAGTGAACGCGGCAAAGCCTTCGTCGCCTGGAGCGTCGTCTCGGGCATCGGCCTTGGCTTCGGCCCCGCCATTGGCGGATTGATTGTGACGCTGTCGAGTTGGCAATGGGTGTTCCTCATCCATGTGCCGCTTGCCGTTCTTGCCTTGGCTTTCATCGGCGCCGGTGTCACCGAATCGCGCGATCGCAACGCGCAGAAGCTTGACCGGGCCGGCATATTGACGCTGTCGTTCGCGGTGTTCGGCTTCTCCTATCTGATCACGCAAGGGGCCGATCTGGGCGCTGGCGCGCGCATCGGCGTGGCAAGCGCGGCCGTGCTGGCCTTCGTCGCGTTCCTCGTAGCCGAGAAGATCAATCCCTATCCGATGTTCGATTTCTCCGTTTTCCGCATCCGCCAATTCTCGGGAGCGATCATGGGCGGCATCGGCATGAATTTCAGCTACTGGCCGTTCATCATCTATCTGCCGATCTATTTTTCGGGGGTCCTCGGTTACGACAGCACCACGACCGGGCTGTTGCTGCTCGTCTACACGCTACCCTTCATGCTGATGCCGTCGATCGCCGAGCGCCTGCGGGCACGCTATCAGGCGCGGGTGGCGATCCCGCTCGGCTTGTTGACATTGGGGGTCGGTTTCATCGCCATGTGGATAGGTTCCGGGCTCGAGGGCAACTGGCTGACCATGCTGCCCGGCACGCTGATCGCCGGCATCGGCATCGGCCTGACCAATTCGCCGACCACCAACACCACGACCGGCTCGGTGTCACCCGATCGTGCCGGCATGGCGTCCGGCATCGATATCAGTGCGCGGCTGATCACCCTTGCCATCAACATCGCGGTGCTGGGACTGCTGCTGACGCAAGGGATCGTTTCTTATCTGCGCAATGCCTTCGGCACGGCTATCGACCCGAACGAACTGCGCGCCCTGGCAGAGAAGATCGCAGCCGGCAATCTCGACGGCCTGGCGCAATACTCGCCCAAGCTTGCGACCCTCGACCCGACGGGCGCCATCGTTCATGCCTCCCTGGTCAACGGTTTTGGCTGGGTCATGCTCTATAGCGGGATCGGCGTTCTGGCTCTTGCCGTCATCAGCTTTGCTATCTTCGGTCCAAAACATGTCGCGCCGCAGCAGCGAAGCGGGCGTCCTGCGCAGGGTGCTGGCGAGGTGCGCTCCTAGCAATGCCTTGCGGCTCGGCCTCAGGACGCCGAGCCGCTCGTCACCCTTGCCGTCTCGCCATGAAGGCCAGCCGTTCGAACAGATGCACGTCCTGCTCGTTCTTCAGCAGTGCGCCATGCAGCTTGGGCAGCGCGTTCTTCGGGTCGGCGCGCAGATCCTCGGGCGCGATGTCGTCGGCGACCAGCAGCCTTATCCAGTCGAGCGCCTCGGAGGTCGACGGCTTCTTCTTCAGCCCCGGCACGTCGCGGATTTCGTAGAACTGAGTGAGCGCCGCCCGCACCAGATTCTGCTTGATGCCGGGATAGTGCACATCGACTATCCTGTGCAGCGTCTCGACGTCGGGAAAGCGGATGTAGTGGAAGAAGCAGCGGCGTAGGAAGGCGTCCGGCAGCTCCTTCTCGTTGTTGGAGGTGATGATGACGATCGGCCTCACCGCGGCGCGGATCGTCTCGCCGGTCTCGTAGACGAAGAACTCCATCCGGTCGAGTTCCTGCAAGAGGTCGTTGGGAAATTCGATATCGGCCTTGTCGATCTCGTCGATTAGGAGGACGACCTTCTTGCCGGCGGCGAAGGCTTCCCACAATTTGCCGCGCTTGATGTAGTTCTTGATATCGTTGAACCTGGTATCGCCAAGCTGACTGTCGCGCAGCCGCGACACGGCATCGTACTCGTAGAGGCCTTGCTGCGCCCGCGTCGTCGATTTGACGTGCCATTCGATGAGTTCCAGCCCGAGTGCCGCCGCCACTTGCCTGGCAAGCTCCGTCTTGCCGGTGCCGGGCTCACCTTTGACCAGCAAGGGCCGTTCCAGCGCGATCGCCGCGTTGACCGCCACCATCAGATCCTTGTCGGCGACGTAGGCCGCAGTGCCTTCGAAACGCATTTTTGCTCCTTGGTTCAGTACGGACGACCGTAAGGAGACGGCTTGGCCCATGCAAGGGTGGGTTGGCGGCGGCGAAGTGTGAAGTCGGCAGGGCAAGAGCGCCAACTCTCTGGCGCCAAGTCTCTGGCGCTTGGGAGGGCATCGGCCTATATTGGGGCTGACGGTCTGCGCTTCCCGGCAGGAGACACTTTTCCCCGGGGCCTTAACGATCCTTAGGGAGCTGTCCCTGGGAAGACCCGTGGGTTTTCTCACACGGCGCCCACCTACTTTGTAGGCACCCGGGATCGACTTCTCCACCGGTTGTGTGGATCGTCACTTATTCGCCACATCCACGTATTTCGTGGATCATGCGATGGAAAACGTCGCTCCCAAAACGTCCATTCAGGTCTGGCTTTTTCTAGCGTCTGCGCATGGCATCCTCAAAAGACCTGAAAAAACAGCTGCGCAAGGAAGCACTTGGCCGCCGCGACGCGCTCGATGAATTCTGGCGGGTGGAAGTCGCGCTCGATATGGCCGAAACCGCGCGCGACCAGCTTGCCATCGAGCCAGGCCAAATCGTGTCCGGCTTCTGGCCAATGCGCTCGGAAGTCGATGTCCGGCCGCTGATGTTCGCCTTGCGCGAAAAGGGCGCACGGCTCTGCCTTCCGGCGATCCTCGACAAGACGACCATCGTCTTTCGCGAATTGGTACGCGGCGCGCCGATGATCGATATGGGATTTGGCACCGTCGGGCCGCATGAGGAGGCCGAAGTTCTTGACCCCTCCGTCATGCTGGTGCCGCTCGCCGGCTTCGACGCGCGCGGCCACCGCATCGGTTACGGCGCGGGCTATTATGACCGTGCGATCGCCAAGCTTGTCGACAAGGGGCATGCGCCCCGGCTGATCGGCATTGCTTTCGACTGCCAGGAAGTGACGATGGTTCCCAATGAGGACCATGACGTCATCATCCCGGAAATACTCACCGAGAGCGGGTTGCGCCGGTTCGAGCCAGAATTGTAGATAGTTCTTTGGAACGCATGATCTTTGCCGAAAGTCATGCCACTTTTCGGGGTCAAGCGTGATGAGACTTCTCTTCCTCGGCGACATGGTCGGCAAGACAGGCCGCACGGCGGTGTGGGAGCAATTGCCGGGCCTGATCTCGGACTTCAAGCTCGATTTCGTCATCGTCAACGGCGAAAACGCGGCCGGCGGCTTCGGCATCACCGAGGAGATTTTTCGCGAGACCATCGCGGCCGGCGCCGATGTCGTCACCACCGGCAACCATGTCTGGGACCAGCGCGATGCGCTCGCCTTCGCGCCGCGCGAAGAGCGCTTCCTGCGCCCCTCCAATTTTCCCAAGGGTACGCCAGGGCGCGGCTCGGGCGTCTACATCGCCAGGAGCGGCGCGCGCGTGCTGGTCGCCAACATCATGGGCCGGGTGTTCATGCATCCCGAGCTCGACGATCCCTTCCAGGCTGGCGAGCGCGAGCTTGCCGCCTGTCCGCTCGGCGAGCAGGCGGATGCCGTGGTCATCGACTTCCACGCCGAGGCGACCTCCGAAAAAATGTGCTTCGCGCATTTCGTCGACGGTCGCGCCAGCCTCGTGGTCGGCACTCACACCCACCAGCCGACCGCCGATCACCATATCCTCAATGGCGGCACCGGCTACATTTCCGACGCGGGCATGTGCGGCGATTATGATTCGTCGCTCGGCATGGACAAGGAGGAGCCGCTCAACCGGTTCCTGTCGAAAGTGCCGAAGGGGCGTTTCGAGGCGGCGACCGGACCCGCGACCTTGTGCGGCGTCGGCGTTGATATTTCCGACCGCACGGGGCTGACCGAGAAGATCGCGCCGTTTCGCCGCGGGCCGCGGCTCGAGGAAACGGCGCCGTCCTTCTGGACGTGACATTGATATAGGGGCTCTCAATACCTAACTGCCGGCGACACTGCTCTAGATCGTAGAGGGGACGACCTCCATGCAGCTTATCGAGTTCCTGGCGCCGCACTTCGCCTTCGTGTCCGATCCCACCGCCTGGGTCGCGCTGTTGACCCTGGTGGTGCTCGAGATCGTGCTCGGCATCGACAACCTGATCTTTATCTCGATCCTGACCAACAAGCTGCCGGAAGCACAGCGAGCCCGCGCCCGCCGGCTCGGCATCTCGGCGGCGCTCGTCATGCGGCTGGTGCTGCTCGCCACCATCTCGATCATCGTCCAACTGACGGCGCCGGTCTTCACCGCCCTTGGCCACGGCTTTTCCTGGCGCGACCTGATCCTGATCGCCGGTGGCCTGTTCCTGGTGTGGAAGGCGACCAAGGAGATCCATCACACGGTCGACCCCGACGACCACCAGGACACGATGCTGGGCGAGACCGTGCAGATGAGCCTTGCCGGCGCCATCTTCCAGATACTGCTTCTCGACCTTGTCTTCTCCATCGATTCCATCATTACCGCCGTCGGCATGACCGACGAGATCGCCATCATGTACATCGCCGTCATCGTGGCGGTTACGGTGATGATGCTGGCGGCTACGCCGTTGGCGAACTTCATAGCCAGGAACCCGAGCATCGTCATGCTGGCGCTGGGCTTCCTGTTGATGATCGGCATGACGCTGATCGCCGACGGCATGGGCTACCATGTGCCCAAGGGTTATATCTACGCGGCGATGGGTTTTTCGGCGCTCGTCGAAGGCCTCAACATGCTGGCGCGGAACCGCAAGAAGGCGAAGTCCGGCGGCGGGCATTGAGCCTGACGACATGGCCAATGCCGAGTTCAGGCTGACTCTTACGAAATTGTACGTACAATATCGTAATCGATGGTGCTGCTTTGCGGTTCGAATGGGATGCTGAAAGAGCCAGGCGCAAACTTGCCAAGCTCGGCATCGGATTCGATCTCGCGCAGAAGGTGTTCGATGATCCGCTTTATCTCATCGTGCCCGACCGGTTTGAAGATGGTGAGCAGCGTTGGCACGCTATCGGGACGATCGATGCCGTAGTGGTCATGCTGGTTGTCCACACATATCCTGATCGCGAAGATGAAGGACGAGTTAGGATTGTTGGTGCCCGGAAAGCGACAGCGCATGAAAGGAGGCGCTATGAGCAAGAAGGACCTTAGTCAGGATCAGCGCAACCAGCTCGCCAAGCTGGCTGGTTTGCCTGACAGCGAAATTAATACTTCCGACATCCCAGAAGTTCCGGCGGAGAATTGGATTCATGCTCGTCGTGGACATCTTTACAGACCACTCAAGCAGCCAGTGACAATCAGACTCGATACTGACGTGCTATCGTGGTTCAAGGAGCATGTCGGGGGTGGTGGTTACCAGACCGAAATCAATCGTGTGCTCCGCCATCACGTGATCGAGCAGGAAAAGCGTAAAACCTGAGCCGGTTCAACTCCCCGGTGCGCCCTTCGGGTGACGGTCGCCGATCAGGCCTAGTGTCAGGCCTTGTTCGAGCCAGGCCTTGGCGCCGGCCAGAACGAGCGTGAAGCCGCCGGTTGAATCGACCGCCTGTTTCGCCTGTTCGTCGCCATTGCCGGCAAAGCCGAAATTGTGGACCTCCAGGAAGGTCGCGTCACCTGGCATTTCGGTGAAGGTCCAGATCACCGTGGTCGGCGGATCGCTCCATTGCATGACGATCTTTTCGTTGACGACGATCTCGCTGGCGACCACCGTCGTCGAGACGCCATACATGCGCCACTCCCATTGAACCGGCTTGCCGCCGTCCAGCCTGCCGCTGGAATGGGTGAACCAGAATTTCGTGGTGATCTCCGGGTCGACGATGGCCTCGAAAACGTCGGAGACCGGCCGCCGGATCAGCATGGCGGCTTCGGCCGTCGGTGTCTCGCGGATTTCCATAGCGTTCTCCCCTGCCGAACACGCCTTCACCAGGCGTCGGGCTCCCGCACCATGTGAACGATGTTGGCGGGGCTGGTGATCCAGAAACCACGGAAGCCCTCTCCCCGCGGCTCGATGACGTCGCATCGCTCGACGCCGGCCTTGGCGAGATGATCGGCGGCGCCCGGGAAATCCCCGGTGAACAGTCCCAGCCAGGATCTCGGCCTGGCCCGGTCCTGCTACGGTAGATTGATCTGCCAGGAAACGCCGAACCTGTCGTTCAGCCAGGCGAAACGGCGGCTGAAGCCGTAATTGCCGGTCGGCATCAGAAACGTGCCGTTTTTGGACAGGGCCTCGACGATGCGTTCCAGCTCTTCTTCGGTGGAACAGTCGACGAAGAGCGAGACCGACGGCGTGAAGGTGAAGGCGTGGTGCACAGGGCTGTTGAAGATCATGACCTCCGTGCCGCCGATGGATGCGCGGGCCAGCTTGACTGCCCCTTCGAGTCCGTCCTCGCCTGCACCGTAGCGCGTGAGGTCGAGGACACGGCTCTCCGGGATGGTTTCGCAATAGAAGGCCATGGCCTCCTCGGCCTTGCCTTCGAACATCAGGAACGGAGTTACTTTCACGGCAGGCCTCCCTTCGCTCAAATGTTGGTCTCGTTGGCAGGCTCGCCCTTCATCTCGCTGCGGTAGTAGCCTTCGCGCAAATTGATGCCGTGTTCGACATAGGCCTTCATGCAGGCCAGCATCTGCGACCAGCCCTCGCAATTGAGATAGGACTTCTTCAGGCCGACCGCGTCCTCGTGCCAGCCGGCCTCGGCGATGGTGACGAAGGTGCCGCCGTCGTCGAGCGGCTCGAAATTCATCTCGATGCGGGTCTTGTAGGCCGGCTTTCCCTCTTCATCGGTGGCATCCCAGCGCAGCACGATGCGGCTGTCCCTGACGATTTCGTCTACTTCGACCGGCACCTTGCCCCACCACACGACATTGGCGCCCGGCACCAAGGGCGCGCTGGCACCGCCGATGGTGGTGAAATAGGAGCTGAGCTTCTTCGGATTGACGACCGCGTCGAAGACGTCGGCGACCGGTTTGCCGATGCGTCCTGAAACCCTGAAACCAAGAGACATATCCACAGTTCCTTCCTTGATTGATAGGAGCTTATGTTATAAAAACATAACATGTCAAGCCGATCGCAAGACGACAATGTTTTCAAGGCGCTGGCGCATCCGCGTCGGCGCGAGATGCTGGATCTGCTGAAGGACGCGCCAAAGACGACCGGCATGCTGTGCGAGGCGTTTTCCGACATCGACCGCTGCACCGTCATGCTGCATCTCAAAGTGCTGGAAGAGGCCGATCTCATCGTGGCGCGGCGCGAGGGGCGCGAGCGCTGGAACCATCTCAATGCGCTGCCGATCAAGCAGATACACGACCGCTGGATCAGCCAGTACGCAGGCCATGCGCTTAGTATCATAGACCGGCTGAAGTCGGATCTGGAGGGGTGAACAGCCGTCACGGCTTTTGCCGTGCGTGGTAAAGCGCGGCGCGGCTGGACGAATTGAGCCGATTTATCTATAAGCCGGCCATTCCGACAAAGAGCGCCATACGTCCATTCGGACGCAGCAGGGACGTTCTGACATTTTGAATTCGAGCATTGCGGAAGGCGGGTCATGCATCTCGCCGCGCGATGCTCTAGCCGAACACGACAGGGGTGCCATGGCTGGCCATTCACAGTTCAAGAACATCATGCACCGCAAGGGCCGTCAGGACGCGGTGCGGTCGAAAATGTTTTCCAAGCTGGCGCGCGAAATCACCGTCGCGGCCAAGAGCGGGACCCCCGATCCGTCGATGAATCCGCGCCTGCGCCTTGCCGTGCAGAACGCCAAGGCGGTGTCGATGCCGAAGGACAACATCCAGCGCGCCATCAACAAGGCGTCGATGGGCGACGCCGAAAATTACGAAGCCGTGCGCTACGAGGGCTACGGTCCCGGCGGCGTCGCCGTGATCGTCGAGGCGCTGACCGACAATCGCAACCGCTCGGCTTCGAATGTGCGCGCCGCCTTCACCAAGGCCGGTGGGGCGATGGGCGAAACCGGCTCGGTGTCGTTCATGTGGGATCGGGTCGGCGAAATCTATTATCCGGCATCGGCCGGCAGCGCCGACAAGGTCATGGACGCGGCAATCGAAGCCGGCGCCGATGACGTGGAGTCGGACGAGGAAGGCCACACCATCTATTGCGCCTTCGAAAACCTCGGCGAGGTGTCGAAGGCACTCGAAGCCTCTCTCGGCGAGGCGGAATCGGTGAAGCCGATCTGGAAACCGCAGAACAATGTTCCGGTCGATGAAGAACGCGCCCAGTCGCTGATGAAGCTGGTCGCCACGCTCGAGGACGACGATGACGTTCAAAGCGTCTACGCCAATTTCGAGGTCGACGAGGAGACCATGGCCAAGCTCAGCGCTGCGTGAGCAAAGCCTGACATGATCGAAAAACCGCTGCCCACCATCCGCATCACCTATTGCACGCAGTGCCAGTGGCTGCTGCGTGCCGGCTGGATGGCGCAGGAACTGCTATCGACATTCGGCACCGATCTGGGCGAGGTGACGCTGGTGCCCGGCACCGGCGGCGTCTTCACCATATCGTGCAACGAGGTGCTGGTCTGGGACCGCAAGCGCGACGGCGGCTTTCCGGATGCGGCAAAACTCAAGCAACTGGTGCGCGATGTCATCGACCCGGACCGCGATCTCGGTCATTCCGACCGCAAGGCGAAGAGCTGAGACTTCCGCAGAAGCCGGACGTCATTTTCCTCGCCTCTGCCCGAAAATCGCGCCGATCCCCGCGCCGATTGCTATGCCCATGCCGATGCCGACGGCAGGGTCATCCATCGCTGCGCCACAGACAGCGCCGAGGCCGATCCCCGCGGCAATGCCCAAGGCCATGGTGGAATGCGGGTCGTTCACGGCGCTTCTCCCGACAAACACGCCTCGGTTGCCGCGATGCCGAACGCGGCGGACCGAGACATGTCAACGCGCGGCGAACCAGAAGGATGCCAGCGCGGTGATGGCGGTGATCGCGCGCACGTGGTTCCACATCACCCAGTCCCTGAGATAGGTGGTCCATACAGCAGCGCCGTTGCTGCTGGCCGGATCGATGGCGGCCAGCGCGTCGTTGAGCGGCACGTTGAAAACCATCGTCACGATCGGGTTGCCGACGAGATAGATGACTGCGCCGGCCAGCAGCCAGAAGGAGCCTGGCTGCTGCCAGCCGATGATGGCGCCGGCGATCAAGACAAGGCAGATCAGGCCGGTGCCGAACAAGGCGGTCATGAACATCGGCGTGATGACGGTGATGTTGATCGAGTTCATGGCGGCGATACCGCCCGCGGCAGGCAGGCGAGCCATTGCCGGCATGACGAAGTTGGAAAAGGCGAAGAACACGCCGCCAACAACGCCCGAGCCGATAGCGGCGATGAAGATGAGGGTGGGAAGTAATTTCGGGATCATGTCAGTTGCTCCAGATGCCGGTTGCGGCGGTTTCAGTCGCAATGGGCAGAAAAGTTTTGGGGGGTGGCCGGGCACCTGTTCGACGCCTTCAAATCAATTATCCCGTCTGCTTCTTTCAAAACATGAGAAATCCTCATATTTGCAAAACGTGATAAACCCTCGTATTTTGCGAGTCAAGTCATTTCTGGGTGGCATTGCCGCCCGGCATCTGTTGAAGAGCCATGGAAAAAACCGCCACGTCCCCACCGGAACAGGTCGCCACGCCACGCCGCGCGCCGAGCCAGCAGCGCAGCCGTGAACGGGTCGAGCGCATGCTCGCCGCCGCCTCGGCGCTGATTGCGGAGCAAGGCAGCGATGCCATGCGCATGGGCGAGGTGGCGGAGCGGGCTGGGGTGTCGATCGGCTCGCTCTACCAGTTCTTCCCCGACAAGCGGGCGATCGTCTGGGCGCTGGCCGAGCGCTACACCGCCGAAAGCCAGGCCTGCATTTCAGCCGCGCTCAAGGACGTCGGCGACGCCGAGGGCCTTCGGCGGGCGTTCTCGGAACTGGTGGACATTTATTACCACCTGTTCCTGGCGGAGCCGGTGATGCGCGATATCTGGTCGGGCACGCAGGCCGACAAAGCGCTGCGCGAACTGGAGCTTGCCGACAGCCGTGCGAACGCCGAATTTCTCACTGCGGCGCTCAAACGCCTGCGGCCCGATGCCGATGCCGTCGCGCTGGAGACGACGGCGTTTCTCGTCTGGCAGATGGGCGAGGCCGCCATGCGGCTGGCGATCTCGGTCGAGCGGAAGGAGGGCGACAGGCTGGTCGCCGCCTACAAGCGCATGGCGCTCAGGGAATTGCTTGCGGAATAGGATGCTCTCACCCGCCCCCTCGTGGGGAGGGTCGCTGCGAAGCAGCGGGGTGGGGGCAGCGCCGACCCACCCGACCTTCGGTCCGACCTCCCACACGGGACCGACAAGGGGGAGGTGGAGGCAAGCGCCAGCGTGAAGGGACGTGCATTGGCCAACAAAAAACCCGCCACGGGGGCGGGTTCTCTGGTCTGCGAAAAGCTGATGAGGCCTAGAGGCCGAAACCTTCGAAGCGCTTCTTGAACTTCGACAGGCGGCCGCCGCGGTCGAGCAGGGTCTGCTGGCCGCCGGTCCAGGCCGGGTGCGTGGTCGGGTCGATGTCGAGGTTCATCGTATCGCCTTCCTTGCCCCAGGTCGAACGGGTCATGTACTCGGTGCCGTCGGTCATGACGACCTTGATGGTGTGGTAGTCGGGATGGATATCGGTCTTCATGGCTCGGTTCCTGGTTTGCCGGGTGCGGCTGACGGGCTGAAAGCCTGCGTCGATGCGCCCCTTTTTAAAACTCGAAGCCGCAGCTATTGAGGAGCCACGGCTTCTAAAACGGTCGGCGAGCCTATACATCAGCCGGAATTGAATCACAAGGCCGCGGCAAGCGCATATTGAGGCGCATAGCTGAAGGCGGCCAAGAGGAAAGACCAGGATGGCGCAAACCAGCAGCGCAGACGAGCGCCGGCGCTCGCTCAAGCCGCTCAGACGCCTGTTTCCCTACATCGGCCGCTACCGCACATTGGTGGCGGGCGCCGTCATCTCGCTGATCGTCGCGGCGGTGACGACGCTGGCGCTGCCGCTGGCGGTACGGCGCATGATCGATCATGGGTTCACGCCGTCCGGTTCCTCCTTCATCGCCGAATATTTCGCCGCGCTGGTGGCGATGGCCGCGCTGCTGGCGGCGGCATCGGCGGGCCGCTACTATTTCGTCATCACGCTCGGCGAGCGCGTCGTCGCCGATATCAGGCGCGATGTCTTTGCCCATGTGACGAAACTGTCGCCGGCCTTCTTCGACACTGCCCAGTCGGGCGAGATCGTGTCGCGGCTCGCCGCCGACACCACGCAGGTCAAATCGGCGGTCGGGGCGACCGCTTCGGTGGCGCTGCGCAATGTCATCCTTGGCCTCGGCGCGGTCGCGATGATGGTTTTCACCAGCCCGAAACTGTCCGGGCTGGTCATCGCAGCCATTCCAATCATCGTGCTGCCGCTGGTCGCCTTCGGCCGCTCGGTGCGGCGCAAGTCAAGGCAGGCGCAGGACACGCTGGCCGATGCCACCGCCTATGCCAGCGAGCAGATCGGCGCGGTGCGCACATTGCAGGCCTTCACCAATGAGACGCTGGTCACCGGGCGTTTTTCGGGTGCCGTCGAGGCTGCCTTCGAAGCCGCGCGCGCCTCGATCTTCGCGCGCTCGTTCCTCACCTTCTTCGCCATCTTCACGATTTTCTCCTCGGTCGTGGCGGTGCTGTGGTTCGGCTCGCGCGACGTGCTCGACGGCAATCTGTCGCCGGGCACGCTAGGCCAGTTCCTGCTCTATTCGGTATTCGCCGCCGGTGCGCTCGGCGCGCTATCGGAGGTCTGGGGCGAATTGGCCCAGGCAGCAGGTGCCGCCGAACGGCTGACCGAAATCCTGGCCGAGGAGCCGGCGATCGTGGCGCCTGCCAATCCCAGGCCGCTGCCGGTGGCGAGCAAGGGAGCGATCAGCTTCGAGGCCGTGTCCTTTTCCTACCCGGCCCGGCCCGACCGCGCCGCCGTCCACGGCCTGAGCTTCTCGGTCAAGCCTGGCGAGACGGTGGCGATCGTCGGTCCCTCGGGAGCGGGCAAGAGCACGGTGTTCTCGCTGATCCTGCGCTTCTACGATCCGGAGACCGGCAGGATCCTGATCGACGGCGTCGACATCCGCGAAGCCGACCCCCTTTCGATACGGCAGCGCATCGCCATCGTGCCGCAGGACGTCACCATCTTCGCGGCCAGCGCGCGCGACAATATCGGCTTCGGCCGGCCGGGCGCCAGCGAGTCAGAGATCGAAGCGGCGGCAAAGGACGCGCTGGCCGACGAATTCATCCTCAAGCTCGAGAAGGGCTATGACAGCCAGGTCGGCGAGCGCGGCGTGACGCTGTCGGGCGGGCAACGCCAGCGGGTGGCGATCGCCCGCGCCATCCTGCGCGACGCGCCGATCCTGTTGCTCGACGAGGCGACCTCGGCACTCGACGCCGAAAGCGAGACGCTGGTGCAAATGGCGCTGGAGCGGCTGATGCGGGGCCGCACCACGATCGTCATCGCGCACCGCCTGGCGACGGTGCTGAAGGCCGACCGCATCCTGGTGATGGATGGCGGCCGCATCGTCGAGGAAGGCACGCATCAGAGCCTGGTGACCAAGGGCGGCATCTATGCCCGGCTGGCCAAGCTGCAGTTCGAGACCGGCGCCAGCGCCTTCAGGGGCGCGGCTGAGTAGCGGCGACGCTGGGCGTGCTCACGCGGCTCCATACCGTTTGCGCAGGTGGTCGGTGAAATAGACGGCATTGAGCTTTTCACCGGTGGCGCGTTCGAGCAGGTCGGGCGTCGACCAGCGCGATCCGTGCGACCATATGTTCTTGCGGCGCCAATCGTTGATGGCACCGAAATTCCCCATGGCAAGATCGTCATCGGCCGACGGATGCTCCCGCGTCAGCGCCGCCCATTGCTGCGCCGCCATTATCGCGCCCAGCGTGTAGGAGGGAAAGTAGCCAAAGGCGGCAGCAGGCCAATGCACGTCCTGCATCGGCCCGTCCGCGGGGTTGTCGATGGTTGAGAGGCCGAGATAGTCGCGCATCCTGGCGTCCCAGGCCTCGGGCAGTTCGGCCACCTCGAGCCTGCCGGAGACGAGCTCCTGCTCCAGTTCATAGCGCAGGATGACATGCAGCGGATACGTCACCTCGTCGGCATCGACACGGATCAGGCCGCGCTCGACATGGTGGACATGCGGCAGGATGTCGTCGAGCGACCAGATTTCGCCGAGATGCTTTTCCACGACCGGCAATGCCCAACGCCAGAAGGCGGGATTGCGCCCGATCTGCTTTTCAACGAACAGACTCTGGCTTTCATGCACGGCCATGCCGCGCGCCTTGCCGAGCGGCCAGTGCGACCAGGCCTTCGGCAGGTTCTGCTCGTAGAGTGCGTGGCCGGTCTCGTGCAGCACGCCCATCAGCGCCGACAGGAAATCGGAAGTCTTGTAGCGGGTGGTGATGCGCACGTCGCTCGGCACACCGCCACAGAACGGATGGTGCGACACCGACAGCGAGCCGTGCGTCAGGTCGAAGCCGACCGCCGCCATCATGGCAAGGCCGAGTTCACGCTGCCTGTCGATCGCGTAGCTGCCCGCAAGCGGCTTCAGCGGATGCTTGCGCAGCCGCGCTTCCTGCGCCGCCAGCGCTTCCGGCACGAACCCCTTGAGGAAAGCCTTCAAGTCGGCGAACACCGGGGTGATGTCGGCGGTGCGGTTGCCGGGGTCGTATTGCTCCATCAGCGCGTCGTAGGGGGCGAGGCCGAGGATGTCGGCGCGCAGGGCCGCCTCTTCGCGCACCAGCGCCACCACGCCTTCAAGCGCCGGCAGGAAGCCCGCCCAGTCGTTCTTGGCCCGCAGGTCGCGCCACAGCTGCTCGCAGCGCATGCGGGCGGTCGTCTGGCGTTCGACGAATTCGACCGGCAGGCAGGTCAGGTTGGTGTATTGCCGCCGCAGTTCGGCCAGCGCCGCCCGCTGTTCATCGTCAAGCGCCTCGCCTTCGGCGGCGGCGATCCAGTCCGCTATTTCCGGCGCGGTCGCCCTGGTGTGGTACATGCCGGCAAGTGCCGCCATGGCCTCGGCGCGCTTCTCGCCGCCACCGACGGCCATGTGGGTCGCTTCATCGGCGCCGAGGATGGCCAGCGCGTGCTCCAGGGCTTCGAGCTTGTGGCCGAGGTCATCGAGTTTTTGAAAGGACATGGCGGCTTCCGTGATTGGGAAGGGCGAAAAAGATACCAACGCCGGCGCGTTTGCAACCCTCACGCGCCGTCCGGCAGATGCGCCTTGCGCTGGCGAGCCGACGCGTGAAATGCTGCCCGACGATACATCACGAGGGAATACGATGATCGGCAACATCCTGGTCGGGCTGGTGGCTTTGATCCATGTCTATATCGTCTATCTGGAGATGGTGCTCTGGGATACGCCGCGCGGGCACAAGGCATTCCGGCTGACGCCGGAATTCGCCAGCGCCTCGAAGGTGCTTGCCGCCAATCAGGGTCTCTATAACGGCTTTCTCGCCGCCGGCCTGATCTGGGCCCTCTACCTCGGCACGGCCGGTTTCCAGGTCAAGGTTTTCTTCCTGCTCTGCGTGGCCGTTGCCGGGCTCTACGGGGCGGCAACGGTCGGTCGCAAGATCCTGTTCGTGCAGGCCGCGCCGGCAGCGGCTGCCTTGGTAGCGGTCTGGCTCGGCTGGTGAGGAAAAGAGGCGCCTGCGGGATTGGGTCCCGTAGACGCCAGGTGGTCCCTTCCTTTTGGGCCGCGATCAGAATGGCCTCAGCCGTTCGGATAGTTCCCGCCGTCGGCGCCGTCGCCCATCAGGAAACCGCTACCGATGTCGACCCTCAGCCGCTGGTCGACATTGTCGAGACGGCGCAGCAGGTCATGATATTGTGCGGCCGGTATCCTGCCGTGATCCGACGAGGCTATCTTCTCCGCCGCCTGACCTATGCGAGCGGTGCGCATCTCCAGGCGCTCCGCCGCGGCCGGGGTGATGTTGTTGGCCTGTCTGGCGGTGATTATGCCCTGATGCACGCCTTGAACCTGTTCAATGAGAGCCTCGACACGCGGGCCGGTCATGTCGGTTGGGTCGGTCGCGTCGAGCGCGCCCTTGTGGTGACCCGCGGCGTAGGCGCCGGCAAGCGGGGCGGCGACAAGAATCGCGGCAAGGGTTGCAGTCTTGAGAGATGCTGAAGAGCGCATGACGGCGCCTCCTTTTGCTGCGGAAAAGAACGGCTCTGCCGTTCCGCTTCCGGACGATGCGGGCCGTCCAGTTCCGTCGCGTCGCGATGGGAGGCATCGCCGGCGGTTCTCGGCCCTGCGCAGCACGCTAGGAGCGCTTTGCGGCGAAGTGTAATTAAAAAAAGATAATCTTTTCAGGCCTTGCCGGTGCACAACTGCGCCCTAGAGTTGAGCCGGCGAACAAATTCGCGTGAGATCGCGTGATGATGGATCACCGTTCGGTGAGCTTCAGTTCGATCCGGCGGTTCTTGTTGCGCGCCTCTTCGGTGTCGGCGGGATCGAGCGGCTGGAACTCGCCGAAGCCGGCGGCGACCAGCCGGTTGGCCGGCACGCCGTTCTCGATCAGGAACTTCACCACGGAAGTGGAGCGCGCCGTCGACAGCTCCCAATTGTCGCGATACCGACCGGTGCCGGACAGCGGCTTGTTGTCGGTATGGCCGTCGACGCGCAGCACCCAGTTGATCTCCGGGGGAATCTCCTTCTGCAACTCGATGATGGCGTCGGCAAGTTTCTTCATCTCGACCTTGCCGGCATCGTTGATCACCTCCGAGCCGGTCGGAAACAACACTTCCGACTGGAAGACGAAGCGGTCGCCGACGATGCGGATGTTCTCGCGGTCGGCGAGGATTTCGCGCAGGCGGCCGAAGAAGTCGGAGCGGTAGCGGTTGAGTTCCTGCACGCGCTGCGCCAGCGCCACGTTGAGGCGGCGGCCAAGGTCGGCGATCTTGGTGTTGGAATCCCGGTCGCGGGCCTCGGAGACGTTGAGCGCGTCCTCGAGCGCGCCGATCTGCTTGCGCAAGGCCGCGATCTGCTGATTGAGGATCTCGACCTGGCTCAGCGCCTGCTGGCTGATCTGGCGCTGGCTGTCGAGCTCGCCCGTCAGCGCCGCCGCGCGCTGGTTGGCCGCGTCGCCGGCGCCCGCACCTTGCGCCAGCAGCTGCTGGAGCCGGCTCTTCTCCGCTTCGGCCGCCGACAGCGATGCCTGCAGATTGGCGAGCGAATCCTCCTTGTCCTGTGTCGTGGAACGCTCCAGCGCCAGAAGCTGCGTCAGTTCGTTGATCTGCGAATTGAGACGCGACAGCACGGCGTCCTTGCCGGAGATTTCGCGGCCGAGCAGGAACTGCGCCAGCACGAAGACGGTGAGCAGGAACATGATGGCCAGAAGCAGCGTCGACAACGCGTCGACGAAGCCCGGCCAATAGTCGATGCGGCGGTCGGCGCGCCGGCTCCTGGCGAGCGCCATGCTAGTGCACCCCGGTCTTCTTCAGGGCGTCGGCGATCTTTTCCAGCGTGTTGCGCATCGCCTTTTGTTCATCCGACTGTGCTTCGACCCAGTCGCGCATGATCTGCTGCTCGGAGCGCATGTTCTTGACCAGGCCGGAAATGCCGTCGGCGAGATTGGCCATGGCGGTGGCGACGCGCGGATTGGAGCCGCCGCCATTCTCCTGCATGCTGCGCAGCCGCTCCGACAGCAGGCGGATTTCATCGGAAGGCTCGGTCCGGACCGCGTCGGAGACGACGATGTCGGACGACAGGTCGGTGACCGAGGACAGCCAGTTCTCCAGTTCGGTGTAGAAGCGCGTCTGCGCGCGGCCGGCCTG
This sequence comes from Mesorhizobium sp. BR1-1-15, assembly GCF_020165475.1. NCBI lineage: Bacteria > Pseudomonadati > Pseudomonadota > Alphaproteobacteria > Hyphomicrobiales > Phyllobacteriaceae > Mesorhizobium > Mesorhizobium sp. BR1-1-15. The sequence continues at coordinate 78,670 of NZ_JAIUIF010000003.1, read as the reverse complement.
CAGGTCGAGGAAACCGAGAACGAGCGAGCCGGACAGGCCGAACAGCGACGACGAGAAGGCCGTGCCCATGCCGGCGAGCGGCGCCGACAGCCCTTGCTTCAGCGAATCCAGCACAGCGGCGGCATCGCCCGTGCCGGGATCGAGCGACTCGATGGTCTCGCGGATGGAGCCGATCGTGTTCAGCAGGCCCCAGAAGGTGCCGAGCAGGCCAAGGAACACCAGGAGGCCGACGAGGTAGCGCGAGGTGTCGCGGCTTTCATCGAGCCGCGTGGCGATGGAGTCGAGCATGGTGCGCATCGAGCTGGTCGAAAACGCCATGCTCGACGAGCGGCCGATCATCGCCTTCATCGGCGCCAGCAGCACCGGTTCGGTGATCTCGGAACCGGCGCGGAAGGAGTTGACCCAGCGCACTTCGCGAAACAGCCGCCCGACCTGGACGAAGGCCAAAAGGATGCCGACGGCAAGCACGCCGATGATCAGGCCGTTGAGCCCGGGATTGGTGACGAAGGCGGTCGAGATCTGCCGTGTCAGGATCGCTGCGATGAAGGCGACGATGGCCAGGAAGATGACCATGGTCAGGAGAAAGACCTGCGGGCTCGACAATTTGTGTGGATCGTAGATCAGCACGTCGGAGCGCCTGCCCATGCCGAAGGATCTGAGAAAAGCCATCCGTGCCCCGTTTCCGATGCCGCTGCCGCCGATCACGTCGTCGGCGACTCTAAACGGAATTGTGACCAAATTGAATGGTGCTTGGCAATATTGCCGCCAGCAGTTTCAGAGACGGTTGATGACCAGGCAATCGACCATCGCCGCCAGATGCAGGCCTGCGCCGGTGACCACGAAACCATGCCACAGCGCGTTGTGGAAGCGCAGCCCCTTCCAGGCGAAGAAGATCACGCCGCAGGAATAGACGACGCCGCCGGCGACGATGAGCACGATCGCCGTCGTCGGCAAGGTAGCGACGAGCGGCTCGACCAGGACGATGCCGCTCCAGCCGATGGCGAGATAGAAGACGATCGCCAGCCGGTCGAAGCGGCCGGGGAAAAACACCTTTATGGCGATGCCGATAATGGCCGCGGTCCAGACCAGGACGATCATCCAGCCGGCCAGCGCCGAGCCGTCGAGCTGCGCGAGAAAGGGCGTGTAGGTGGCGGCGATGAGCAGATAGATCGCAGCGTGGTCGAAACGCCGCAAAATCCATTTCACCGGCGAAGTCACCGGCCATAGATTGTAGGTCAGCGACACCGAGAGCACGGTGAGCAGCGACACGACATAGAAGGCGGCGGCGATGTATTCGCCCGGTCCGACCCGAAAGGCGGCCAGCGCCAGCAGCGCCGAACCGGCCGCGATCGCCAGCACGATGCCGACGGCATGGACGATGCCGTCGGCGATCATCTCGGCACGCGAATAGTGCCATCGTCCGACAAAGGGGATCTCGATCTGCGGCGGCGTCTTGATCATCATCGTCCTGCGTCAACCCTATCTGGGCAAGCGCCGGACAGTATTTCAAGCTTTGTTTGCCGTTTTGCGACTGCGGCGCTTCAGCGCGGCGGGGATTTGATATTACTCCGCGCTTATTCCTGCTTCAGCGGGCAGCGAGCGGCTTTTTCACGGCCTTCAGGAGGGCGCGCTGGATGATCTCGTTGCCGGCGACGACCGAACCGTTGTCGAGCATGTCCTGGCCGCCGTCCATGTCGGAGGCGAACCCTCCTGCTTCACGGATCAGCAACAGGCCGGCTGCGATGTCCCAGGGCGACAGGCCGACTTCCCAGAATCCGTCCATGCGGCCGGCGGCGACGTAAGCGAGATCGAGCGAGGCCGAACCCAGGCGCCGGACGCCGGAAACCTCGGCCATGACATTGCGTAATTCGATCAGGAAATTGCCATGCTGGCCACGCCCCAGATGCGGCACCCCGCAGCCGATGACGGTGTCGATGAGCTTGGTGCGGCCGGCGACACGCAGGCGGCGGTCGTTCATGAAGGCGCCGCCGCCGCGCTCGGTCGTATAGAGCTCGTCCATGGCCGGATTGTAGATCACGCCGGCCACGATCTGGCCCTGGCGCTCGAGCGCGATCGAGACAGCGAAAAGCGGAATGCCGTGCAGGAAATTGGTGGTGCCGTCGAGCGGATCGACGATCCAGCGGTGCTGGCTGTCATCGCCGGCGATCGTGCCGCGCTCTTCCATCAGGAAGCCGTAACCGGGCCGCGCCTTCGACAGTTCGGCAAAGACAATATCCTCGGCCTTGCGGTCGGCCTGGCTGACATAGTCGCCCGGTCCCTTCATCGAGACCTGCAGGTTCTGGACCTCGCCGAAATCGCGCGACAGCGAGCGGCCGGCCTTCATTGCGGCCTGGACCATGACGTTGAGAAGGGCTGAGCGTGCCATCGTAACTCTTCCTGCTGCCCGCGCTTTAACCTTTGTCCTGATGCATGTCGGTGACCCGAAACCTGGGCCACCTCTGGGCGACATGCATCAGTCGGCGCGGCGCATATAAGTGATTTCATTGGTGTCGACGACGATGCGTTCCCCCGCGCCGATGAATGGCGGCACCAGCACGCGAATGCCGTTTTCCAGCACCGCGGGCTTGTAGGAAGAGGCCGCCGTCTGGCCCCTTACCACCGGGTCCGCTTCGGTGATGGTCAGCGTTACCTGGTCGGGGAGCGAAATGCCGATAGGCCTTTCCTCGTAGAGCTGGACCGTCACCATCATGCCGTCCTGCAGGAAAGCGGCGCGGTCTCCGACGAAGTCCTTCGCCAGCTCGAGCTGCTCGTAGCTCTCGGTGTCCATGAACACCAGGGCGTCGCCCTGCTCGTAGAGGAAGGAAAAATCCTTGAGATCGAGCCGGATCTGCTCGACCGTCTCTGCCGAACGGAAGCGCTCGTTCAGCTTTGTGCCGTTGATGAGGTTCTTCAGTTCGACCTGGTTATAGGCGCCGCCCTTGCCCGGCTTGACCGTGTTGGTCTTGACGGCCACCCACAGGCCGCCATCGTGCTCGATGACGTAGCCGGGACGGATTTCGTTGCCGTTGATCTTGGCCATGATGATGTGATCCGGGAATGAGATGTTCGCAAGACAGCGATTTCGGGCCTCCAAGACCACAAATCGCCCGAAGAGGCAAGCTGGCGCTGATCGGGTGTCCCGTGGCGGCGGCTCAATCGAAGCGCACGATGGTGCCGCGTTGCGGCGTCTTGTCCTGCGAGAAATCGAGCATGACCTCGTCGACATAGCACCAGCCCCACGTCTCGGGCGGGTCGTAGGCCTCGATGACCGGATGGCCGGTCGCCCGGTAGTGGCCGGTGGCGTGACGGTTCGGAGAACTGTCACAGCAGCCGACATGGCCACAGGTGCGGCACAGCCGCAGATGCACCCACCAGGAACCGGTCTTCAGGCACTCCTCGCAACCTTCGGCGCTTGGCGTTACCTCGAGGATGAAGCTGCCATGCGTGCATCGTTTGTCGGGCGAAGCCATTTCATTGCCTCCTTGGAGAAGCGATGCCGCGATATAAACCCTCAACCGCTCTCATCGAAACCGCGGCGACCGCTTCGGTAATGATATCGAAGACTTTTGCCAGCCGACGGATCTGCGACGACCGCATGATAGCCATCTGCATGGAAAGATCGAGGTCACTTGCCTCGACGAGCATCGCGCGATGACTTCCGCTGGATTTCCGCTGATCGCGTCAGGGCAGGCGGTTTGCCTTCTGCAGTGCCTGCTTGGTCTGGTCGTCGCTCAATCCTTGCAGGAAATCGTCCATCTCGGGGTCGATGAGGCCGGCGCGGCGGGCGACGATGTACCAGGCGCCGGCAAGCACGAGGTCCGGCTCGGTGCCGATGCCTTGCATATAGAGTTTCGCCAGGCGGTTCTGGGCGGCGACATTGCCGCCTTCGGCGGCCTGCTTCATCCAGCCGAAGGCGGATTTCAAATCACGCCCGCCGCCGCGGCCCTCGATCATCCAGGTGGCGAGGTCGAGTTGCGCGGTGTCATAGTTTTGCCGCGCGGCCTGAGCCAGCAGGCGCCGGGCCTGGGCGTCGTCGCGCGATTTGCCGCCGACGCCGTTGGCATAGATCTGTGACATCGCATACTGGGCGTCGGCGAGGCCGGTCGCCGCGGCGCGCTCGTAATAGGTCACGGCCTTGGCGATGCCGGCGTCGCCGGGGTCCTGCTGGACCAGCATCTGCGCGAAATTGAATTGTGCCAGCCGGTTGCCCGCTTCGGCGGCGGCCTGCATCAGCGCATAGGCTTCCTTTTCGTCCTTTTTGACGTAGCGGCCGTCGAGCAGCATCAGCGCATATTGGAACTGCGATTCCGGCACCCCTTGCTCGGCGGCGGCTGCGTACCATTTCGCCGCTTCGGCCGCATTGAGGGGCACGCCCAGTCCGCGCGACAGGATCTCGGCCACCAGCGTCTGCGCCGCCGGGTCGCCGTTTTGCGCCCGCACCAGCGCGAGGTTGTAGGCGGTCTTGTAGAGTCCGCGCTGGAAAGCCCCGTAGGCCGCATCCGCCGGCTTGGCGCCGAAGCGGTCGGGATTGATCGCGTCGGCCGAAGGCAATGGCGCTGGCTCGGCGGTGGTGGCGGGCTGCGGCAACTGCTTTTCGATCGGCTTGTCGGTATGCACGCCGGCATCCGGCTTAGGGTGCGGCGAAGGAATCGTTTCGGCGGCAGCGGCCTGGATCATGACCGCAGCAAGCAGGGCCTGAAGGGGAAGCCTTGCCGAAGACACGTCAGTCCTCGAAACGCGGTGCGGTTTCGTCGAGCAGCGCATTGGCCCGCGCGATCGCCGCCTTGGGATCGACGCCGTCGGCGAACACCGCACTCGACAGGGCGACGAACTCGGCGCCCGTATCTGCGACGGTTTCGATCGAAGCGAGCTCCGATCCGGCCATGACAATGCAGGGGATCTGAATCATCTGCGCCCACCATTGTCCCAGCGCCAGGTTGCGCGGATGCGGATCGGGCTTGTTGTCGTAGCCGAAGCGGCCGAAGAAAATATAGTCGGGCCTGACTTCGCCGAGTTCGAGCGCGTCATCACGTGTCTTGGCGCCGCCGGCGCCGACCATCATTTTTGCCTGGAAATGCTCGACCGTCTCGGCGAGCTCGGCCTTGGAGACCTCGACATGAATGCCGTCGGCCTGGACACGCCCGGCGATGCGCGTATCGCCGGCAATGACGACCGCGATGCCGGCCGCCTGTGCCGCCGGTACGATTTCGGCGGCGAAGGCCTGGAAGGAAGCTTCGTCCATGTCGTTCTGCGGCAGGATGAGCGAGGCGACGTCGCCGCCCTCGAAGGCCGAGACGATACGGGCGGCCGGCACGCCAGATGGCGCGATCAGCACGATGCGGCAGCGATTGGGGGGCGTTGCGTCGTTCATGGTCTTCGATCCCGGGTTTCGCCTATGCCGGGCGAAGATGGTTGGATTGCGGCATAGAGCAAAGTGCCCGCTTTGAACAGGCGGGCAGGCGGGATCACTATTTTTGAGCGCCGAAGCGCCGGCGATTGGCGTTACTCGATCGGTTGCGCACCTGCCGCGGCAGGCCTTGGCTTCCACAATGTCCAGCCGAGATTCATGCCGGCGGCCGCGATCAGGATGGCGGCGGCGCCGACGAGTTGGCTGAGATGCAGGCGATGGCCGAATGCCGTGACGTCGACCAGGATCGCAACGATCGGGTAGATGAAGGACAGCGACCCCTGCAGGTGCGTCGGCAGCTTCTGGATGGCGCCGTACATCAGGATGTACATCAGACCGGTGTGGACGATGCCGAGCGTCGCCAGCATGGCCCAGCTCCTTGCGTCGGTCGGAAGATGCGAGAGATTGGCGAAGGGCGCCAGCATCAACACGCCGACGCAGACCTGGACGAGCGCGATGAGATGCGGCGGTGTGCCCTTGAGCTTCTTGGTGACGATGGCGGCGACGGCCCAGAAGAAGGCAGCGGCCAGCGCCATGACGATGCCGGCGAAATAGTTGGTGCCGATATCGCCGGCGTCAGGGGCGGCCTGGACGATCAGCACCATGCCGGCGAAGGCGATTGCCAGCCAAGTCGATTTCGTCAGGGTCAGCCGCTCGCCGAAGAAGAGCGCGCCGAAGCCGACCAGCATGAAAGGCTGGGTATTGTAGACAGCGGTGGCGATCGAGATCGACGCGCGCGAGAATGCACTAAACAGCAGCAGCCAGTTGACGACGATAGCGGCGCCACCGAGGGCCGCGATGGCGAAAACGCGAAGCGACAGCCTGTTGCGCAGCAGGCCGAGGCCGGCGCAGATGAAGAGCAGCGTCACCGCGCCGAAAGCGCAGCGCCAGAACACCACATCCATGATAGGCTGGCCGGACAGGACGACGAACCATCCGATCGTTCCCAGGATCGCCATTGCGGCGGACATTTCGATCGTCCCACGTGCTGTATCGCTCACGACAAATCTCCAGATCATTGAGCGTGCATAATCTCATGCTGATCCTGGGCTTTCCATCCAATGAGAAAGGTGACATGCTAGTTTCGCCTATTTAAACATGGGCAAAGATCCGGAAATCCTGAGAATGTGAAATGCTTGACGATCTCGACCGACGTCTCCTCGAAATCCTGGTGAGGGATGCGCGGACTTCATTGAAGGAGCTGGCCGGCCAGGTCGGGCTGTCATCGCCGAGCGTTTCGGAGCGGCTGAGGCGGCTCGAGGAGCGCGGGGTTATCAGGGCTTTCACCGTCGAGATCGACCCGCTGGCGCTCGGCTATACATTGCAGGCGATCGTGCGCATCAAGCCGCTGCCGGGCAAGCTGCACATCGTCCAGAAGCTGATCGAGGAGATCCCTGAGTTCGGCGAATGCGACAAGGTCACGGGGGACGACTGCTTCGTGGCCAGGCTGTTCGTGCGCTCGATCGGCGACCTCGACGGTATCCTCGATCGCATCGCCGACAAGGCCGAGACCAGCACCGCCATCATCAAGGCGCAGCCGATCCGGCGGCGGCCGCCACCGCTCGGCGCATGACCGGTCGGCCTTTCTTGACTCTGCTTGGCGGTGGTGGAAATGCGTGGCGGCTCCGCCAGTCAGGCATATGAACAACGAGGAAAGAACATGGCGCAGAATGTCTACGATCAGCCGGATTTCTTCGCAGGCTACAGCCAGCTCGGCCGGTCCATCCAAGGGCTGGACGGCGCCGCCGAGTGGCCGGCGTTGCGCGCGATGCTTCCCGACCTCGGCGGCTTGCGAATCGTCGATCTTGGTTGCGGTTTCGGCTGGTTCTGCCGCTGGGCTCTTGAACACGGGGCCAAGGAGGTTCTGGGTCTCGATCTCTCGGAAAAGATGCTCGCCCGGGCGCGTGCCGCCGGCCCGGACGCCGGCATCGTCTACGAGCGCGCCGATCTCGACGAACTCAGCCTGCCGCGGACGGCTTTCGATCTCGCCTACAGCTCGCTTGCCCTGCACTATGTCAGCGATGCCGCACGGCTGTTCCAGACCGTGCACCAGTCCCTGATCCCCGGCGGGCATTTCGTCTTCTCGACGGAGCATCCGATCTATATGGCGCCGACCCATCCCGGCTGGTCTGTCGATGCCGAAGGCCGCAAGACATGGCCCGTCGACCGGTATCTGGTGGAGGGACCGCGCAAGACAGACTGGCTGGCCAAGGGAGTTGTGAAACACCACCGCACCATCGGCACCACGCTCAACACGCTCATCCGGTGCGGCTTCACCATCGAGCATGTCGAGGAATTCCGTCCGACGGACGCGCAGATCGCGGCCAAGCCCGAACTGGCGGAAGAGCTCGAGCGGCCGATGTTCCTGCTGGTCTCGGCCCGGCGATAGGCAGAGCAGAATGGGCCGGCCTTGCTGTGGCGACGCCCACATTTGCTGTCGCTCCGCTCGGGAATCTGGGCTATTCAGGCGTTGACTCGCTTTCCCTCCAGACCAGTCCCTCCTCCATGTCAGGCCTGCTTTCCGATCCGTGGTTCTATGCGGCCGCCGTCCCGGCGGTCATTCTGGTCGGCCTGTCCAAGGGCGGATTTGGCGGCGCGGTCGGTTTCGTCGGCGTGCCGCTGATGGCGCTGACCATGCCGCCGGTGCAGGCGGCGGCCATCCTGCTGCCCATCCTGTGCCTGATGGACATCGTTTCGGTATGGACATGGTGGGGCGTCTATAACAGGAAGATGCTGGTCGACATGATGCCCGGCGCGGTGATCGGTATCGGTCTCGGTTGGCTGACGGCCGCACTGGTCACCGAGGAGGCCGTGCGGCTGATCGTCGGCGCCGTCGCCATCATTTTCGTGCTGCGCTGGCTCTATCTGAAGTACCGCCACGGCGCCGATCATGCGGCGCAGCCCAACCGCGTCGCCGCGGCCCTCTGGGGCACGGTCGCCGGCTTCACCAGCTTCGTCGCCCATGTCGGCGGCCCGCCCTTTCAGGTCTACGCGCTGCCGATCCGGCTCGACCCGAAGGTGTTGTCCGGCACGGCGGCGATCTTCTTTGCCGCCACCAACGCGCTGAAGCTCGTTCCCTATTTCGCGCTCGGCCAGTTCGACAGCACCAATCTGACCGCGTCGGCGGTGCTGATGCCGCTGGCGCCGCTATCGACCATCGCCGGCGCCTGGCTGGTGCGCCGCATGCGTCCGGAGATCTTCTATCCCTTCACCTATGCGACGGTGGCCGTCGTCGCGGTGAAGCTTCTGTGGGACGGGATCGCCGGCCTGATGTAGCCGGGACCGTTTTCGCCTGCCTCAGGCGACGCTCGGCACCATGCGCCTTGGTCGGCCGAGCGCCAGGGTGGCGCCAGCCGCCAACACAAGCCCCATGGCGGCAAGGACCGTGAAGTCGTCGATGGTCGGCTTCAGCACCATGTCGGCGATGATGATCAGCATTACCGCATAGTCGAAGCGCGCCGCCCGCAAGATGCGCTGGCCAGAGGCAAGGGCGGCCGGCGTCACGCCATCCCTGGCGATCATCGCGCCCATGTGGTCGGCGCTCGGCTTGAAGACGAACATGCCGATTGAAAAGGTGGTGGCGTAGCCGGCAAGGCCGATCAGGATCCACAGTTGCGAGAAGCCGACCCAGAACCAGCACATGATCAGTCCGAAGGCCAATGTCAGCATCGACATCGGCGCGAAGAAGCGGTTTCCCAATTCGCCCGTAGCCCGCATTGCCTGCAGCGTTCCCTGGATGTTTCCCGACCGATCGGCGAGCGTCGCCAGCACCATCAGCGCGAAACCGCCGCCGACCCATAGGGTCGCCGAAAGAATGTGCAGCAATTTAACGATCGAATACCAGTCCATGCTTCTCCCCGGCGCCTGATGTAGCGGAAGGAGCGAATCCTCGCCTGCCGCTTCGATGGCCAAGCGTTTATCGCCGCGCCTGTTTCGGAACGATGTCGTGAAAAAACCAGTTCTGTTTCAAGTGCCGGCTAACGTAAGGAGCCACTGATATTGCGAGCGCGCCATTCGGTTTTCTGCTATTATGAGGGGCGTCCGGGGGCGCGACATCGTCCAGAAACAGTGCCGATGCTAGTGCGCCCGCGCCGGGAGCCCGGTGGCGAGAGCAATCGCCTGACGATCAACCCTTTCCCGAACACGGGAAAGGCAACTCGGGGGAAAGATATGCAAGGGGTAGCACGGAATTTCTTCACGCTGGCCGTTATCTATGCGCTGTGCGGCATGGCGCTCGGCCTGTACATGGCGATCAGCCAGGACCATGGCCAGATGCCGACCCACGCCCATACGATGGTCGCTGGCTGGCTGATGTCGGCGGTCTTCGCCTTCTTCTATCACCTGTTTCCGGCGGTCGGACAGAAGACGGTTGCCGTCGTTCACTTCTGGCTGACCGCAATCAGCGGCATCGGCCTTTTGATCGGGCTCTACTTCCTGCTTGGGGGCGATGCCGCGATCGAACCGCTGGTGGCGGCGTCTTCGATGGGTTTCTACGCGGCCTTGCTGCTGTTTGCCTTCATTGCCTTGCCGGCGGTTTGGAAAACGGCCTGAGCCGAGGCTCGGCACATCCTTCAGGAACTGTGCTGTTACGGCACAGTGGCGCGGGGTTCGCTCAAAAAACATCGGCGCCGTTAAGGGTTCATTAAGCTTTACAGGCGTTTACTATGCGCATCCAGTGATCTGGATTCTTACCGAGTGGTTGGAGCCACTTTGTTTGACGCCTCCCTGTTAAACTCCTGAGAGCCGCCTTATCCGCGGCTCTTTTTTTGTCCGCTTTCCAGCGACACGGTCCGCACCGGATCACGTTAACCTTCTGTTAAACATGTGCTTGCCTTCACCCCGGACGAGGCGCATTTTCAAGCTTCAGTTATGTAGGGTTCCGGGTGTATCGGCAGTAAGCCGAATCGGCCGGTTGCAAGTGCAGGGGCGTATCGATGAACGAGCCTTCGAAGGGCAGCGCGAAAACCGTCAAGCTGGCGGAACGTCGGGTCTTTTCGCACTCCTTCAAACCGCTCTACCAGGAAGGCATGGGGCTAGTCGAACAGGCGGCGGAGTATCTCGACGGCAAGGGCCGGGCCGAGGCCAAGAAGCTGTCGCGGCTGGCGGCCACGCTCTATGCGGCCGAATCGATGCGGCTGACCACCAGGCTGATGCAGGTCGCCTCGTGGCTGCTTCTGCAGCGCGCCGCGAATTCCGGCGAGATGACCCGCGACCAGGTCGCATCGGAAAAGTCCAAGGTGCGCCTCGACACCGCCTCCGCCCATGACGAGGCGGCCGGCTGGGCCGAACTGCCCAAGGATTTCCTCGACCTCGTCAACCGGTCGCTGCGCCTGCAGGCACTGGTGCGCCGCATGGACGAGGAGATCTACGGCGCCGGCGCGGTGGTCGACATGCAGCCCATGAGCCGCCGGCCCAATCCGGTCTCGGACCAGATCAGCCTGCTCAACACGGCTTTCGCCCGAAACTGAACTATTCTGGAACGTTCCCGGTCAGCGCGTTACTGTTTCCGGTTTGTTCACATTTCGCTGGCATGGCTGTCTCCGGGAGATAGAGTAACCGGATGAGGGACGCGATTCGCATCATCGGGATCGATCCGGGGCTCAGGCGCACCGGCTGGGGCATTGTCGAAAGCCTCGGCAATTCGCTGCGCTTCGTCGCGTCCGGCACGGTGCGTTCCGAAGACAAGGCGGCGCTGGCGACGCGGCTGTGCCAGCTGCATGACGGGTTGGCTGAAATCCTGCATACGGCCATGCCGCATGAGGCGGCCGTCGAACAGACCTTCGTCAACAAGGATGCGGTGGCGACGCTGAAGCTTGGCCAGGCGCGCGGCATCGCCATGCTGGTGCCGGCACGCGCCGGCCTGGTCGTTGCCGAATATGCACCCAATGCCGTCAAGAAGGCGGTGATCGGCGTCGGCCATGGCGACAAGAAGCAGATCCACATGATGGTGAAGGTGCTGCTGCCGAAAGCGACCTTCGACACCGAACATGCCGCCGACGCGCTCGCCATAGCCATTTGCCATGCGCATCACCGGCAAAGCGTCGCCTATCGGATGGCACTTGCCGGTTGACGATGTTCTTGACTTGTTCCCTTGTCTGTCGTAGGTAATACTTTGAGGTATTACCATGCGCGTCACCACCAAAGGCCAAGTCACGATCCCCAAACAGATAAGGGATCACCTGGGTATCCGCCCGGGCTCCGAGGTGGAATTCGTGGCCACCGATGAGGGTGCTCGGCTTGTGGCCGTCAACGAGAATCTCCCCGAGGAGGAGAAATTGCGCAGGTTCAGTAATGTCCTTGACCGGATGGAGGGGACGTTGGATCTGGGTGGCATGACGACCGACGAGTATATGGAGTGGCTGAGGGGGCCGCGTGAAGATCTCGACGTTGATTGACACAAATGTCCTGATCGACGTTTGGGGGCCGGCCGGACCGCTGACAAAATGGTCGGCGTCTGCAATCGCCTCATGCCGCCGCGACGGCGACTTGGTGGTCAATACGATCATCTGGTCTGAATTGGCGCCGCTGATCGCCTCGGAGGCAGCGCTTCGAAAAGCGGTCGACATGCTCGAGATTGATCGCGAGTTTCTGCCCTGGGATGCGGCCTTCCTTGCAGGTGTGACGCATTCCCGTTATCGCCGTGCTGGTGGAATCCGCGAACGAACCTTGCCGGACTTCTTTATTGGCGCTCATGCGACCGTTGCCGGACATCGTCTTTTGACGCGCGACGCCGCGCGTTATCGCAGTTATTTCCCGGACCTTGACATCATTTCTCCTGAAACGCACCCATGAGGGCCTATCTTCCATGAAAGATTTGGCATGATCGGCAAGCTCAAGGGTATGCTCGACGAGATCGACGAGGATCATTGCCTGGTCGACGTGCATGGCGTCGGCTACGTCGCCTACTGCTCGGCGCGGACGCTGGCCGCGCTGCCTTCGCCCGGCGAAGCGGTGGTGCTGTTCATCGAGACCTATGTGCGCGAGGACATGATCCGGCTCTACGGCTTCCAGTCGGTGCTGGAGCGCGAATGGTTCCGGCTGTTGATGAGCAATGTGCAGGGCGTCGGCGCCAAGGTGGCGCTGGCCATCCTGTCGACACTGGCGCCGGCCGACCTTGCCAACGCGATCGCGTTGCGCGACATCGCCATGGTTTCCCAGGCGCCGGGCGTCGGCAAGAAGGTGGCCGAGCGCATCGTTACCGAATTGAAAAACAAGGCGCCGGCCTATGCCGGTGCCGCGTCGGGCACGATCGGCTTGAAGCAGGAGCTCGGCGAAGGCGTGGCAGCCGCGCCGATCACAGACGCGGTCTCGGCCCTAGTCAATCTCGGCTATTCCCGCGACACCGCCGCCAATGCGGTGGCGGCGGCACTGAAGACGGCGGGCGAGGAGGCGGACGCGTCGAAGCTGATTCGCTTCGGGCTCAAGGAACTGGCGCGATGAGCGCACGCTTGTCCGGTTCCCGGCCATATGCAAGGAAGGCGGCATGAGCCTTTCCCCCCGTCTGATCGCTCCGGAAAAACGCGGCGAGGATGCCGACCAGAGTTTGCGGCCGCAGACGCTTGACGATTTCGTCGGCCAGGCGGCGGTGCGGGCCAACCTCAAAGTGTTCATCGAGGCCGCCAAGGGGCGCAAGGAAGCGCTCGATCATGTGCTGTTCGTCGGGCCGCCAGGTCTAGGCAAGACGACGCTGGCGCAAATCATGGCGCGCGAGCTCGGCGTCAACTTCCGCTCAACCTCCGGACCGGTCATCGCAAAGGCCGGCGATCTCGCTGCACTCTTGACCAATCTCGAAGAAGGCGACGTCCTGTTCATCGACGAGATCCACAGGCTGAATCCTGCGGTGGAAGAGATCCTCTATCCGGCGATGGAGGATTTCCAGCTCGACCTGATCATCGGCGAGGGGCCGGCGGCGCGCTCGGTCAAGATCGACCTTGCCCGTTTCACCCTGGTCGCCGCCACCACGCGGCTCGGCCTGCTCACCAATCCGCTGCGCGACCGCTTCGGCATCCCGGTGCGGCTCAACTTCTACACGGTCGAGGAACTGGAGCAGATCGTGCGGCGCGGCGCACGCATCCTGCAAATGCCGCTCGGCGACGACGGCGCGCTGGAGATTGCGCGGCGCGCGCGAGGCACGCCGCGCATCGCCGGCCGGCTGTTGCGCCGCGTGCGCGATTTCGCTTCGGTCGCCGGCGATGGTCATGTGGACCGCTTGATCGCGGACGAGGCCTTGACCCGGCTGGAGGTCGACGCGCTCGGCCTCGATGCGCTCGACCGCCGGTATCTTTCGATGATCGCGCGCAATTTCGGCGGCGGGCCGGTCGGCATCGAGACGATCGCCGCCGGCCTGTCCGAGCCGCGCGACGCCATAGAGGACATTATCGAGCCCTACCTGATCCAGCAGGGCTTCATCCAGCGCACGCCGCGCGGCCGCGTGCTGACGGCCAATGCCTGGCGCCATCTCGGCCTCGACGCGCCGAAGGACCTGGCGCAACAGCAGATCAATTTGTTTCAGGAAGAATAGCGGCCCCGGCGGCGGCGTTCGGGCCGGCGATCAAGCGTCCGTAACCGCTTTGCGGCGTGCGACCGGAGATCTCGCTGATCGATCCCGGCGGCGGCGTGGAGCAACGGCGCTCAGTGAAGCGACCGGATCACGTCCAGCACATCGGGTTCGGCCTTTTCGCCGTTGAAAGCATCGACAATGCCGAAAGCGCCGCCGTAACTCCACACCGACCAGGAGAAGCCATGCGCCTCGGCGCGCGCGATCATGTCCCGGACATAGGCGGCACGATAGCCGGCCGGCATCACATAGGGATTGCCGTATTCCTGGCGGATCATGCCGAACTCGCCCAGCGTGACGTTTTCCGGCCTGATGCGGTTGGCCTTCGCCCAGGCATCGACGGCCTTGAACGGGGCGTCCATGAGACCAAGCAGCTTGGCGTCGGTGTCCATGCTGGCTACCTGCTCGTCGAGATAGGCAAGCAGCCCGCCCTGCCGCGCCCAAGGTGCCTCGGTCTTGATCCTGGCGCGGATGGCGTCGAGCGTGACGTCGAGCTCAGCCGGCGGCACCGCGGTCAGCGGGTAGGGCAGGCCGGTCACATAGGGAATGAAATCGCCGGCCCAGGTCGCGCCCTGATGGGTAAGCAGGAACGGATCGTAGGAATGGAAGGTCCAGATGACGTTGTCGTTCGGGATCGCCATCGGATCGATTTTTTCCAGCGACGACGCCGCGGAATAGCAGGCCCCGGTCAGCACAAGCGTCAATCTCGTCGCCGAAGAACGCGCCGCGGCGAACAACCTCTGCTGGCGTTGCGGCCACAGGCTGGTGCCGTCGGCGTCGCAGTCGACGATCGGTTCGTTCATCGGTTCGAAGGCCACTTGCCCCGGATCTTCCCCGGCGAGCGTGTGCGCCATCTTGCGCACCACCTCGACATAGGCATCGAATGTCACCGGGTTGTTCATCACCTCGGCCATGCCGATCTTGCGCCCACTGCCGGCGGGGATCAGATGCATGTCGACGACAACCTTCAGGCCGGCGCGGTTGATCATGCGGACAGAGTCCAGCACGCTGGCATAGAGATCCTCGCGCAAGGCCATCGTATTTTCGGAAAGGAAGGGCGAAGGATCGACCGGCATGCGCAGGAAATCGAAGCCTGCATGCTTCAGAGCCTCGAGATCGTCGTCCTTGAGAAATTTGCGCCATTCCGGGTAGGGCAGGATGGCCTTGGCGTTGCCCCATTGGTCTTCGCCCGGCCAGGTCACCCACTGGTCGAGATTGAGCCCGCGCTTCATGGAGAAGGTCGCGGCTTGGCCCGGCCGGGCCAGAGCCATAACGACGAACAGAGCCATCACCACGAACAGCGCCGTCGCCAAGGTCTTGATCATCGCCGTCAACAGTGCCATCCGATGCCATGTCACGCGCGGCACAGGTGCCTTGCCGCGACTGAAAAAGGAAGCGCAATGGACGATCATGGTGAATCCGCGACCTTGCTGGCGGGGATTTCCGGTGCGCTGACGGCGTTCGGCCATCGGCTGATGGCGCGGGTCTATTATGCCGACACCGATTTCTCCGGCGTCGTCTACCACGCCCGCTATCTCGAATTCCTCGAGCGCGGCCGCTCCGACTATCTGAGGCTGAGCGGCGTCCACCACACCGAACTTGCCGATGGCAAGCATGGCGAAAGAATAGTCTGGGTGGTGCGTCGCATGGAGATCGACTTCCGCATGCCGGCCCGCATGGACGACATCCTGACGATCGACACCCGGACCGAGGAAATCTCCGGCGCGCGCATCTTCATGGCCCAGCAGCTCAGGCGCGGCGACGAGATGCTGGTCGAGGCCAGGGTGGAGGCGGCGATCATCGGCGAGAATGGCCGGCCACGCCGCTTCCCCAGGGAGTGGATAGCAGCGTTCATACCCAAGGCAGGCTAAAAGGTCGGCCTCGTAGGTATCGCCGGCGCCGGCTTGAAGCGCGGCAATGCGCCGCGCCTGATCGACTAACCCATCCTTAACCATAACGGTTCATGAAGAGATTGGTGAAGATTGGCGCTATCCAGCGCCTTCCTTTCACCAACATTTGCCCCGAAAAGGCCGCGAAAGGCACGTTTTGGGGTTGTTCCGGTAGCTTTGCGCGAACCGACCACAAGGGATGCCAGGGGCCAGCCGCCAGCTTCGCCCGGAAATCTTAAGGACGTTACGATGGAAAATATCGCACTCGCCGAACCGGGCGCGCAATTGTCGATTTGGGCGCTGTTCATGCAGGCCAGCTGGGTGGTCAAGCTGGTCATGATCGGGCTGCTCTGCGCCTCGGTCTGGACCTGGGCGATTATCGTCGACAAGCTCGTATCCTATGCCCGCATGCGGCTGGCGCTGAACCGGTTCGAGCAGGTGTTCTGGTCGGGGCAGTCGCTGGAGGAGCTTTACCGAACGTTGGCCGACCGCAAGACATCGGGCATGGGCGCCATCTTCGTCGCCGCCATGCGCGAGTGGAAGAAGAGTTTCGAAAAAGGCGCCAAGACGCCGCTCGGCTTGCAAACCCGCATCGATAAGGCGATGGACCTGGCGCTGACCCGCGAGATGGAGAAGCTCGAAGGCCGCCTCGGCTTCCTCGCAACCACGGGCTCGGCGGCCCCGTTTATCGGCCTGTTCGGCACCGTCATTGGCATCATGACGTCGTTCCAGGCGATCGCCGGCTCCAAGAACACCAGCCTGTCGGTGGTCGCGCCCGGCATCGCCGAGGCGCTGCTGGCGACCGCCATCGGCCTGCTCGCCGCCATTCCGGCCGTCATCGCCTACAACAAGCTGTCATCGGATGCGAGCAAGATCGCGGTGCGCATGGAAGGGTTCTCCGACGAGTTCTCCGCCATACTCTCGCGCCAAATCGATGAAAAAGTAGCGCCGAAGGCCTGAGGAGTAAGCCGATGGGAATGTCCGTAGGCATGGCTGGACGCGGCGGACGCGGCCATAGGCGGCGCGGCCGCCATCATGGCCTCATCGCCGAGATCAACGTTACGCCGATGGTCGACGTGATGCTGGTGCTGTTGATCATCTTCATGGTCGCCGCGCCGCTTTTGACGGTCGGCGTGCCGATCGATCTGCCGGATACGCAGGCCAAGGCGATGAATGCCGACACCCAGCCGATCACCGTTTCGATCAATGCCGCCGGCCAGATCTATCTCCAGGAAACCGAAATCCCGATCGAGGAATTGGTGGCGAAGCTGCAGGCGATCTCGAAGACCGGCTATGACGAGCGCATCTTCATCCGCGGCGACAAGTCCACCGACTACGGCACGGCGATGAAGGTGATGGCCCGCATTTCGGCCGCCGGCTACAAGAATATCGGTCTGGTTTCACTGCAGGAACAGGATCAATAGACCCACTATGAGGACCGGCCTCACCACATCGGTGATCATGCATGCGGCGCTGATTGGCTTCGGCCTGTTCACGCTGTCGGCACCGGCCGCGCTTCCGTCGGCCGACGTCGAGTCGGTCGCTGTCGACATCGTGCCGATCGAAGCCACTGCCCAGGTGCTGCAGGGCGACAAGAAATCGGTGGTGCATGAAAAGCCGGCGCCCTTGCCCACGCAGCGTCCCGATGTGGTGCCGGACGCGCAGAAGGTCGGCGAGAACAGCGTCGATACCGACAAGCCGATAACGCCCGAGGCCAAGCCGAAGCCGGTCGACATGACGTCGGCTCCGCCGCCGGCGCCAACGCCGATCGAAAAGCCGAAGACCGAGGACGTACCGAAGCCGCAGGAAAAGCCCAAGCCGACGCCGGCCACGGAAGTGGCTCCCGCGCCGCAGCCCAAGGAAGAGGTCAAGCCCGAGCCGGTCAAGCAGACCGAGCCGAAGCCGGCGCCGGCCAAGGAGCCGACGCCCGCACCGCCACAGGACAAGACCGCGGCCATCGAGCCGACGCCCGAGGTGAAGCCGGACGCGGTCGCCCAGGCGATCGCCAAGGACCAGCCTGACGATGCCCAACTGCCGGACTCCGCGCCCGCGCCTCAGGCGCGGCCGAAGCCGCAGCCGGCACAGGCCGAAAGCGCCAAGGCGCCGGAGCGCAAGGACGCCGACAAACCGGTCAAGGAGGCTTCATCCAAGCCGAAATCGGAGGACAAGCAGTTCAATTCCGACGAGATCTCGGCCCTGCTGGACAAGCAGAAGCCCTCCGGCGGCGGCGCCAAGCGTTCGACACAGCAGGCTTCGCTCGGCGGCGAGAAGGACCAGGGCCAGAAGCTGTCGAGATCAGAACTGGGCGCCCTGTCGGATCAGCTTGGCGGTTGCTGGACATTGCCGGCGGGGCTGGAGGGCTCGGAGAATTTCGTCGCCGTGGTCATGTTCAACCTCGACCCCTCGGGCAAGCTGGATGGCCGGCCCACCGTCGAGAAATCGAGCGGGAATCGCCAATTCGATGAAAGCGCCGTGCGTGCGGTTCAGAAATGCAACATGGCCGGCCTTCAGGTTCCGGCGGGCAAACAGGACATCTGGGCCCAGGTCCGTGTCACTTTCGATCCGAGGGAAATGCTTGGCCTTTGAGGCCTGCCCTCCGCAGAATCAGTGAAGAGAAGCGAGAAGACATGAAATTCATCCTCAAGCCGCTCCTGATGGTCGCGACAATGGCGCTGGGCTCGATGGCCGGCGCCGTCATGCCTGCGTGGGCGCTCGTCGAGATCAACGTCAACAAGGGCAATGTCGAGCCGCTGCCGATCGCTATCACCGATTTCCAGTCGGGCGATGGGCTTGGCGCGCAGATTTCCGGCATCGTCACCGCCGACCTGAAGCGCTCGGGCCTGTTCGCACCGATCGACAAAAGCGCCTTCATCGAGAAGATCGCCAATCCTGACGCAGCGCCTCGCTTCGACGACTGGAAGGTGATCAATGCCCAGGCTCTGGTCACCGGCAGCGTCAGCAAGGAGGCCGACGGGCGCATCCGCGCGCAGTATCGGCTGTGGGACACGTTCGCTGGACAGCAGATGTCGGGCGAACAATTCTTCGCCAACGACGCCAATCAGCGACGCGTCGCTCACATCATCGCCGACGCCATCTACGAGCGGCTGACCGGCGAGAAGGGCTATTTCGACACGCGCGTCGTTTTCATCGACGAGTCCGGCGCCAAGAATGCGCGCAAGAAGCGCCTCGCCATCATGGACCAGGACGGCGCCAATGTGCGCTATCTCTCGGACGGCAGGGCGATCGTCTTGACGCCGCGCTTCTCGCCGAACCGGCAGGAAATCACCTACATGTCCTATGAGAGCGGCCAGCCGCGGGTGTATCTCCTGCAGATCGAGACCGGCCAGCGCGAACTGGTCGGCAATTTTCCGGGCATGACGTTTGCGCCGCGCTTTTCGCCGGATGGCCAGAAGGTGATCATGAGCCTGCTGCGCGACGACGGCAATTCCAACATCTTCGCCATGGACCTCAGGAGCCGCTCGACGACCCGGCTCACCAACTCGACCGCCATCGACACTTCGCCTTCCTATTCGCCCGACGGCAGCAAGGTGGTGTTCACCTCCGACCGCGGCGGACGCGCGCAGATCTATGTGATGGGCGCCGACGGTTCGGGCCAGACCCGCATCTCCTTCGGGGACGGGGTCTATTCGACGCCGGTGTGGTCGCCGCGCGGCGATCTCATCGCCTTCACCAAGCAGACCGGCGGCGAATTCCAGATCGGCGTTATGAAGACCGACGGTTCGGGCGAGCGCATCCTGTCATCCGGCTTCCAGCAGGAAGGACCGACCTGGGCGCCGAACGGCCGCGTGCTGATGTTCTTCCGCGATTCCGCCGGCGGCCCGAAACTGGTTTCTGTCGATCTCACCGGCCGCAACGAGCAGTCGATCCCGACCGCGAACTTTGCCTCCGATCCGGCCTGGTCGCCGCTGCTGGAGTGAGAGGAATTGGAGAAATGAAGAAATGAAGAATTGAGGGATGGAGAGAGAAGCGGGCTACATCAAGCGCGCGAAGGATTTGGATGTCTATAGGCATGCTTATGGGGTTTCCCTCGACGTCCACAAGGCCACGCTTGTTTTTCCGAAAATGGAACAATACGCGTTGGCTGACGAAATGCGGCGATCCAGCAAGGCGATCTGTGCCAATCTGGCTGAAGGATTTGCCAAACAGACCCATTCCAGGCCCGAATTTGCGCGTTTCATTTCGATGGCCATGGGATCATGCAGCGAAGTAGAGACGTGGATTTCGTATGCGTTCGACCTTGGCTACATCACCCACGCGCAGCGCGATGAATGGCTTCAATCCTATGTCCATATCTATGGAATGCTGGTGAATCTCAGGAAGAAGTTGAAATGACCCTTTTCCTCAATTCCTCAATTCCTCAATTCCTCAATTCCTCAATTCCTCAATTCTCCATTTCCACCTCTTTGTCGCGTTTTGGCCGCATTTCCGCCTAGGGTCCGCGCCAACTGTGGCCCGGATCAAAGGGCTGCGGACGGGCGGCCTAAACCAAATTTTAACCGTGTTTCTTGAATGCCGGTTAACCCAAACGTGGTTACTGGGTGATCAACGAAATCACTCGAATGCGAAGGAGAGGCGGCATGAGCCGTATCGCAGCACTTACCAGAAATCCCGTCATGATCGCGCTGGTGGCGATGCTCGCCATTGCCGGTTGCGCTTCGAAGAAGACGCCCAACAGCGCCGCCGATCTCGGCCTCAACGGCGCCGGTGCCGCAACGCCCGGATCGGCGCAGGACTTCACCGTCAATATCGGCGACCGCATCTTCTTCGACACGGACTCCTCCTCGATCCGCGCCGACGCCCAGACGACCCTGTCGCGCCAGGCGCAGTGGCTGAACCAGTACAAGCAGTATGCGATTGTCGTTGAAGGCCATGCCGACGAACGCGGCACGCGCGAATACAATTTGGCGCTCGGTGCCCGCCGCGCCGCCGCCACGCGCGACTTCCTGGTCTCCAAGGGCGTCTCCGCCAACCGCCTGAAGACCATTTCCTACGGCAAGGAACGGCCGGTCGCGGTTTGCGACGACATCTCCTGCTGGTCGCAGAACCGCCGCGCGGTCACCACGCTCAGCGGCGCCGGCTCCTGACATTTTTCGCGCGTCGAGCGACGCGCGAAAAACACGACGGCAAAAATGCAACACAGGCTTGCGAAAGGCGGCTGAAAGGCCGCCTTTTTCATGTTTGGTCCCTTCAAACAAAATTTGGCCGAAGTCTCGCGTCCTGCTATGAGCCGAGGGCGCTTGGCTGGTCCCATACCGATTGGAAGGCGCGAACAAGCTAACGACACGGCGAGAGGCATATGCATTTGAGATCAGTTCTGAGCGGCACGCTTGCGCTGCTGCTCCTTTCAGGCGTCACCGCGATGGCGGGTGGCTTAGGGACTGATGGCACGGGACAGCCAGCCGACAGCGGCTTCTCGTTCCATCTGCCCAGCATCGAGTTGCCTGGCGTTTTCGGCGAAAAGAAGAAGTCGGACCAGGTTCAGTTCGCGCAGCAGTCGACTGGCACAGGCGCCACCGGGCTCGAGGACCAACTGCGCCAGATGAACGGCAAGATCGAGGAACTGAACTTCCAGATCCTGCAAATGCAGGAGCAGATCCGCAAACAGCAGGAAGACAACGAGTTCCGCTTCCAGCAGCTCGAAGGCGGTACGCAGGGTGCGCAGCAGCCGGCCGGGCAGAAGAAGTCACAGGCCGCGCCCGCCGACAGCGATGACAGCGTGGCCGAGGCGCCGGCCACGCAACCGCCCGCGGAGGCCGACAATCGGGCAGCGGCCGGCCAGTCGGCTGGCGGCGGCCAGAGCGTCGAGGACGTCATCGTCGAATCCTCTGACGGTGATCCGGGCAAGGTGATCCCCGGAAGGGGAGCGCCCGAAAAGACCTTCGGCAGCATCACCGTCGACAAGAACGGCAATGTGGTCGATGCCGGCGGCAGCACGCAGGCGACCGCACCGGCGCAGGATGTCGCTCCAGCCACCGGCGCTCCGGCCAAGAGCGGCAAGTCCGACGGCACGGTGGTTGCGGCGCTGCCTTCCACGAACGATCCCGAGGAGCTCTACCGCAACTCCTACCAGTTCATCCTTTCGGGCGACTACGGCACCGCCGAACAGGGTTTTCGTGACCACATCGCGCGTTTTCCCCGTGACGCGAAAACGGCGGATGCGCACTATTGGCTGGGCGAATCGCTGCTTGGCCAGCAGAAATACCGCGATGCCGCGGAGGTCTTCCTCGCCGCCAGCAAGGACTATCCCAAGGCCAAGAAGGCCCCCGACATGCTGCTGAAGCTCGGCGTGTCGCTGGTCGGCCTGAAGCAGCACGACGTGGCCTGCGCCACCTTCAGCGAGGTCGGCAAGCGCTACCCCGACATTTCCAACACGCTCAAGGAGCGCGTGAAGCAGGAAAAGGCCCTGGCGGCGTGCTAGCCCTTCTCCTGCCTGCCGTTGCCTTGCCCTCGGAGCCGTGTTCGGGCGACATGCATTGATGCTCGACACCGAGCCTGATCTTTCGAAAGACCTTTTTTCGCACATCGACTTTACCAGCGGCGCCGTTGCGGCCGTATCCGGCGGCAGCGACTCGACCGCCCTACTTCTCCTTCTCAAACGACATCTCGACCGAACCGCGCCGTCCGCGAAGCTGCTGGCGGTGACGATCGACCACGGTTTGCGGCAGGGCGCGGCGGCCGAAGCGGAAGCGGTGGCCAGGCTTTGCGCCGCGCACGCCATCGCGCACCGCATCGTCGCCTGGTCCGGACGCAAGCCATCGACCGGGCTGCCGGCCGCCGCGCGGGAGGCGCGTTACCGGCTGCTGGCCGAGACGGCGCGGGCGGAAGGCCTCGGCCTGATCGTGACCGGTCATACAGCGGACGACCAGGCCGAGACGGTGCTGATGCGGCTAGTCCGAGGCAAGGGCGCCCGCGAGGAAGGGCGCGGCCTTGCCGGCATGGCGCCGGTCACCTTACACGACTGGCACGAATGGATCGTGCGGCCGCTCCTTGGCATTCGGCGCGCGGCTTTGCGCAACTTCCTGCGGCGCGAGCATGTCGGCTGGGCCGAGGATCCGACCAATGCCGACGCGGCCTTCGAGCGACCGCGCATGCGCGCGGCACTGGCCGGCGCTGACGGTGCGCAGCGCATCGATGACGCATTGACGCTGGCGGCGCGCGAGAGCGAGGCGCGCAGCCGGCTTGGCATCCGCGCCGCGGATTTAATCGCGCGCTTCGCCAGCCAGCCGGCGCCGGGTCTTGTCCGCCTCGATCCGACCCTGCTTTCGGCCGGCGACGATCCGGCGGCCGTCTATGCGCTGCGCATCCTCCTCGCCACAAGCGGGGGCGTTGCGTTTCTGCCGGACCAGGCGCGATGCGAGGCGCTGTTCGGTAGGCTGAAGGCTGGATTTCTTTGCGCCACATTGTCGCGGACGGTGGTCGATTCCAGGCGCGCCGGCATCTTTCTGCGCCGCGAGACGCGAGGCTTGCCGCCTGTGGTCGCGGCCACCGGCGGGCTGCTCTGGGACGGCCGCCGGAACATCACGTTGGACGACGGCGGCAGTGCATTGTTGATCGCGCCGTTCGGGGCAGCGGCGGCGAAGCGTCTGGCAATCGCGGAAGGCGAGACGCCGCGCAGCCTCGTGCGCGCCGCGCTGGCCTGCGAGCCGGCATCGCGGCAAGCCGTTGAAAACCCTGGCCTGCCTCAGGGTGGGCAGGCGTCGCCGGGGTTCACAGCACAGGCCGTCGTCGCCCCCTTTGTCCGTTTCCTGCCGTCCTTCGACCTGGCGCCGGCGCGGGTCGTCGCCGAATTGATCGGCGCACCGTTGCCTCCCGCCCTGCCTTTCAAGCGGCCATAGCGCCGGTCGGTCATGGGCGAAAGCTTAACCCACACGTGCTGTTCTGCTTGGCAAGGGGGGGCGCTCTCCCTATGTTAGGCTCAAGTTTCCTCTCACGACGCGTGTCCGCCCGCGGACACCAACGGGACAATTGATGAATCCGAACTATCGCAACCTCGCGCTCTGGGCGATCATAGCGGTCCTGCTCATCGCCCTCTTCAATCTGTTCCAGACGCCGCAGACGCGTGGGGCTTCGAGCGATGTACCTTATTCGCAGTTCCTGCAGGATGTCGCGGCGGGCCGGGTCAAGACGGTGACCATCGCCGGCGCCCGCATCTCCGGCACCTACACCGACAATTCGAGCGGCTTCCAGACCTATTCGCCCGGCGATCCGTCGCTGGTCTCGCGGCTGCAGGACAAGAACGTCACCATCAATGCGCGGCCGGAGACCGACGGTTCAAACTCGCTGTTCGGGTACCTGATCTCGTGGCTGCCGATGATCCTGATCCTCGGCGTATGGATATTCTTCATGCGCCAGATGCAGTCCGGCTCCGGTCGTGCCATGGGCTTCGGCAAGTCGAAGGCCAAGCTTCTGACCGAGGCGCATGGCCGCGTCACCTTCCAGGACGTCGCCGGCGTCGACGAGGCCAAGGAAGACCTGGAGGAGATCGTCGAGTTCCTGCGCGATCCGCAGAAATTCCAGCGGCTCGGCGGCAAGATCCCGCGCGGCGTGCTCTTGGTCGGCCCTCCGGGAACCGGCAAGACGCTGCTCGCCCGCTCGGTCGCCGGCGAGGCAAACGTGCCGTTCTTCACCATTTCGGGTTCGGACTTCGTCGAGATGTTCGTCGGCGTCGGCGCCAGCCGCGTGCGCGACATGTTCGACCAGGCCAAGAAGAACGCGCCCTGCATCATCTTCATCGACGAAATCGACGCGGTCGGCCGTCACCGCGGCGCGGGTCTCGGCGGCGGTAATGATGAGCGCGAGCAGACGCTGAATCAACTGCTGGTCGAGATGGACGGCTTCGAGTCCAACGAAAGCATCATCCTGATCGCCGCCACCAACCGGCCCGACGTGCTCGACCCGGCGCTGCTGAGGCCCGGCCGTTTCGACCGCCAGGTGGTGGTGCCGAACCCCGACATCGTCGGACGCGAGAAGATCCTGAAAGTGCATGTGCGCAACGTGCCGCTGGCGCCCAATGTCGACCTCAAGGTCGTCTCCCGCGGCACGCCGGGCTTCTCCGGCGCCGATCTGATGAACCTCGTCAACGAGGCCGCCCTGATGGCGGCGCGGCGTAACAAGCGCCTCGTGACCATGGCCGAGTTCGAGGACGCCAAGGACAAGATCATGATGGGCGCCGAGCGCCGCTCCTCGGCCATGACCCAGGCCGAGAAGGAGTTGACCGCCTATCACGAGGCCGGTCACGCCATACTGGCGCTCAATGTGCCGTCGGCCGATCCGCTGCACAAGGCGACAATCATTCCGCGCGGCCGCGCGCTCGGCATGGTCATGCAGTTGCCGGAAGGCGACCGCTATTCGATGAGCTACAAGTACATGATCTCACGGCTTGCCATCATGATGGGCGGCCGCGTCGCCGAGGAGTTCAAGTTCGGCAAGGAGAACATCACGTCGGGCGCTTCCTCCGATATCGAGCAGGCGACCAAGCTGGCGCGCGCCATGGTCACGCGCTGGGGCTTTTCCGACAAGCTCGGCCATGTAGCTTATGGCGACAACCAGGAGGAAGTGTTCCTCGGCCATTCGGTGGCGCGCACGCAGAACATCTCGGAAGAAACCGCGCAGATCATCGACGCCGAGGTGCGCCGCCTGATCGACGAGGCCTATTCGACCGCGAGGTCGGTGCTGACCAAGAAGAAGAAGGAATGGATCGCGCTGGCGCAGGGCCTGCTCGAATACGAGACGCTGTCGGGCGACGAGATCAAGCAGCTGATCGCCGGCGAGAAGCCCGCGCGCGATCTCGGCGACGACACGCCGCCGAGCCGTGGTTCGGCCGTGCCGAAGTCGGGCCGCCGCAAAAAGGGTCCCGAGCCCGAGGGCGGCATGGAACCGCAGCCGTCGAGCTGAACTCGGCCAAGAACAAATTGAGAAACGCCGCGGTTCGACCGCGGCGTTTTTGTTTTGGGGCAGGCTGCTGAGTTTCTCCGTGGCCTGCGCCTGCAAGGTTTGTTAGGCGATTGGCGGAAGCCGGCGTGGCAGCAGCCAATCTTCCCACTTTGTGGAAGATGCCGGGCAGCTCAGCGGGGGCAGCGTCCGCCGACAAATCGAGTTAGGCCTTCCGGGCTGCGGGGAAGGATCTCTCTTGCCGTTCGACGATTCCTCGAGCCACCCTCGCCCAGCTTTTCGTGAATGCGAGGCAACCTGGCCGGGAGCAGGCAACGATCCTTCGTGCCCCCCCTCTGGCCTGCCGGCCATCTCCCCCACGAGGGGAGTTTGCAGCGTCGCCGGCAACGCGCCTCTCGTCAGCGGGGATTCCTGCTGAAGCTGCGGGCAAAAAAGCCCGCGAACCCTGCGGCTCGCGGGCCTTACTTTCCTCAAATAGTGCTGTCGCTCAGCTCTTCAGCTTGGCATTGCACAGGCTGTAGAAGCCGCCGCCCTTCTGGATCCACTTCAAGCCGCCAAGCGTGTTGGCGTCCTTGTTGGCATAGTACTGCTGGAGGCAGGTATGCATGCGGGCCTTGGCCGGGGTTTCGGTGGCGAATTTCGGCGAGATTGCGGTCGGGAAACTCACGCCCTTCGGCGCAGCGACAGTCGGCTTTGCCGGCTCCTTGGTGTAGGTCGCCTCTGTTGGAGCCGGGACGGTGTCATCGTCCGAGGCGCTGGCGCCGCATTCGGCCTTCCGGAAGTCGTTCCACTTCATGCCGTTGAGCGTATTGGCGGTCTTGGCAGCCTGGTACTTGCTGCTGCAGTCGGCCATGCTCAGGCCCTTGCCCGAGCTGTCGGTCGCCGCAGCCGTGGTCGCCGCCTTGGTGGTCGCCGGTTTGGTGGCGGCGGCAGCGGATGCGCCGGCGGCAGCGGACGCGCCGGTGGCGCATTCGCTCTTGCGGAAGTCGTTCCACTTCATGCCGTTGAGCGTGCCGGCGGCCTTGGCCGCCTGGTACTTGGTGCTGCATTCCTTTGCGGTCAGGCCTTTGGCTCCGTCGTCGGCGGCGGCCGCAGCCTTGGTCGCCTTGGCCGGCTTCGTATCGGCCGCCTTGGTGTCCGCTGCCTTGGCGTCGGGCTTGGCTGTCGCGGCGGCATCAGTGCCGCACTGCGCCTTGCGGAACTGGTTCCAGGTCTGGCCGGCAAGTGTCCCCGCGTCCTTGGCCGCGTTATACTTCGTGCTGCACTCGGCCATCGTCAGCGCGTTGGCTGGCGCGGCCAGGAATAACGTCGCGACCGCAAGGCCGGTCAAAGTGGCAAGTCGGTGGATGAGCATAGCGTTTCTCCGTTGCAGCAGCCCATTATACGTCCCAGCAAATCAATAACGCTCAACGGTCGGTTGCGCCAGATGCTAAGTGGCGTATACATCGCCGAAACCCGGCTTCTGCCGGCAAGGTGATGAAATCGTTGCCTGTTGCCGGCTGGAAGACAAGAATTTGTGGGTAAATCCATGTCGAATGGTCCACAGGCATGGTATATTGTGGCGAGGCAGCGCCATCACGCTAGGTTGCGCCAGTCTGTGTGCAATGCACAACAAGGGTTTTCTAAAGGATTGGTAACAGATAATCACGAAATGTGATCGTAGTGCGCCGGCCAATTATGGCATGACGTACCGGGCAAGAACCACCGGGGACACTGACTAGCATGGCAGGAAATTATTTCGGCACGGACGGTATTCGCGGGCGCGCCAACAAGTTTCCAATGACGGCGGAAATCGCGATGAGGGTCGGCATGGCGGCCGGCCTGTCCTTCCAGCGCGGCAGCCATCGTCACCGTGTGGTGCTCGGCAAGGACACCAGACTTTCCGGCTACATGATCGAGAACGCCATGGTGGCGGGCCTCTGCGCCGCCGGCATGGACGTGTTCCTGCTCGGCCCCATCCCGACGCCGGCGGTCGCCATGTTGGTGCGTTCGCTGCGCGCCGATATCGGCGTCATGATCTCGGCCTCGCACAATCCTTATTACGACAATGGCATCAAGCTATTCGGTCCCGACGGCTACAAGCTCTCCGACGAGATCGAAGAGCGCATCGAGAGCATGCTGGACAAGGATATCGAACTGGCACTCGCCGATTCCGACGGACTTGGTCGCGCCAAGCGCGTCGATGGCGTGCATGACCGCTACATCGAGTTTGCAAAGCGCACCTTGCCGCGTTCGATGTCGCTTTCAGGTTTGAGGATCGTCGTCGATTGCGCCAATGGCGCCGCCTACAAGGTTGCCCCCGAGGCGCTTTGGGAGCTGGGCGCCGAAGTGGTGGCCATCAATGTCGAGCCCAACGGCTTCAACATCAACAAGGAATGCGGCTCGACCCATCCGGCAGGCCTGCAGAAGAAAGTGCACGAGGTGCGCGCCGACATCGGCATCGCGCTCGACGGCGATGCCGACCGTGTCGTCATCGTTGACGAGAACGGCGCGATCGTCGACGGCGACCAGATCATGGCAATGATCGCCGAGTCCTGGCACCAGAGCGGGCGGCTTGCCGGCGGTGGCGTCGTTTCGACGGTCATGTCCAATCTCGGCCTCGAACGCTTCCTCGGCGACATGAAGCTGCAATTGCACCGCACCAAGGTCGGCGACCGCTATGTCGTCGAGCATATGCGCGCGCACGGGCTCAATGTCGGCGGCGAGCAGTCGGGCCACATCGTGCTGTCGGACTTCTCGACCACGGGCGACGGCCTGGTTTCGGCGCTGCAGGTGCTGGCCTGCATCAAGCGGCAGGGCCGGCCGGTCAGCGAATTGTCGAAGAAGTTCGAGCCGGTGCCGCAACTCCTCAAGAACGTCCGCATCGCCGGCGGCAAGCCGCTCGAGGAAGCTCCGGTCAAGGCTGCGATCGAGGACGCCCGTCAACGCCTCGGCAAGGCGGGGCGGCTCGTCATCCGGCCGTCCGGCACCGAGCCGCTGATCCGTGTCATGGCCGAGGGCGACGACCCGCAGCTGGTCGAGGCCGTCGTCAACGACATCGTTGAGGTCATCTCGGAAACACGCAGCGCCGCCTGATCTCAGGTGCATTCGGAGGGCCGACGCCGCTCTGATTGCTTAGAAGCCCGCCCGTCCGGCGGGCTTTTGTTTGCCTGCGAAACTGGCTCGAGACACGTGGAACCATCCGAATTCCTCAAATGCTCGAGATTCGTGGTTAATAGACAGGGTTAAATGCCTTTTAACCTTTGCAATTCATTATCCACGCCTGAAAGCCAATCTCATTCGGACGCGACCGCTGTTCCGAGGGTTTCTAGGGGTGACAAGCATGTTCAATACAGCAAGAAAGGCCCTGTTCGCCGCGCTGTTCGCGGGCCTGGCATGGCCGGTGTTCGCGGCCGACCTTCCGGAGCCGGTGGTCGAAGAGGCGCCGCCGCCGGTATACGAGCAGCCAGTCGATGTCGGCGGCTGGTACATTCGCGGCGATCTCGACTACCACAAGTCGAAAGTGCGCGGCATCGATTACACGACCTACACCATCGATCCCTGTAATTGTAACGTCATTCCCGGCGACAGGAGCTTCGATTTCGGCAAGCTCAAGGGCGGCTTCTCGCTCGGCGCCGGCGTCGGCTACAAGATCAACGATCATTTTCGTACGGATTTGACCGCCGATTACTGGTTCAAGTCGAACTTCGACGGCGGAACCTCGGACGCTTTCTCGACGTCGACCGAAGTGTCGAAAATGAGCGCCTTGCTGCTGCTGGCCAACGCCTATGTCGATCTCGGCACCTATCACGGCATCACGCCCTATGTCGGCGCCGGCATCGGCGGCGCGCATGTCAGATGGGACGATGTCAGGGACCCGAACACCACCGAGTTCAACCCCGGTGCGAAAAGCTGGCGCTTTGCCTACGCGCTCATGGCCGGCGCTTCCTACTGCCTGACCGACAAGCTGATCCTGGACGCGGGCTATCGCTACAGCCACATCCAGGGCGGCCGCATGTTCGAGTGGGATATCAGCAGCGCCGGGCCGGGCTTCGACCGCGGCATCGACACGCATGAGGTGCGCGGCGGCCTGCGGTACCAGTTCGGCGGCAACAACGGTTGCGCCGCGCCGACGGTGGCCTATCAGCCCGAACCCGAGCCGATCTACACCAAGTAACATCCGACCATCCAACGGTCCGAAACCGCCCGGCATCAGCCGGGCGGTTTTCGCTTGTCTGGCTGCCCGAAATCATTCGCTAACGCTCTGTTAGCCTTAACCCCGACTTAACCACTATGGTTAA
This sequence comes from Mesorhizobium sp. BR1-1-15, assembly GCF_020165475.1. Lineage (NCBI taxonomy): Bacteria > Pseudomonadati > Pseudomonadota > Alphaproteobacteria > Hyphomicrobiales > Phyllobacteriaceae > Mesorhizobium > Mesorhizobium sp. BR1-1-15. The sequence goes on along the minus strand of NZ_JAIUIF010000003.1, from coordinate 48,625 downwards.
CAATGCTTCCTGAAACGATGGCTGCCGTCTGGTGGCGCCGAAATCGGGAGCAGGGGATCATGAAACTCACATCGCGTATGGCGCCGGTGCTTGCCACATTCGCCATCATGCCGCTGACGCCTGCGCTGGCCGCCGACTATGATCCCCCGGTCTATGTCGACCAGGCGCCCGACTACGTGCCGGTCGAGGTCGGCTCGGGCTGGTATCTGCGCGGCGATGTCTCCTACCTGGTAGAGAAGAGCTTCAAGAATGAGGATTTCGCCTTCACGCCGGCGAGCTTCGACAACGAGGAAGACCCGGTCTTCGCCAGCATCGGCTTCGGCTACCACTTCAACGATTATCTGCGTGCCGATCTCAATCTGGGTTACCTGCCCGGCAACAAGATCGGCATTGGCTATGACGATTCAGCGACCGCGGCAGAGGCGACCCTAGCGTCGGCGTCCCTGAAGAACTATGCCTTTTCAGGCATGCTCAACGGCTATGTCGACCTTGGTACCTATGTCGGCATAACACCCTATCTCGGCGCCGGCATCGGCATCGTCAGGAGCACGCACAAGCTCTCGGCGAGCTATTTCACCGACAATGGCGATCCAACCGACGACTTCGGCCTGAGTGACGACAAGACCAAGTATTCCTTCGCTTACACGCTGAATGCCGGCCTTGCCTATCAGGTGTCGAAGAATGTTTCCGTCGATCTCGGCTATCAGTATTTCTCGGCGCCCGACGCTGAATATGTGACGGCCGAGAGCCTGACCTCGTTTCCGGTCCACAAGGGAATCAGCAATCATCAGGTTAAGCTCGGGCTACGCTACGATCTCTGGTAGTAGGCTGGCACACATGAACCCTGGCGGCGGATCTCTTCGGTCCGCCGTTTGCGTTTGAAGCTCACGAGATCCTGATCGCGGATCGCCAGTATCCTGCCCGCGACAAAAACTTTCCCCTTGACGCCCGAAGCCCGAGCGCATATCGCCGTCCGTGGGCCACCCCTCCCCAACGAGGGGCCACTATCTGGAAGGATAGACCACGATGACGACGCATACGAAGCCCGGACTCCGTCCGGCAAACCCCAATTTTTCCTCAGGTCCCTGCGCGAAACGTCCCGGCTGGTCGGTCGAGGCGCTGAAAGCTGCCGCGCTCGGCCGTTCCCATCGCGCCAAGATCGGCAAGACCAAGCTCGAACAGGCGATCGCGCTGACGCGCGAAATTCTCCAGGTTCCTGCCGACTACCGCATCGGCATCGTGCCGGCGTCCGACACAGGCGCCGTCGAGATGGCGCTTTGGTCGCTGCTGGGCGAGCGCGGCGTCGACATGGTCGCCTGGGAGAGTTTCGGCTCCGGCTGGATCACCGACGTGGTCAAGCAGTTGAAGCTTGCCGATGTGCGCAAGCTCGAGGCCGGTTACGGCGAACTGCCGGATCTCGGCAAGATCGATTTCGACCGCGACGTGGTCTTTACCTGGAACGGCACGACCTCGGGCGTGCGCGTGCAGAACGGCGATTTCATCCCGGCCGGCCGCAAGGGTCTGACCATCTGCGACGCGACGTCGGCCGCCTTCGCGCAGAAGCTCGATTTCGAGAAACTCGATGTCATGACCTTCTCCTGGCAGAAGGTGCTGGGCGGCGAAGGCGCGCATGGCATGCTGATCCTGTCGCCCCGCGCCGTCGAGCGGCTGGAGAGCTATAAGCCTGCATGGCCGCTGCCGAAGATCTTCCGCCTGACCTCGGGCGGCAAATTGATCGAAGGCATCTTCAAGGGCGAAACCATCAACACGCCGTCGATGCTGTGCGTCGAGGACTATCTCGACGCGCTCAGCTGGGCGAAATCGATCGGCGGCCTCGATGCGCTGGTCGCCAGGGCCGACGCCAACGCGGCCGTGCTCGACCGTTTCGTCGCGAAATCCTCCTGGCTTGGCCATCTCGCCGTAGAGCCGGCGACGCGGTCGAACACGTCCGTCTGCCTGTCCTTCACCGACGGACAAGTCGCTGCACTCGACGCCGACGCACAGGCGGCCTTCGCCAAGGGTCTGGTTTCAGCGCTCGACAAGGAAGGTGTCGCCTATGACATCGGTTCCTATCGCGACGCGCCGCCTGGCCTGCGCATCTGGTGCGGCGCAACGGTCGAGACCTCCGATCTCGAAGCTCTGCTGCCCTGGCTCGACTGGGCCTTCGCCGGCCAGAAGGCGTCGCTGAAAGCGGCGGCCTGAAACTCAACAGTTATTTTCTGGAACAGCCCTCATCCGGCCGCTTCGCGGCCACCTTCTCCCACAAGAGGAGAAAGATTGGCGCCCGACCTTCTCCCCCGTGGAGAAGGTGCCTGAGCGAAGCGAAGGCGGGTGGGGTAAGCAACAAGGACCAATCCCATGCCTCGCGTTCTCGTCTCGGATAAACTTTCCACCACCGCTGTTCAGATCTTTAGGGATCGCGGCGTCGAGGTCGACTATCTTCCAGATCTCGGCAAGGACAAGGAGAAGCTGCTTGAAGTGATTGACCAGTATGACGGCCTCGCCATCCGCTCGGCGACCAAGGTTACCGAGAAGCTGATCCATGCCGCCACCAGGCTCAAGGTCGTCGGCCGGGCCGGTATCGGCGTCGACAATGTCGACATACCGGCGGCCAGCCGCAAGGGCATTATCGTGATGAACACGCCGTTCGGCAATTCGATCACGACAGCCGAGCATGCGGTAGCGATGATCTTCGCGCTCGCCCGCCAGATCCCGGAAGCCAACGCCTCGACGCATGCAGGCAAATGGGAAAAGAACCGCTTCATGGGCGTCGAGATCACCGGCAAGACGCTCGGCGTCATCGGCTGCGGCAATATCGGCTCGATCGTCGCCACGCGCGGCGTCGGCCTGAAGATGCATGTCGTCGCCTTCGATCCGTTCCTGTCGGACAAACGCGCCGAGGAACTCGGCGTCGACAAGGTTGAACTGGACGAGCTCTTCGCCCGCGCGGACTTCATCACGCTGCACACGCCGTTGACCGACAAGACGCGCAACATCATCGATGCCGCCGCGATCGCCAAAATGAAGGACGGCGTGCGCATCATCAACTGCGCCCGTGGCGGGCTGGTCGTCGAAGCCGACCTGGTGGCGGCGCTGAAGAGCGGCAAAGTGGCCGGCGCCGGCATCGACGTGTTCGAGGCCGAGCCGGCCGAACAGAACGCATTGTTCGGCATGGAGAATGTGGTGGCCACCCCCCATCTCGGTGCCTCGACGGCGGAGGCGCAAGAGAACGTCGCGCTGCAGGTCGCCGAACAGATGGCCGACTACCTGATCAAGGGCGCCGTCTCCAACGCCATCAACATGCCGTCGATCACCGCGGAGGAAGCGCCGCGGCTCAAACCCTTCGTCAAGCTCGCCGAAGTGCTTGGCGCCTTTGTCGGCCAGGTCACCGAGGACCCGATCAAGGAGGTGGAAATCCTGTTCGACGGCTCGACCGCGACGATGAATACGCGCGCGCTGATCAGCGCGGCCCTTGCCGGGCTGATCAGGCCGCAGGTAGCCGACGTCAACATGGTGTCGGCGCCGATCATGGTGAAGGAGCGCGGCATCATCGTCGCCGAGGTCAAGCGCGACAAATCGGGCGTGTTCGACGGCTATATCAAGCTGACGGTCAAGACCGAGCATATGACGCGCTCGATCGCCGGCACCTGTTTTTCCGACGGCAAGCCGCGCTTCATCCAGATCAAGGGCATCAATCTCGATGCCGAGGTCGGCCAGCACATGCTCTATACGACCAATGCCGACGCGCCGGGCATTATCGGCCTGCTCGGCACGGTGTGCGGCGAGAACGGCGTCAACATCGCCAACTTCCAGCTCGGCCGCAACCGGCCAGGGGGCGATGCCATCGCGCTGCTCTATCTCGACGCACCGTTCCCGGAAAAAGTGCTGGAGCAGGTGCGGGCGCACAAATCGATCGATTCGGCCAAGCGGCTACAGTTCGACGTCGGCAGCGTGTAGGGCTCTTCCCGCACAGGCTGCAACTGCACGATCGCGATGCTCCGCGCATCGAGTGTTTTCCGGCAAGCCTAGATGGTCTTGATCGTCCGTCTGAGGATACTTGCCTTCGCGATAGCGGGGCGTCTGCTGCTGACCTTAGCTGCCCCGATGCCTGATCATTTTCGCAGCGTGCAAAGCAGCGCATGGTTTCCCAGGCGCCCAAGCCCGACGAAACCCGCATGGCCGCTGGCGAGGCGATCTACCATGACAATTGCTCGGCCTGCCATGGTGGAGACGGCGCCGGCGCCGGGGCTCTTTTCCCGCCGCTCGCCGGCAATTCGATCGTAGCACAGGCCAGCACCGAAACGCTTGCCCGGGCCGTTCTGGCGGGAAGCCAGGCCGTGCATACGGCCCGCGCGCCGACGACGCCGGCGATGCCCTCGCTGGCGGGGCGCCTGAAGGATCAGGAGATCGCCGACGTCTTCACTTACGTGCGCGGCAGCTGGGGCAACGCCGCCCCGGCAGTCTCGTCCGACGACGTGGCGGCGGTGCGCAAGGAATTGCAGTAGTCCTGCGAATTGCCGGGCGAGCCGACGCTCTCCTTGAAGCTGACGATCGGGGCGCGAAGCGAGTTTACTGGCGCCTCGGCATGGCTGCCTTGCGGCCGCTATATTCGGCAAGCGCGATGCCGCCCAGCACAAGGACGAGCGCCAACGCCTGGTAGAGCTGGAATGTCTCGCCGACGATCAGCACCGATAGCAGGGTGCCGAAGATCGGCACGAGGTTGATGAACAGGCCGGCCCGGTTGGCGCCGATCAGCTCATTGCCCCTGATGTAGAATATCTGCGAGACGACCGAGGCGCCGATCGCAGTATAGACGATCACCGCCCAGCCGCGTGCGTCGGGAACGATGACCTTGCCGGCCGCGATTTCCCATAGGAAGAACGGCAGCGAGGTGACGAGCGCGGCGAGCGACATGGCCAGCATCAGGCTCTGCCATTGCATGGCCGGCTTCAGCCGCAATCCGACCGAATAGCCGCTGTAGAGAATGACCGCGACCAGCATGATGGCGTCGCCGAAATTGAGCTCCAATGTCAGCAGCCGGCGCGGATCGCCGTGGCAGGCGGTCAGGATGACGCCGAAGATCGTCAGCACCACGCCGGCGATCTGCGCCCAGTTCACGCGCAGGCGGAAGAAGATGAAATTGGCTACGATGATCAGGATAGGCATTGCCGCCTGCTCGATCGAAACGTTGATCGCGGTCGTGTAATTGAGCGCCGTATAGAAGATCGTGTTGAACAAGGTGAAGCCGCTGGCGCCAAGTGCGGCGAGCACGAACCAGTGCCTGCGCACGACGGGCCAATCTCTTTTCAGCGCATTCCAGCCGATCGGCAGCAGGATCGCTACCGCCAGCACCCAGCGCAGGAAGACCAGCGTCATCGGTGAGACGTGATGGACCGCCAGCTTGCCGGCCACCGAGTTGCCGCCCCACAGCAAGGTGGTGAGCAGCAGGAACATGTAGGCGCTTCGGTGCATGGCGGGTCGCAGCGGGGAGGAGGTGAATGGGGCGTGCCTGCCGGCCTATTGCCCGCGCCTGGACAAGTAAATGATGTCAAAGCTGAAAATTGTTGTGCCTCAGCCCATTTTCGGCGGCAAAGAAAGGTCGCATCGGCCTGCTCTTGACGTTATAGAGGCCTGTCGTTTCGAACCGTATCCAAGCCGCGCGGCGGCGCCTCGAAGGAAAAGAAACATGGCCAATGTGGTGGTCGTCGGCTCGCAATGGGGTGACGAAGGCAAGGGCAAGATCGTCGACTGGCTATCGGAGCGCGCCGATGTCGTGGTGCGTTTCCAGGGCGGCCACAATGCCGGCCACACGCTGGTCGTCGACGGCAAGGTCTACAAGCTGTCGCTGTTGCCGTCGGGCGTCGTGCGGCAGGGCAAGCTGTCCATCATCGGCAATGGCGTCGTCTTCGATCCGCACGCATTCGTTGCCGAAGTGGCGAAGCTCAAGGGGCAAGGCGTCGAGGTAACGCCGGAGCGCCTGAAAATAGCCGAAAACACAGCGCTTATCCTGTCCCTGCACCGGGAACTGGACGGCTTCCGCGAGGACGCCGCCTCAAATTCCGGGACCAAGATTGGCACGACCCGCCGCGGTATCGGCCCCGCCTATGAGGACAAGGTGGGCCGGCGCGCGGTGCGGGTGATGGATCTGGCGGATTTGGAAACACTACCCTTGAAGGTCGACAGGCTGTTGACGCATCACAATGCACTGCGTCGCGGCCTTGGCCATGCCGAAGCCACGCATGACGCGGTCATGCAAGAGCTGACCTCGGTCGCCGGCGAAATCCTGCCCTACATGGACCGGGTCTGGAAGGTGCTCGACGACAAGCGCCGGGCCGGCGAGCGCATCCTGTTCGAGGGCGCGCAAGGCACGCTGCTCGACATCGATCATGGCACCTATCCGTTTGTCACCTCGTCCAACACCGTCGCCGGCCAGGCGGCAGCCGGTGCCGGCGTGGGCCCGGGCGCCATCGGCTATGTGCTTGGCATCACCAAGGCCTATACGACGCGCGTAGGCGAAGGTCCGTTCCCGACCGAGCAGCAGAACGAGATCGGTGAATTCCTCGGCACGCGCGGCCATGAATTCGGCGTCGTCACCGGCCGGAAGCGCCGCTGCGGCTGGTTCGACGCGGTGCTGGTGCGCCAGGCCGTCGCCGTCAACGGCATCAAGGGCATTGCCCTGACCAAGCTCGATGTGCTTGACGGGCTGGACGAGATCAAGGTCTGTACCGGCTACCGCCTCGACGGCGAGACGATCGACTATCTACCCGCCAGCCAAGGCGCGCAGGCCCGCGTCGAGCCAATCTACGAGACGCTGGAGGGGTGGAAAGGCACCACCGCCGGCGCGCGCAGCTGGAACGACCTTCCGGCCCAGGCCGTCAAATATGTCCGCCATATCGAGGAGTTGATCGGCGCGCCGGTCGCGCTCCTCTCCACCAGCCCGGAACGGGACGACACGATACTTGTGACCGATCCGTTTCAAGACTAGTTTCTCAAGCCTTTCCGGGCGTTGCGGCTGATTTGCGGAGGCCGGCCCGGAGCACAATACAGGTCGACTGACGCATGGCGAAAGATTTCGTTTCTGCTCTGAGGGATACGATAAACAATTTTGGCGATCCTACGCCGGAGCTGCGGGCCAAAGTCTACGACAAAGCGCGCTCGACGATTGCAAAGAAGATTGCCGAGCGCGAGCCGCCGCTTTCGCCGTCGGAAGCCGAAAGGCAGAAGCGCGGCCTGGAAGACGCCATATCGAGGCTCGAGCGCGAATATGCCAAAAGCGTGCCGGAGACCGATCCGCTTGCCGAACTGGAGCACATATTTTCCTCCATCGATCGCAACAAGAACCAGTCGAACCATACCAAACAGCCGGTAAAGGCGGAGCCGGCCTGGCCGGCAGCGCCTGCCTCGAAGGCTGAACCCTACAAGCCGCCGCCCCCCGCTCCGGAGCCCGACATCTCCAGGCCTGCATCGCCCGCCGCCGAGGTCGAGCCGAACTGGCAAAAGCCCGTACCGGTGCAGCCGGCCCCGGAGTTCGACGACAGGGCTCAGCCTGGCATGGATGTGGGTCAGGACGACGAGCATGCCGATGTCTTTGCGAGCGACGAAGAGGCTGCGGCCGCCGACACTTTCCAGCGCTTGCGTCCGGCTGAACGCAAGCGCAGCTATGGCGGGCTGATTGCCGCTGCCGTTGCGTTGCTGGTCATTGCCGGCGGCGGCTATGGCATCTGGCTGAACAAGGATGCCTTCGGCAAGATGCTGGGTCTGGGCGGCGGCAGCAAGGTCGCGACGACCGAGCCGGTCAAATCGACACCCGCCAAGCCGGCGAGCGATGCGGCGGCAACGCCCCCGGCACCTTCGGCTAGCGGTGCCGAGCCCGAAGGGACACCGAAGTTCACTCAAAGACTGACACCGCAAGGAAGCGAGGTCGATCCTGGCCCGGCCGGCGGACAGAGCGGCGTGGGCGAGGGCGAGTCCGTCGCGGCGCTGACGACGCCGCCTTCAGCCACGACCACCCCGGCCTTGTCGGCTCCGGCAGGAGGCACGCCGGCCGCAGGCGCGCCCGCCGGGACCACGCCCCCTGCACCGGGCGCTGCGCCGGCGGCGCCACCCGCCAATGGGACCGCACCCGCGGCGCCGGCTGACAACGCCGCCACGCCGCCCTCGCCTGCCGGTGCGCCGACGCAAACCTCTCTGCCGGTCGGCCAGAAGGCGATCTTCTATGAGGAGCGCACCAGCACCGCGCAGGGTTCGGCCGAGCCGGGCAACATCGTCTGGTCGCTGGTGCAGGAATCGCCCGGCGGCGACCTGCCGCCTGAGCCGGCGATCCGCGCCGAGGCGACCATTCCCGGCAAGGACATCCAGTTGCGCATGACCATCCGCCGCAACACTGACCAGACGCTGCCGGCCAGCCACATCATCGAGATGATCTTCCTGACACCCGACGGTTTCGAAGGCGGCGGCGTCGACAACATCCTGCGCGTGGCCATGAAGAGTTCCGAGCAGGATGCCGGCAGCCCGCTGATCGGCATTCCGGCCAAGATCGCCGACGGCTTCTTCCTCGTCGCGCTCAACGATACCAAGGCCGACGAGGACGCCAATCTGACCTTGCTTCGGGGACAGGACTGGATCGACGTGCCGGTCGTCTACAAGACCGGACGACGAGCGTTGCTGACGATGGAAAAAGGCATTCCCGGCGAGAAGGTGTTCGACGAGGCGATCAAGGCTTGGCAGGCGAAGACGGCGGGCTGAGCCGACGGCAACGGTCGGCTCCGGTCAGAAGCCTTGGAACAGCATGTCGAGCGCGGCGACGATGTCGTCGTGGTGCTTGGAGAGATTTCCCTCGGCATCCGGCAATTCAGTGGCCATCAAGGCAGAGCCGGCGGCCAGGAACGGGGGCTGTGTCGGGCGGCATCAACGGAATGACGACTCTCGTGTTCAGCCTCTCAAGAAGGTCGGACTGAACATCGACAAGGTAACCACTGCCTCCGGCATTCCGATAGAGATCGTAACGGGCCCATCAAAACAGCGGGCGTGTGGCCAATGGCAACCCGTTCCGCTCGACATAGGCGTTGGAGCTCACAATCGCCTCAAAGTTCTCCTCTTGCCACCGACGCGTTTTTTCCGACGCGATGGCCTTCGCAATACCCGCCTCGGCGGCGCGCGAGAGATTGATACCCGACGCTTTGGCGTCTTTGATCAGCTGAGCGTCAATGGATGTATTGACAGACTTTCGCTGAGGTTTTGTCCTCGATTGAAGCACGGAGACAGCCCTCTTTTAAGCGCATAACGTAGCGCATACCATCTTCACCCCTCCATCTCCTCGCGCAACATCTCCAGTTCGAGCCACTCTTCCTCCAGTGCCGCCAGCGTCGCGCGCTCCTTGTCGAGGGCGGCGATGGTCTTCTGGAACGAGGCCGGATCGCGCTCGTAATAGGCCGGATCGGCGATGTTGTTCTCCAGCCGCGAGATCGAGGCTGTCACCGCCTCGATCTTCTTGGGCAGCGATTCCAGCGCGAATTTCTGCTTGAACGAGAGTTTTTTTGCCGGGGCTTTGGCGGTGGGGCTGTCCGCCTTCGCCGTCGGCGCCTCGCTTGCATCCGCCTTCGCCCGCGCCTTGCGGTCGTCGAGCCTGGTGCCGCCGCGCTGCGCCAGCATGTCGGAATAGCCGCCGGCATATTCGACCCAGCGGCCGCCGCCGTCCGGCGCGATCACGCTGGTCACGGTGCGGTCGAGGAAATCGCGGTCGTGGCTGACCAGGATGACCGTACCGGCAAAGCCGGCGACCAGTTCCTGCAGCAACTCCAGCGTTTCCATGTCGAGATCGTTGGTCGGCTCATCGAGCACCAGCAAGTTCGCCGGCCGGGCCAGCACGCGCGCAAGGATCAGCCGTGCCCGCTCGCCGCCCGACAGCTCGCGCACCGGCGTGCGTGCCTGCTCCGGCTTGAACAGGAAGTCCTTCATGTAGGAGACGACGTGGCGCTGCTCGCCATTGATGACAAGGTTCTCGCCGCGCCCGTCGGTGAGATATTGCGCCAGCGTTTCCTGCGGATCGACCGCCTCGCGCTTCTGGTCGAGCGTGGCGATCTCCAGATTGGTGCCGAGCCGCACCGAACCGGCATCCGGCTGCAATTCTCCGGTCAGCATCTTCAGAAGCGTCGTCTTGCCGGCGCCGTTCGGCCCGACGAGGCCGATGCGGTCGCCGCGCTGGATGCGGGTCGAGAACCCCTTGACCACGGTGAGGTCGCCAAAGCTCTTCTCGATGTTCCTGGCCTCGATCACCAGCTTGCCGGATTCGGCGGCGTCGCTGGCCACCATGGTCGCGGTGCCTTCGGCGCCGCGATGGCCGCGAAAACGCTGGCGCATGGTCTGCAATTCGCCCAGGCGGCGCATGTTGCGCTTGCGCCGCGCCGTCACGCCATAACGCAGCCAGTGTTCCTCGCGCACGATCTGGCGGCCGAGCTTGTGCTGTTCGCGCTCTTCTTCCTCAAGCACCTGGTCGCGCCATTCCTCGAAATGGCCGAAGCCCTTATCCAGCCGGCGCGTCTGGCCCCGGTCGAGCCACACGGTGGCGCGCGAGACGCGCTCAAGGAAACGGCGGTCGTGCGAGATGACGATGAGGGCCGAGGAGGTGCGGACGAGTTCCTCTTCCAGCCATTCGATCACCGAGAGATCGAGGTGGTTGGTCGGCTCATCGAGCAGCAGGATATCAGGCTCGGGCGCCATGACGCGGGCAAGGGCGGCGCGCCTGGCCTCGCCGCCGGAGAGGTCGCCCGGCTGCTCCTCGCCCGAGAGGCCGAGGTGCTCCATCAGGTAGCTGGCGCGATAAGGATCGTCGGCGGGACCGAGCCCGGCCTCGACATAGGCGCGCACGGTTGCGAAGCCGTCCATGTCGGGCATTTGCGGCAGATAGCGGACGGTCGCCGATGGCTGGCGGAACACCTCGCCGTCCTGCGGCTCGATCAGGCCGGCGGCGATCTTGAGCAGCGTCGACTTGCCGGACCCGTTGCGGCCGACCAGCGCGATCTTGTCGCCTGCCGACGCAGCCAAGTCGGCGCCGTCGAGCAGGGGCGTGCCGCCGAACGTCAGTTTTATTCCGTCGAGATTGAGAAGAGGCGGCGCCATGTCAGCTTTCTGGCAAGGGATAGGGATGGGCGAGCAGCAGCGCGCGCCCCGCTCCCAGCGCGATCTCGAGCCTGCCCTTGACCTCATTAGAGATGGTCAGCGATGAGCCGAACGCGACCTTGACGCGGTCAAGCGGCCATTTCGCGCCGGCGACGGTCAGCCCGGCAAGCTCGGAAAAACCCAGGATCGAGAACAGGGTGCCGTCTGTATAGTCGAAGTGGACCGTGCCGTGCGCCAGGGGCACGCCTTCCTGCGCGCCGCTGGTCAACAGCACCTTTGTCCCGGCCCCGGCCAGCCGCAGGGCGAGCGCCATGTGCAGGAAGGCATGGTCGGCGCGTTTGCCGCCGAAGGCGCCGGCAAGCACGAGGCTGGTCGCGCCGCGCTCCAGGGCGGCCGATATCGCGAGTTCGCCATCGGTGGCGTCCTTCTCTGCCGGGAAGGTTCGGCGCGGCACGGCGGCCAACTCATCCGGCAGGCCGGCGGGCACGGAATCGAAATCGCCGACCCACAGTTCCGGCACAAGGCCGAGCGTCCTCGCATGGCCGATGCCGGCATCGGCGGCGATGACGCGGGTCCCCTCGACCTGACGGTCGAGCCGTGGCGTGCGGATGAGGTCGCCGCCAAGCAGGATGGTGAATGTGCTCATATCGTGTGGCCCTTACCAGCCCGACAGCGGAAACGGAAGGCCGGCAAACAGCCACTTGCGCGGTTCACCGGCCGGGCCTATGTGTCGAGGCGCTCTAACGGGGTGCCGGACGCGATATTCGCGGACCGGCTGAGAGGCAGTCTCGCCAACCCGCTGAACCTGATCCGGTTTGTACCGGCGGAGGGATTAGACGTTTCGGACAGTCCGACGCCTCAATTCCTTTAACCCGAACGAAGGAGGCGCCGATGCGCACGCTTTTATACGCCCTTGTCTCTGCAATGGTCGTGGTTCTGTCCGGGCCGGCCTTAGCCAAGGACAAGCTCACCGTCTACACTTATGAGAGCTTTACCGCCGACTGGGGCCCCGGCCCGGTGGTGAAGAAGGAATTCGAGGCCGAATGCGGCTGCGATGTCGACTTCGTCTCGGTTGCCGACGGCGTCGCGCTGCTCAACCGCGTCAAGCTGGAAGGGGCCGCGACTAAGGCCGACATCGTGCTTGGCCTCGACACCAATCTCACCGCCGATGCCAAGGCCACTGGCCTGTTTGCGCCGCATGGCGCCGTGACCGGGCTCAATGTGCCGGGCGGCTGGAACGACGACATCTTTGTCCCGTACGACTATGGCTATTTCGCCGTCGTCTATGACACGCAGAAGCTGAAGACGCCGCCCAAGAGCCTGAAGGAATTGGTCGAGGGCAGTGCCGACGACAAGATCGTCATCCAGGATCCGCGCACATCGACGCCGGGCCTCGGCCTGCTGTTGTGGGTGAAGTCGGTCTATGGCGACAAGGCGCCGGAGGCCTGGGCCAAGCTCAAGGCAAAGGTCTTGACCGTGACGCCGGGCTGGAGCGAGGCCTACGGCCTGTTCACCAAGGGCGAGGTGCCGATGGTGTTGTCCTACACGACCTCGCCCGCCTACCACATGGTTGCCGAGAACACCGAGCGCTACCAGGCCGCTTCCTTCGAGGAGGGCGAATATCTGCAGATCGAGGTCGCCGGCATCACCACGACGGGAGCCAAAAATCCGCTGGCGGAAAAGTTCATTGCCTTCATGACGGGGCCGAAATTCCAGGATGCCATCCCCGAGACCAACTGGATGTTCCCGGCCGGCAAGACGGACAAGCCGCTCAATCCCGCCTTCGACAGACTGGTCAAACCGACCAAGACCTTGCTGTTCAGCCCCGAGGAGGTCGCGGCCAACCGCAAGGCATGGGTGGATGAATGGCTGGCGGTGATGAGCAAGTAGTTTGGTCGTATGATCGAATGATGAGTGCTCTACGGCGCCCCCCTCTGTCCTGCCGGACATCTCCCCCACAAGGGGGGAGATTGGCCGTCACGACGGCTTTCGCCAATTGGCGACGTCACAGGAGAGGGTGGAGCGCTGAAGCAGCCAATCTCCCCCCAAGTGGGGGAGATGTCCGGCAGGACAGAGGGGGGCGCGAAGGAACGCGACGCTCGCTAAAGGTCCTTTGGGTGGCGCAGCGTGCAGCGCGCGTCTGACCCCCGCATCTCCGCCGGCATCCTCGCGCTTGCGGCGATCGCGCTGCTGATCGGCGGCGCGTTTGCGGGTCTTCTTTTCGAAGGCGCGAACGATTTCTCCGGAGCCTGGGCAGCCTTCGATGCTTATCTCCTGCGCGTCGTGCGCTTTACGTTGTGGCAGGCGGCGCTTTCGACGCTGCTGTCGGTGGCGCCGGCCCTGTTCGTGGCTCGCGCGCTGTCGCGGCATCCGCACTTTCCCGGCCGCGGCTTCATCCTCCAGCTCTTCGCCCTGCCGTTGGCGCTGCCGGCGATCGTGGCGGCGCTCGGCATCCTGGCGCTCTATGGCCGCGCCGGCTATTTCGCCGGCTTTCTTGGTGCCGTCGGCGGTTACAATTGGCCGGGCATCTATGGCCTCTCCGGCATCCTCGTTGCTCATGTCTTCTTCAACCTGCCGCTGGCCACGCGGCTGTTCCTCGAAGCGCTGCAAACCATCCAAGCCGACCAATGGCGGCTGGCGAGCCAGCTCGGCATGGGTGCCGCACCGGCTTTCCGGCTGATCGAGTGGCCGACACTGCGCGCCGCTCTGCCGGGCGTCGCCGGCCTGGTGTTCATGCTCTGCATCACATCCTTCACGATCGTGTTGACGCTGGGCGGTGGCCCCGGCGCGACGACGCTGGAGGTCGGCATCTACCAGGCGCTGCGTTTCGATTTCGATCCCGCGCGGGCGGTGGCGCTGACGCTGCTGCAGATCGCGCTGACCTTTGTCGTGGTGCTGGCGTTGACGCGGCTCGGCGCCAACACCACCGGTGACGCCAATCTGCCGGTGGCGCCGCGCCGCTACGTCTCGGCCGGCAGGACCGAGACCGCGCTGAATGCCGCGCTCGTCGTGCTGGCCCTTTTGTTCGTCGCCGGGCCGATGACGGCGACGGTGATGTCAGGCCTCGGCGCCGACCTCGGTCGTCTCGCCGGCGAAGCGGCGGTGCGGCAGGCGACGCTGACCAGCGCCGTGCTGGCTTTCCTGTCGGCGCTGCTGTCGGTTGCGCTGTCGCTTTCGCTCACCATGGCGCGCCGCGTGCTGGCCCTGAAGCGCCGCTCCGGTCCGCGGACCGTGCTCGAACACGCCACCGACACCGGTGCCGGCTTCGTCCTGGTCGTGCCGCCCATCGTCATCGGCGCCGGCTGGTTCCTTCTGCTGCGCCATGTCGGCGATGTCTTTGCCATAGCCCCGGTCATGGTCGTCACTGTCAATGCAGTCATGGCGATGCCTTTCGCCATCCGTGCCATCCGCCCCGCCTATGATGCGGCGAGCGAGCGCCATGAGCGGCTCTGCGCGCTTCTGGGAATAGCGGGCTGGGCCCGGTTGCGGCTGGTCGACTGGCCCTCGCTGCGACGGCCGCTGGCCACCGCCTTCGCGTTTGCCATGGCGCTGTCGCTTGGCGATCTCGGCGTCATCGCATTGTTCGGCAGTGATTCCGTGCAGACCTTGCCCTACCTTCTCCTGGCGCGCATGGGCAGCTACCGTACCGAGGACGCCGCCGGCCTGGCGCTGCTGCTCGGTCTGGTCTGCCTTGCGCTTGTGGTGGCGGCGAGCGGGCTGGGAAGGGGAGAACGAGACTGATGGCTGCGGGCGCCACCAATGGTGCGACAAGGGGAGCCGAGGTGCGGCTGGACACGGTCTCGTTCAGCTACGGCGACGCGCCGCTCGTTTTCGATGTCGATTTCGCCGCGTCGAAAATTACCGCCATCATGGGGCCGAGCGGCTCGGGCAAGTCGACGCTGCTCAATCTGGTGGCGGGCTTCGAGACGCCGCAGGCTGGCCGCGTGCTGATCGGCGGCGCCGATGTCGGCGCGGCGCCGCCTTCGGCGCGGCCCGTGTCGATGGTGTTCCAGGAAAACAATCTTTTTGCCCATCTTTCGGTCGAAGAGAATGTCGGGCTCGGCCGCTCGCCCTCGCTGCGGCTGACCGAGGCCGACGGCGCTGACATCGCGGAGGCGATCGCGCGCACCGGCCTCGCGGGCAAGGAAAGACGCCTGCCGCGCGAACTTTCGGGAGGCGAACGCCAGCGTGTCGCATTGGCGCGCGTGCTGGTTCGCAACCGCCCGGTGCTTCTTCTGGACGAGCCTTTCGCTTCACTCGGACCGGCCTTGCGCGACGACATGCTCGATCTTGTCGCCGACGTGCATGCCGAGCGGGGCATGACGCTGCTGTTCGTTACGCACCAGCCACAGGACGCACGCCGTATTTGTGAGGAGGTGGTGTTCCTCGACAACGGCATGGTTGCCGCCAAGGGCAAGGCGGATGATTTCTTTGCCGGGGCTGGTCCTGAAGTTTTCCGGCGCTATGTTGGCACAAGCGCCTGGGAGGCTGGATCACGAGATATTGCCCGGAAGCGGACATAATTTACGCTCAAACCGGCTCCTGGCGACGGGGCGATTGCTTGCCTTGACAGAGGTAGTGTGGCTAGGTCCGCCCTGTACCGGTCCGGTGCAGGCCGTGATTTGCCTGCGGCATCCGCCGCGCGTTGGTATGGCGTGGATGCTGTAATGCTTTGATTTGCGCATGAGCCCTTGCGAGGATCGCCCCGATTTTCGCGGGCATGCGCCAGACCCGAAAGGAAGCCGTTCTGCCGACCGGCACGGAAAGACCAAGAGGGAAAATGCTGGCGCGCTTTCTGGCGCTGGCCGGCTTTGTCGTGGCCCTGGCAAGCTGCCAGATGTTCACACCTCCGGAAGTCCAGGAATCCGGCTTCCAGCCTTCCGACAAACCGATCACGGTCGACAATGTCGCGGCCAATAACAAATTGGCCGAACTGGCCAAGGCGCAGCATCCACGCATCCTGGCGACCTATGGCGGCGAATACTCCGATCCCAAGCTCGAGCGCATGGTCGCCAAGGTCGTAGGCAGCCTGACGGTGGTGTCGGCCAACCCGACCCAGACCTATCGTATCACCATCCTCAATTCGCCCAACGTCAATGCCTTCGCACTGCCGGGCGGCTACCTCTACGTCACGCGCGGCCTGCTGGCCCTGGCCAATGATTCGGCCGAGCTCGCCGCCGTCATCGCGCATGAGATGGGCCACGTCACCGCCAACCACGGCCTGCAGCGCCAGCAGCTCGAGGCCGAGGAGGGGCTCGCCACCAAGGTTGTTTCCGACGTGCTCGGCGACAGCCCGACCGCCAAGGCGGCGCTGATCCGCGGCAAGCTGAGACTGGCGCAGTTTTCGCGCAACCAGGAACTGGAAGCCGACGCGATCGGCATCAAGTCGATCGGCGAAGCCGGCTACGATCCTTACGCCGCCGGCCGCTTCTTGCAGTCCATGTCGGCCTACACCGATTTCCGCTCGATCAGCGGCGCCACCGACGCCAGCCTCGATTTCCTGGCAACGCATCCCAATACGCCGCAGCGTATCGACCTTGCGCAACGCCATGCCCGCCAGTTCGGCCCGCCGGGCGTCGGCACCCGCGATCGCGACGCCTTCCTCGCCGGGATAGACGGCCTGCTCTACGGCGACACGCCGGAAGAAGGGTATGTGCGCGGCGAGACCTTTCTGCATCCGGGCCTGGGCGTGTCCTTCTCGGTGCCGGAGGGCTTCATCATCGACAATTCGGCCGCCGCCGTGACGGCGACCGGGCCGGGCGACATTGCGATCCGCTTCGACGGCGTGTCGATCGACAAGAACCGTGCGCTGACCGATTATATCAGGAGCGGCTGGGTGGCCGGTCTCGACGACGCGAGCGTCAGGCAGGAAACGATCAACGGCAACGAGGCGGCGACGGCGCATGCAGGCGCCGAAGGCTGGCAGTTCGATATCGCGGTAATCCGCGCCGGCGGCCAGGTCTACCGGCTGCTGACGGCGGCACCATCCGCCAGCACGTCGCTCGACACCGTGGCGCGTTCCGTCAGCGGCTCGTTCCGCATTCTGAGTGCCGCCGAAAAGGCGGCGCTGAAGCCGCTGCATATCCGCGTGGTCACCGTCCAGCCGGGGCAGACGATGGGTTCGCTTTCGGCGCAGATGGTCGGCGTCGACCGCAAACTCGACCTGTTCCGGGTGCTCAACGCGCTGTCGCCGGGGGCTGCGGTTTCGGCCGGCGACAAGGTCAAGATCGTCACCGACAAATAGCTATTGTCGGCGCTAACTCGCTCTCCCGTTTTCGCAATTCCCGGACGGGAACCGTTACACACTTTCCCACTTAGGCGGCGGTGGCGAGGAATTCCGGGTTCTGCTTCACCAGCGCCACTTTCAGCTTTTCCATGGCGCGGGCCTCGATCTGGCGCACGCGTTCCTTGGAAATGCCAAGCGTCTCGCCGAGCGCTTCGAGCGTCGCGCCCTCGTCGCTCAGCCGACGCTCCTCGATGATGCGCAGCTCACGCGCGTTGAGTGCGGCAAGCGCCGCCTTCAGCCATATCGAGCGGCGTTCGATATCGATGGTGTCGCTGACGACCTCGTCGGGCAAGGGATCGTCCGACACGAGGAAGTCCATCCGCTCGGTCGCGCCCCCATCGTCGGCAAGCGGGACATTGAGGGAGGAGTCGGGCGCCGAGAGCCGCGAATCCATCAGCGCGACATCGGCTTCGGAGACGCCGAGGGCCGCTGAAACCTCGCGGTACAGCGTCCTGTTCGACAGCGGCTCCGCGGCGCCGTTCGCCAGCCGGGCGCGCAGGCGCCGCAGGTTGAAGAACAGAGCCTTTTGCGCCGAGCTGGTGCCGCCGCGCACGATCGACCAGTTGCGCAGGATGTAGTCCTGCATCGAGGCCCGGATCCACCAGGTCGCATAGGTCGAAAACCGCACTTCGCGCTCCGGCTCGAAACGGGCCGCGGCCTCGAGCAGGCCGACATGGCCCTCCTGGACCAGATCGCCAAGCGGCAGGCCGTAATGACGGAATTTGGAGGCCATGGAAATGACCAGGCGCATATGCGCCACGGTGATGCTGTGCAGCGCGTTCTGGTCGTTGTCCTTTTTCCAGCGCAGCGCCAGCCGCAACTCCTCGTCGCGTTCGAGATAGGGAGCCCTCATTGCCGCGCGGACCATGATCCGTCCTGCCGTGTCTTCCATCATGAGGCACTCCCTGGCTCTGGCGATACGGATGTCATTTCGAAACCCGGCAGCCGCTCGACTTGAAATGACGGCGTCCTGCCCTACAACGAACGCAAAACGTGCCATGCGCGGGAAAGGTTCCGCCGCCGGCGGCGCGGCGTGGAGGCTGCGCGAAAAAACTCCGGGCGGGTTCGAGGCACCGCCAGAAACGTCAGTGGTAGAATCCGATTCCGAATAATGGATGTTTTTGAAATCTCATTCCTTATTTTTTCAACTCACATCTGTCAATTTCCAGCGCTCACACACCATGCCGGATATCAGGCCAGGACGGGATCACAGAAAAATGAAATGGCTCAAGTCGCTCATCGTCGCCGGAACTTTGCAGGTTCTGGCTGTTACCGCAGGCTATGCCGGCGCCAATCTCGACCAGATCAAGCAGGCCGGCGTCATCAAGGTCGGCACGGAGGGCACCTACGCACCCTTTACCTATCATGATGCCGGCGGAGCGCTGGTCGGCTTCGATGTCGAAATCGCCAAGGCGATCGGCGACAAGCTCGGCGTGAAGGTAGAGTTCCTCGAGGGCAAATGGGACGGGCTGATCGCGGGCCTCGATGCCAACCGCTATGACGCGGTCATCAACGAAGTCGGCATCACCGACGCCCGCAAGGCGAAATACGATTTTTCCGACCCCTACATCGCCTCCAAGGCAGTGCTGATCGTGCGCGGCGACAATACCGACATCAAGAGTTTCGCCGATCTCAAGGGCAAGAAGTCGGCGCAGTCGCTGACTTCGAATTTCGGCAAACTGGCCGAGGCCAACGGCGCCGAACTGGTCGGCACCGACGGGTTCGACCAGTCGATCCAGCTGCTTCTGACCGGCCGCGCCGACGCAACCATCAATGACAGCCTGTCCTTCCTCGACTTCAAGAAGCACAAGCCGGATGCCAATGTGAAGATCGCGGCCCAGGAAGAGAACGCCGACTATTCCGGCGTCATCGTTCGCAAGGGCGACCCGGAACTGGTTGCCGCGATCAACAAGGCGCTGGCCGACATCAAGGCAGACGGCACCTATCAGAAGATCGCAGACAAGTATTTCGGCCAGGACGTTTCGAAGTAATTTACGGCCGGGCCGTTGGCGGCCCGCGCGACATCGCCCGGCGGCGGACCGTTTTGACGGCCCGCCGCCTTTCGCGTGATATACGGCAGTCGCAAGAAGGAGCCTTTCGTGCCGCACTGGCTGCAACTCATGCTGGAATCGCTGCCTTCGCTGCTATGGGCCGCGTTGATCTTCACCATACCGCTGACGCTCCTGTCCTTTGTGCTTGGCTTGAGCGTCGGTCTCGGAACCGCGCTGATCCGGCTCTTCGGGCCAATGCCCCTGGTCGCGGTGGCGCGCTTCTACGTGTGGATATTCCGCGGCACGCCGCTCTTGGTGCAGCTGTTCCTGATCTTCTACGGCCTGCCCTCGGTCGGCATCCTGCTTGACGCGTTCCCCGCGGCGTTGATCGGCTTCACGCTCAATATCGGCGCCTATTCGTCGGAAATCATTCGCGCGGCGATAGGCGCGGTGCCAAAGGGGCAATGGGAGGCGGCCTATTCGATCGGCATGACCTGGAGCCAGGCGATGCGCCGCACCATCTTGCCGCAGGCTGGGCGCGTGGCGGTGCCGCCGCTCTCCAACACCTTCATCTCGCTGGTCAAGGACACGTCGCTGGCCGCCGCCATCACCGTGCCGGAAATGTTCCAGGCCGCGCAGCGCATCGTCGCCACCACCTATGAGCCGCTGATCCTCTATGTCGAGGCGGCGATCCTCTATCTGGCGATGAGTTCGGTGCTGTCGGCCTTGCAGACGCGGCTGGAGGCGCGGCTCAATCGCTATGGCGGGTTCCTGGAGGCGCGCTCGTGATCGACCTTGCCAACATCGAAAAGCGCTTCGGCGACAATCTCGTGCTGAAGGGCGTGACGGTTGCCATTGCCGAAGGCAGCGTCACCGCGCTGGTCGGTCCTTCGGGTGGTGGCAAAAGTACGCTGCTGCGCTGCATCAACCTGCTTGAGATCCCAACTTCGGGCACAGTGCGTATCGGCGATCAGGCGCTGGAGTTCCATCCGGGAGCGAAGGTGGCGGCCCGGGACATTCAGCGGCTGCGGCTGCAGACCGGCATGGTGTTCCAGAACTTCCAACTGTTCCCGCATCGCACCGCGATCGAGAACGTCATGGAAGGGCTGGTGACGGTGCTGAAGTGGCCCCAGGCACGGGCGCGCGAACGGGCGCTCGCGCTGCTGGAAAAGGTCGGCATGGCGCACAAGGTCGATGCCTGGCCGGCAACGCTGTCGGGCGGCCAGCAGCAGCGGGTAGCGATCGCCCGGGCGCTGGCGCCGTCGCCAAAGGTGCTTTTGTGCGACGAGCCGACCTCCGCGCTCGACCCGGAACTGGCGCAGGAAGTCGTCGACGTGCTCGGCCGGCTCGCCAGCGAGGGGACGACGATGGTGATGGCCACGCACGATCTGCGGCTTGCTTCAAAGATCGCTCGCGAGGTGGTGTTCCTCGACGCCGGCATTGTCGTCGAAAAGGGCCCCGCAGCGGTGCTGTTCGGCAATCCGGAGCGCGAACGGACAAGGCGATTCATCGCGACGCTAAAGCAGGAAATGGCGGAGAAGGAGGGTGGGGGAGAAGGCGGTAATTTCTCGTCCTAGGCCTGCGCTACCCTTGCCCCCTGCCGGGCATTTCCTCGTGAGCCGGCCGTCAGGCACGGTGTTTCTATTTCGATGGACGGGCGTGTCCATGCGCTGCAATAGTCGGGCTGATGGTTCGCAACGTTGCTCTTGTTCTCGGTGGTGGCGGGGCCGCCGGAAATGCCTGGCTGATCGGCATCATCGCGGGCCTCGCCGAAGCTGGTGTCGATCTGACGGAGGCCGCCGATCTGGTGATCGGAACCTCGGCAGGCGCCAATGCGGTAGTGCAGGTGCGCAGCGGCATACCGCCGGGCGAACTGTTGGCCGCGGTGCTGTCCCCGCTGCCGGTTCAACCGGCCGGACCGAGCCGTCAACCGCCGTTGCCGCCGATGGATAGTGTATTCGAGCGGATGCGTTCCATTTCCGCCGCCGCTACCTCGGCAGCCGATCTGCAACGGGCGATGGGCGCATTCGGATTGGAGAGCGATGTCAAATTCGGACCGGAAGTGGCCAAACAGCGGCGCGCGCTGGTCGCCGCCAGATTGCCTCGCCATGAATGGCCGGAAAGGCCGATGATCTTGGTGGCCGTCGACGCGCTTACCGGTGAACTGGCCGCGTTCGACCGCGATTCCGGCGTCGATCTGGTTGACGCGGCCACCGCGAGCACCGCGCTGCCCGGTGCGGGGCCCACGCACAGCATCAATGGCGTCCGCTACATCTCCGGTGGCGTGCGCTCCGCCGATAATGCCGACCTTGCCTCGGGCTATGCGAACGTGATCGTGCTCTCGCCGTTCAGCGGACGGAGCGGGCCGCTACCGGAAGGCCAGTTCGAGGGCCTGCGCAGACCGCCGGGCGCGGACCTTGCAAGCGAGGTCGAAGCCCTGCGCCAGCAGGGCAGCCGGGTGGTGGTGATCACGCCTGACGTCGATTCCCGCGCCGCAATGGGCACCAACCAGATGGATCTGGCGACCCGCATCCCCGCGGCCCGTGCCGGTTTCGCCCAAGGCAAGAAGGAAGCGACCCGCGTAACGTTCCTGTGACGATTGCACGCCGAGGGCGTGCACCAACTTTCCAAATATTGCCTGCAACAAAAAACCCGGCGCAAGACCGGGTTTTTCAAAAACTCAAAAGGCGCAAGGCCTCAAGCAGCTTCTTCCTGCTCGGCTTCCTCATTGTCGGCCTTGGCGCCGCGCTTAGGGCCCTTGTTGAGATTGACCTCGATCAAACGCACGGCTTCGGTTTCCGACATGCGGTTGACAGCGGCGATCTCGCGGGCCATGCGGTCGAGCGCGGCTTCGTAGAGCTGGCGTTCGGAATAGGACTGCTCCGGCTGGTTGTCGGCGCGGTAGAGGTCGCGAACAACTTCCGAGATCGAGATCAGGTCGCCGGAATTGATCTTGGCATCATATTCCTGCGCGCGACGCGACCACATGGTGCGCTTGACGCGGGCGCGGCCTTGCACGACCTTCAGTGCGCGTTCGACATAATCCTCTTCCGACAGCTTGCGCATGCCGATCGAGGTTGCCTTGGCGACCGGCACCTTGAGGCGCATCTTGTCCTTCTGGAAATCGATGACGAACAGTTCCAGCTTGTGCCCGGCCACTTCCTGCTCGTCGATCGAGACGATCTGGCCGACACCATGCGCCGGATAGACGATGTACTCGCCGGTCTTGAAACCGTGACGTGCAGCGGTGGACTTCTTCTGCGGGGTGATCGTTGCCATTACGCCCTGAACTCCTTGTTGTGGGCCGGCGGCGGTGCCGGCTGAACTCGCGCGATCGGGTTACCGATCATTAGCCGCACAACAGATGAACCCACCGGAAAAGCCGGGACCGGCAAACCGCACGATTGCGATCGCCTGGCCCAGATCGCTCTGGTCCGATGTGGGATTTTCACCTTTCAGTGATTTGGGGCGTTAGCGCCATAAATCGACGTTGTGTCACCGGCATGTTTCGCCCATGTAACACAAAAAGTCGGAAGAATCAAGGTTTTGCTGCATAAGCGAAGGCCACAGGTTCACGCCGCCTGTCAAGGCGGTTAATAGGCCGTACCTCTTACGCCGCGTCATGCCGGTTGAAACGGCAGCGCTGTCAGTCGCCTTCTCCGGGTTCAGCCGAGAAATATTTCTCGAACTTGCCGGCCTCGCCATCGAAGGCCTTGGCGTCGGCCGGCGGCTCCTTCTTGGCGGTGATATTAGGCCATTTCTCAGCGTATTCGGTGTTTATCTGCAGCCATTTGTCGAGGCCCGACTCAGTATCGGGCTTGATCGCGTCGGCGGGGCATTCCGGTTCGCAGACACCGCAGTCAATGCACTCGTCGGGATGGATGACGAGCATGTTCTCGCCCTCGTAGAAACAGTCGACCGGACAGACCTCGATGCAGTCCATATATTTGCATTTGATGCAATTGTCGGTCACGACATAGGTCATCGATCTGCTCCGGGACGTCCCGTTTTTGTTGGCTTTTTCCGTGAGGTAACGCCTTTGGCGCCCGCTTGCAAGGGCGGCCATTCCGGCCATGCCGGCATTGCCGGAATGGAATTCCAACGGGTCGGCAATGGCGGGCATCGGTCATGTGCTCGGACCGTTGTGTCGGCGGCGTGCAGGAACATACATGCTCCCTCCGTGCACCGGCGGTCAGTCGTCGCCAAGCAAGCGGTCGGTCTCGCGGCGCTCCTTCTTCGTCGGGCGGCCGCTTCCGGCCTCGCGCAGCCCTGGGATCGCGTCGGGAGGCGCCTCGCCCGTCGGTGCGGCAGGCGGCGACATGTCTTCGTAGAGCGTGCGTGCCTCCACGGCGGGGCCGCGCCGGCTTCCCGCATCGAGCACCTTCCAGATGAAGATGCGCCGCTCCAGCGTGATGGTCAGGACGTCGCCAGGCTTGACCAGGTCGGAGGCCTGCGCTGCTTTGTCGCGATTGATGCGCACCCGGCCGGCCACGACCAGTTTGGCGGCCAGCGAGCGCGATTTCACCGCGCGCGAGAAGAACAGCCATTTGTCGATACGCTGGCGGTCGGTGGCCATCGGGGCGACCATCGGATCCTGTGCGGCTATTTCTTCAGCTGGTCGCGCAAAGCGGCGAGCTTGGCGAAGGGAGAGTCGGGATCGAAGCGCACCGGGCGCTCCTCGCGCGGTTTTGCCTGAAACGAGGGTTTGCCGCCTTGCGGGCCGCCCTTGCCTTCCGGCCTGCCGCCCGGCCGGCCCTCACGGCGGTCAGAACGCTCGCCCTGCGGCTTTCCCTCCCGCCGTTCCCCGCCTTCGCCTTGCGGCCTGGGCTTGAACTTCGAGCGATCGAAACGCGGCTTGCCGGCGCCATCGCGGCGCCCTTCATGGGCGGGCC
The DNA here is from genome assembly GCF_020165475.1 of Mesorhizobium sp. BR1-1-15. NCBI lineage: Bacteria > Pseudomonadati > Pseudomonadota > Alphaproteobacteria > Hyphomicrobiales > Phyllobacteriaceae > Mesorhizobium > Mesorhizobium sp. BR1-1-15. The sequence goes on along the minus strand of NZ_JAIUIF010000003.1, from coordinate 24,338 downwards.
GGGTGCCGGGCTGGCCGACAGCGGCATCCGCCGGGGCATCGGAGCGCGCCGCCTGGCCGTTGCGCGGCCGGGCGCGGTTCTCGTGGTGACGGTGACGAGGCCGCTGGTCGAAGCGGCCCTGCCGCCACAACAGGATCGGCTTAGGCTCTTCGGCTTCCGCAGCGGGTCCCTGTTGGGGAGCGTCGGCGCTGTCCCCCTCCTCGCTTCGCTCCGCGATCTCCCCCGTCGAGGGGGAAGTGAGAGCGTCGGCGCTTTCGGCGGCAGAAGTCTCAGGCACGGCTTCTGCTACAGGCGCAACCTCTTGCGTCGCTTCGGCTGGAACTTCGGGTTGTTCTTCCGCAACAGTTTCGGCCGCTTCCGCAATGGGTTCAGCAGGAATTTCGACGGCGGTCTGGGCAGTCGCAGTTTCCGGATCTTCCGCTGATGTCTCCGCAGGCCTGTCCGTCGCAGCCGCCTCCGCCGCCTTGGCCTGCTCGGCGCGCGCGGCCTCTTCCGCTGCCAGCTTGGCCGCCACGGCTTCCCGGGCGGCATTGTCCTGCGCTTCCAGCCGTGCCTTGACTTCGGCCGCCGGCTTCGGCTCGGCACGGTAGCCAAGACCTTTCAGAATTTCTTCCATGTCATCGGCCGTGGCGCCGAGAATCGACATCATCGGCGGCGTCACCATGAAAGACTGGCCGTCATAGGCGCCATCCGGACGCTGGCCGAGGCCGGGCTTCCAGTTGGTCGCCGGGCGGATCAGGTCGGCCAGCCGTTCCAGAATGTCGATGCGCACGGCGCGGCGGCCGAGATTGCGGTAGCCGGCAAGCTTGTAGAAGGCCTTGTCGAAAGCCGGATCGATGACCACCGAGGTGCGGCCCGATGCCAGCGCATGGACGACGTCGCCGAAGCCGGGCTTGTCCTTGCCGTCGTTTTTCAGCGCCCACAGCAACGTCACCAATCCCGCGGGCGCCGGCTTGATCAGCGCCGGCACGAAGACATGATAGGCGCCGAAGCGCACGCCCAGCCGGCGCAATGCCGCGCGGCCTTCCTGGTCGAGCGACTTCATCTCCTCGGCGATGTCGCGGCGATTGATAAGGCCGAAATTCTCGACCAGCTGGAAGGCGATGCCGCGGCCGATACCCGATATCTGCTCGGCACTCTTCAAATCGACCAGCGGCTTCAGCAGGGATTCGATCTGGAAATTGACGAAGCGCTCGGCACGCGCCGCGACCTTGTCACGCGCTGGGCCGGTCAGCTGTTCATCGGCCAAAAGCACCAGGCGCGGCTTCAGCGCGTCCTCGCCGGCAACAAGCGTGCCGATCGGCGCGCCGATCCAGCGCAGCGTGCCGTCGGAACCCAGCGCGATGTCGCCATTGGCGCAGGCGCCGAAGCGTTCGGCGCGTGCCTCGAACTCCGCCGCCAGCGCCTTCTGGGCGGCCGCGCGCACGGCCTTGGCGTCTTCGCCGCCAGCGCTCTGATCGGCGGTGAAACGGAACCCCTGCAACTCGCCGACATGGTGGCCTTCGACGAGGACGGTTCCGGTTGGGCTTATTTCGGCTTCAGGCATGGTATTTTCTCTAAGGCGCCGCATGAGGACGGAAGTCCTGCGGTCTACGAAGCGTTTCGTCAACCGCTCATGCAGCGCATCCGACAATCTGTCTTCGATTTCGCGCGTCTTTTCCTGCCAGTGTGCCTGATCGGCCAGCCAGCCGGGCCGGTTCGACACGAATGTCCAGGTGCGGATCTGGGCGATGCGATGCGACAGCGTATCGATGTCGCCCTCGGTGGTGTCGGCGCGGCGCACCTGCTCGGCCATGTAATTCTCGTCGACATGGCCATGCCTGGCGAGGTCCATGTAGATCGACGCAATGAGGTCGGCGTGCTGGGCCGGCGCTATCTTGCGGTAGTCGGGGAGCGCGCAGGCCTCCCACAGCAGCGCGACGCGCCTTGCGTCGGTGGCGAGCGCCCTGATGTCCTCGTCACGCGACAGGTGCTCAAGCGCCTGCGCATCGACTGCCGGCAGCGCACGGGTCAGGCCCTCCACCGGGGCATTGGTCTCAATCGAGCGCTTCAGCGCGTCGAGGCTGGCGAAATTGAAACGCGCTGTGCGCCATTGCAGAACTTTCACCGGGTCGAAGTCGTGGCTTTCGATCTTCTTGACCAATTCCTCGTCCAGTGGGTCGACCTGGCCGGTGACGCCAAAGGTGCCGTCGCGCAGGTGCCGGCCGGCGCGCCCGGCGATCTGGCCAAGTTCGGCCGCCGTCAGGTTGCGATACTGATAGCCGTCGAACTTGCGGTTCTGGGCGAAGGCGACATGGTCGAGATCGAGGTTAAGGCCCATGCCGATGGCATCGGTGGCGACGAGATAGTCGACGTCGCCCGACTGAAACAGCGCCACCTGGGCGTTGCGGGTGCGGGGCGAGAGCGCGCCAAGCACGACGGCCGCACCGCCCTGCTGGCGGCGGATCAGTTCGGCGATGGCATAGACCTCGTCGGCGGAGAAGGCGACGATCGCTGTGCGCCGGGGCAAGCGGGTCAGCTTCTTCGAACCGGCATAGGCCAGATGTGACAGCCGCGGTCGTGTCACCACCGAGACGCCTTTCAACAGGCGCTGCAAGATGCCGTGCATGGTGGCGGCGCCGAGCAGCAGCGTCTCCTGGCGGCCGCGCAGATGCAGGATGCGGTCGGTGAAGATGTGGCCGCGCTCGAGGTCCCCGGCAAGCTGCACCTCGTCGATGGCGACGAAGGCGGCATCGGTCTCGCGCGGCATGGCTTCGACGGTACAGACCGAATATCTGGCGCCTGGCGGCTGGATCTTCTCCTCGCCGGTGATGAGCGCCACCTTGTGGGCACCGACCTTTTCGCAGACGCGGGTGTAGACCTCTCGCGCCAAGAGCCTGAGCGGCAGGCCGATGATGCCGCTTTCATGCGCCACCATGCGCTCGATGGCGAGATGGGTCTTGCCTGTGTTGGTCGGCCCAAGCACGGCAGTCACGTCGCGACCCGATAGGATCAGCGGCTCGGTGGGTTTCGGATGGATGTTCATCGGCTCGGAAATAAGGCTTTCTGGCCTCTCATTGTCGGGAGCACGCCTCGGGTGGCGCGTATGACAGGCGACACATAGGGATTTCAGGCGCGAAGCGAAAGCGGAATGTTCCGCTGGCGGTTCGAAGTCACCTCCGTCGAGCTTCGGTTCGGCTGCTGATTGAGGGTTGGAACGAGTCTGGAACGAATCGGCGACGAATCGCTGACTCGCCCGGATTCAGGTTTTGTTCACGGCTAGATCTGGAGTTTTGGCTGATGATCCTTACCACATGCTGAATCACGGAATTGGCCCGTTTCATGCTAGGCGAGAGCCGCCGTTAACTTTCGCTGGCAAAGCCGTGTGGCAGCCCGCCTTGCTTCATCCAAGCTTATGAAATTGTTGAACTTTCTTAATAGAAATTAACAGTTTGATAGGCGATTGCAACTGCTCTCGTTAACATTGCGGCCAAACATGGAACGAAAGGGCGACGAATCGGCGATGTCGGGATTTTCCCTGTTTGTTCACGACAAGATGTAGTGTTGCGCACAGGTTTTCCACCGACAATGCACAGCTTATCCAGGCAGTTTTGCACAATACCCGCTGCCGCCATTAACCTTTGCGTGCCGGATTGGAACAGCAGGCCGACAGCCGTCATCGGACGGCGTCACGGACATCCGAAGCGGATGGCGAACGAGCCCTCCTTCAATCGGCACCGGGAAGCCGGCAGCCCGGCGAGACCTCAGGCGAAGTACTGGCCGCCATTGGCGGTGATGGTCGATCCCGTGATGAAGCCGGCGTCCTCGGAGGCGAGGAAGACGACGCAGCGCGCGATCTCCTCCGGCTCGCCGAGGCGCCCGACCGGGATTAGCGGGATGATGCGTTCGTTGAGCACCTTCTCATCGATCGCCCGGACCATTTCGGTGGCGATATAGCCTGGGCAGATGATGTTGACGGTGATGCCCGCGCGGGCTCCTTCCTGGGCCAGAGCCTTCGAGAAACCGATGTCGCCGGCCTTGGCCGCGGAGTAGTTGACCTGCCCGGCCTGGCCCTTCTGGCCATTGATGGAGGAGATGGTGATGACGCGGCCGAACTTGCGGTCGCGCATGCCGCTCCACAGCGGATGCGTCATGTTGAAAACGCCGGAGAGATTGGTGTCGATGACCTCCTTCCACTGCTCACGCGTCAGCTTGTGGAACATGGCGTCGCGCGTGATGCCGGCATTGTTGACCAGCACCGCGACCGGGCCCAGATCGGCCTCGACCTGCTTGATGCCGGCGGCGCAGGCGTCGTAGTCGGCGACCGACCATTTGTAGGTCTTGATGCCGGTTGTGGCCGTGAACTTGCTCGCCGCCTCATCATTGCCGGCGTAGTTGGCGGCAACCGAATAGCCGGCTTCCTTCAGCGCCATCGATATTGCCGCGCCGATGCCGCGCGATCCGCCCGTGACGATTGCAACCTTGGTCATGCGCTCCCTCCCTTTGGTTGGGAGAGTGAACAGGGAGTAGCGAATGACGAGCAGGGATCAGATATCCCATTGCGCCGACGCCGTTCTTCCCTATTCGCTACTCCCCATTCACTTCTCTTTTAGAGCGCTTCGACGCACATGGCGACGCCCATGCCGCCGCCGATGCACAGGGTGGAGAGACCCTTCTTGGCACCTCTTCGGCGCATCTCGTGGACCAGCGTGTTGAAAATGCGCGCGCCAGAGGCGCCGATCGGATGACCGATGGCGATGGCGCCACCATTGACGTTGACGATCGAGGGATCCCAGCCCATGTCCTTGTTGACCGCGCAGGCCTGCGCGGCGAAAGCCTCGTTGGCCTCGATCAGGTCGAGATCGCCGACCGACCAGCCGGCCTTTTCCAGCGCTTTTCGCGAGGCGGGAATCGGACCGGTGCCCATGATCGCCGGGTCAACGCCCGCGGTCGCCCAGGAGACGATGCGCGCCAGCGGGGTGATGCCCCGCCTGGCAGCTTCCGCTTCGCTCATCAAAAGCGCGCCGGCGGCGCCGTCGTTGATGCCGGAGGCATTGGCGGCGGTCACAGTGCCGTCCTTGTCGAAGGCCGGCTTCAGTTTGGTCATGGCATCCAGCGTCGCGCCATGGCGGATGTATTCGTCCTGGTCGACAATTGTATCGCCCTTCTTGCCCTTGATGGTGAAGGCGACGATCTCGTCCTTGAACCGGCCGGCCTTCTGCGCGGCCTCGGCCTTGTTCTGCGAGGCCAGCGCGAACTGGTCCTGGTCCTCGCGGGTGATCTGGAACTGGCGGGCGACGTTCTCGGCCGTGTTGCCCATGTGATAGCCATTAAAGGCATCCCACAGTCCATCCTTGATCATGGTGTCGATCATCTTGTAGTCGCCCATCTTGACGCCAGCGCGCAGATGCTGGGCGTGCGGCGACATCGACATCGATTCCTGGCCGCCGGCGACAACCACCTTGGCATCGCCGGTGGCGATCTGCTGCATGCCGAGCGCGATGGCGCGCAGGCCCGAGCCGCACACCTGGTTGAGGCCCCAGGCGGTGGTCTCCCTGGGCAGCCCGGCGAGGATTGAAGCTTGGCGGGCGGGGTTCTGCCCTTGGGCCGCGGTCAGCACCTGGCCAAGAATGACCTCGTCGACTTCGGCCGCCTCGACGCCGGCGCGCGACAACAATTCCCTTACGACGACGGCGCCAAGCTCGTGAGCCGGGGTGGCGGCGAAAGCGCCGTTGAAGGAACCGACCGGTGTGCGCGCCGCGCTGGCGACGACGATGGCATTGGAAGCGGGCATTCTGTTCTCCAAACTTCAAGCTGATGTTCTGTCATTGAAGACTTTTCTTGCCCTTTCCCAACCCCGAGTCAAACCGGAAATCGGCAGGGCACCCATGCGTCGCAAGCAAGCTGCGCATGGCCGCGACATCAAGCTGTCCGCTGCTGCGCAGCATATTTCACCGGCCATGCAGCGATAATTAATCCCGCACTGCACAAACTGCTTGGAATTGTGACGCTTTTGCGCATATCCTTTGAACGGGCGCAATCGTTACCGGCGGCTTACTCAGGCGCGCCGGTGTCCGGGGAGGATGCAGATGGCTGCGAAAGACGATCCGATCGTCATCAAGAAATATGCCAATCGCCGGCTCTACAACACCGGCACCAGCACCTATGTGACGCTCGAGGACCTGGCCGAAATGGTCAAGAAGGGCGAAGAGTTCACGGTGCAGGACGCCAAGACCGGCGACGACATCACGCATCCGGTTCTGACCCAGATCATCTTCGAATTGGAGAACAAGGACGGGCAGAACATGCTGCCGATCCCGTTCCTGCGCCAGTTGATCGCCTTCTACGGCGACCAGATGCAGATGATCGTGCCGAGCTTCCTCGAACAGTCGATGATCGCCTTCTCCAAGGAACAGGAGCGCTTCCGCGAGCAGATGAAGGGCGCCATCGGCAAGTCACCACTCGACATGATGAAGATGGCCACGCCGATCAAGGCGCTGGAGGAGCAGACGCGCCGCAACATGGAAATGTTCCAGAATGCCATGCGGCTGTTCACGCCTTTCCCGCCGGCAGGCTCGGCACCTGCGGCGGCCCCCGCCGAACCGGCCAGGAAGGAAACGCCGGAAAAACCCGACGATCTGCAGCAGTTGAAGGACCAGATCGCGGCCATGCAGCGCAAGCTCGACACCATGTCGTGAGCGCGCAGCGCTTTTCTTCCGATCCTACGGCAATAATCCCTCATAGCGACCGCGCGGCCTGATGCTGCCGCCGCTCATTGCCTGTTCGACCATGTGGGCGGCCCAGCCAACGCTGCGCCCAAGCGCGAACAGCTGGAACGGCGCATCGCGCGGCAGGTCGAGGCTGCGCGTCAGAACGGCCAGGGCAAAGTCGACGTTCGGGCGGGCGCCGGTCGCGGCAATGGCGGCGATTTCCAGCGATCGCAATGTTCTGTCGGTGTTGTCGATGGCCGCCAAAAGCGCCGTGGCGCGGGGATCGCCTTCGGGATAGAGCGGATGGCCGAACGCTGGCAAAGGCCTGTCATGGCCGAGCCAGCGCCGGATCGCCGCATCGGCGCCGTGCCGCGCCGCATCGTCCGCGAGTTGCATCACCGCCTCGCCGGCGCCACCGTGCCGCGGACCGGAAAGTGTCGCCAGACCCGCGAGCAGGCAGGCGGCGGGCGAGGCTCCGGTCGAGGCCGCGACGCGCGCCGCGAAGGTCGATGCGTTGAGTTCGTGATCGGCAAGCAGCACAAGGGCGCGCCGGATAGCCTGCGCCCCGCCTTCATCCACCGACCAGCCTCGCGCCAACCGCATGTGCACCGGATCTGATCCCGCCGAGGCGCCAAGAGCGCCGGCCAGCACGCCGATCGCGCGCGCGGCGTCGGCGCACAGCGAGGCGGCGCCGCGCCCTAGTGAAGGCCGCGCCTGGCCGGCGAGCATGGCAAGTTGCATGAAGGCTGGGGCTCGGCCGAGTTGTTGGGATTGATCCGAGGCCGGAGCCTCGAAACTCACCGGCTCAGGCAGGGCCCACAGCACGGCGGCGGTCTCTTCGAGCGTGGCATGTTCGGACAGCGCAACGGCGTCGCGGCCCCGATAGACAAGGTGGCCGTGCGAAACGGTCGAGATCGAGGTGACGAGCGAGGGTTCGCCCCAGGCGATGGCGCTTTCGGCGATGGCCGATGGGCTGCGTCCGCGCTCTCTTCGCATCATCAGGGCCGCGATATCGTCGGCGCGATATTGGCTGCGGCGTGGATCGGCAATGTCCCGGCGCATGCCGATGCGCCCGCGACTGACATAGGCGTAGAGCGTCTGCGGCCGCACCTTGAGCCGTTCCAGTGCCTCGTCCCGCGACAGCCATTCGGACATGTCGGTCCCATATTGATTATGTTGATCAAGATTGATGCGCGTGTTGCCCATCCTTATCCTTAGTGTCGGAAAAGCTCAAGGAGACAAAGCCATGGCGAACGGGCTCGATGATGTGGTGGCGGCGGAAACGGTGCTGTCCGACGTGGATGGGCTGGGCGGCCGCTTGACGATCCGGGGGTACTCCCTGCCGGAACTGGCCGGGCGATGGAACTATCCGCAGGTCGTTCGCCTGCTTCTCGACGGCTTCTTCTACGACCTTCCCGGAGACGCGGAACTGGCCGCGAGACTGGGCCAGGCGCGCGTCGAGGTGTTCGACCGGCTCTTGTCTTGCCTGCCCCTGCTGGCGCCGCTCGACGTCTATAGCGCCATGCGCGCCGGCATGGCGCTGCTGCCGGACGGCGAGACGCTGACGGACGCGCTTCGGCTGATCGCGGCGCCCGCCGTGCTGACGCCGGCGCTCTTGCGCCTGCGGCGCGGCGAGCAGCCGGTCGCGCCGGATGGGAAGGCCGATCATGCCGCCGATATGCTGAGGATGCTCGACGGTTCCGTGCCGACGCCGGTTCTGGCAAAGGCACTCGACACTTACCTCGTGACCGTCTGCGACCACGGCCTCAATGCCTCGACCTTCGCCACGCGCATCGTCGCTTCGACGCAGGGCGGGCTGACATCGTCGGTGCTGGCTGGCCTCGGGGCGCTCAAGGGGCCGCTGCATGGCGGCGCGCCCGGCCCTGTCATCGAGATGCTCGACGCCATCCAGGCGCATGGCGACGCCGCCGGCTGGCTGCGCGGCGAGATCGCGCGTGGTGAACGCATCATGGGCTTCGGCCACCGCATCTACCGCGTGCGCGATCCGCGCGCCGATGTGCTGAAGGCGGTGGTGCGGCAGCTCGGCGGCGAGGGCGAGACCGGTCGCCGGCTGGCCTTCGCCGAGACAGTCGAACAGACGGCGCTCCATGTGCTTCGGATTGCCAAGCCGCAGCGCTCGCTGCAGACCAATGTCGAGTTCTACACCGCGCTGGTGCTGGAAGCGGCGGGTTTTCCCAGCCAAGCCTTCAGCAATGTCTTCGCGGCCGGGCGCGTCGCCGGTTGGGTCGCGCATGCGCGCGAGCAGCAGACGACGGGACGGCTGATCCGGCCGCTGTCGCGCTATGTCGGACCGATGCCGGACCTCGTCGCCTGAGCATCAAATCTGTTTGGAAGATACACCGCGCCCTCCGCCACAAGGCGGAGGGTGTTTCCGCATGATCGAAATTTCATGCGATCACGCGACCGTGCTCGTGTTCTTGCCTTGGTGTGTCCTTATATGCTGCACTGCAACATAGGTCTGCCGTGACGGTGACGCCCCGATTCCCGGGCGCGCGCAATAAGTCAGGCACCGGATCGACAGGAACGCCATGACGAAGAACGGCGAGGCGGAGGAAAAGAAGAAGATCAACATCGCGCTTCAGGGCGGCGGTTCCCACGGGGCTTTTTCCTGGGGCGTGCTCGACCGGCTTCTGGAGGATGGCCGGCTGGCGATCGCAGCGGTGTCCGGCACAAGCGCGGGCGCGATGAACGCGGTGGCGCTGGCCGACGGCTTCGTTCGCGGCGGCGTCGAAGGCGCGCGCAAGAAGCTCGACGACTTCTGGCATGCGGTGGCGGCGAAGGGCCGGTTCAGCCCGGTGCAGCGCATGCCGTGGGACGTCGCCTGGGGCAATTGGTCGATCGAGAACACGCCGGGTTATGTCTTCTTCGACACCATGTCGCGCGTGTTCTCGCCCTATGTCGCCAACCCGCTCGGCTTCAATCCGCTGCGCGACGTGGTCGCGCAGGGGATCGATTTCGACAATGTACGCGCCTGCAAGTCGATGGAACTGTTCATCTCGGCCACCAATGTCGAGACAGGGCAGTTGCGGGTGTTTTCCGATGGCGAGATCGACCTCGACACAGTGATGGCCTCGGCCTGCCTGCCGCAACTGTTCCGCGCCGTCGAGATCAAGGGCGTGCCCTATTGGGATGGCGGTTATGGCGGCAATCCGGCGCTCTATCCGTTCTTCAAGACGGCTGCCACCGAGGACGTGCTTTTGGTGCAGATCAATCCGGTCGTGCGCGAGGGAACGCCCAAAAGCGCCAATGAGATCCAGAACCGCATCGACGAGATCACCTTCAACGCCGGGCTGCTGCGCGAATTCCGTTCGATCGCCTTCGTCAAGGAACTGATCGCCGCCGGCCGCCTGCCGCGGGGCGAGTACCGGGACATCCGCATGCACCGCATCGACGCCGATGAGGCCTTCAAGGACCTGTCGGCATCATCGAAGGTCAATGCCGAATGGGCATTCCTGGCCTATCTGCGCGATCTTGGCCGCACCGCCGCCAGCGACTGGCTGGAGGAGAACTACGATGCCGTCGGCAAGCGGCCGACGCTCGACCTCTCCGGCGAGCTCGACGACGGCTTCAAGCCGGTGCGGGGTCCGGCACCTGGCCGACGGGTGAAGGAATTCCTGGCCGCGCGCAAGAACCCCGAAGCGGAGCGTCGCCGGGCCTGAACCCGCATCCGTCACACGGGCGTGATCTGCCGCGCGGTGCCAGCAAGTTCCTTCCGGCGCCAGCAACAACCATCGCGTGTGAGGCGCGCATCATCATGCTGACGCCTGCTGCCAGTGTCGTGCGGGCGCCGCTGTTGGGCGCCATCGCTCGACCGTATCCGGAACGGTGACTGGCGGGCGAGGAATACTGCCACGAACAGCACCAGCAGGCGTTTTGTTCGAGGCTATATCATGTCTCAAGCCTAGACGGCGGAACGCGATGGAGCAGACGCATCGAGGCGACCCGTCCTCGCTCCTGGAGCATCCGGCTTGACCAGGGAACGACGCTCTGGATCAGAGTTGAACGGTCCGTTCTTCAAGCAATTCCAGTGTGTTGCGTGAAATGTCGCACGCCGGGATGGTCCGTCAGGCCGAGGTTATCATCGTGCTCGAAACCCGCGTGGGGTTGAAAATCGCCTCGCGCCGGCGTCGTGCCTCCGAGAGCAGACGCAGGCCCGGCGGCACCGGGCCTTCAACGGCCGATCATCGGTCGCCAACGAGCCCCGCTAAAGCCGCACCCTAGTTGGGCAAAAAAATGCTTCGCGACGGCTATACTCTGTCCAGCTTCGCAATGCTGCTGCAACTTTCCGACTATATTGCGTTGCAAACTTGATGTAGAAGCGCGCTTCGCCGATCACGGCAATTTGAACACGGCCTGGCGCGCACCCATATCGGCGACGCGCTCCTCGAGGAGGACGTAGTCCCGGCCAAACCCCGCAGTGGAAAAAACGACGATGCCGAAAATCAGGTTTCACAAGCTTGCTGCCATTGTTGTGCTCATCGGTTTCGCCGCCTGGATGGCGACGGGCGAGTTTTCATCCGTTGGCAGTGCCGCCGCCGACGCCCAGAGGGCGGCAGAGGCCGAAAAGGCCAAGACGCCGGAGGCCGGCAAGCCGAACACGGCGCAAGCCGAGCCGAAAGCCGCGCCGCGCACCGTCGCGGTGGTGACGCCGCCGCGCAAGACCTATGCGCGCGCTATCCGCATTTCGGGGTTGACCGAGGCCGACAAGCGGGCGGTGCTAGCAACGCGCGTCGCCGGTGTCATCGACAAACTGCCGGTCAGCCAAGGCCAGCACGTCAAGACGGGCGATCTGGTTCTGATGCTGGCGGCCGAAGAGAAAATCTCGAATGTCGACAACGCCAAGCAGTTGCTGGCGCAACGCAAGGCCGAGCTCGACGCCGCCGAACGGCTGGCCAAGACCGGCAATCTGCCGAAGCTGCAGCTCGACACGGCGCGCTCGAATTTGACCTCGGCGCAATCGATGCTGGAGACCGCGCAGGCTGAGCTCGACCGCAACGAGGTCAAGGCGCCGTTCGACGGCGTCATCGACAGGGTGCCGGTGGAACTCGGCAGCTCGGTCATGCAAGGCGGCGAGGTGGCGACCATCCTCAAGCTCGATCCGGTGATCGCCCGCGGCGAAATCAGCGAACGCGACCTGCGCTATATCAAGATCGGCGAAGAGGCCAATGTGCGCCTGGTCAACGACCAGAAGGTCACCGGCACCGTGCGGTATATCAGCCGCGACGCCTCCTCCCAGACCCGCACCTTCCGTGTCGAAGTGGCGATCCCAAATGCGGATGGCAGCATCCCCGCCGGCATGACGGCCGAGATCACGCTCAGCGCCGAGCCGACCGACGCGGTTCTGCTGCCGCGTTCGGTGGTGACGCTGGGTGACAAGGGTGATCTCGGCATCCGCGCCGTCGGCAGCGACGACAAGGTGGCCTTCTACCCGATCGACCTGGTGGACGACACGCCGAACGGTCTCGTGCTCGGCGGAATTCCGAAAGATGCGCGCATCATTGTCGCCGGCCAGGAACTGGTGAAGGAAGGCGATATCGTCAAGCTCGTCGAGGCCGACCAGGCGACCATCAACAAGCTGATCGGCGAAGCCACCGCCGGTACGCAGTAGCGCAAAGCCCGGCGTCGGGATCTCCGGCGCCTCCCGCCAGTTCGCCGCTTCCGAAGAAACAGCAGGCATCAAGTCATGGATATCGTCAGACTCGCAATCCACAACGCCCGCCTCACAATATCCGCCCTGCTGTTCCTGCTGGCGGCGGGCTGGGTCGCCTATCAGTCGACGCCCAAGGAAGCGGAACCCGACGTTCCGATCCCGATGATGTATATCAGCCTGATCTACCAGGGCATTTCGCCGGAGGATTCGGAACGCCTTCTCCTGCGGCCGATGGAAAGCAAGCTGAAGAGCCTGAAGGGCCTCAAGGAGATGCGCTCGGCCGCCTTCCAGGGCGGCGGCTACGTGCTTGTCGAGTTCCAGCCGCAAACCAATCTGGCCACGGCGCTCCAGGACACGCGCAGCAAGGTGCAGGACGCCAAGGCCGACCTGCCGCAGGCGGCCGAGGAGCCGACGGTCAACGAGGTCAACGTTTCCGAGTTTCCGGTCCTCGTCGTCACTCTGTCGGGCGACGTGCCGGAGCGCGTGCTGACGGCGGCTGCGCGCGAACTGCGCGACCGTATCGAAGAGGTACCGGGCGTGCTGGAAGGCTCGCTGCAGGGCGCGCGCGACGATCTGGTCGAAGTGGTCATCGATCCGGTGAAGCTGTCCTCCTACGGGCTGCAGCTCGACCAGCTGATGCAAGGCGTCGGCGCCTCCAACAGCCTGGTCGCCGCCGGCAATCTCGAAGGCTCGGAAGGCAAATACGCGGTCAAGGTGCCGTCGCTGATCGAGACGCCCGAGGACGTGGCCAACCTGCCGGTCGTCGCCACACCCAACGCCGTGGTGCAGGCCAAGGACATCGCCACCATACGCTCGACCTTCAAGGACGCCGAGACGGTCACTCGCCTCGACGGCAAGCCGGCCATCGCCATCGAGGTGAAGAAGCGCATCGGCGCCAACCTGATCGACACGCTGAACCATGTCAGGGAGGTGTCCGACACCTTCATCAAGACGATGCCCGAAGGCATGCATGTCACCTACACGCAGGACAAGTCGGTCTTCGTCAACCAGCTCTTGGGTGACCTCCAGAACCACGTCATGATCGCCGTGATCCTGGTGTTCATCGTCATTCTCTACGCGCTGTCGGGCCGCGCCTCGCTGCTCATCGGGCTGGCCATACCATCGTCCTTCCTGATCGGCATATTGCTGCTTGCCATGATGGGCTACACGATCAACATGATCGTGCTGTTCAGCCTCATCCTGGCTGTCGGCATGCTGGTCGACGACGCCATCATCGTCACCGAGTTCGCCGAGCGGCGCATGAGCGAAGGCATGCCGAAGGCGGATGCCTTCGCGCTCGCCGCCAAGCGCATGGCCGGCCCGGTCATCGCGGCGACGATGACGCGCATCGCCGCGTTCTCGCCGCTGCTGTTCTGGCCCGGCATCATCGGCGACTTCATGAAATACATGCCGATCACGCTGATCGTCACGCTGTCGGCCTCGATGCTCTATGCGCTGGTGTTCGCGCCGACGCTGGGCGCGATCTTCGCCAAGGCGCCGAAGCATCACGAGGACGACAACCGCGACGGCTGGTACATGGCCATCGTCAAGCAGGCGGTGCGCTTCCCGATCACCGTCCTGGTGCTCACCGTGGCGCTGCTGTTCGGCGTCGGCTACGCCTATTCGAAATACGGCGCCGGCGTCGAGTTCTTCCCCAGCGTCGAGCCGGACTACGGCCTGCTCTACGTGCATGCGCGCGGCAATCTTTCGCTGGCCGAGATGGATGCCGCCACCAGGACGGCGGAGAACAGGCTGCTCGGCTGGCCGGGCGTGAAATCGGTCTATACACGCGCCGGCAAGACTCAGGGCGGCGGCCAGGACATTCCCGAGGACGTCGTCGGCGTGATCCAGTACGAATTCGTCGACTGGCGCGAGCGCAAGTCCGCCAACCAGATCCTCAGCGACCTGCGCGGCGTCATGGCCGGCATTCCCGGCGTCGATGTCGAGGTGCGCGTGCCGGAGGCAGGTCCGCCGACCGGCAAGCCGATCCAGATCAGGCTTTCGGCCGCCGATCCCAAGGGGCTCGACGACAAGGCGCGCGCGGTGGCGGCGCGGATCGCCAAGGTGCCCAACGTCATCGACATTTCGGACGGCCTGCCGCCGCCCGGCGTCGACTGGGCGCTCGAGGTCGACCGCGCCAAGGCCGCCCAATACGGCATCAGCCCGACCTCGGTCGGCACCGTGGTGCAGCTGGTGACCAACGGCTTGAAGCTGTCGGAATACCGGCCGGCGGGCGCCGACGATGCCGTCGACATCCGCCTGCGCCTGCCGGAAGACCGGCGCACGCTGTCGACGCTCGACGAACTCAGGGTGCAGACGTCGCAAGGGTCGGTGCCGATCTCGAACTTCGTCGTGCGCAAGCCCGAGCCGACGGTCGGCATTCTCAACCGCATCGACGGCGCGCGCACCGTCGTCGTGCAGGCCAATGTCGCCGCCGGAGCGCAGGTCGCAGCTGTACAGGAGCAGGTGACCAAGGCGGTCTCGGACATGGATCTCGGCAGCGGCATCCGCTGGAAGCTCGCCGGTTCCAACGAGGACAGTGCGGAAGCGAGCGCCTTCCTCAGCAAGGCCTTCGGCGCGGCGATCTTCCTGATCTTCCTGGTGCTGCTGGCGCAGTTCAACAAGTTCACCAGCGTCTGGCTGGTGCTGTCCTGCGTGGTCATGGCGACGATCGGCGTGTTCCTGGGCCTGCTTCTGACAGGCGAAGCGTTCGGCATCGTCATGTCGGGCATCGGCGTCATCGCGCTGGCCGGCGTGGTGGTCAACAACAATATCGTGCTGATCGACACCTATGACCGGCTGCGCGAGGAGGGCTGGGACAAGATGGAAGCGGTGCTGCAGACCTGCCGTGAGCGTGCCCGCCCGGTGGTGCTGACGGCGGTTTCGGCTATCTTGGGCGTGCTGCCGATCGCCTTCGGTCTCGGCCTTGAAATCTTCCATCATGAGACGACGATCAACGCGCCGTCGACGCAATGGTGGATTTCGCTGTCCTCGGCGATCGTGTTCGGCCTGTCCTTCGCCACGGTGCTGACGCTGGTTGTGACGCCGTCGATGCTGATGGTGTTCACCCGCGCCAAGGTCAAGCCCGGCGCGCGGCGAGGGTGGTTCAGCCGGCTGTTGCGACGCGGCAAGGGAGAGATCTCGCAGGAGCCAGCAGCCGATGGCGACGCCGAGCCGGCAATCGCCTTCCCGAAGGCCGCCGAATAGAGCGGTTTCGCAAGCCCGACCAAAAGGCCGCCCGGGAACTACCGGGCGCCTTTTGCATTGTTCCCTCGGATTCAACCAGACGGCGAGGGCTCTAAAATGACGATCAGCACGATTCTCATCATCATCCTGATCCTAATCCTGATCGGCGCGGTGCCGGCATGGCCGCATTCGCGCTCCTGGGGTTACGGGCCGTCGGGCATCGTCGGCGTCGTCCTCGTCGTGGTGCTTATCCTGCTTCTGATGGGCCGGATCTGACCGGCAACGATTTGCGGCCGGGCCCGCCGTTCCCGTCTTTTCGGCACGCTCGGCAATCACGCTGCTTGGTGCCAGGCCGGCGCGACGGCGATACCGATATCCTGCAAGGCTTCGTGCACCGCCTGGTCCAGAGGGGTGTGCGGGATTTCACCGATGATCTCGTTCAGTCGCGCCGAGGCCAGCCGGTGCGCCTCGAAACGCAGATAGGACATCGAGACGATCTCGCGCCACATCGCCACGAACGGGCTGCCGGCGCGCAGCACCCACCAGGGCATGAAGCTTAGTTTAAGCTTGCGTCCGAGCGCCTTTTCGGCGGCCGTCTTGATCTCGATGTCGGTGACGGCATGGCCCGGAAAATTCAGCGCCTCGTAAGAGCCGAGCTTGTCGAGATTGCGCGCCAGTGCGACGAAACCGACAGCGAAATCCGGCAGATAGGCCCATTCATGCACCAGATCGGCCGGGCCGGGCGCAGTGTAGATGCCCTTGCTCATCTTGGCGGCGACGACGAGGTCGAACCAGGAGCCGTTGCCGGTGCCGCCGAAGAAATCGCCGGCGCGCAGAATGATCGTGCGCACCCGACCCGCCTCAGCTTCACGGCGGAACAGCTCCTCCATGGCGCAGCGGATCCGCCCTTTCTCGGTCGTCGGATGGAACGGCGTGTCTTCCGTGATCACCGCCGGCATCGGCGAGCCATAATTGTAGACGGTGCCGGGGAAGAGATGCAGCGTGCCGTTGGCTCGGCAGGCGGTCATGACATTCTCGGCCATCGGCAGGCACTTGCCCCAGTCGGTGTAGATCGGGTTCAGGCCGTTGAAAATGATGTCGACGCGCTGCGTCGCGCGGATCAGAGACTCGCGGTCCAGCGCATCGCCGGCGACGGCCGTCGCGCCTGCAAGCTCAGCCGGCACCTTGCCGGTGCGGGTGATGGCGCGGACATCATAGCCCGCGTCGATGAAGGCCTTGGCGACCACGCGGCCGAGCCGGCCATTGGCGCCGAGGATTGCAATCTTGGTCATTCTTCGTCTCCTGTTTGCTGTGAAGCGACGGGACAAGCCCACCGCCTTGGGGATATCTCGGCGTCTGTTCAGCGGTTGCCGAAGAGGTCGCGGTTGCTGCCCTGGACGACCGGCTTCCGGATGATTGCATTCGACTTCTCGATCGATGTGGTGATCGTCTTGTCTTTGCTGGCGACAGGCGTCTGGCTGGCATTGTTCGAGCCGAACTTGTCGCTGCTTGCAAAAGCGGCGTTGGCGGCGATGAGGAGGGCAGCGGCGGTGAGTGCAATCCTGGTCATTTGGGTTACTCCTGATTGGCTTGTTGCAGGGCGTATCGATGTTTGCAGGCCGAATATGATTGCCTCACCAATGAATTGAAATTGACCATGTGTGCAGTTCTGATATTCAGTTGTGAATGGCTGATATCGACTGGAACCTGATCAAGAGCTTCGTCACGGTCGCTGAGACCGGCAGCCTGTCGGCCGCGGCGAGAAAGCTATCGGCAAGCCAGCCGACGCTTGGCCGCCACATCTCGGAACTAGAACAAGCGCTCGGCGTCATCCTGTTCCGGCGCGGGCGAAGCGGCTACGCGCTGACCGAAGCCGGGGCCACTCTCTTCGAGCGCGGCAAGGCGGTGAGCGAGCAGGCGAGCGCTTTTTCACGGCTGGCGCTGGGTTCGGTCGAAGCGATCGAAGGGACGGTGCGCATCGCCGCCAGCGAGGTGGTGGCGGCCTATGTGCTGCCCGACATGATGGCGCGGCTCGGCATCGAGGAGCCCGGCATCGAGGTCGAGATCGTCGCTTCCAACCAGCTCGAGAACCTGCTGCGCCGGGATGCCGACATCGCCATCCGCATGGTCAAGCCGACACAGAACGAGTTGGTGGCGCGCAAGGTCTGCGATATCGCGCTCTGCGCCTGTGCTTCCCTAGCCTATCTCGACCGGTGCGGCCGCCCGCGCGAGCCGGCCGACCTGCTCGACCACGCGCTGATCGGCTTCGACCGGAGCGACGAGATGATCCGAGGCTTTACGCATTTCGGCATATCGGTCACGCGGAACAGTTTTCGCTTCCGGGCCGACAACCAGATCGTGCTTTGGGAGGCGGTGCGGGCGGGAAACGGCATCGGCCTCGGCCAGGAGCCGCTGGCCGAGCGGGACCCCCTGGTGGAGAAGATGCTGCCGGGCCTGCCGCTGCCCAGCTTGCCGGTGTGGCTGGCCATGCATCGCGACGTGCGCACCAGCGTGCGCATCCGACGCGTGGCGGATTTCCTTCACGAGGAACTGAAACGCTATTCGGCCGGCGCCGCGTCGGGAGCGAATTCGGCGCGATGAGCTAATCCGGCCATCAGCAGGACGACGATCAGCAGACCCGACATGGCGATGAAGATCGGGCCGAAGCTGGAATGCTCGGCGACGAAGCCGATCGCCGAGGGCGCCACGAGGATGCCGGAATAGCCCATGGTGGTGACGACGCTCATGCCGGTGCCCGATGACATGCCTTCCTGGTTGCCGCCGGCCGAAAAGATGATCGGCACCATATTGGCGATGCCGAAGCCGCACAGAGCGAAGGCGGAGATGGCAAGCCAGGGTGAGGGCGACAGGCCTGCGATCAGCATGCCGGCGGCAGCGATGATCGCCGAACCGCGCAACGTCGTCACGGCCCCGAAACGATTGCGCACGCCGTCGCCGAAGAAACGCATGATCGCCATGACACCGGAAAAGGCGGCGTAGGCGAGACCGGCAATGGCGAGATCGGCGCCGAGTTCCTGCCTGAGATAAAGCGCTGCCCAGTCGAGTACGGCGCCTTCGGAGACCATCGTCAGCAGCGCCATCAGGCCGACGAAGTAGACCAGCGGGTTTCCCGGCAAGGTGAATTTATGATGCTCCGCAGCCTGCGGCCTGCCCTCGGCGACGATATAGGGCACCGCCGCCGCGATCGCCGCTAAGGCAAGCGCCGTCACCACCGCGGCGTGGGCGAGGTGGCCGTAATTCTGGATGGCAAAGCCGCCAAGGGCACCGCCGGCGAAACCGCCGAGGCTCCAGAAGCCATGCGAGGAGGACATGATCGCGCGCGACAGCCGCCGCTCGACCACCACCGCATTGGCGTTCATGGCGACATCCATGCCGCCGATGGAGCCGCCAAAGATGAACATGGCGACGGCAGCCAGCGGCACGTTGGGCGCCAGCGCCACGACCAGCAGACCGAGGCTGCCGCAGAGGCCAAACCAGCGCAGCACGGTGCGCGAGCCGTGTTTCGAAATCAGGTGACCGCACCAGGTCATGGCGGTGACGGCGCCGGCGCCGAACAGCAGGATCAAAAGCCCCAGAGTGAACTTGGAAATGTCCAGGCGGGTCAGGAACACCGGGATCTGCGGCGCCCAGCTGCCGGTCAGGAAGCCGTTGGCGAGGAAGATGGCCGCCACGGCCCAGCGGCCGCGAATGGCGGTCTGCATTGCATTCGACGCGTTCATAGGCGAATCCGGTCAGAAAGTGGCTTTGCGCGGCAAATTAGATCGATTCAATTTTCAGTCAAGCGCTGCGCTCGGGAAGCATTTGGGCCAAACGAACGCCTAGGGTAATCGAGGACGTGAGAGACCACCTAGTGGTCTCTGGGTCGCCTGGCCTCGAATTCGGCCTTCTTGGCGTCGGAGGTTTCGGTCTGGTGCAGCGCCTGCCATTGCGCGTAAGGCATGCCGTAGACGATCTCGCGCGACTGGTCCTTGCTGAGATCGACGCCTTCGGCTTCCGCGGCCTCGCGATACCAGTTCGACAGGCAGTTGCGGCAGAAGCCGGCGAGGTTCATCAAATCGATGTTCTGCACGTCGCCACGCTCACGCAGATGCGCCACCAGCCGGCGAAAGGCGGCGGCCTCGAAGTCGCGTTTCTGTTCGTCGCTGAGTTCGGTCATCGAAACCTCCTCATAACGGCCCGGTGCGCGAGCCGAACATCTTCACTTGGTGTATATCGGGACGGCGATCGATCGCGTCAACGATCGGCGCCAGACGCTCAGCCCACGAAAGCGCATCCCCGCCGGTCGCGATCAGGTCCTGGCGGATTTCGATCAGCGCGTGGGCATAGCCGTTGACGATGGCGTGCCTGAACATGGTGTCGCCCCGCAGCGCGCCGTCATAGGGCTCGTTGTCGCCGACAACGAGGTTTTTGTCAGCGGCCAACATGTCGATCAGCGGCCGCGCCACGCGGTCGTCGCGGTCCCACAGCACGCCGACATGCCACGGCCGCTGCCTGCCCTGCATGACCGGCGTGAAGGAATGCACGGAGAAGATGAAGGGTGCCTTGCCGGAAGCCTGCGCGACCGAGGCGATCATGGCGCCGACGGCGTCGTGATAGGGCCGGTAGAAGCGGTCAAGCCGCCTTTCGCGCTCCTCCGGGGCGAGGGGATAGTTTCCCGTCACGACCGTGCCGTCATAGAGCTGACGGATCAGCGTCGGATCATCCTCGCCGCGATTGGGATCGATCAGCAGCCGCGAAAAATTGGCGAGCACCGCTGGCACATCGAGCAACGCAGCGAGTTCGCGCGTCACCGCCTCGACGCCGATGTCATAGGCGATGTGGCGGTCGAACGCCGCCGCCGGCAGGCCAAGGCTGCCATAGTCTTCAGGCAGGTCGCGGCGGGCATGGTCGGCCAACAGCACCATGCCCCGCTTGCGGTCGCCCTCGACGACATCGAAAGGCGCGAAAACTGTGGATCGGGTCATTGGCGGGAAATGGTCTGTTCGCTGGCTTCCGGGGAGGATGCTATCGTCTTTCCACGAAGACGACGCGGGCGCAATGCCGTTGTTTGGCCAAGGTTTCCGCTGAAATCTGGCAAGGGGCGACGGATCGCGCGCCGGGAGCCTTCTTAAATCGATTGGAATTGGACAAAACGGCGCGTTGACATGCGCCCGGACTTTTCCGAAAAGGGGCGCAGAGAGATGCTGATGTGGTTCTTGAGGGGTTTCAGGATGAGTTCCGCCGGCGGGCGGCGCGTGCGCTTCGCCTTCGCCATGCCGCTCCTGACGCTCGCCGTGGGTTTGTCCGCGATGGTTGCGGCCTCGCCCGCCCGCGCTGATTTCCGCGTCTGCAACGCGACGCAAAACCTGGTCGGCGTCGGCATCGGCTATCGTGCCAAGGCCGGCTGGATCACCGAGGGCTGGTGGCACATCGAAGGATCGAGTTGCAAGACGCTGATCGAAGGGCCGCTGTCATCAAGGTTTTACTATCTTTATGCAGAAGACGCCGAACGCGGCGGACGCTGGGACGGCCCGATCAACATGTGCGTGGCTGAAAAAGAGTTCAAGATCGCCGGCGTCACCGATTGCGTCGCCCGGGGCTTCCAGCGCGCCGGATTCCAGGAATACGACACGGGCGAGCAGGCAAGCTGGATGGTCCAGCTAACCGACGACCCCGCAACGGGAGGCGCGCCAGCCGCCCCGGGAACAAACAGTCAATGAGACGCAGCCGCAAGGTCAAGATCCTAGCCACCATCGGTCCGGCCTCCTCTTCCGAGGAAATGCTGAAGAAGCTGTTCGAAGCGGGCGCCGATGTGTTCCGCATCAACATGAGCCATACCGATCACGAGTTGATGCGCACGCTGGTCGGACGCATCCGCGCCGTCGAGGAGACGGTCGGAAGGCCGATCGGCATCCTTGCCGACCTGCAAGGACCCAAGCTGCGCGTCGGCAAGTTCGCCAACGGCAAGGAGGTGCTGACCGTCGGCCAGACCTTCACGCTCGACGACAATCCCGAGCCCGGCACCGCGGCCAGGGTCTATCTGCCGCATCCCGAAATCCTGAGTTCGGTCGAGGCCGGCCACCGGCTGCTGATCGACGACGGAAAGCTGGAGCTGAAAGCGGTGAAGGCCAATGGCAAGGCGATCGTCTGCACCGTCGTTGCCGGCACCACGATTTCCGACAGAAAGGGCGTCAGCCTGCCCGATACCGACCTGCCGGTCGGCGCGCTGACCGAGAAGGACCGCAGGGATCTCGACGCGGTGCTCGCCACCGGCGTCGACTGGATAGCGCTGTCCTTCGTGCAGCGGCCGGAGGACCTGGCCGAAGCGCGCAAGATCGCACGCGGCCGGGCGCTGATCATGGCCAAGATCGAGAAGCCGCAGGCGGTTGCCCGTCTGGCCGAAATCATTGAACTCTCAGACGCGCTGATGGTCGCGCGCGGCGATCTCGGCGTCGAGATGCCGCTGGAAGCCGTGCCCGGGATCCAGAAGCAGATCACGCGCGCAGCGCGCCGCGCCGGCAAGCCGGTGGTGGTCGCCACGCAGATGCTGGAATCGATGATCACCGCGCCCGTGCCGACCCGCGCGGAAGTCTCCGACGTTTCGATCGCCGTCTTCGAAGGCGCCGACGCCATCATGCTTTCGGCCGAATCGGCCGCGGGCGCCTATCCGGTGGAAGCGGTGGCGATGATGAACCGCATCGCCACCAAGGTGGAAACCGATCCGACCTATGCAGGCATCATCAACGCCCAGCGTTCCGAGCCTGAAGCAACCGGCGCCGATGCGATCTCGCTGGCGGCCCGCGAAATCGCCGAGACGCTGAAACTGTCGGCGATCATCACCTACACGGCTTCCGGCACCACGGGCCTGCGCGCCGCGCGCGAGCGCCCGCAGGTGCCGATCGTGGCCCTGTCGCCGATCGTCAACACGGCGCGGCGGCTGTCGCTGCTGTGGGGCACGCACTGCGTCGTCTCCCCCGATGCCACCGATCTCGACGACATGGTCGATCGCGCCTGCCGCATCGCGCTTGAAGAGGAATTCGGCAAGCCCGGCGACCGCGTCATCATCACCGCCGGCGTGCCGCTAAGGACGCCCGGTTCGACCAATATGCTGCGCATCGCCTATGTCGGTTCGGACTTGGGCACCCGATAAGCCCGCCCCAGGGCTTCACCGCGTTGCGATCTTGAGAGCTCTTGTTGCCGCTGCGGCGTGGTCAATGCGCTGAAGGAAGCGACGCGCGCGGGGTATGGGATCTTGCAGGTATTGATCCGGTCCCCGCATCTTTCGCCGATTAAGTTCGGCAGTGTCGAGCAGATCGAAATCGACCTTTTCCAGCGTGCAGTGCCAGTCGGCGCTGTGCGAAGCCCATCCTCGTTTGTGGTGTTCCAGAAGCCGTTCGCGGCTGGAATAGCCATGGTAGTCGAAGGCGATCACGCCGTTGGTCACATAGATATGGTTTCCGGAATCGTTCCCGCTTGGGATGATCCGCTCGCCGTAAAATCCGTCCAGGGGAGGATAGCTGAGAAAGGCGCCCGCAAGGATGGGGCAGGCGCCGTAACCGAAGAAGATGCGGTCCGGCAGCGCCCAGAATTTTTCGGGATTTTTCTTTATGCCGTGTTTGAGGACGTACATGCCGCTCTGGCCCCGATACCCTTTTTCGACGACCATTTTCGGAAGACGCACATCAGGTCGGCGCCAACTCCGCTTCGGGTTCCTTGAGGTCGGCGCATTTGCCGACGCCATAGGCATCGCCGGCGATCCGCGCTTCCACCGCCCTTGCCATCGCCTCCAGATCCACACTCCTGCCGGCGGCCTTCTCGATGGCGCCAACGACCAGATCAGACGCGATCCAGTCCGGCTTGTGGCCGAGATTGCGCACCCAGACCAGTTCGGCGCTGGCAATGTTGCGCTCGAGGCCGACCGAATGGATATGGGCATAGACGACCTTGTCTCGATCGCCCGAGATGACCACGGTCGGCGCCTTGATCTCGGCGTAGCGCGGCGCGGCCCCAAGCGCATAGCGGTAGAGGCCGGCGACATCGCTGGCATTTGCGCGGAAGGCCGACGGTCTCAGCACCAGCGGGATCGAGGCCTCGGCGACATAATTGTCCGGCACTTTGTTGGGCGAGAAGACGCAGGTCGTAGCGTCGGCGATCCGCAGCATTCCTGCCGGATAGCTCAGCGTTTCGGAGAACAGCCGGCCGATCACCGGAATGGTGGTCAGGTCGTAGTACCAGGCGGTTGCGCCGCCGGGCCACGGATGGGTTGCCGGTGCCAGGAATACCAGTCCGAGCGTCTTGTCGGCATGCTCGCGGCCGAAGGCGGTCGTCACCGCGCCACCGAAGGAATGGCCGACGATGATAGCCTGCTTCATGCCGAGATGGTCCATCAGCGCGGCGACGGTGTCGGCCTGCGACCACGGATCCTTGTTGTTGCCGGGCCCGCGTCCCGACCAACCGAATCCCGGCCGGTCGAAGAACAGCAATTCGGCGCGCCCTTCGAGCAACGGCCTGAGCGGCAGCATCTGATCCCTGAGATTGGCGCTGGCGCCGTGGATGAAGACAACAGGCGGCAGGTCGGCCTTGGCGTGGCCAGGAACGTGGACATAATGGATGCGCGCGCCATCGATGTCGATGAATTCGCCGACGGCCGGGTTGCGGCGCTCGATCAGCCAGGAGCCGACGCGGGTGATGCCGACAAGGCCAAAGACGAGCGCCAGAAGGAAGGCAAAGGCGGCATAGAGCAGGTTCATGTGGGATATACGAGAGGGAGTAGGGGAGTAGGGGAGTAGGGG